>NZ_JBNPUW010000006.1:0-510370 GCF_051168375.1 Bradyrhizobium sp. HKCCYLRH1034 | reverse complement strand
CTGCAGCGGCACCTTGAACTCGGTGTCCTCGTTGCGGCGGGCGATCTCCAGGAGCTGGTTGCGCGTCAGCACCAGCTCCGAGACCATCGTCATCAGATGTTCGAGCGTGTCGACGTTGACGCGGATCGACTGGTTGGCGACCTTGTCGTTCTCGTGCACCTCGCCGTCGGCATTGACCTTCGGCCGCGCCGCCTTCTTCGGCTCGGCCTTGGCCTCTGCTTCCGCCTTGGCAGGCCCGGCCTTGGCGACCGGCGCCGGGGCAGCGGCCTTGGGCTCAGGCGCCTTCTCATGCGCGGGCGGCAACTCGATCGCGGTCTCGCGGAAGGCCCGCTCGAGCTCGTCGAGCGACACTTCGCCCGGACGCAGCGGACGCTCCAGCGTCTGGTCGATCAGCGAGCCGTGCGTCACCGCGGGGGCGGGCGGCGCGGCCGGCACCAGCGGCGGGGCCGCCTCGCCGGCGGCCATCGCCGCCATGCCGCGCTCGACCATGGCCTCGAGCTCGCTGATGAGGTCGCGGTCCTCGCCCTCGGGCTCGGCCTCGTTGGCCTCGAGCTGTCCCAGGATGTCCTTGATGCGGTCGATCGTGGTCAGGATCAGCGTCACGGCCTCGCCGGTCACCGGCATGCCGTCGCGGAATTTGCCCATCAATGTTTCGGCGGCGTGCGCCAGCGCCTCGAGCCGAGGCAGGCCGAGGAAACCGCAGGTCCCCTTGATCGTGTGCACCAGCCGGAAGATGTTATCGAGGATCTTGGCGTTGTTCGGCTCCTGCTCGAACCGTACCAATTGATTGTCGACGGTATCCAGGCTCTCGCTGGTCTCCGTCAGGAACTCACGCAACAGGTCATCCATGAAACTGGCCTTCGCACGCAACGGAACGCGACATGACGCGCCCTTCAAACCGTGGCCAGTTTCGGTGCAAAGCGTTTAATATTAGTTGAGTAAGCGCAAATGAACGGACTCAACAAAGAGATAAGATGCATCCGGACAAGTTCGGACACATCGGCAAGGCTTGATTAACCATGGTGAATGGATTGTTGCGTCTGTCCCACGACACGAGGTCGCAGGGACTGACGCGGCAGGACGTCCGCCCGATCAGGCCGCCTGCACGACCATCGCATTGCCGTCGGCGGTGAGCGTCACCTTGAGGCCGCAGGCATCGGCGAGCAGACGGGTGTAGTAGGGCTGCACCGCGTGGGCATCGATGGTCGATTGCAAGTCGCCACCGAGCAGATTGACGATGTTCTGCGGCAGCCGGGCATTGAGCCCGGTGGCGGCGACGCGGAAGCTCATGGTCTCGCCATCGCCGATCGGGTCGACCGTCAGCATGCCGCCGCGCGGGATCGTCTGCTGCGCCACCACCATCATGTTGAGCAGCAGCTTGACCCGGTTCTTGGGCAACAGCAGCCGCGGCAGATTCCAGGTGATCGAGGTCTTGGCGTCCTCGATGTGGCCGCGCGCCATGGTCTGGGCGTCGCCGAGATCGATCTGCGCGCCCGCAGAGCCGGCCGCACCGAAGGCGAGGCGACAGAATTGCAGCCGGGCCGACGCCGTCTTGGCGCTCTTGCGGATCAGCTCCAGCGCGAAGTCGCGATCCTCCGGCTTCGGATTGTCGTCGAGCACCTCGAGCCCATTGACGATGGCGCCGACCGGACTAATCAGGTCGTGGCAGACCTTCGAGCAGAGCAGAGCGGCAAGTTCGAGCGTATCGGGAGCGGGAATCGGATTGGCGATCTCGGGAGAGGACGTGCCGGACATTCGATGTTCCTGAAATCCGCGAACCTGGGCGAATCATGCTTGCGTTAACGCTTGATACACTGCGAAAGCATGGACCGCCACCGAACTGAGAGCGGGACACGGGAAAGTACGTAGCGGTTTTCCCGGCAGCCGCAATGAACGTGCGAACGGCCGTACCCGGATGCGCCGGGCGCCAGAACAGGGATACGATGATGCCAGCTGCGTACGGAATGGCCGGAAGGAGCACCGCGCAATGACGACGGCACCGACTGCAGGAACCGTCGGGGTCGAGGCCGCCGCGGCGCTGATGACGCCCCTGACGGAGCTCGTCGTCGAGGCGGCCTACGCGATCCTCGCCGTCAACCGCCGCGCCATGGCCGTTACCGACAAATCCGACGGCTCGCCGGTCACCGAGGCCGATCTTGCCGCCGACCGGGTCATTGCCGAGGGGCTGGCGCGGCTGGCGCCCGCGATTCCCGCGCTGTCGGAGGAGCGGGTCGGGGCGAGCGCAGGACCGTTCGAGGGCAGCTTCTTCCTGATCGATCCGCTCGACGGCACCAAGGAGTTCGTCGCCGGGCGCGGCGAGTTCACGGTCAACCTGGCGCTGGTTACCGACGGCAGCCCGCTGCTCGGCATCGTCTGCGCGCCGGCGATCGGCCAGATCTGGCGCGGCCTGGTCGGCCGTGGCGCCGAGCGGCTGTCGTTCACCGAGGCGGGTCTGGCGGCCGCCGAGCCGATCCGCACCCGGCCGATGCCGCCGCAAGGCGCGGCATGGGTCGCCGCGGTCAGCCGGTCGCATGGCGATGCCCGCACCGAAGCCTTCATTGCGGCGCGTCCGGGCGCGGTGCGCCTGCCGCTCGGCTCGGCCGTGAAGTTCGGCCGGCTCGCCGAAGGTCTGGCCGACATCTATCCCCGGCTCGGCCCGACCTCGGAATGGGACGTGGCGGCAGGCCACGCCGTGGTCGCAGCCGCCGGCGGCACCGTCACCAGCGAGACCGGCGCGCCGTTGCGCTATGGCGAGCGCCCCGACGGCTTCATCGTGCCGTCCTTCATCGCCTGGGGCGACCCGGCTGCGGTGAAGGTTTGAGACAGCCCTGCCGCGCTATTGCGGCAGGTCGCCCTCGAGCGCCGGCCAACGGGCCTCCGCACCCGGCAGATAGCGGCTCGGGTCGGCCGCGAAAGCGTCGCGGCTCTCTTCGCGGTTGAACAGGAACAGCCGTTCCTCGACCACGACGAAGAAGCGCGGGTTGCCGGCCACCGTCACGCCGCGAGCCACATCGGTCGGGTCGTAGCCGCCGAATTGCGGGCCATAGACCTCCGGATGGGCCAGGAACGAGGCGCGATTGCCCTCGTTGCGAAACCGCCAGACCACTCCACCCTGGGACGCCTCAAAATCCGGCAGCCCCGGCATGGCCCTGCCATCCACGAAATAGGAAACAGGGTCGAAGCCGTCGATCGCCAGCCCGCTGAAGCGGTCGGAGATGATGCGCTGCGTCGTGGCCGCCGGCGCGCCGACCGGCGGCAGCGCAGCGAGCGCGATAGCGGCAATTACAAGGCGAAACAGCGACTTTGACCCGGTCTGGGGCGGTTGTTGCCGTTGTGCGGTCATAGTTGGTGCCGATAACATGGGAGTCGCAGGGGCATCGCCCCTCGCCCGACAATCGCCCGATGTGATTGGCGTCAGGTTAAGGCGAGGCTCGGGCAGCCGATAGCAGGGGATTTCCATCGATGAGTTTCGCATCCCGCCTTGCCGCCACGACGTTCGCGGCCGTGCTGGCCATGACCGCGTCGGTCGCCGCGCAGCAGGCGCCCCCGCCTGCCGCGCCGCCGTATCAGCAGCCCGCCCCCCCGCCGCGCCCTGCGCCGAGCCCGGACAGCTTCAACCCGGACGAGCTCGTCAATGCCGGCCACCGCTTCTTCGGCAACGTCTCGCGCGGCCTCGCCTCGGTGATCGAGCGCGCCGTCAGCCAATGGGGCCTGCCGAATGGCTACATCCTGGGTGAGGAAGGCGCCGGTGCCTTCGTCGCCGGTCTCCGTTACGGCGAAGGCACGCTCTACACCAAGAACGCCGGCGACCTCCGCGTCTATTGGCAGGGTCCCTCGCTCGGCTTCGACTGGGGCGGCGACGGCGCCCGCACCATGACGCTGGTCTACAACCTGCCGGCCACCAGCGCGATCTACCAGCGCTTCGTCGGCATCGACGGCTCGGCCTACATCGTCGGCGGCTTCGGCATGACGGCGCTCACCGCCAACAACATCGTGCTGGTCCCGATCAGGTCCGGCATCGGCCTGCGGCTCGGCGCCAATGTCGGCTACCTCAAGTTCACGCCGAGCGCGACCTGGAACCCGTTCTGAGGCGGCCGCCGATACCGCCAATTGATGCCGCGAGGACACGTTCTCCCGTGACGGATCAAGGTTAACACGGCATTGGGCTGGCGTTGAATCAGCCCGCCGTGCATTGTGATTCCGTTAATCATTTCTGACCGGGAGTTGTGCGTCATGGTCGAGCCGATCATGTATTTTGCGATCGGTTTTCTGATCGCCATGCTCTGTGCGCTGATGATCGTGCCGCTGGTGCACAATCGTGCGGTGCGGCTGACGACGCGCCGGCTCGAGGCGGCGACGCCGCTGTCGATGGCCGAGATCCAGGCCGACAAGGACCAGCTGCGCGCGGAGTTCGCGATGTCGGCGCGGCGGCTGGAGATGAGCGTCGACGCGCTCAAGAACAAGGCCACCGGCCAGCTCGCCGACCTCGGCAAGAAGACCGACGCCATCAACCGCATGAAGATCGAGCTCGGCGAGAAGAACGCCGCGATCTTTGCGCTGGAGGCGCGCGAGAAGGCGCTGAAGGATCAGCTGCGCGCCACCGAGGAAGAATTCGCCGCCAAGACGGAGGCGCTACGCGCCGCCGAGCAGGCGCTGAAGGAGAAGCAGGCCGAGCAGGTGCGCCTGACTGCCGAGCTCAACGACAAGGCTCTGCTGGCCGACAGCCGGCAGGTCGAGCTGGTGTCCGTCAGGACCCAGGTCGAGGAGCTGCGCAGCCGCGTGGCCGACGCCGAGAAGGAATTCTCCGCGACCCAGACGCGGCTCGCGCTGGAGCGCGACGAATCCGACACCGCGACCAAGGCGCTCAACGACGCCCGCGCGCGGGTCGAGAATCTCAGCCAGCGCGTCACCGAGCTCGACCGCCAGCTGATCGTCCAGGTCAAGGAAGCCGAGATGCTGGCGAGCCGCGTCGCCGACCTCGAGGGCCGGCTGTCGACCCAGGGCAAGCTGCTTGCCGAACGTGATTTCGAGAACAACCAGCTGCGCGAGGCCAACGTGGCCGCCGACCGCGCCTTGAAGGAGCTGCGCGAGGAGCTGGCCGGGATGGGCAGCGGCAAGTCGGCCGCGTTCGAGCGGCTCAAATCCGAGAAGGCCGCCCTCGAACAGCAGCTGCAGGCCGCCCGCGACGAGCGCACCAAGCTGCAGCGCGAGATGAACGCCATCCAGCAGCAGGCCGAGAGTACCTGGGCCCAGGAGCGGATGGAGAACGCGCTGTTGCGCGAACGTATCAACGACATCGCCGCCGAGGTCGCCAAGCTCGCGATGCAGATCGAGGGCCCGAACTCGACGATCGAGGCCATGCTGGCCGCCGAGCCGGCCCCCGCCAAGCCTGCCAACGCCAATGGCGTCACCGCGGCGCCGGCTGCTGCGGCCGGCGGTGCGCCCCAGGGCGGTACCCTGGCCGACCGCATCCGCGCGCTGCAGTCTCATGCCTCGCGAGCACGGCAGCTCGGGGCCTGAGGCCGCCGGATCGGAGCCGAGTGCGGCGGATATCTGCCCCTCGCTTCAGTATGGAGGCCGGCCCGCGAGAGGGCCGGTTTCGGCCCCGATCGAGGACGGGCCACCGCACCCCGGCAGTTTTCCTCGCCATCTCCGCCGCAAATCCTTGACACCCCCTGCCCGCGCTTCGTAAATCGCGGGCTCCGACGGACTGCTTCGGCGGCTCGCTGGCTCACAGCCACGACCGCCACCGGCAACCGGGCGCATAGCTCAGCGGGAGAGCGTTCCCTTCACACGGGAGAGGTCCAAGGTTCGATCCCTTGTGCGCCCACCATTTGCCGTCGCCATCCTTTTCCTTTCATGCGATCGCTTGTGCTGGTCTGGCCCGTCGTCATGCCTCCGGCGACGCGACGGTCACGCAGGATTGAGCGGGATCAACGACTGCGTCGGCGCCTGGCTTATGTTAGCTGTCTTGCTCTGCGACCGGAAAGGTAACTCCATCTCGATGCGGCTCGTCCGTACCATCCTGGCGTTCGCGATTGCCCTGTCCGTGGCGATGCTGCCGATCGGCGCATCGGCGGCTGTGATGGCGTCGTCGGACGAGATGCAGACGAGCATGCAGATGGACGACGGGGCCGGCATGTCGATGGACGAATGCTGCCCCGACGACATGAAGGGCACCGGCTCCCCGTCGCACAACACCAAATGCAGCATGGGTTTCTGCTGCGCGGGAGGGACGGTTGCGCTCGGCGATGTCAGGGCCGTTGCCTTCGCGCCCCTCGCCGTGAGCGCGACCAGGATCGCCATTCCCGCCGATCAGGTCGCTTCTCTTCACAGCGGCAGTCCTCCGTTCCGACCTCCTCGAGTCTGATCTCGCACGAGCCGACGCGCACAATGTCTGCGCGCCGATGACTGACGTGCGCGCCGCGGGCGCCACGGCCGAGATCCATTCATGAGGACAGGACCATGCTTTCCAGAATCAGCACCGCGGCCCTCGCCGCCACCCTTTCGCTCGCCGCACCGGCCGCCATCGCCGGCGCCGCCGACTACAGCTTCGAGCCCGTCACGGCCGAGATGAAGAAGGGCGACGACGTCACGGTCGCCGTTCGTCTCACCCATAAGCAGACCGGCAAGGCCGTAACTGACGCGGTCATTTTCAAGACACGCGTCGACATGGCGCCGGATGGGATGGCCGACATGGTGTCGGAGGTGGCGCCGCTGCCGTCCAAGGAGCCCGGCGTCTACGCCTTCAAGACCGACCTGCCGATGGCCGGGCGCTACCAGGTCACACTCTCCGCGAAGGTGCAGGGCGAGCCGGAGACGGTCACCGGCAAGGTCGTCGTCAAGGCGACGAAGTGAGCCTGCGGGGCGCTCCCCGACGAGCGCCCCGCCCTTCCCAACGGATCGCGCGCGTCGCGCGCCTCACGGTGATGTCATGAACACATTGCGTCTGCTCGCGGCCGTTACGCTCGGCGCCGGCCTTGGTTTGGGTGGTCTCTGGTCGATCCAGACATCGCCGCCGTCGCTCCGCCCCCATCTTGCCGCCACGGCGGCGGAGCGGATGCCGCTGTATTATCGCGATCCCAGCGGCGCCCCTGCCTGGTCGGCAGGCCCCAGGAAGGACGAGCGCGGGCGGGACTACCTGCCGGTCTACGACGACGATCAAGCCGCGCCCGCCCCCGCCAAGCCGAAGCAGCAGGCGGACTCCTCGCGCCGGATTCTCTACTACCGCAATCCCATGGGCCTACCTGACACGTCGCCTTCTCCGAAGAAGGACCCGATGGGAATGGACTACGTTCCCGTCTACGAGGGCGACGATGCCGAGGATGGCGTGGTGAAGCTGTCGCCCGGCAAGATCCAGCGGACGGGCGTGAGATCCACGCCGGTCGAGCGGCGCACGCTCCGCATCGCCGTCAAGGCACCGGGAACGATCCAGCTCGACGAGCGCCGAGTCTCCGTGATCGCGATGCGGGCCGAAAGCTTCGTGCAGAAGGTCGCCGACGTGACCACGGGCACGCGCGTGAAGGCGGGCCAGCCGCTGATGGAGATCTACAGCTCGGCGATGGCCGCGGCCGCAGCCGAGTATCTCTCCACCATCAATTCCAACATCGTCGGCGGCAACGCAGCCTACGGCCGCGGCGCGCGCCAGCGCTTGACCAATCTGGACGTCCCGGAGCCGGTGATCATGGCGATGGAGAGGTCGCGCGTCGCACCGATCACGGTTCAATGGTCGGCGCCGCGCGATGGCGTCGTGCTGGAGCGCAATGCGACCGAAGGCATGCGCGCCAATCCGGGCGACGTGCTGTTCCGGATCGCCGACATCTCGACGGTCTGGGCCTTGGTCGATGTCGCCGAACGCGACCTCGGCAGCATCGCCGTCGGACAGCCCGTGACGATCCATGCGCGCAGCTTCGCGGGCCGAACCTTCGCCGGCACGATCGCAGTCGTCTATCCCCAGGTGAACAAGGACACGCGGACGGCGCGCCTACGGATCGAGCTCGCCAATCCGGACCTCGCGCTGCTCCCCGACATGTATGTCGATGCCGAGATCGACACCGCGGACCCGGCGCCGCTCTTGGCCGTGCCCGCTGATGCCGTGCTCGACACCGGCAGGCGCCAGGCGGTCCTCATCGACAAGGGCGGCGGCCGCTACGAGCCGCGCGCCGTGACGCTCGGCCGGCGCGGCGCCGGCTATGTCGAGGTGCGCGATGGCCTGTCGGATGGCGAGGCGGTCGTCACCTCGGCCAACTTCCTGATCGACGCCGAAAGCAACCTGAAGGCCGCGCTGAAGAGCTTCGCGGACTCCGACGAAGCGCAATCCGCCGGCAGCGACCACGCCGGCATGGGAGACCACAAATGATCGCCCGCATCATTGCCTGGTCGGCGCGCAACCTGCTGCTGGTCCTGTTCGGGACCGGCTTCGCCGCAGCAGCCGGGCTCTACGCACTCATTCACCTGCCGCTCGACGCAATTCCCGATCTGTCGGACACCCAGGTGATCGTCTACACCGAGTATCCCGGTCAGGCGCCTGAGGTCATCGAAGACCAGGTCACCTATCCCCTGACGACCGCGATGCTCACGGTGCCGAAGTCGAAGGTCGTGCGCGGCTTCTCGTTCTTCGGCGTGTCGTTCGTCTACGTCATCTTCGAAGACGGCACCGACATCTACTGGGCGCGCTCGCGCGTGATGGAGTTCCTGAACAGCGCGGCCTCGCGGCTTCCGGCGGGGATCACGCCGACGATCGGCCCGGACGCGACCGGCGTCGGCTGGGTCTACCAATACGCCGTCATGTCGAAGGAGCTGAATCTCGCCGACACCCGCACGATCCAGGACTGGAACCTGAAGTTCGCGCTCGCCAAGGCCGAGGGTGTCGCCGAGGTCGCGAGCATCGGCGGCTTCGTCAAGCAGTACAACGTCGTGCTCGACCCGCAGCGCATGCGCGACCGCGGCATCAGCCTGCAGAAGATCCGCGATGCGATCCGCGCCAGCAATGCCGATGTCGGCGGCCGGACGGTCGAGCTGTCCGAGTTCGAATACGTCATCCGCGGCAAGGGCTATCTGAAGAGCATCAACGATCTCGGCAACATCGTGCTCAAGAGCTCAGGCGGCACGCCCGTGCTGCTGCGCGACGTCGCCAATGTCGAGCTTGGCCCCGACGAACGGCGCGGCATCGCCGAGCTCAATGGCGAGGGCGAGGTCGCCAGCGGCATCGTACTACAGCGCTTCGGCGTCAACGCGCTCGACGTGATCGAGAACGTCAAGAAGCGCCTGCATGAGATCGCGAGCAGCCTGCCCAAATCGGTCGAGATCGTTCCGGTCTACGACCGCTCGAACCTGATCTATGCCGCCATCGACACGCTGAAGCACACGCTGCTCGAGGAGAGCATCGTCGTCGCCTTCGTCTGCATCGTGTTCCTGCTGCACGTCCGCAGCGCCCTGGTCGCCATCCTGATGTTGCCGGTCGGCGTGCTGATGGCGTTCGGCGCGATGAAGCTGCTCGGACTCGGCTCGAACATCATGAGCCTGGGGGGCATCGCGATTGCGATCGGCGCCATGGTGGATGCCGCGATCGTCATGATCGAGAACGCCCACAAGCATCTGGAGCGTGCCGAGCCCGACGCATCACGCGTCCAGATCCTGATCGACGCGGCCGCGGAGGTCGGTCCCGCCCTGTTCTTCAGCCTGCTGATCATCACCGTGTCGTTCATGCCGATCTTCACGTTGGAATCGCAGGAAGGCCGGCTGTTCAGCCCGCTCGCCTTCACCAAGACGTTCTCGATGGCGGCAGCGGCGCTACTCTCGGTGACGCTGGTGCCGGCGCTGATGGTGATCTTCGTGCGCGGCAGGATCGTTCCCGAGCATCGCAATCCGATCAACCGCTTGCTGATCTGGATCTACCGGCCGGTCATCAAGGGTGTGCTGCGGGCCAAGACGCTCGTGATCCTCGCCGCGGCCGCCGTGCTCGCCATCACCGTCTGGCCGGCACGCCAGCTCGGCACCGAATTCATGCCGAGCCTGAACGAGGGCACGCTGCTCTACATGCCGACCACCCTGCCCGGCATCTCCGTCACCAAGGCCGCCGAGCTGATGCAGATGCAGGATCGGATCATCAAGTCGTTCCCCGAGGTCGCCTCTGTCTACGGCAAGGCCGGGCGGGCGGCGACCGCCACCGACCCCGCGCCGACCGAGATGTTCGAGACGGTCGTCAACCTCAAGCCCAGGGAGCAGTGGCGGCCCGGCGTCACGATCGACAGCCTCGTTGCCGAGATGGACAAGGCGCTGCAATTCCCCGGCGTCTCCAACGCCTGGACCATGCCGATCAAGGCGCGCATCGACATGCTCTCGACCGGCATCCGCACGCCGATCGGCGTCAAGGTAATAGGCACGGACCTGACCGAGATCGATCGTCTGGCCAAGCAGATCGAGCGGGTGATCAAGACCGTCCCCGGAACCTCCTCGGCCTATGCCGAGCGCGGCATCGGCGGCTATTACCTTGAGATCACGCCCGACCGCGAGGCCCTCGCCCGCTACGGACTCCTGGTCCAGGACGTCCAGGATACGATCGCGGCCGCGCTCGGCGGCCAGACGGTCACCACGACGGTGGAGGGCCGGCAGCGCTTCAGCGTGAACATGCGCTATCCGCGCGATCTCCGCGACAATCCGAAGGCCATCGCCAGCGATGTCCTGGTGCCGATGCCCTCAGGCGGCGCCGTGCCGCTCGGCGAGGTCGCGAAGGTCGAGCCGGCACGTGGCCCCACCTCGATCCGCACCGAGAACGGCCAGCTCGCGACCTACATCTATGTCGACATCCGCGACCGCGACATCGGCAGCTACGTCGCGGACGCGCAGCGCGCCGTCACCGAGAGCATCCAGTTTCCGGCCGGCACCTATGTACTCTGGAGCGGCCAGTATGAGTATCTGCAACGCGCGACTGCCCGGCTCAAGATCGTCATTCCCGTGACGCTCACCATCATCTTCCTGCTGCTGTATCTGAACTTCAGGGCCATGACCGAAACCCTGATCGTGATGCTGTCGCTGCCGTTCGCGCTGGTGGGCGGCATCTGGATGATGTGGTGGCTCGGCTTCAATCTGTCGGTCGCCGTCGCCGTCGGCTTCATTGCGCTTGCCGGCGTCGCCGCAGAGACCGGCGTCGTGATGCTGATCTATCTCGATCACGCGCTGGCCGCGGTGAAGGCGAGGCGCAGCGTCGAAGGCTGTCCGGTGAATCGGCAGGATCTCCAGGACGCGATCATGGAAGGCGCGGTCGAGCGCGTGCGCCCGAAGATGATGACCGTTGTCGCGATCATGGCGGGCCTGCTGCCGATCATGTGGAGTACGGGCACAGGGTCAGAGATCATGCAGCGCATCGCCGTGCCGATGATCGGCGGCATGATTTCGTCGACCCTGCTCACCCTCATCGTGATTCCGGCCATCTTCGGTCTGGTCAAGGGACGCAGCCTGTCGACCAGAACCGGGACGGCGGCAAGCGCCTCGAGCGGGTCGCAGGACGTGCAAAGGGCAGCTTGATCCACCGACAGCGAGAGGAGAGACGATGAGAAATTTCGCGACAGGAGCTCCGGTGGTCGCGGCGTTGCGGCTAAGGCGCCCGATCACGGTCAGCGACTAGCCGTACCGGCGCTGACAACGAACGATCGTCACCCCTGAGCCCGCCGACCGTTGATGTGGATCAACCTGAATGGCCCAAGTCTGGCCATTGTTGGTCGCCCCCTGAAGGAGGACTTGGTCATGCAAAAATTGCCCCTGGCTTTTCTGTTGGCGTTTTCTGCTTTGGCGCATCCCGCCTTTGCTCAATCCTCTAGTGACCATTCGGCCCATCATCCTGATCAGAAGGAAGCGCCAGCAACTGATACCGGCAAATCGACCAGCGGGGCGAGTTCGTCACAGACCATGATGGGCGGCGGCATGATGAAGATGATGGACGGCATGCCGATGTCCAACATGATGCCGATGATGTCCGGCATGACGCGGCCGTCCGACGATTGTATGGGCGGCATGGAGGTGCTCGATCATGTGGAGGGACGAATCGCATTCCTGCGGGCGGAGCTGAAGATCACGGACGCCCAGATGCCGGCATGGAACGGCTTCGCCGACGCGTTTCGCGCGCGTGCGAAGACGCTCGGCGATCTGCGGACTGCGATGATGTCGCAGGCCGGCTCGGAGACGGTGCTCGACCAGCTGACCGCACAGGAAAAATCGCTATCGGCTCGCCTCGACGCCACGCGAGCGATCAAGACCGCCCTGAGCGACCTCGTCGCAACCTTTTCCGACGAGCAGCGAAAGGTGGCCGACGAACTGCTCGCGCCCAATCTCGGCATGCCGCCGATGGGGATGCGGGGCGGCCGAATGAGCTCCATGCGGATGCAGCGGGGCCATTAGGAGAGGACCTGCTCCATGAAGCCGTCGACTCCGCCTCCGCCTGGCAGTCGTCAATCCGAACGGGGGATCCGCGGCGCTCGTCGGTTTCGTGCAATGACCGGTACGAAGGGGCTGCCGGGGGCCGATCGGCAAGCGGATACGCCGCGAGCGTCGCATTCGACGTCTGCGGTCGACATGGGAAGTTGACCTATATAGGGTACCCCCCTATATTATCCCGATGTCGCACACCATCAAACACAAGTCCAAGCTCCTCGCACGGGTCCGGCGCATCAAGGGCCAGATCGATGCGGTGGAGCGCGCGCTCGAAGCGGAGTTGGGCTGCGCCGACGTGCTCATGCTCGTCGCGTCGGTCAGGGGCGCAATCGGAGGCCTGACCACCGAGCTGCTGGAAGATCACATCCGGCACCATGTCGTGGACCCCGCGCACGAAAGCGATCCCGACAAGGCCAAGGGCGCCGCCGACCTGATCGAAGTGGTCCGGACCTATCTGAAGTGAGACTGGCATTGACCGATCTGTCTCAACTGCTCCAGCAAGGCAGCGCGCATGCGTGGCTGTTCGTGCCCAGCGCGATTGCCCTGGGTGCGCTGCATGGCCTGGAGCCCGGTCATTCCAAGACCATGATGGCCGCCTTCATCGTCGCAATCCGCGGCACCGTCCTGCAGGCCGTGCTGCTCGGCCTCTCGGCGACCATCTCCCACACCGCGATCGTATGGGTGATCGCACTCGCCGGTCTTCACTTCGGTCAGGAGCTTTCGGGCGAGCGCAGCGAAGCCCTTCTGCAACTGATCTCGGCCGTCGTCATCATCGGCATCGCGGCCTGGATGGTCTGGCGCACCTGGCGGGACCAGAGTGGACACCATGACCATGACCATCATCACCATCACGACGCGCTGCGATCGGTCGCGCTTGCCGGCCACGCGCTGTCGGTGGAGATCTTCGAAGATGGCGTGCCGCCGCGTTGGCGGATCCGGAACGACACCGGCGCACTCCCACCCGCCGACACGCTCCACGTCACGACCGTTCGTGGAGACGGCCGCGAGCAGCAGTTCAGTTTCCGGGCCAGCGGCGACGCCTTGGAGAGCATCGAGGAGATCCCGGAGCCGCACGCGTTCAAGGCGCGGATCACGCTTGCTGGCGCCTCCGTCGAGATCCTGTTCGAGGAGCATACCCACGATCACATGGACCTCGGCGACGAGGACGATGCCCATGCGCGCGCCCACGCCGACGACATTCGACGGCGCTTCGCCGGCCGTACGGTCACGACCGCACAGATCGTCCTCTTCGGACTGAGCGGCGGTCTGATCCCTTGCCCCGCCGCCATCACGGTCCTGCTGTTGTGCCTTCAACTGAAGCAGTTCAGCCTGGGCTTCATCCTGGTGCTCTGCTTCGGCATCGGCCTGGCCATCACCATGGTGTCCGTCGGCGTTCTGGCCGCACTCAGCCTTCGGCATGTCGAGCGCCACTGGTCCGGCTTCAGCCGCCTCGCGCACCAGGCGCCCTATCTCTCGGCTGCTCTGATCGTACTGGTCGGGACCTATACGGGTTGGCTGGGACTGCACCAACTGATGACTTGAGGCGAAAGCGCGACCTAAGCCGATCCGGCGCCACAGAGGATCCATGGGCGAATTCGTCCGTGAATGTCGGCCGGACTAGCCTCTCATCGGCAGATCGAACCGCCGCCGATCGATCGCCTCGCGCTCCAACAGTCCCGCCGCCCGCGCAGAGATCCGGCGTAGATCTGACGGCGGCGCTCCTGGCTCTCCGTAGCGGCGTCGATGCGAGATCATCGATGTCGCGCGCAGCTTCCAGGCAGCGCCCGAGCTTGGCGGGCATGCCGAGGTCCTGGTCGTGGGCTCGAGCGACCTCCGCCAGGATCTCGGCACCGCGCTGAGGCCGATTGGCATGCCATTCATTCCCATGACGCCGCGAGCCCACCGCACCGCGATGAGAGCCCGAAGCTCGCAGCCGCAGTTGGAGGCTGCTGTGTCGATGCACTGGGCCAAATTGGCCTCGCTCACCCGCGCATGGGCTCCCTGCGTCCGGCACAATCGTCACAGAATGCCCTCGCCGCTGCCCGTGCCGCCGGTGCAAGTCGGCTTTTGCGGGGCGGAACTCTCACGTTTTCCTGATTCCTGCGTCAGAACGCCGCTGGTCGAATTCGCCTATGGTCCGGCGCGTTTCCAACCCACGGAGGTTTTCCGCATGCGTAAACTGATCATCGCTACCGCCGCCCTCGCGTTCGTCTCGTCGGCCGCTCTTGCCCAGTCCACCGAGAAGCCGATGACGACCACCGGCCAGTCGGCGAAGAGCGGCGACGCCATGGGCGGGGGCGACGACATGAAGATGAGCAAGACGAAGAAGAAGTCGGCGAAGAAGTCGTCCGGCGACGCCATGTCGAAGTAAGGCGTGGGAGCGCCTGTCCGCAGGCTCCACATGCGCGACGAGATCGGGCCGCTCCTCTCAGGGGCGGCCCTTGTTCATTCGCGTCGACCGGCGATCACGCACCTCTTCTGCGAGATGTCTCAGCCGGCGGCGAGTCCCATCTGCTGCAATCGCCCCGCGAACCAGGCCGACAAGACCGGATCGATCCGGGCGCCGACATAGACCTCCGGCGTGATCACGCTGCGGCGGTCGAGAATCACCAGCACGCCGATCCAATAGGCGAACCACAGATGCGGATCGGTCAGCGCCATCAGCTTGTGGCGGTCATGCGCCAGCGGCTGGTGGTTGCCGGCCTTGCGGACCTCGATCGCCAGCAGATTGTCGGGCACGGCACGCTTGTGCACGACGATGTCCGGGTAGACCGATTTTCCCAGCTCGTCGTCGGTCGAGACGATGGTGCCACGCGGCAGCAGCATGGCGCGGTCGCCGAGCCGGTTGTAATCGCAATCGACGTCCCACCCCAGGAAGTTGCGTTCGAGATGCACCGCCAGCCGATGCGTCAAGGCGCGCTCGCCGAGATCACGGTCGAGGATGAAGCGCTCGCGCGCATAGAACTCCTGCAGCGCAGAGATCAGCCGGTTCAATTCACTGTGCATGCCGCTCAGATACAGGAGAGAAGGACACCTCACCATCAACACGCGATCGGCGTGAGTCGCCAACCCCATAAATGAGGCGATGCGCCTTCCCTCGGCCGGCGGCCGTTTTGCGGCCGCCAGCGTTGCGGATTTACATCTGCACTTCGATCAGGCGCGGACCATATTCGGCGTTCGCCTCGGCCAGCGCGGCATTGAACTCGTCGGCCGAGGTGACGGCGCGGCCGGGGACGCCCATGCCCTTCGCCATGGCGACGAAGTCGAGCGTCGGACGGTCGATCTTGAGCATGTCCTGGGCGCGCTGGCCGGGCTCACCGGCGCCGACGCCGTCGAACTCGCCGCGCAGGATCTGGTAGATCCTGTTGGCGAACACCACCGTGACGACGTTGAGGTTCTCGCGCGCCTGGGTCCACAGCGACTGGATCGTGTACATCGCGCTGCCGTCGCCCACGAGGCACATGACCTTGCGGTCCGGGCAGGCCACCGCGGCGCCGGTCGCGACCGGGGTCGAGAAGCCGATCGAGCCGCCCATGTTCTGCAGCCAGTCATGCGGCTTGGCGGCCGCCGTCGGCGGGAAGAAGCCGCGGCCCGTGGTGATGGATTCGTCGACGACGATCGCGTTCTCGGGGATCGCATAGGCGATCGCCTGGGCGATGGTGGTGTGGTTCAGCGCGCCGGTGGGCTTGATCAGCTCGGCGAGCGGCTGCGGCTTCACGTCGGCCGGCTTGGCGCCGAGATGGCCGGCCAGCGCCTCGAGCGCCGCGGCCGAGTTCTCGCCCCAGGCGGTCATGCGGTGTACCTCGGTGCCCTCGGCCTTGAGCATGCTCGGCTTGTTCGGATAGGCGAAGAAGGCGACGGGGTCGTTGGCCTCGACCAGCACGATGTGCTTGTAGTTCTTCAGGATCGGCAGCGCCTGCTCGATCACGTAAGGGATGCGGTCGATCGAGAAGCGGCCGGCGCCGCGCGCCATGCGCGGGTGATAGGTCTGGCCCATCACGCGGCAGCCGGTCTTGCCGGCAATCTGCTGGGCGAAGGTCAGCGCCTGCTCGGTCAGCGCGCCCGCCGTCATCAGCACCAGGGTCTCGGGGCCGTGGGCATGCAGGATCTTGGCCGCCTTCTCCACCGCGTCAGCCGAATAGCTCGGGCGCTGCGCCTCTCCCGGAACCTGGGCAATGCCGTCGGCCTCGTTCCAGGCGGTGTCGGCGGGCAGGATCAGGGTGGCGATCTGCGGCGGCGCGCTCTTGGCGGCGGCGATCGCGGCGGCGCCGTCGGCGGCCACGGCCTTGGCGCTCGGCGAGGTCCGCACCCAGTCCGACATCGGCCGCGCCAGGCCTTCGATGTCCGAGGTCAGCGGCGCGTTGAAGCCGATGTGGTAGGTGGCGTGCTGGCCGACGATGTTGACGATGCCCGAGCGGGCCTTCTTGGCGTTGTGCAAATTGGCAAGGCCGTTGGCGAGGCCGGGGCCGAGATGGAGAAGCGTCGAGGCCGGCGTGCCCTTCATGCGGAAATAGCCGTCGGCGGCGCCGGTCACCACGCCTTCGAACAGGCCGAGCACGCAGCGCATGCCCTCGACACGGTCGAGCGCGGCGACGAAGTGCATCTCGGAGGTGCCCGGATTGGTAAAGCAGACGTCAACGCCGCCCGCGACCAGGGTCCGCACCAGGCTTTCCGCACCGTTCATCCTATTCTCCTGCTGATTCCGCGCGCCATTTGCAATGCTGGGCAGATCAATCATTGTTCGCCGGCGGCGTCAAAGGGGCTGGCCGCATTGCTGCCATCGCCGCGGCGCTCATGCGCGGGCTTGGCTAACAGGATGTTGGTCCAGGACGCGCGCGATTTTCCGTGGGATTTGGGTCACGGACCGTCGCCACATACCGGCCTCACGCCGCCGTGGGTTGCGAAGTGCAACCGTTTATGGCCTGTCTGCGAACGGAATTTGATGTTTGCCAGGGGATGGAAATGAAGCGCTGTTTGGCTTTGGGAATTGCTGTGGTCGCCTCGGTGGCAAGCGCCGGGATGGCGCGGGCGGAAATGTTCGACACCAGGGACCTCTTCGGCGGCGGGCCGAACTTCTACCAGAGCGGCGTGAGCCCGATTCCGCGCCAGACCGTGATGTTCCAGAGCCAGTATGCGCCGGGCACCATCATCGTGAACACCAGCGAGCGCCGGCTCTATCTGGTCCTGCCCGGCGGCCAGGCGTTGCGCTACGGCATCGGCGTCGGCCGTGACGGGTTCCGCTGGAGCGGCGTGCACCGCATCACCGCGAAGAAGGAATGGCCGGCCTGGACCCCGCCGTCGCAGATGCTGCGGCGCCGGCCCGATCTGCCGCGCCACATGGCCGGCGGCATCGAGAACCCGCTCGGCGCCCGCGCGATGTATCTCGGCTCCACGCTGTACCGCATCCACGGCTCGAACGAGCCCGAGACGATCGGCCAGGCGGTATCGTCGGGCTGCTTCCGCATGACCAATGACGACGTCGCCGACCTCTACGACCGCGTCTCGGTCGGCACCACCGTGATCGTCAAGAACTGAGAGCCGCACGCGACCACGACGATGAGGCAATGTCACAGCGCGCATCCTCGCCGGCAGCACCGGTGCTCCGGGCGTCCCCTGCGGAGCGCGGTGGCTGCCGCGCTGGCTGCGCTCGTGACCGTGGTGGTCCCGCTGCCGGCGTCGGCCGCCGAAATTCCGGCGATCGCCGCCCGCCAGCGCATCGAGAAGAAGAGCTTCACCGACGCCGAGATCACCGACGGCTTCTTCAAGACCGCCTTCGGCGCCGAGTATCACCTGGCGGGCCGGGTTGACCGCATCCGGAAATACAGCGCGCCGGTGCGGGTGTTTGCCGACGGCCGCCGCGCCGACCGCAAGGCGCAGCTCGCCAAGGTCGTCAAAGATATCGCCGCCCGCATCCGCAACCTCGACATTGCGATGACCGAGACCGACGGCGACGCCAATGTCCGCGTCAAGCTGGTGCGCGACCGCGACCTCTACCACACCATCAGCCAAGCCTATGGCAGCGAGCGCGCGCGCGAGATCAAGACCTCGCTGGATCCGCAATGCCTGTCCGGCTTCCGCAAGAACGAGGCGTTCGAGATCGAGCGCTCCGACGTCATCCTGACCGTCGACAACGGCGATTTCGTCTTCCTCGATTGCGCCTATGAGGAGCTGCTGCAGTCGCTCGGGCCGATCAACGACACCTCGAGCGTGCCCTGGACGATGTTCAACGACAACGTCTCGATGGGCTATTTCGACGTCTACGACCAGTACATCCTCAACCTGCTGTACGACCCGCGCGTCAAGGCCGGCATGACGCTCGCCGACGTCAAGGCGGTGCTGCCGGACGTGCTGGTCGATGTGCGGGCCTGGGTCAGGAAGACCAACAATCTGGCGGAGTGAGCGGTCGGTTGATCCGAACGCGCTTGTGATCGCCTCATTGAGAGCCCGGACGCCGCCTCAGCCTCCGCTGTCGTCCCTGCGAACGTAGGGACCCATACGCCGCGGCCTCTGCAAGTGGCAAGCTGAGCGACGCCCGCTTCCAACAACAAGGTTCGGTGGTTATGGGTCCCTGCGTTCGCAGGGACGACACCAAATGTATGGCAACGCTGTCGGCACAAATCGACGCCAAGCGCAGCCGTCGCCCGAACGCCAAACGCGTCCCAATGCCTAGCGACAAATCTCCTTCAGCGCCTTCCACTCCTCCGCACTGAGCAGCGGCGGGCCGCTCGGCGGCCGGTCCTCGGCACGCATGCGGGCGAGACGGTCCTCGCTGAGCGGATGGCTGGCCCACAGCGACGGGCGCTTGCCGTCCTCCTTGCCGGTGATGCGGAACAGCAATTCACCCATCGGGCGCGTCGGCCGTCCGAGCTTATGCATCACCTCGATGGCGAAGCCGTCCGCGGCCGCCTCCGCCTCGCGCGAATAGGACGCGTTGATCATGGCCCGCGAGGCGAAGATCGCCGCACCCGCGCCGGTGACGTCGCCGAACAGCAGGCCGATCAGGAACGAGCTGCCGCCATTGTGGATCAGCTGCCTCAGGTTGTCGCGGTGCTTGAGGTGGCCGAGCTCATGCGCCAGCACGCCGGCGACCTCGTCGGGGTCATTGGCCTTGTCGAGCAGCCCCCTGAACAGGAAGAATCGCCCGCCCGGCAGCGCGAAGGCGTTGGGGATCGGCGTGTCCAGCACCTGCGACGCGATGCTGTCGTCGAGGCCGGCGGGGTGGCGCAGCGCCGTCACCAGCTTGGCGAACGCGGCCTGCCCCGCCGCCTCGCTGCAGAGCTTGTCGCCGAACACGGTCTGGATCTGCACCACGGCGGCCTCGCCGAGATGCCGCTCCATGGTCGGCGGCACCAGGGGCGTCAGCCGGTCGGAGGCGAACGGAATCACCACCAGCACGACGGCGACGATCGAGGCGGCGGCGGCCAGCGACCAGCCGACGATGCGCGTGATGGCGCCGCGGGTCATCCTGTTCTGGTCGATGTGGCTGCAGCGCGCGATCAGCTCGGCCGACAGCGCTGCGTCGCGGATCTCCAGCCGCGCCAGCGGCGACGCCGACAGGCAGCTCATGCGCAGCGTGCCGCTCGGTCCATCGACGCGGCGGATGTCGGCATAGGGCCAGGAGACGAAATTGTCGGCGCTGCGCATCACGAGCTGATTGGCAAAGCCGATCGTGACCACCTGCCGCCGGTTGGACAGGCCGTCGAAATAGACCGCAGGGCCGCCGAGCGGAGCGGCAGGCTCGACCGGCGTGGCGGCGGCCGGCGCAGCAGCGCCCGCCGGCCCGGAATCAGAATCCGGCGACGTCGAGTCCATCGGCAAATCCTTCGCCGAGCGCGCTGGCCAGATCGCCCTTGGCGGCGACATTGGCCATGGCCTCGATGCCATGCACTTGAACCGACTGCAGCACGGTCGCCCACATGTCGCGCACCAGATAGAGCCGCATCACGACGTTGAGCGCCAGGATCCAGGCGACGTAGCCCAATCCGACCAGCACCAGCATCGGTATGTTGTCAGACAGCGCCTGCACCTGAGGCAGGCCGTCGCTTCCCGGCCCCAGCAGTTTGATCATCAGCGCGGCGACGCCACTGAAATAGGCGCCGGAGGCGACCGACAGCAGAAACCACCAGCCGATCACCTTCCAATACAGACCATAGAACGCGTTGCCGGGCAGGTCCGATTCCAGACGCACGCCGCCGAAGCGGATGCCCGACAGCCACCAGCGCCACTCGATCGCTTTGAACTGCGCATAGACGAACGGAAACAACGGAAACAGCAGCAGCGCAAACGGCGCGATGACCCACAGATACCAGGCGCGCTTGAAGAACTCCCAGCCGCGTCCCTCGAAGTCGCCGCTGAGATCGCCATAGTGCGAATGCCGCATCTTGTAGCGCTCGAGCGCGGCGGCGCGCCACGGCCAGGCCAGCCCCAGCGTGACCACCGTCAACAAGGTCCACAGCATGGCGCGCCCGGCATAGGCCCAGCCCGAGCCGGTCATCCAGAATCGGATGCCGCGCCAGACCGTGCGCGTCAGGCGGTAGCGGCGCGCGCGGAAGATCGCGAACTGGCCGAAGGCGTAGAAGGCGATCACCAGCGGCACGCTGGCGAAGGCCTTGAAGCGCTCGGCCTCGACGCCGACGAGGAAGTAGGCAAGGTAGATCGGGACCAGGATCGCCATCGCGAACAGGAAGCCAATCAGGAGCTCCTTGCCGCGGCCGGTATATTCGGCGGCATCACCGTCGACGGCCGTGTTGACCCAGAGATGACGGCGGATGTCGGTCGCGAGCCAGAACCGGTAGAAGCCCAGCGTGATCAGTTCGATGGCCGCCCCGCGGCTGACCAGCCGGAAGAACTCGCCACGCGCACCCGAGAAGGTGGCGGTGAGAGGCGGAAGCGGCGGCGGCTGCTCCGGAACGTAGCTCATCTGGTTCACGGCTCAAGCCTCCGACACCCGCAAAAGATCTACAATATACCTCGATGGTTCGTCGCCGGGACGACTTCGAGGTTCGACGTATTTTCTACGCAAGTCGGCCGGAAAAAAACACCGGCCTCGACGAGGATGACTAAAATATCTGCATCCGGCCGGTTGGCGAACGCATGTCCCGCATACGCCAACCGCTTGGTCTGCGCCTCAAGACGTCTTCTCGAACAATTCCCGCCCGATCAGCATGCGGCGGATCTCGCTGGTGCCGGCGCCGATCTCGTAGAGCTTGGCGTCGCGCAGCAGCCGCCCGGTCGCATAGTCGTTGATATAGCCGTTGCCGCCGAGCAGCTGGATCGCATCGAGCGCACATTGCGTCGCCTTTTCGGCGGCGAACAGAATCGCGCCGGCGGCGTCCTCACGCGTCGTCTCGCCCCGATCGCAGGCCTTGGCCACGGCATAGACATAGGCGCGCGCGGCATTCATCGTCGTGTACATGTCGGCAACCTTGCCCTGCACGAGCTGGAAGGTGCCGATCGGCTGGCCGAACTGCTTGCGCTCGTGCACGTAGGGTAGCACCGCGTCCATGCAGGCCTGCATGATGCCGAGCGGACCTGCCGCGAGCACCGCGCGCTCGTAATCGAGGCCACTCATCAGCACGTTGACGCCGCGGCCGACCTGCCCCAGCACGTTCTCCTCCGGGACCTCGCAATCCTCGAACACCAGCTCACAGGTGTCGGAGCCGCGCATGCCGAGCTTGTCGAGCTTCTGCGCGGTCGAGAAGCCCTTCATGCCCTTCTCGATGATGAACGCGGTGATGCCGCGCGGGCCTCCTTGCGGATCGGTCTTGGCATAGACCACCAGCGTCTCGGCGATCGGACCATTGGTGATCCACATCTTGTTGCCGTTGAGGACGAAGCGGTCTCCCTTCTTGTCGGCGCGGGTCTTCATCGACACCACGTCGGAGCCGGCCTGCGGCTCGGACATCGCCAGCGAGCCGACATGCTCGCCCGAGATCAGCTTCGGCAGATATTTGCGCTTCTGCGCCTCGTTGCCGTTGCGGCGGATCTGGTTGACGCAGAGGTTGGAGTGGGCGCCGTAGGACAGGCCCACCGAGGCCGAGGCGCGCGAGATCTCTTCCATGGCGATGCAGTGCTCGAGATAGCCGAGGCCGGCACCGCCATACTCTTCCTCCACCGTGATGCCGTGCAGACCGAGCTCGCCGATCCTGGGCCAGAGATCGCGCGGAAACTGGTTGGAGCGGTCGATCTCGGCAGCGCGCGGCGCGATCTGCTCTTGCGAAAAGCTCGCCACCGTCTCGCGAATCGCGTCTGCGGTCTCGCCGAGATCGAAATTGAACATGCGCTGCGCGTTGGCGATCATGGGGCGGCCTCCTGCTAGTCTTCTGCTTTGCAACAATCGCCCAAAGCCATATTCCGTGACGTGGCGCTTGTCACGCCCGACGTCCGGACAAATACCAGCGTTGCGACGCAAGACCGGCCCGGCGGCCCCACTCCGCGCTTGCCCCGCGCTCCCGGGCAGGATGTAATCGCACCCAACATCGCCGGACAGCTCAAATCCGGCCATCAGGGAGACGTCCATGCACGGGACCACCACGACGGCCGAGGCACAGCGACACGCCGCAGCAGGCGAGCGCGTCGACGACACGGCCGCCAGCCGCGCCGCATCGTTGCCGCTCGCCGAATTCGACCCCGGTCATCCGGAGTTGTTCCGTACCGACACGCACTGGCCCTATTTCGACCGGCTGCGTCGCGAGGATCCGGTGCACTACTGCAAGGAGTCGATGTTCGGTCCCTACTGGTCGATCACCCGATACGACGACATCATGGAGATCGAGACAAACCACGCGGTGTTCTCCTCGGCGTCCGCGCTCGGCGGCATCACCATTCGCGACGTCGATCCTGACCTGCGCCGCGAGAGCTTCATCGCGATGGATCCGCCGCGCCATGCCGCGCAGCGCAAGACCGTGGCACCGATGTTCACGCCGACACATCTCGACGAGCTCGCGATCAACATCCGCAAGCGCTCCGCCGAATGCCTGGACAATCTGCCTGTCGGCGAGGTGTTCGACTGGGTCGATCGCGTCTCGATCGAGCTGACCACGCAGATGCTGGCGGTGCTGTTCGACTTCCCCTGGGAAGACCGCCGCAAGCTGACGCGCTGGTCGGATATCGCGACCACGATCCCCGGCCCCGATGGGCTTGTCGCGACCGAGGACGAACGGCAGGCCGAACTGATGGACTGTGCGCGCTATTTCGCCCGGCTCTGGCAGGAGCGCGTCAACCAGCCGCCGAAGAGCGACCTGCTGTCGATGATGGCCCACAGCGAGGCGACCCGGAACATGGACCCGAAGAACTTCCTCGGCAATCTCGTGCTCCTGATCGTCGGCGGCAACGACACCACGCGCAATACCATGTCCGGCAGCATCTATGCGCTCAGTCAGAACCCTGATCAGTACCGCAAGCTCAAGGACAACCCCGCGCTGATCGACAGCTTCGTCCCCGAGGTCATCCGCTGGCAGACCCCGCTCGCCCACATGCGCCGCACCGCGCTGGAAGACATCGAGTTCCGCGGCAAGCAGATCAAGAAAGGCGACAAGGTCGTGATGTGGTACGTCTCGGGCAACCGCGACGAGGCCGCCATCGAGCGTCCCTACGACTTCATCATCGACCGTGTCAGGCCGCGCCAGCATCTGTCATTTGGCTTCGGCATCCACCGCTGCGTCGGCTTGCGATTGGCCGAACTGCAACTCAAGATCATCTGGGAGGAGATCCTGAAACGATTCGATCATATCGACGTGATGGACGAGCCGAAGCGGGTCTATTCGAGCTTCGTGAAGGGATATGAGACGTTGCCGGTACGGATTGCAGTGTGAACTGATTGCGGTGCAGATCAACTTTGCCGTCATGCCCCGCGCAGGCGGGGCATCCCGTATTCCGGAGAACGATATTGCAATATGATTGACGTCTCGACGTACTGGATCGTCCGCCTTTGCGGAGGATGACGTGAGTACGATCGGTACGGCAGCAAGAAACAGCAGCAAGCAAAGGACCACCCCATGACCGTCCAGGCCGCGCTTCGCTCCGATAAGGCCGATCTGCTGCGCGACGCGCGCCTCGAGGCCTACTCGACGCCGATCGAGGACTTCCATCCCGGCGCGCCCCGGCTGTTCCAGAACGACACGATCTGGCCGTGGTTCGAGCGGCTGCGCAAGGAGGCGCCCGTGCACTACTGCACCAAGGCGCCGATCGAGCCCTATTGGTCGGTGACGCGCTATCACGACATCATGCATGTCGATACCAACCACGCGGTCTTCTCGTCGGACGTCAGCAATGGCGGAATCATGATCCGCGACGTGCCGCCGGGCTATGAGTGGCCGAGCTTCATCGCGATGGACGAGCCCCGCCATGGCGAGCAGCGCAAGACCGTGCAGCCGATGTTCACGCCGGACCATCTCGACGAGATGGCGGTGCTGATCCGGCAGCGCTCGGCCAAGGTGCTGGATTCGCTGCCGCGCAACGAGACCTTCAACTGGGTCGAGAAGGTCTCGATCGAGCTGACGACACAGATGCTGGCGACCCTGTTCGACTTCCCGTTCGAGGAGCGCCGCAAGCTGACGCGCTGGTCGGATGTCTCCACCGCCCTGCCCAAGAGCGGCATCGTTTCGTCGGAGGAGGAGCGCCGCCGCGAGCTCGGCGAATGCGCCGAGACCTTCGGCCGGATGTGGAAGGCGCGTCAGGCCGAGCCCGGCCGCGACCTGATCTCGATGATGGCGCACAGCGAGGCGACGCGGCACATGACGCCGGACAATCTGATGGGCAACCTGATCCTGCTCATCGTCGGCGGCAACGACACCACCCGCAATACGATGACGGCATCGGTGCTGGCGTTGAACGAGAACCCGGCCGAGTATCAGAAGCTGCGCGACAATCCGGCGCTGATCGAGACCATGGTGCCCGAGGTGATCCGCTGGCAGACGCCGCTCGCCCACATGCGCCGCACCGCGCTGGTCGATACCGAGCTCGGCGGGAAGACGATCAAGAAGGGGGACCGCGTCGTGATGTGGTACGTCTCGGGCAACCGCGACGGGGAGGTGATCGAGAACCCCGACGCCTTCATCATCGACCGCAAGCGGCCGCGCATTCATCTCTCATTCGGCTTCGGCATCCACCGCTGCGTCGGCATGCGACTCGCCGAGTTGCAGCTGCGCATCGTCTGGCAAGAGATCCTCAAGCGTTTCGACCGCATCGAGGTCGTGGGCGAGCCGAAGCGGGTCTATTCCAGCTTCGTCCGCGGCTATGAATCGCTGCCGGTGCGGATCCCGGGGTGAGTTCCTGTTGCTCCCGCCACTCCACATGACGATCGCGTGGTCGGCCGCATGGGGCCTCATGGTTCGAGACGCGCCGCGAGCGGCGCTCCTCACCATGAGGGTGAGGAGCCGCGCAGCGGCGTCTCGAACCATGAGGCCTCCCAAGCCGGACCACGAGGCCCTAGGCTGCCTATGAGAATCCGGCATGGCGGGTTGAACGAGATTCAATGGGCTTCGACGGTCGTTTCTGGCTAAATCATCCGCTGCACCATCGGTGCTCATGAACCTCAGGACGCCATGGCCGCTTCCGACACGCCCACCACCGACTGGCCGCTCGCCATCTACGAGGCGCTGAAGGCGGCCGACGTCCGTCAGCTGTGCTACGTCCCCGACGCCGGCCATTCCCGCCTGATCGGCCTCGCCCATGACGATCCCGCGATCGCCACCACGGTCCTGACCACCGAAGAGGAAGGTGTCGCGCTCTCCGCCGGCGCCTGGCTCGGCGGGCAGCGCGCAGTGCTGCTGATGCAGTCGAGCGGCGTCGGCAATTGCGTCAACATGCTGTCGTTGCTTCAGAGCTGCCGCTTCCCGTTCCTCGCCTTCGTGACGATGCGCGGCGAGTGGGCCGAGTTCAATCCGTGGCAGGTGCCGATGGGCAAGGCGACGCAGGCGGCCTTCGAGATCATGGGCGTCACGGTGTTCCGGCTGGAACGTCCCGAAGACGCCGGCGAGATGGCGGCCGCTGCAGCGAGGCTCGCGTTCGACAGCGATCAGCCGATCGCGGTGCTGATCTCCCAGCGCATGATCGGCGCCAAGAAGTGGACGGAGGCGAAGTGATGGGAGCACCGCTCGACCGCCGCACCGCCGTCAAGGCGCTGCTGCAGAACCGTGGCGACCTGCTGGTCGTCAGCGGCCTCGGCTCATCGTCCTACGACGTGTTCGCCGCGGGCGATCACGACGCCAACTTCTATCTCTGGGGCGCGATGGGCGGCGCGGCCATGATCGGCCTGGGTCTCGCACTGGCGCAGCCATCGCGCCCGGTCGTCGTCATCACCGGCGACGGCGAACAACTGATGGGGCTCGGCAGCCTCGCGACTGCAGCCGCGAAGAAGCCCAAGAATCTCTCGATCGTCGTGCTCGACAACGCCCATTTCGGCGAGACCGGGATGCAGATGAGCCATTCCGGGCTCGGCGCAAATCTCGAGCTGATCGCGACCGGAGCCGGCTTTCCCTCCGTCAGCACGCTCGAGGACAGCGCGGCGCTCGACGCCTTCCGGCCAAAGCTGCACGCGTTCTCCGGGCCGCACTTCGCCCGCGTCGCGATCTCGACCGATCACGTTGACCGCGCGCTGCCCGCACGCGACGGTGTCTTCCTCAAAAACCGTTTCCGCGGTCATCTCGGATTTCCCGTCAGCTAGAACGTCGCCGCAGGCGGCCTGCTCTGTCGCTCCGGCAAGGCTGCTCGGCTGCAACGCTGGCATTCCAAGCTTGCCAAGCGTGACCCGCTTGGTCATAGGCTATCAGGAAACAAGTCCAGGGAGAGAGCCCAGGCCGCGTCACGGCGGCCGGCGGAGCAACACATGACAGACCAGCATCAGCACGACGATTACGCCGATATCCGCGACGCGGTGGCCAAGCTGTGCGCGCAGTTCCCTGGTGAATATTGGCGCAAGCTCGATCGCGAGATGGCCTATCCCTCGGCCTTCGTCGATGCGCTGACCGAGGCGGGCTATCTCTCCGTGCTGATTCCCGAGGAATATGGCGGCGCGGGATTGAAGCTGTCGGCCGCTGCGGCGATCCTCGAGGAGATCCAGCGTGCCGGCTGCAATGGCGGCGGTTGTCACGCCCAGATGTACACGATGGGCACGGTGCTGCGCCACGGCTCCGCCGAGCAGAAGGCGAAGTGGCTGCCGAAGGTCGCCAGCGGCGAGTTGCGGCTGCAGGCTTTCGGCGTCACCGAACCCACTTCGGGCACCGACACGACGTCGCTGAAGACGGTCGCGAAGCGCGACGGCGACAGCTATGTCGTCAACGGCCAGAAGATCTGGACCAGCCGCGCGGAGCATTCCGACCTGATGATCCTGCTCGCGCGCACTACGCCGAAAGAGCAGGCGCAGAAGCGCACCGATGGTCTCTCCGTCTTCATCGTCGACATGCGCGAGGCCAAGAAGGCCGGGCTCACCATCCGCCCGATCCGGACGATGATGAACCACGCCACGACGGAAGTGTTCTTCACCGACATGCGGGTGCCGGCGGAGAACCTGATCGGCGAGGAAGGCAAGGGCTTCCGCTATATCCTCTCCGGCATGAACGCCGAGCGCATCCTGATCGCGGCCGAATGCGTCGGCGACGCCAAATGGTTCATCGCGAAAGCCACCGCCTATGCCAAGGAGCGCGTCGTGTTCGGCCGCCCGATCGGCCAGAACCAAGGCATCCAGTTCCCGATCGCCAAGGCCTATGCGTCGATGCGGGCCGCGGAGCTGATGGTCAAGGAGGCCACGCGCAAATACGAGGCCGGGCTCGACTGCGGCGCCGAGGCCAATATGGCCAAGATGCTCGCGGCCGATGCGTCGTTCGAGGCGGCCAATGCCTGCATCCAGACCCATGGCGGCTTCGGCTTCGCCGAGGAATACGACGTGGAGCGCAAATTCCGCGAGACGCGGCTGTATCAGGTGGCGCCGATCTCGACCAACCTCATTCTCTCCTACGTCGCCGAGCACGTGCTCGGCATGCCGCGCTCGTATTGAGGTCGGGCCATGCTGCCGCTTGAAGGGATCATTGTCGTCGCCGTCGAGCAGGCGGTGGCCGCGCCGTTCTGCTCGTCGCGTCTCGCCGATGCCGGCGCTCACGTGATCAAGATCGAGCGGCCCGAGGGCGATTTCGCCCGCGGCTACGACGCCGCCGCCAAGGGTCAGAGCAGCTATTTCGTGTGGCTCAACCGCGGCAAGGATTCCGTCGTCGTCGACCTCTCAAGGCCGGAAGGTCGCGCCGAGCTGGAGAAGCTGATCGCCGGCGCCGACGTGCTGCTGCAGAACCTGAAGCCCGGCTCGATGGACAGAATGGGCTTTGCCCGCGAGCGGCTGCGCAAGGACTATCCGAAGCTGATCTGCTGCACCATCACCGGCTATGGCGACTCCGGTCCCTACGCCGATCGCAAGGCTTATGACCTGTTGATCCAGGCCGAGAGCGGGCTGGCCTCGATCACCGGCGGGCCGGACGGCCCCTCCCGCGTCGGCATGTCGATCGTCGACGTCGCGACCGGCGCGACGGCGCATGCCGCGATCCTGGAGGCGCTGATCAGGCGCGGCCGCACTGGCGAAGGCGCCGACATCAGGATCTCGATGTTCGACGTGATGGCCGACTGGCTCACCGTGCCGCTGCTCAACGCGGAAGCCGGCAATGCGCCGAAGCGCATCGGCCTCGCCCATCCCTCGATCGCACCCTATGGCGTGTTCACCTCGAAGGACGGCAAGGACATCCTGATCTCGATCCAGAGCGAGCGCGAGTGGAAGACGCTGTGCGCCAAGGTGCTGGACCAGCCCACATTGCCGGACGATCCGCGCTTCGCCAACATGGTCGCGCGCGTGCGCAACCGCGCGCTGACCGACGGGATCGTTGCGGAGCGCTTCGCGGCGCTGTCGCGCGATGAGCTGCTGGCGAAGCTCGCGAGCGCCGACATCGCCTTTGCCGAGGTCAACAGCATGGCCGACCTCGCGGTTCATCCGCATCTGCGGCGGATCGAGGTGAACACGCCGAACGGCGTCGTCAGCTATCCCGCGCCGGCGGCGATCGTGGTCGGCGACGACAGGCATTACGGCGCCGTGCCCGCGATCGGCGAGGCCGCCTCGCCGCATCAGCGAAAGGGATGATCATGACGGACACGCTCGATCTCGATCACCTCCGGCAATGGGTCGGCCGCAGCGCCGAGGCCACCGACCTCGTCACCCCGCAGCTCACCAAGGGGCTGCGCGCGACGCTGTTCCAGGAGATCGGTGAACCGACAACCGGCGACATCGCGCCCTACACCGTGCACTGGTGTTTGGGCCAGCCGGTGTTTCCACACGATCAGCTCGGCCCCGACGGCCATCCGACCCGCGGCGGCTTCCTGCCGCCGGTGCCGCTGCCGCGCCGCATGTGGGCGGGCGGCGAGGTGCAGTTCATCGATCCCTTGCGCGTCGGCGATGTCGCGACGCGCCTTTCGACCATCACCGACGTCACCCTGAAGAGCGGCTCGACCGGCCAGCTCTGCTTCGTGTCGGTGGAGCATGTCGTATCGACGCCGCGCGGCGTCGCGATCCGCGAGCGCCAGGACATCGTCTATCGCGACATGGGTGGCGCCCAGGCTGCGCCGGCGAAGGCGCCGCCGCCTCCGCCGGTCGCGCAGCACAGCGAGACGCGCGTCTCCGATGCCGTGCTGCTGTTTCGCTATTCCGCCCTGACCTTCAACGGCCATCGCATCCATTACGACCGCGACTACGTCACCAGGGTCGAAGGCTATCCGGGCCTGATCTTCCACGGACCTTTGCAGGCCGCGCTGCTGGTCGAGTTCGCCGCCAGACTTAAGGGCAAACCGCCGGCCAAGTTCGCCTATCGCGGCGTGCAGCCTTTGTTCGAGGGCAGCGCGTTCTCGGTGAATGCGAATGACAAGGATGGCGGCCTGGAGCTGTGGACCGCCAACGCCGAGCGACAGCCGACGATGAAGGGCACCGCGAGTTGGTGACATAGACTCTGTCGTTCCGGGGCGGTGCGTCGCGACAGAATGGCGAAGCCATTTTGGCGCAGAGCATCGAACCCGGAACCTCGAGGTGAGGGAGAAGAACCGCTCGAGATTCCGGGTTCGATGCTTCGCATCGCCCCGGAATGACGACCCACAAAAAGCACCCGAGGGAACGCCTTTGGCCAAAACAACGAAAACAACAACCAAACCCGTCACCGTCAAGCAGGCCACCTTCGAGCTGCTGCGCGCCTTCGGCATCAAAAAGGTGTTCGGCAATCCCGGCTCGACCGAGCTGCCGTTCCTCAGCGACTGGCCCGAGGACATCGACTACGTGCTCGGCCTGCAGGAGGCTTCCGTCGTCGGCATGGCCGACGGCTATGCCCAGGCGACGCGCAATGCCGGCTTCGTCAATCTGCATTCGGCGGCCGGCGTCGGCAACGCGCTCGGCAACATCTACACCGCGCACCGCAACCAGACGCCGCTGGTCATCACCGCCGGCCAGCAGGCGCGCTCGATCCTGCCGCTGCAGGCCTTTCTCTATGCCGAACGCCCGTCCGAATTCCCGCGCCCTTACGTCAAATACAGCGTCGAGCCGGCGCGGCCCGAGGACGTGCCGGGCGCGATCGCCCGCGCCTACTACACCGCGATGCAGCCGCCTTGCGGGCCGACCTTCGTCTCGATCCCGATCGACGACTGGATGCATCCGGCGCAACCGATCACCGCGCGCAAGGTAAGCCGCGAGCTCGGCCCCGATCGCGCCGCCATGGACGACCTGGTGAGCGCACTTGCCGCCGCGAAGAATCCCGCGCTCGTGGTCGGCCCCGGCATCGACCGCGCCGGCTGCGTCGAACTGATGGTCGAGGTCGCCGAGAAGGCCAAGGCCGCGGTCTGGGTCAGCCCGTTCTCGGCGCGCTGCTCGTTTCCCGAGCGCCATCCGCAATTCCAGGGCTTTCTGCACGCCTCGCCCGGACAATTGTCCGACGCCCTGAAACCGCACGACCTCGTCGTCGTGATCGGCGCGCCGGTGTTCACCTTCCATGTCGAGGGCCACGCCGCGATCTTCGACGGCGCCACCACGCTTTATCAGATCACCGACGACGCCGAAGGCGCCGCGGTGCCGCCGGTCGGCACCAGCATCATCGCCACGATGCGGCCGGCGCTGTCGCTGCTGCTGGAGCTGCTGCCGGAGACCAGGCGCGCGGCGCCGAAGGGCCGCGTGCTACCCGACGCGCCGAAGCCATCCGATCCGATTCCGGTCGACTATCTCCTGCACACGCTGGCGCAGGCGCTGCCGGCGGGCAGCGCCGTGGTCGAGGAGATCCCCTCGCACCGGCCGGTGATGCACAAGTACATGCCAATGCCCGGCGCGGAGTCGTTCTACACGATGGCGAGCGGCGGGCTCGGCTACAGCCTGCCGGCGGCGGTCGGCATGGCGCTGGGCCGTCGCACCGGCCGCACGGTGTGCCTGATCGGCGACGGCTCGGCGATGTATTCGCTGCAGGCGCTGTGGACCGCCACGCAGCGCAGGCTGCCGCTGACGGTCGTCGTCATCAACAATTCCGGCTATGGCGCGATGCGCTCGTTCAGCCAGGTCATGCAGGTGCGCAACGTGCCCGGGCTCGAGCTGCCCGGCCTCGATTTCGTCAAGCTCGCGGACGGCATGGGCTGCGACGCAGTGCGCGTGAACCATGCCGCCGATCTCGCCGGTGCGCTGACGCGAGCCCTCGCCCATGCCGGCACGAGCCTCGTCGAGGTGATGGTCGACGCCGCGGTCCCGCTGCTCTACGCCCAGAAGGGCTGAGCCGCCGTTCGCACAGCGGACGACTTTCACGACATATGCGACAATGCGTCGCATCTTCAATGGCGGCGGCATGGCTCGCCGCGAAATGCTCATCGGCCCGCCGCAACCGTGCAACCGGCGTTCCGACTGCAACCGTTTGTTTCAAAAGCTTTCTGTTCCCCTGCGCCATCTCGTCGCGGCCGGCTTGCCGCAAACATCGCGAAATCCTGCCGTCAGCTTGCAGGCAGACGCCTTGCTGCTTGCAAGGTCCGACCATTCTGCAAGCCAAAATCATTTTCAAAAGGTTCCATCATCCAATCCAGCGTACCAAGGGAGTTGAGCTGATGGCGGATAAGAAGAATCTTCAAACCGCGGCGTCGAGGACCGATCTCTATCGCCATGTCAGCGTGCTGGCCCTGATGTCCGCTCTGGCGGTGACGGCGCTGCCGCATCAGGCCAATGCGCAGGCCATGACCACCGCCCTTGCCACTTCGGCCACCACCAACGCCGCCGCGAAGGCGGCGCAGGAGGCGGCGGCGAAGGCCGCAGCCCAGGCAGCCGCCAAGGCGGCCCAGGATGCCGCTGCCAAGGCTGCAGCCGCTGCCGCCGCCAAGGCCGCGCAGGACGCCGCCGCCAAGGCTGCGGCAAACGCTGCGGCCAAGGCTGCAGCGAATGCTGCCGCGAAGGCGGCGACCGACGCGGCAGCGAAGGCCGCAGCCAGCGCCGCTGCGAAGGCCGCGGCCGGCGCCGCCGCCAAGGCTGCGAACACCGCTGCGACCACGGCCGCCACCACCGCCGCGGCGACCGCGGCGAGCACCGCCGCCAAGACGGCGGCCGTAACGACCGGCACGGCTGCGGCCAAGCCCGTCGCTGCCGTCGCCACGGCCGCGACGACCGCCGCCAAGCCCGCCGCTGCCGCCACCGCCGCAACGACGACGACCGGTGCGGCCAAGACCGCAGCCGCGACCAGCACCACGACGAGCGCGGCGAAGCCGGCCGCTGCGGCCGCCGCGGCAGCGACCACCACCGTCGCGGTCGCCAAGGCCACCGCGACACCCGCAGCCGCAGCGACGCCGGCCAAGGCGGCTGCCGCGGCGTCGAGCAGCACCGATGCCGTCGCCAAGGCCAACGCAGCGGCCGCGGCCGCCGCGCAGACCGCCGCCGCCGCCGAGGCGCAGGTCGCTGCCGACCGCAAGGCAATCGACGTCGCTCGTCAGGCCGAGCAGAACGCACGCGGCGCCGCGATCGAGGCCCAGGAGCAGGCCGAGAAGAACCCGACCGCCGCCAACCAGGCCGCGGCGACCGCGAACGCTGCGAAGCTGACGGCAGCCTCGGCCGCGCTGCAGGCCGCGTTCCAGAAGCTCGACAAGGACATCGACGTCTCCAACGAGGCCAAGGAAGCCGCCAACGCCGCCAAGGACACCGCGCGCGAGACGGCCGAGGCCGCCGGCAAGGCGGCCCAGCAGGCCGGCCAGGCGGCCGGCAACGCCAACAATGGCGGCAATGCCAACAATGGCGGAGCGGCGGCCGGCAACGGCAACAACAATAACAACAATCAGCAGAACCAGGCGGCCCAGGAAGCCGCCGAGCAGGCCGCGCTGCAGGCGGCGTTGAAGACCGGCGAGCAGGCACGCGCGGTCGCCCAGCAGAAGACCCAGGCCGCGCAGGCGGCTGCGACCCAGAACCAGAAGACGGTCGAGGCCGCGCTGAACCAGAAGATCGGCACGATCGATGCGACGGTGGAAGCGGCCGAGCAGAAGGTGAACGCCGACCGGCAGGCGCTGGAGCAGGCGCGTCAGGCCGCGCAGCAGGCCAAGCAGGACGCACAGGAGGCCGCCGAGGTCCTCGAACGCGCCAACAATGCGGCCAACCAGGCCGCACTGGCGGCGGCCCAGGCCAAGGCGCAGACCACCGCCAACGCCTTCAACCAGGCCAATGCGACGCTGAATGCCGACAATCAGGCCCTGACCCAGGCCCGCGAGACCGGCGAGCAGCAGGAGCAGGCGCTGCGGGCCGCGGCTCAGCAGCAGATCCAGGCCGGCTACACCGCCGCCCAGCAGGCCACCCAGGCCGCCTGGGCCGAGGCGCAGCAGATCGGCAACGCTGCCCTGGCCGCGCTCGAACAGTGAGACCGCTGCGCTCCGCGCCGCCTGTCGGCTTACGCCGGGCGGCGCGGACACGGATAACGATAACAAGACCATCACCAGCCGCATGCCGAACCAATCCGGGACGACCCACGCGTCGGCGACCTGACCTCATCCCGCCGCGTGAGACGCCCGGGTCCCCCCCACCCGACCGGCATGCATTGCCTTCAAGCCCCGTCCCCTGCGGGGCTTTTCTTTTGAGCGCGACCAGCCGCTTGTGGTCGATGCAGACCAGCCGCGTCGTTCGCAATCCGGTCAGACATCCGTCGCGGCGTCTGGGTCCCCGTCGGCGTCGCACCCGCGCTGTCGCGCGGCTTGCCCGGGACGACGGCGGAGATGCAGGGCGGGGAAGGTGCGCCACCGGACCCGGCCGCTGCTCAATATTGGAATCGCACGCCGACGACGCCGACCACCGTCATGAAGTTGTTGAGAGCGATGTTGGAGCGGGTCCATTCGGTCCGGACCTCGCTCTTGAGCTGAACGTTGCGGTTCATCTTGTAGGTGCCGCCGGCGGCGACGAACATGCGCTGGTCGACGCGGCCGATGCCGACGAACTGATCCTGGCCGTAGCCGCCGCGCAGCGTTCCGATCAACCACGGCTCGAACTGATGGTCCATCTGCAGGATCACGTCGCGCGACAGGATGCCCGAGACGTTCATCGCCGGCGTCTCCGAGGCCTGCGAGCGCGCCACCAGCACGAACGTCGTGGCGTCGGTCGCGGCCCAAGCGAGCGTCGCATCCGCGATCACGCCGTTGATGTTCGGCATCAGCGGCGAGTCCATGCGGCGCGAGAGATAGCCGACCGAGGCCTCGCCGGTCAGCGATCCCATGTTGACGACGGCGCCGCCGCGCGCGGTGATGCCGCTGGAATCGCGGCGCTGGCCGTTGAAGTCGACCTGCAGATCGTGGTTGCGCCGATCGAAGCTCATGTCGACGAACGGCGAGATGTTCGGCGTGAGCACATAGGTGACGCGGACCTGCGCGCCCGGCTGGGTGTAGTTGCGGTCCTGCGTCCGCAACGGCACGTTGGCCAAGATCAGCGCGTCGTTGAACATGACGCGGTCGGCCGATCCCTTGAATGCGATCTCGGCGGGACCGATCTTCTGCAGCACGCCGGCGCTGCCGCCGAACGTCGTGGCGCGGGGCAGCTTGAGCGCGCCCGGAAGCGCCAATGCATCGTTGACGAAACGCGCCTCGCCGGTGATCGCAGTGCCCTCGGTGACGTCGTAGCGTCCTTGCGCCCGCGCCTCGAACGTCGGATGGCTGAGCGAGCGGACGTTGCTGTCCTCGGTGTAGGCGCCGCGGAAATCGGCGTTGAGCTGATGCCGCTCCCATTGCGAGCGGACCGCGACCTCCGTCGCCACGATGGCGACCGTTGAGCCCTGCCCGCCGTTGCGCCGCGTGGGATTGGTGTCATAACCGGCCTGGATCTCGACGGCCGGTTTCACCAGGAACGACCCGACCGTCACGCCCGTCGGATCATAGGGCTTCGCGTCGGCGGTCACCGGCTGCGGCTTCACCGTATTCAGGTTGCGATCGGGAAGAACGTCACGGTTGCGCAGCACGGCCGCGGGCTGGGCGGTTGCCACGGTCTCGTCTGGCTTGGCCGGCGGCGCCTCGGCGGCTGCCGCGGGCTTTGCCGCGATCTGCCGCGCAGCCGGTTGCGGCGCGGCGCGTTGAGCGTCTCCCGCCGGCTCGGCCGTGGCCATGCGCTCGCCACGGGCGGGCTGAAACGCGGAGAATCCGAAGCTGCCGACCGGCGCGCCGGGCCTGCCCGGCGCGGCCAGCGACGGCGCACCGGCCTCGCGCACCGGACGCAGCAATGCGCTCACGCCACGCGGGTCCTGGCGCATCATCAGCGTCCGGCTGTCGTTGGTGATCCGCGGAACGTTGTAGTAGATGCTGCGCGCCGTCACGTGACGAAAGAACAGCCGGTCGGCGCGTCCCGGGACGACGTCCGTCGGCTTGGCCTTGATGGTCTGCTGTGCGGACGCGCCGTCCACCACCATCACGGTCAGCAGCAGCACCTCGACGAGCGCGAGCGTGACCCCGCGGTGGGATCGCGTCACCATGAGCCGCTTGGTCCGCACCGCGAACGCGCCGGTCTTGTGTGGTGAATGAGCCTGCAAAGCAAATGCCGGGGTATGCCAATATCACGCGACGAGGTCGGGTCAGGGCGCCGTCGCGATGAATACGCAGCGCATGCACGCGACGAAGCCCCTTGCCTTGGAGATAGCCGGCAAACGTCGGCGGAAGTTTTGCCGAGCTGGGAACATTTCAGGCGAGATTGAGAGCTGTTCGCAACGAGCCGCCGCGGAGCGGCGCCTAAGCATCTTCGCGTTCGTAGAAAGCACTAATTAGTTGAAACGGTGACGATCGCTGCGCGGCTTCGCGGAAGCTGGCGAAATTCCGACTTCAGCATGAAGCTGTTTCGACCACGATCGCTCGCGTCCGAGACCGCTCGGCGATCGCGGGCCTTGCGCCATCGGCGACAGCCGACGCCTTTCAGATTCAGACCGCGAGGAAGCCGCCGTCGGCCGCCAGGACGTGGCCGACGACGTAGGGCGACGCGTCTCACCGCGATGCAGCTCGGCGCGGTCCTGCACCTGGAAAAATCCGGCGTCAGCCGCATGGTCCGCAAGCTGATCGACAGCGGCGAGTTGCAGGAGACAATCGATTCCGGCGACGCCCGCATCAAGCCGCTCTGCCTCACCGCGAAGGGACGGAAGAGGGTGGCCACGCTGCACGCCTTCGGCCGCCAGCAGGTCCGCGGCGCCCTGTCGGCCCTGTCGAAGACCGAGCGGCGCACGGTGCGCGAGGGCCTGTTGCTGTACGCCCGCGCGCTCGAAGCCTGGCGCGCGGCAGAGCAGGACATGCAACCGTCGGAGCCATGAGGGCGCCCGACGGGCAGATTGCGCATACACACCATGACGAAACTGCCCGTCGTGTTGAAATGCCGCAGCATGCGGCCTTGCGCCGTCGGGCAAATCAGGACGATCTTTCCGCGCATCCCGCCTCACCACGGAGGGGCGTTGCGCGCGATCGTCACGACACGCGAGGCGGGATGCGATGGCCGTGGCCATGCCGCAGCGTAGCTTGCTACGCGGACGAACGGCGTGGCCGCGGACGTGAAGTCGCAGCGTCCTGACCCCCCGATGCTGGTGTTACGTTCGCGATGGCGCTGATGCACCGCGCGGACAATGGTGGCCAACAGCCCGGCGCACCAGGGAGACTGCGTATAAGCGTGAAGACCATCGCGCAGGGAATGCCGGTGATCGGCTGCACCTGTGGTACCTGCCGCCTGCATTTTTTGCTGCAGGCGGGCCATGGGTGAGGCCTTCACCCGGCATTCCCTGCGCCCTTCGAATCTTGAAGGGACAAGTCAACTGTACAGCTCGGGCATGATGTGCCGCGAGAAGGCGCAATGATGTCTATCGATGTCGGATCAAGTCCGCTGCCCATGATGTCCGCACGATCTCTCCTTAGCGTCATTCCGGCGAACGCCGGATCCATACGCCGCGGTCGAAAACCTCGGGCGAGATGGTCGACGCGCGTGGCTCGAACTGCACCCTGGACTATGGGTCTCCGTGGTCGCGGGGACGACCGCGGAGGGCGTTGAGGCCGGGCGCCGTCACGTCGACCGACGATGGTCGCAGACCTACTTCCCGAACTCCTCGCGCATCTTTGCCTGGATCTTCGCCATGCCGCCGAGCCAGCGGTCGTAATTCTCGGTCTTCTTGCGCATGTAGCCGAGGACCTGCGGATGCGGCAGGATCAGGAAGCTCTCCTCGGCAAGGCCTTTCAGCACGTCCTGCGCGACCTGCTCCGGTGTCAGATCGCCGTCGCCGGATTGCGGCCCCTTCGGAATCGATCGCAGCATGTCGGTGTCGACGCCCTGCGGGCACAGGATCGAGACCTTGATGTTGTCGGCCTTGTGCGAGATCGCGAGATTCTCCGCAAATCCCACCGCGGCATGCTTGGTGGTGGAGTAAGGCGCGCTGCCGACCTGCGACAGCAGGCCGGCCGCCGAGATCGTGTTGAGGAAATAGCCGCCGCCGCGCGCCTTGTAGCGCGGGATCAGATGCCGCGCCGCGTAGACATGCGCCATCACGTGAATGGCCCAACTGCGCGCCCACGGCTCGTCGGAGGTGCCGCCGACATTGACCGACAGCGGGTCAAAGCCGCCGCCGATGCCGGCATTGGAGCAGAACAGCGCAATGGGCCCGAACTGCCGCTCGGTTTCCTCGATCACGTGCCGGATGTCGGCTTCCTGGGAGACGTCGCATCTGAAGGCGGCGCCGCCGATGCCATCAGCGACGGCCTTGGCGCCGGCTTCGTCGAGATCGGCTACGATCACCTTGGCCGCACCGGCGGCCGCGAAGGCCTCGCACAGCGCCTTGCCGATGCCGCGGGCTCCGCCGGTGACCACAACAATCTTGCCGGTCACCTGCATGCAAAGCCCTCCTCGTGGAATTTTCTAGGTCAAGACCAGGTCGAGCACTGCGGTATAATGAAAGCCGGCGCCCAGCAACACGAAACCATGCCAGATCGCGTTCTGGAAGCGCAAGCGCCGCCACGAGTGGAAGATGACGCCGAGGCTGTAGAGGATGCCGCCTGTGAGCACGCAGGCCAGGACCGAGGGCGGCATCACCGAGATCACCCGGTCGTACATCATGACGCCGCTCCAGCCGAGCGCGAGATACAGCCCGATCGAGAGCGCGTCGAAGCGGCCCGGCCAGCGCAGCTTCAGCACGATGCCGAAGATGGCGACGCCCCAGACCCCGAGCAGCAGCGCGGCCGAGAACACCGTATCCTTCAGGGCGGCGATGAACGGCGTATAGGTGGCTGCGATCAGCACGTAGATGGCGGAGTGGTCGAAGCGGCGCAGCACCCATTTGGTCGGCGACACCGGCCACAGATTATAGGTTGCCGACAGCGTCAGCATCGAGAGCAGTCCCGCGACGTAGATCGACACCACCACGATGTCGACGGCGCTGGCATAGATCGAGGTCAGCACGACGAGCACGGTTGCGGCGACCAGGCCGGCGGCGATGCCGACGACGTGGACGACGCCGTCCGCGATCATCTCGACCTTGTCGTAGTTCCAACGCATCGCGCCGGTGGCGGCATGGACGGAGGTCGAGGCGAACTGCTTCAGTTGAAATACGGTCATGTCAGAACCTGGTGCCGGTTTTCCGGGACAATTGTGCCGGAAGGATTATGGTTTCCAGTGGTCAACGTTCCGTTCAAAGTCTGGTTCTATCCGGAAACGGGCCGGAATTGTGAGCTTGAATCCGGCGTTTTGCATCGCCACCTGTCAAAAATCGCTCACGCCCTTTTCAACTGGCGAATTCCCCTCCTCCCATGGTGACCTTTTCCGAACTCGTCGAGGAAGCGCGGCTGTCGGCCCGTGCCCTGCTCGATTATGGCGAGAGCTTCCTCAACCCGACCGTCCGCCTTGGCGTCACCGGGCTGTCGCGGGCCGGTAAGACCGTGTTCATCACGGCGCTGATCCACGACCTCGTTCGCGGCGGGCGCATGCCGGTGTTCGAGGCCTTGGCATCGGGCCGCATCGCCCGCGCATATCTGACGCCGCAACCCGACGACGGCGTGCCGCGCTTTGCCTATGAGAGCCATATGCGGGCGCTGGTCACCGAGCGACGCTGGCCGAGCTCGACCGTCGACATCAGCGAGCTCAGACTGGTGATCGAATTCCAGCGCGCCAATGGCGCCGAGCGGACGCTCACGCTCGACATCGTCGACTATCCCGGCGAATGGCTGCTCGACCTGCCGCTGCTGAACAAGAGCTATGAGCAGTGGGCGCGGGAAAGCCTCGCGCTGTCGCGCAGCGAGCCGCGCGCGCATGTCGCCAAGGACTGGCACGCGCATCTGGCGACGCTCGCCCCCGAAGGCCGCGAGGACGAGTCGGCGACACTTGAGGCCGCACGGCTGTTCACCGACTACTTGCGTGCCTGCCGCGACGAGCGCTTCGCCATGAGCCTGCTGCCGCCCGGCCGCTTCCTGATGCCCGGGAATCTCGCGGGCTCGCCGGCGCTGACCTTCGCGCCGCTCGATGTCCCGGCCGACGGCCAGGCGCCGGCCGGCTCGCTATGGGCGATGATGGCGCGCCGCTACGAGTCCTACAAGGACATCGTTGTCAGGCCGTTCTTTCGCGACCATTTCGCCCGGCTCGATCGCCAGATCGTGCTGGTCGACGCGCTGGCGGCGTTCAATGCGGGCCCCGAGGCGCTGCACGATCTCGAGGCCGCGCTGACCGGCATTCTCGATTGCTTCCGCGTCGGACGCGGAAACATGCTGACGGCGCTGTTTCGGCCGCGCATCGACCGCATCCTGTTCGCGGCGACCAAGGCCGACCATCTGCATCACACCAGCCACGACCGGCTCGAAGCCGTGCTGCGGCGCGCGGTCAACCGCGCGGTGGCCCGAGCCGAGAGCACGGGCGCCGCAATCGACGTGGTGGCGCTGGCCGCCGTCAGGGCGACGCGCGAGGCGCTGGTCGCCCGCGGCCGCGACAAGCTGCCGTCGCTGCTCGGCACGCCGGCGGCCGGCGAAAGCGCCAATGGCGAGATCTTCGACGGCGACACCGAGGTGGCAACCTTTCCGGGCGAGCTGCCGGCCGATGCGGAGGAGCTGTTCAAGGGCGGCGCCTATCGCGGCCTGTCGAGCGCTGCCGCCGACGGCACCGACTTCCGCTTTCTTCGCTTCCGTCCGCCTTTGCTGGCCCCCGATCCTGGCGGCGAGCCCGCTTTGCCCCATATCCGCATGGACCGCGCCCTTCAGTTCCTGATCGGAGACCGGCTGCAATGAGCGAACGCGCCAAGCATCGTCGTCCCCAGACCTTCCGGCTCGATGATCCCGACGTCGTCGTGGTCGATGCCGAAGAGGCCGCCCGGCCGGGCCGCGGCACCATCCAGGTCACGCCAGAGGCTGATCCGGCGCAATTGCCGGTGCCGGTCGAGACCGTCCTGCCGGCGCGGCGCAGCTTCGGCTGGGGCGCACTTTTTTGGGGCTCGGTCGCAGGCCTCGTCCTGCTCGGCCTCGGCCTCGGCGTCGTCAGACTGATCGAGGATCTGTTCGCACGCAGCGAGGCCCTCGGCTATGTCGGCGCGGGGTTCGCGGCCGCAGCCGCGATCGCATTGGCGGCCGTCATTGCCCGAGAGACTTACGGGCTGGTGCGTCTCGCCACCATCGAGAAGCTGCACCAGCGCGCGGCCGCGGTGCTGCTGTCCGACGATCGCGCCGAGAGCCGCGAAGTGGTCGCCGAGCTGTTGCGGATCGCACATGCCAATCCCCGCCTGGCGCGTCCGCGTGCCGCGCTCGCCGGCCACGCCGACGACATCATCGACGGCGGCGACATGATCAAGCTTGCCGAGCGCGAGCTGATGGCGCCGCTCGACAGCGAGGCGCGGCGTCTGGTGTCGGTTGCGGCGCAACGGGTTTCCGTGGTCACGGCCGTGAGCCCGCGCGCGCTGATCGACGTGCTGTTCGTCTTCGTGGCAAGCTTGCGGATGATCCGGCAGCTCGCGCGGCTCTATGGCGGACGTCCCGGCGCGCTCGGCATGATCAGCCTGTTGCGCCACGTCGTCGCGCATCTCGCCATCACCGGCGGCATGGCCGCGAGCGACAGCCTGATCCAGCAGGTGCTGGGGCATGGCATCGCGGCAAAACTGTCGCAGCGCCTCGGCGAAGGCGTGCTCAACGGACTGCTCACGGCGCGGCTCGGCCTCGCGGCCATCGACGTGACGCGGCCGATGCCGTTCGCCGCGCTGCCGCGGCCGGCGCTGGCGGATCTCGCCAAGGATCTGCTGCGCAAGCAGGACGACCGGGAATGAGGCTCAGGCCCGCGGCGTGGAATCGAGGGCGCCGGCGAGCCAGCGCCATTGGTACAATGGCGAGTCCGGTGGCGGCGCCAGTTCAGGAGTCCAGCCCGTCAGCCTGCCGAACGCGTAACTGTCCATGACGCGGCCGCGCCAGCTCCGCTCGACGTGTCCGAGCGGCTCGCGGTGCGCGGTCGTGTCCGCCAGCAGCGGGCCGGTATTGTCCGGCTCGCGCACGACATAGAGGCCGGCATGTCCTGCGATCAGGTCCATGCCGGGATCACGGAAGCCGATGAAGCGGGCCCGCTCGTTGATCTGGAGCACCGGCACGCGGCCGCGAAAGAACCACCGCATCATCGCATAGGTGCGATAGTCGGAGGTCGCGATCCAGGTCGCCCCGGTCTTTTGGAGCTCCTGCTCGACCCGCGCCGCCACCTGCTGATAGCCCGCCTCGGCGCCGATCGGATCGGCCCGCCCGAGAAAATTCCACGGTGCGACGACGTAGTAGAGAAAGATCAGGACCACCATGGCAATGCCGCTGACGACGGCGATCCGCGCCCAGCGCACGGTCGATCGGACGAACCAGGCGGACGCGCCGTCCTGCGGCAGCTTGACGATGTTGATCGCGACCGCCGCAAACCCGATCGGCCACATGAACATCGGCCAGGTGTCGCCGATCCGCAAGGTGAACGATTTCCAGAGGAAGTAGAGAAACGGCACCAGCACCGCCGTCGACAGCAGGATGGCGACCGGCTCACGCGTGCGATAGCCGCGCCAGGCCGTGAAACTCAGCGCCGACAATGTGACCGGCAGCAGGACGAAGCCGACCTGTCCGAACTGCAATCCGAGATAATCGCCAAGCGTCCGCAACGAAAACTCATGCGGCGCGGTGGCGCGAACGAACTGGAAGCGGAACGAGGCCCAGTCGTGCTGCGCGTTCCAGATCAGCACCGGCGAGAACAGGGCCAGCGCAATCAGTGCTCCGCACCATGGATAGGGACTGAGAAGCCAGCGGCTGCGCCATGCCGGAACGAGCAGGAACGCCGCCACGCCCGGCAGCAGCATGACCACCGTGAATTTGGACAACAGCGCCAGTCCGCCGAACAGTCCGGCGGCGAGCCACCAGCGTTCATCGCCGCTCTCGGCGAGGCGCACCAGCGCCCAGATCACCGCGAGTGCAAACGGGATCGCCGCGACGTCCGGCGCCACCTTGGCCATCAGCAGGCCATAGTAGAGCGCGGCCTCGGGCAGCAGCACCGCGAGGATCACGGCCCGCATATCGTGAGTGGTACGGCGAACGATGTCGGCGAGCAGGAGCTGCGTCACCCCCATCGCGAGGATGCCGGCAAAGCGAACGCCGAGATTGGTATCGCCGAACAGGGCAGTGCCCAGCCGGATGAACCAGGCGATCATGGGCGGATGATCGAGGAAGCAGAGCTGCAGCTCCTTCGACCAGGTCCAGTAATAGGCCTCGTCGGTGCGCAGATCGAGCGTCCCGGCATAGACGATGCGGATGATCGTCATGCTTGCGATCACGGCCGCAGCCATCAGCCACGCAGAGCGCGTGGATCGAGACTTTGGGCTGTCGATGCCTGGGGAAATGGCCGTCACGCGGTGCTTTTCCCCGACTCCACCGGGCGAGTCAACGTTCCCGCGCAGCTCGCGCCGCCGGATGACCGCCGCCACCAGCCCTCTAGGACAACAGGGAATAAATCTCTAGCATTGCGGCTCCAGATCATACGGGCCACATGACCATTTCGATTTACCATCGTTTGCGGTCGACCTGTCGCGGCATCGGTGTGCGGCAGGTGCGGCTGATCTGCGGCTTCATACTCTTCAGCTACCTGCTCAGTCATTTTCTCAACCATGCGCTCGGCAACATCTCGCTGCAGGCGCTCGCCGAGGGCGTGTCCTATCATGTGGCGTTCTGGCAGTTTCTTCCGATCGCCGTGCTGTTCTATGCGGCCGCTCTTACCCATGGCGGGCTCGGCGTATGGGCGCTTTATCAGCGCCGGCAATTCAGCCGCAACACGATGGAGCCGCTGCAACTTCTGCTCGGCCTAAGCATTCCGGCGCTGATCTTCAGCCACATCGCCGGCGTCCGCATCGGACAGACCCTGTACGGACAGGAGAAGCTGTACCCGCAGGTCCTGTACTCGTATTGGACCGGCCCATCCTGGCGGATCTGGTTGATGTCGGCAGCCCTGCTGACGTCATGGGCGCATGGCTGCATCGGGCTGCACTTCTGGCTGCGGCTCAAGCCGTTCTACAAGCGCGCAGCGCCGTGGCTGCTCGCCTGCGCCGTGCTGCTCCCGGCGCTGGCGCTGCTCGGCTTCTATCGTGGGGGCCGAGACGTCATCGCCGCCAACGCAACACCGCGGTGGCGCGCCGAAAATCTTTCATTAAGGCAGACCGGCACGCCATCTGAACAGGCGGTGCTGGAGACCATCATGAACGGCTTCCTGGTCGGCTATGGCGGCCTGATCGGCTTGGCGCTCGCCGCGCGCGGCGTGCGCGCGGTGCATGAGCGACGTGGCGGCATGGTCACGCTATCCTACAACAATGGCCGCTCCATCCGGGTGCCAAAGGGTTTGTCCGTGCTCGAGGCCAGTCTGCGCAACAACGTACCGCATGCCAGCATGTGCGGCGGCCGCGCACGTTGCTCGACCTGCCGCATCAGGGTGATCGGAGATCCCGGCGCGCTGCCGCCGCCCTCGCCTCGCGAGGCCTTCGTGCTCGCGCAGATCGGCGCGGCGGACCCGTCGGTCAGGCTGGCCTGCCAGTTGCGCCCCACCGGCGATCTTTCATTCTTCCAACTGTTCATGCCGAACCCGACACCCGGCGAGCGCGGCAGCTCGCGCGCCGGAATCGGGCAGGAGCGCTACCTCGTCAGCCTGTTCGTCGACATGCGTGGATCGACCGGCCTCGCTGAGAAACGGCTGCCGTTCGACGTGGTGTTCATCGTCAACCGCTTCCTCAGCGCCGTCTCCCAGGCCGTGCTGGCGAATGGCGGGCAGCCCAATCAGTTCGTCGGTGACGGTATGCTCGCGCTGTTCGGACTAGCCACCGATTCACATGTCGCCTGCGGCCAGGCGATCCAGGCGGCGCGTGACATCGCGGCCAATATCGCCGAGCTGAACGCGTTCCTCAGCCATGATCTGCATGACCCGATCCGCTTCGGCATCGGCATTCACGGCGGCGAGGTGATCGTGGGCGAGATCGGTTATCGCGACCACATGGTGTTCACCGCGCTGGGCGACGCCGTCAACGTCGCATCACGACTGCAGGACATGACGAAGACCCTCGGCTGCCAGGTCATCATCTCGGACGAGGTCTACGCGCGGGCGCGACTCGGCTCCGACGTGCTGCCGGAGCGCGAGGTCGAGATTCGCGGCCGCGCCGAGCCGATGCGCGTCAGGACGGCCATGGACGCCGCTGAACTCGCGATGCTCTCGGACGAGGGGACGGCTGCGTGACGAGTTGCGTTGAACCTGTTTGCAGCCTGCGCTGTCATACCGAGAACGGTTGCAGCGGGTCCGCGGCGACTGGCGGAACGGTGGCACTGCGGTCAAAAGCCGCAAAGTCGCCACGATATCGATCATTTCGGGCCAAAACCGCCCGCTGTTTGCGCTATCACGCCTGTCACAACCGCAGTAGTCTCGAATTCCGGGCCTGACGGTTTGCGGGGACCGTGGCTCGTACTCGGATTGGTCCCGCGGAGGCGACGTATGGCTAAAGGTACGGTCAAGTGGTTCAACCCGACCAAGGGCTATGGCTTCATCCAGCCCGCGGCCGGGGGCAAGGACATTTTCGTTCACATCTCCGCAGTGCAGAAGGCCGGACTGGCGACCCTCAACGAGGGCCAGACCATCGAGTACGACGAGATTGCCAACCGCGGCAGGAGTTCGGCCGAGAACCTGAAAGTGTAGCGGATCAATTGGCGCGCCATTCCGCCTCGCGGCTTTTCGGCGCGATCGTTTCCCTCACCAAACCAGCATGATTGTCGACACGTCGAAATAGACAGGAGCGGTGCCCGCTCCTGATCACATCTTTGCGTTTGTTTGTAGTTTCAGCTCCCTCCCCGCCATTGCCTCGCCCGCCCGACCCGGGTCAAATGCGCCTCGAACCGCGCCGTCAACGTAATTCCAGCGCGCGGAAACAAGCGACGGGAGCGACGCAACATGGACGACAAGGGCATTTTCCATGGCCTGAAGGTGCTGGACTGCGCGAGCTTCATCGCGGCCCCCGCAGCCGCCACCGTTCTTTCCGATTTCGGCGCTGACGTCATCAAGATCGAGCCGCCCGGCGCCGGCGATCCCTACCGCAACCTGCCGAACCTGCCGGGCTATCCGCGCAGCGAGCATAACTACGCGTGGTATCTCGAAGCCCGCAACAAGCGCAGCCTCGCACTCGACCTGTCGAAGCCGGAAGCGCAGACCGTGCTGCAACGGCTGGTAAGTGAAGCCGATGTCTTCATCACCAATTTCCCGCCGTCGGTCCGCGCCAAGCTCGGCCTCACCCACGAAAAGCTGGCGCCGCTCAATCCGCGGCTGATCTATGCGTCGTTCACCGGATATGGCGAGAAAGGCGAGGAAGCCGACAAACCCGGCTTCGATAGCAATGCCTATTGGGCGCGCTCCGGACTGATGGACCTGGTCCGTGCCGACGAGAGCACGACACCCGCCCGCTCCGTCGCCGGGATGGGCGACCACCCCTGCGCAATGGCGTTCTATGGCGCGATCGTCACGGCGCTTTACCAGCGCGAGAAGACCGGCAAGGGCTGCCACGTCGCCTCCAACCTGATGGCCAACGGGGTCTGGGCGGCCTCCGTGCTTGCTCAGGCCAAGCTTTGCGGCGCGACCTTCGTCGAGCGGCGGCCGCGCGAACGCGCGCTGAACGCAGTCGCCAATCACTACAAATGCCAGGACCGCCGCTGGATCATGCTCTCGCTCCTCAATGAGGAGAAGCAGTGGCCGATCCTCGCCCGCTGCCTCGGCCGAGAGGAGCTGATCGACGATCCGCGCTTCGTCACCAAGGCCGATCGCCACGCCAGCTCGGTCGAACTGATCCACGAGTTCGACGCGGTGTTCGCGACCAGGCCGCTGGCCGAATGGCGCCGGATCCTCGACGGCAGCGGGCTCGTGTTCGGGGTGGTCGGGATTCTCGACGACATTCCAAACGACAGGCAGATGATCGAGAACGAGGTGCTGGTGCCGTTCGAGAACGACACCATGCTGACGGTCAACAGCCCGATCTTCATCGACGGCCAGCGCAAGGTCACCCCGCGCAAGCCGCCCGGCATAGGCCAGCACAGCGACGAGATCCTGCGCAGCGCCGGCTTCGACGACGAGGCCATCCGCGACCTGCGCGCGCGCGGTGCGGTGGCCTGAGCTAGCGCGTCGCGATGAAGCACATGCCGAACCGCGTCGCCGGGCCGGTCTGACAGGACAGGTTCGCGGCGCAGGTCCAGCTCGAGAAGCTCTTGTCGTTGTCCGCGGCCGCGGCGTGGCTCGCGTAGCAATGCCCGCCCCAGCCGTCATTGTAGACCGTGCCGGCGAGCTCATCGCTGCCGCGCAATTGCGGGCGGCTGGCGAAGCCGCGCGAGAAATCCGGAGTCCGCCCCTCGGCAAAGGCGGTGAGGATGTCGCGCCGGCGGACCTGGTCGCCGAAGAAGTGCGGCGAGCCCGGCACCACGACGGTGTTGGACGGCTTCTCCGCCATCCAGTCGACGCCGGGAAAGTGAAAGCCGCCGATGCCGCGGGTCTGATGGCAGCCGCCGCAGCTCGAATCGTTGAGGCGTCGCTCGAAGCCCGCGACCGACCGGATGTTCTGCAGCACGATGCCCTGCGCGGCCGCCTTCTCCAGCGCACCGACCACGTCGGCCTCGGTGAACACCGCGCCCTGCCCGGCCGCGCTCCCCTGCACCAGCCCGTAGGCCGGCAGCAGATCGGAATTGACGAATCCGACCGGGGTCGGCGCCACCGCAACCTTGGCCAGGAACTGCTCGGGGATCACCGCGGTGCCGCGGTCGAGCTCACCGAGATGGACGGGGTCGAGCAGCCAGGCCTTGAACTCGCGCGCCAGCGCGGCATCCGCCAGCAGCCGGTCGCGATCGACCTGATCCTCCAGCACCGCCTCCTCGAACGTCCCGCTCGCGGCCTGATAGTCGAACACCTTCATCATGTAGTCGGTGCGGAAATCGCGGATCGCCGATTTCGGCGCATGCGCGATCTGCAGGTTGGTCTCGATGCGATGGATGTTCTCCGACCTGATCAGCGCCAGCGGGCCGTCCGGCGCCGTCAGCTTCGCGGCAAGCTCAGGCCCGGTCAGTTGCAGATCGGACGTCGCCAGCCACCGCTTGGCGATCTCGGCACAACTCGGCGAATTGCTCTTGGCCTCCGCATCGCTGCGCGCCTTGAGCACGATGTTGAGCGTCATCGGCAGCCGCGGCGAGGCGACCTCGCCATCTTTGGCCTCGGGCGGCGTGGTCCGCGTCAGGCGGTACAGCAGCCGCACCTCGCCGCAATGATCGGGATCGACGAAGGCGCGATCCATGCGATTGACGACGCCGGCCAGCACGAAGCGGGCATCGGGCGAATCGAGCACGGTGCGGTCGAACAGCTGGAACGCGTAGGACGTACCGACGCCGATGCTCTCGTTCGGCAACGTCGTCTTGTGCTTGTCGACGTAGCGGTCGAACTCCGTGTCGAGCGCCTTGCGTACGGGCATCATCGACGGCAGCGCAAACAACGCCGCGTCGGTCAGCGGCGCATCACTGGCGTGCGCAAGCATCTTCCCGAGGCCGAACGCGCCGTTGTCGAGCTCACGCAGCGCGAACGGCTCGAGGATGGCGGCGCCGCGCTCGACCGGCGGGCTCTCGTCCGCATGAGCGAGCGGGCCGCAGCACAGCATGACAAGGCCGAATACCGACAGTCGCAAGACGCGCCTCCTCACTTCCACGAACATGCAATTGAGGGCCTGCTAGTCCTCGAAGATAGCCGAAAGGCGGGCGGCTTCGGACAATTGTGCGACGAGGCGCCTCACGTCGCGGTGAGGCGCCTCGTCCAGATTCGTCTCCAAAAACAGATGGTCCGTCAGCGTGCGACGACAAGCCCCTTGGTGGTGACGACCACCCAGCGACCGTCCTGCTTGCGAATCGCGTCGACCTTGCCGAGGCCCGGCACGGGATCGCCGGCATAGACCTCGTAGAGGCCACCGCGGCCCTCGATCAGCGCGCCGCCACGACCGACGTCGCGCAACACCCAGCCCTCGACGACCTTGGGCTTGGTGGCCTCCGTGCGGTTCGGCTCGGGGCGAGCGGTCTCCGCCCTGGCCGGCTCGGCCCGGCTCGCCTCGGTACGGACTGCCTCCGTCCTGGCTGCCTCGGCGGTCCTGGCCGCGTCGGCCCGGCTCGCCACGCCCGCGGGCGGCGCCGCCGCATTGATCGCACCCACCGCCTGCGGCGCGGACGCGGCGCTGTCACGCGCGGGGGCCTGCGCGGTCGCGGACGCCTGCGCGGCGCGCAGCCGGTCCACGGCCTCGCTCAGACGCTGCAACTCGCTCGGCTTGGCCGACGATTTCGTCGACAGGTCACCCAGGATCTTCTCGAGCCGGTCGAGACGCTCCGCGGACTTGTTGAGCTCGACGAGGCTCGTCTGATTGGTCTGGTCGAGGCTCGCCTTCAGCGCGGCGACATCATTGTCGATTCGCGCCACGGTCGCGCCAAGCGTGGAGTCTGCAGCCTCGCCGGCCGTCGCATCGGCCGCGTCGCCGCCGCCGGAGCGCGTGACGAATTTGGCCGTGACCAGACCACCGGCAACGCCGCCGACAACCATCGACAGCAGCAGGATCGCAGCCATGGCCGGTAGGCCGAGCCTGCCGTTTGCGGCATGCGGCGGCGGGGTCTGGCCCGGTTGCGGAGGTGGCAGCGTCGCTCCCGCAGCGGCCGTGCTGGCCGCCGTTGCGGCAGCGGCCGCCGGCTTGGACGCCGCATTGAACTTGAAGGGCTCGGTCTTGAACTTCGCTTTGGCCCAGGCCGCGGCCTTGTCGACCGCGGCAAAAGCACCCGCCCTGGTCGCCGGTCCGGCATCCGCCTGGACTGGCGTGACCGGGCGCGTCGCGGACGCCCCGGGTTTGGCCGCGGATGCCTGCTTGGCAACGGGCTCCGACTTGGCATCCGGTTTGGCATCCGACTTGGCAACAGTCTCCGGCTTGGCAGCCGGCTCAGGCCGAACGACGGCTTCTGTCTTGGTGGCAGCCACCGACTTGATCGGCGCGTCCGGCTTGATGGCCGTCTCCGGCTTCGGCGCGGCCGCTGCCATCGGGCCGACTTTCGGCGCATTGGCCGCGAGCATCGACAGCTTTGGTGTCTCGACCTTGAGGAGCTCACCGGCCGCAGCCGTCTTGATCGGGTCCGACTTGACCGGCTCCGTCCTGATCAGATCCAGGATCGTCGAGGGAGGTTTCGCAGCACTCGAGGCCACTGCAGCTTCGACTTTGCCCGGCGCCGCAACGTTGCCCCCCACCGCCTGGGGCTTGGTCAGCTCCGGCTTGACCTTGTCGGATTTGCCCTTGTCGGACTTGACCAGGTCGAGCCGCGCGGGCTCGGGTTTGGCTCGCTCCGGCTTCACCGCTTCGATCTTGGAGGGCTCGATTTTTTCCTGCTCGGCCGTGAGGGTTTCGACCTTGACCTGCTCGGGCTTGACCGGCTCGACCTTGGTCGTCCCGATCTCGGTGTCGGCCATCACCTCGGTCTTGATCTCGGACTGGCTGGCCTCCGGCTGTGGCCCGGGCGCGGTCACCGCTTCCACGATCTTCGCCTTCGGGTCGATGCCCGGACGGTCAGCCGCCGGCGCTTCGTGATCCGGCGCGATCATGGGCGGGGCGACGGTCGCGATCGCAGGCACGGCCAGGTCGACTGCATCGGGGACTGCGGATGTCTTCGGCATCGGGTCGACACTCGCACTGGCCGCGCCAGTCGTACCGGCCACGCCAAGGCTGGCCCGCTCGGGCTTTTGGTCGCTCACGTTCAGAGTCTCCGCATGACGTTGAGCACTTGGTAACCTTAGTTAGCGTTCGATTGATTGCCAAAATCTTACTTTTGCAGGGCTTACCTGAGTTTTAGGGATTCATACCGGGCGGATTTGCGCCGACAAAGTGGAGCAGATGTGGCGAGCGGTGCCCGAATATTCAGCTCTGGGGGCCCCATCCGGCGGCAGCAGGCACGATCGGCACGCGGCACAGCGTGGTCGACGCAGAGTCAAACGCGGAGTCAAACAGAGCCGCTCTCGCGGCGCGATTGCACCCGAGCTTTGACCATCATTCCCTCCGGATCGGTCGGAGGGTGCAGGGAAGGCCGGGTGCCGACTGGCACCCGTGGCCCCCGTGCGGAAAGATTGCACGGGGCAGGAACCACAGGTTCAGCCGGAACGACCCGGCCCTCCCTGCGCGATGGCGTTACGGCTGCTTCGTAGTCTCCCCGGTGCGCCGGGCTTTCTGGTCACCGTCATCCGCACGAGGCGAAGCCTGCATGCGAACTTGGCATCGGCGTCGGGATGCCAGGACCCTACGACTTGACCGTCCGTACCTCGCTTGCTCGCCGGCCCGCTCGCGCAGAGCCCCAAGCCTGATACGGCCACCGCTCCCCGCTGCTACGCCTCGTGACGATCGGCCGAGCCGCCCCTCCTCATCGCGAACGGGATGGCCGGGATCATCGTCGTGATTTGCCCGACGCTGCAAGGCGGCGCACATGCGACAAACTGGCTCGACGGGCAGTTGGCGCATGGACGGATTGCCGGAATTGCCCGTCGGGTGGGTGGGCGATGGGCGACTGCAGGCTCGCGAATGTTGTAGTCCTGCAATGCAATCGACAGATGGAAGGCGTGCACCGTCAGCGAAATCACCTCCGGCCGAAGCGGCAACCACCGATTGCATAATGTCCCGTACAGCCCGCCGTTTTCGATGAACGCTCTGGTTGCTTTCGTAGACTAATACTCTGCGTTCGGGCTATTTTTCATTTCCAGCATTTCAAGGGGAGCGCTCATGCGAAAGCTCATTTCTTCGATCGGATTTTTGTGCGCCGCGTTTTTGATCCTTGCCTCGCCAGAGGCTCACGCGCAGGCGACGCGGACCTGGGTGTCCGGCGTCGGCGACGACGTCAACCCGTGCAGCCGCACGGCGCCCTGCAAGACCTTCGCCGGAGCGATCTCGAAGACCGCCGCGGGCGGTGAGATCGACGTGCTCGATCCCGGCGGCTACGGCGCCGTCACGATCACCAAATCGATCACGATCGACGGCGGGGGGACGATGGCCTCGATCCTGGCATCGGCGACCAACGGCATCAACGTGAATGCCGGCGCCAACGACGTCATCATCCTGCGCAATTTGAGCATCAACGGCGCCGGCACGACCCTCGGCCTCAATGGCGTCAATTTCCTGGCCGGCCGAAAGCTCGTCGTCGAGAACTGTACCTTCGAGAACTTCTCGCAAAGCGCGATCTCGGTCGCGCCGACCGGTGCGGCCCAGGTGGTGATCGCGGACTCCTCGCTCAAGGCGTCCGCGTTCGGCGTCACGGTCTCGACCGCGAATTCGAGCAGCGCGATCAGCGTGCTCGTCTCTAACACCAAGGCCATCGAAAATGGCAATGCCGGGATATCCGCCACGGTCCCGGCCGGAAAGCCGGGGATGGGCGTGTTTCTCGACCGGCTGACCTCCGAGTTCAACAACACCGGCGTTCTGGCGAGCGGCAGCGGCGCCATCGTGACGTTGGGAAATTCCGTCATCCAGGGCAATTCCAACGGCGTCGTCCAGACCGGCGGCGGCTCCGTCTCGTCCTTCAAGAACAACGCAATCAGCAACAACGGCGTCGACGGCACGCCGCTCACGGGGATCAGCCTGAACTAGCGACGCCGCCGCGGGAAGCCCGGCATTTGGCGAGCTGCGCCTGCCGGACAACGTGCAATCACATCAGTGAGGTCCCGTTGCCGGCGGGACCTCGCTCGATTGCGTCGATGCTGGCGCTCAAACGCCGGGGGCGGCCGCGTGCTGGGCCGCCATCTCGGCATCCGCGGCGGTGACGCGCTGGAACGCCGGACGCTGGGTGATGCGCTCGGCGTAACGCGCGAACACGTCCTTGCGCGGCACGACGCCGAACATCATGGTCCAGTTGAAGGCGACGCCCCACAACACGTCGGCGGCGGTCATGCGCTCGCCGAGGAGATACGGCCCCTTGGCGAGCTGCTGCTCCAGCGCGCCCAGCATCGTATCGTAGTCGGCATAGGGTGACTGCGTGATCGGAGCCGGTTCGCGCTTCATGAAATGGTCGATCACGGCGGGCTCGAACGACGCACCGTAATAGGCGATCCAGCGCAGATAGGGCCCGCGCATGGCATCGTCGAGCGCCGGCGTCAGCCCCGCTTGCGGAAACAGATCGGCGAGATAGATGAAGATCGCGACCTGCTCGGTCACGATCTGGCCGCGATGCCCGATCGTCGGCACCTTGCCGAGCGGATTGACGGCCAGGAACTCCGGCTTGCGCTGCTCGCCCGCTTTCATGTTGAGGACATGCAGATCGTAGGGCGCGCCCAGCTCCTCGAGCAGGACGCGGGTGCCGGCGGCGCGGGTCTGCGGCGAGTAATACAGCGTGATCTTGTCGTCGGCGGTCATGATGGTGTCCTCCCATTGCCGGCTGCGGTGCTGGCTTGTCGCACACCATACCTGACAAGGTGTGTCAGGTATGTTTAAAGAAGGGCATGCGCGCGAGCCGGCTGCTCTCCATCCTCACCACCTTGCAGGCCAAGGGACAGGTCACGGCGCCCGAACTCGCAGGCGCCTGCGAGGTCTCGGTGCGCACGATCTATCGCGACATCGACGCGCTCGCCGCGGCGGGCATCCCGGTCTATGCCGAGCGCGGCGCCGAAGGCGGATTCCGCCTGCTCGACGGCTATCGCGTGCGGCTGAACGGGCTGTCGCCGACGGAAACCGACGCACTGTTCATGGCGGGCCTGCCGGGCCCCGCCGCCGCGCTCGGGCTCGATGGCGCGATGAGCGCGGCGCAGACCAAGCTGGTGGCGGCACTGCCGCAAAGCCTGCGCGCCAATGCCGGCCGCATGCAGGCGCGCTTCCATCTCGACGCGCCTGGCTGGTTCGGCGAGTCCGAGGAGCCGACGCATCTGCGCGCCATTGCCGACGCCCTGCTCCGCGACGTCATGGTCGACGTCCGCTATCAGACCTGGCGTGCCGAGAAGCGCCGCCGCGTCGCGCCGCTCGGCCTCGTGCTGAAGGGCGGCAATTGGTATCTCGCCGGGCAGGTCGAGCGCAGCGTGCGCACCTATCGCGTCGCGCGCATTCTCGACTGTGCCGTGACCGACGAGTGCTTCGCGCGACCTGCAGACTTTGACCTCGCCGCCTATTGGCGCGCCGCGACGGAGCGGCTGGAGGCGGAGCTGCATCCGAAGCAGGCGACGGTGCGCCTGTCAGCGCTCGGTGTGAAGCTGCTGGAGGTGTGGAGCCAGCCTTACGTGCGCGCCCGCACGCGCCTCGCCGACGACACCGATGCCGACGGCTGGCGCATCGTGACGATCCCGATCGGAACGACGCTGTGGCATGCCGCCGGCGAGCTGCTGCGCTTCGGGCCCGAGGCCGAGGTGCTCGACCCGCCCGAGCTGCGTGCGAAAATGGCCGAGCTGGCGCGGGCGATGGCGGAACGCTACGGCGCATGAGCTGCGGCGGCGTGAGTTGTGGACGTATTTTCCATCCGCATCATTGGCGAGAGGGGTGCGCGCTCACGTCCAGCCAGGATGAGCGCGACCGGCAAGTGAGCGCGACCCGTATGATCGGAGCTAAAGCACCACTGGTGTGTCGGGCAGCTCGTTGGGATCGCCGGCATGCGGCGGGTAGTGCCTGGCGAGCTCGCGTGACACCGCGGCAATGCCATCGACCACGCCCCGCTCAAAGCGGCCTGCGCGAAACTCCGCTTCCATCGCGCGGCAGATCGTCTCCCAGCCTTCGGCGCCGACATGTCGATGAATGCCGCGATCGGCGATGATCTCGACGTCGCGATCGGCCAAGAGCAGGTAGATCAGGACGCCATTGTTGTGCGCGGTGTCCCAGATCCGCAGGTTGGAAAAGATGTCCAGCGCGCGCTCGCGCGGCGGCTGGTCGCGCCACAACGGCCGGCCGTCGAGCGCGCCCTCGACGACGAAGCGAAGCTGGCCGGCATGGGTGCGCTCGCCGTCCTTGATCGCCTGCTCGATGCGTGCCAGCACAGCCGGCGTGAAGATGCGCTTCAGCTGCCAGTGATGATGCAGGAGATGCCGGCCGATCCGCCTGATGCTCATGGTCGCGCGCCTCGTCCTCACCAGTTGCCCGAGGCGCCGCCGCCACCAAAACTGCCGCCGCCGCCCGAGAAGCTGCCGCTGTCGCTCGAGCTGCCGCTGCTCCAGCCGCCGGATGACGAGCCGCTCGACCAGCCGCTGCCGCGGCGCCCGCCCGACGTCGGCATCGACGAGGACAAGCCGCCGGCGATGAAGGCAATGACGATGCCGGCCACGCTGGACAGCAGCGCAAGCGTGATCGATCCCACGAGCACCCAGGTCAGAATCCCCAGCGCGCCGCCGGTCGCAAGCGAACCCAGCAGCCGCCCGAACAAGGCCCGCAGCACGCCACCAATAAAGATCGCACCGAAGAAGGCGACAGGTGCGAACGAGGAGATGGTGTCGATATCAATATCCGTGCCGTGCGAGGCCTGCGGCTGCGGCACCGGCAGACTCTCGCCATTGATCACGCCGATGATGCGGTCGACGCCGGCGTCGATGCCGCCGGCGAAATCGCCGCTGCGAAATCTTGGCGTGATGACCTCGTCGATGATGCGCCGCGCGGTGACGTCGGTGAGGCTACCTTCGAGGCCGTAGCCGACCTCGATGCGCAGCTTGCGGTCGTTCTTGGCGATCACCAGCAGCGCGCCGTCGTCGACCTTCTTGCGCCCGATCTTCCAGGTCTCGACGACGCGGAGCGAAAACTGCTCGATGGTCTCCGGCTGCGTCGTCGGCACGATCAGCACCGCGACCTGGCTGCCCTTGCGGGTTTCCAGGTCCTTCAGCTTCTGCGTAAGGCCTGCGATGTCCGAGGAGGACAGCGTGCCGGTCTGGTCGACGACGCGGCCGGTGAGCTGCGGCACCGCGACGTCGGCCAGCACCATCGTGGCGAAGCAGACGAGCAGCGCCGCAAGCAGCGCCTTGAGGACCGGCAGCGCACGCACGATTCCCTGCTCCGGCTATTTCGACGGCGCAGGCGACGGCGCGTTGAAATCGACCTTCGGCGCGACCGATATCTCGCGCTCGTTCTCGACGGTGAAGTTGGCCTTTTCCTTGTAGCCGAAGACCATCGCGGTCAGGTTGTTCGGGAAGGTGCGGATGCCGACGTTGTACTCCTGCACCGCCTTGATGTAGCGGTTGCGCGCCACCGTGATGCGGTTCTCGGTGCCTTCGAGCTGGGACATCAGGTCGCGGAACAGCGCGTCCGATTTGAGCTGGGGGTAATTCTCGGTGACGACCAGCAGCCGCGACAATGCTCCGGTCAGTTCGCTCTGCGCCGCCTGGAACTTCTGCAGCGCCGCGGGATCGTTGACGACGTCGGGCGTGGCCTGCACGCTGCCGACCTTGGCGCGGGCGTTGGTGACGCCGAGCAGCACGTCCTTCTCCTGCTGGGCAAAACCCTTCACGCTGTTGACCAGGTTGGGCACGAGGTCGGCGCGGCGTTGATACTGGTTGACGACCTCGGACCAAGCCGCCTTGACCTGCTCGTCATTGGTCTGGATGGCGTTGTAGCCGCAATTGGTCAGGCTCAGCGTCATCAGTGCCGCCAGCACGGTCAGCAATCTCCGCATCGCGCGTCCCCCTCTTCATCCGGTTGTACCGCCTTCACACAGCACAGCTTTGGCGACGGCGCAATGACGGCAGCCGGCCGCCGGACATGGGTCGCGGCGGCCGGTGCGTCGGTTCAGGGAGGTTCCGGGTCTGCCGCGGATGCGGGTCATTCGCGCGGAATGACCCGCGGAGAGAGGCAATGTCGTCTTTGCAGCGGGACTCGCGGCTGGATGATGGGCCTGCGCCAACCACACACCCCGTCATTCCGGGGCATCCGCGCGCCCCGGACGACACCATAGGCGCTTACGCTCAACTGCCCTTGCGGTCGCGTAGCTGGGTCACGAACATGTCCTGCCAGCTCGCCGGTTTGACCTTGATCGAGCCGACGCCGTGCATGAACTCGGCGATCTTCAGCACGCCCTCCGGCGTCGACGAGAACCAGGTGTCCTTGTCCTGCAGCATCTCCAGCACGTCCTCCTTGGTGGTCTTCACCTTGGCGGTGCGGGCATAGATCTCGGCCGCGGCAGCCTTGTCGTTGGCGATCAGCGTGCAGGCCTCGTCGAGCGCGTCGAGGAACGCCTGCACGACCTTGGGATTGGCGTCGACGAAGCGCTTGGGCGCGAACACCACGTCCATCGTCATCCGTCCGAGCACGTCGGCGGAATTGGCAACGCGGCGAATCTTCGAATCCTTCAGCTCGATGTAGGAGAACGGCGGCGAGGTGAAATGCGCCGTGATCTCGGTCTTGCCCGAGGTGAGCGCCGCCAGCGCCTCCGGATGCGGCAGGCCGACGGTCATCGGATCGAGCTTGGCGTAATTCTCCTTGCCGAACTCCTGCGCCGCCATCATCTGCAGCATGACCGCCGACAGCGAGGTCTTGATGCCCGGCAGGGCGATCTTGTCGCTCGGCTTGAAATCCTTCAGCGACTTGATCTCAGGATTGTTGGTATTCATCCACAGCGAGGTCGAGCTGAGGCCGCTGACGCCGACCACCTCCACCGCCGGAATGCCCTTGGCCTTGGCCCACAGCGTGATGAAGCCGGGGGCGCCGGTGCCGGCGATGTCGAGCGAGCCGGCCATCATCGCGTCGTTGATGATGTTGCCGCCGTCGAGCATCTGCCAGTTAACCTTGAACGGACCGAGCCCGGCCTTCTCCGCCTGCTTCTCCATCAGCTTCTGATCCTCCATCACGATCAGCGGCAGATAGAGGATGCCGTAGCCCTTGGAGAGCCTGATCTCCTTGACCTCGGCCTGCGAAGCACCGGTGGCGCCGAGCAGCGCGGTGAGGCCGAGCGCGGCGGCCGTGAATGATTTGCTCCAGGACATGGTCGTCTCCTTCCCTGTTGTTGTGCTTATAACTCGAAATTCAGTGCTGCATGCCCCAGCGCCGCACCGTCTTGCGCTCGATGGTCGCGAACACGACGTTCTCGACGACGAGGCCGATGAAGATCACGGTGAACAGGCCGGCGAAGACGTTGGCCGTCTCCAACTGGTTGCGGTTCTCGAAGATGAACCAGCCGAGGCCGCCGGACCCCGAGGACACGCCGAACACCAGCTCGGCCGCGATCAGGGTGCGCCAAGCGAAGGCCCAGCCCACCTTCAGGCCGGTGAGGATGGCCGGAAATGCGGCGGGGATCAGGATGAAGCGCACCAGCTTCAACCCGCGCAGGCCGTAGTTCAGGCCGACCATGCGCAAGGTGTTCGACACCGAGCGGAAGCCGGAATGGGTGTTGAGCGCGATCGCCCACAACACCGAATGCACCAGCACGAAGATGATGCTGCCCTTGCCGAGGCCGAACCAGATCAGCGCCAGCGGCAGCAATGCGATCGCCGGCAGCGGATTGAACATCGAGGTCAGCGCCTCCAGCATGTCGGCGCCGATCCGCGAGCCGATCGCGATCGTGGTCAGCACGGCCGCCAGCGCGATGCCGATGCCGTAGCCGATCAGCAGCGTCTCCAGCGACACGAGGGTGCGCGCAGGGATGATGCCGTTGCCGATGTTCTCGAAGAAGGCTGAGAGCGTGTCGGTGAAGGTCGGAAACAACAGGGGATTGCCGAGCCACAGGCCATAGGCCTGCCACAGCGCGGCGAGCGCCACCAGGATGATGGCCTTGCGGACCGCACCGACGTGGTAGATGCGTTCCAGCCAGGACAGGCTCGCCTCGACCTTGACGTCGCCGAGGGGCGTGTCTGCATTGACGATTTCGGGGCGCAGCGCCAGCGTCTCGCTCATGGATGCTCTCCTCGTCTCAGTGTTGGCCGAACAGCATGTCGTTGATGCGCCCTTCGAGGGCGACCTGTTCGGGCGAGCCCATCGTGCCCGGCGGCACGCTGTTGAGCTCGGCGCGGACGCGGCCGGGATGCGGCGACAGCAGCAGGATGCGGGAGCCGATCTTGATCGCCTCCTCGATCGAATGCGTCACGAACAGCACGGTGAAGCGGGTGTCCTGCCAGAGCTGCAGCAGCTCGTCCTGCATCTTGCGCCGGGTCAGCGCGTCCAAGGCGGCGAACGGCTCGTCCATCAAGAGCACGTCGGGCTCCATCGCCATGCCCCTGGCGATCGCGACCCGCTGCTTCATGCCGCCGGAGAGCATATGCGGATAGGAGTCGATGAACTTGGTGAGGCCGACCTTGTCGATATAGGACTTGGCGCGCTCGTTGGCTTCCGCGGTGCCGAGCCGGCCGCTGGCGGTCAGCGCGAACACGACGTTCTCGCGCACCGTCTTCCACGGCAGCAGCTGGTCGAACTCCTGGAATACCATCATGCGGTCCGGGCCGGGCTCGCTGACATCGTGGCCCTTGAGGCGGATGCGGCCCTCGGTCGGCTTCAGATAGCCGCCGATCGCCTTGAGAAGCGTGGATTTGCCGCAGCCGGAGGGGCCGAGCAGCACGAAACGGTCGGAATCGAAGACCTTGAAGTCGACGCGGTAGGTCGCCGTGACCAAGGTGTCCGGCGTCTTGTACTGGAGCGTCACGCCCTCGACCGAGAGCAGCGGCTCGAACTGAGATGGCGATTGATGGACGGTCATCGTCCTCCCCTCCTTTATATTGCAATGCGAAATTTCGCTCGGTGCACTTCGGCGCCCTTATTCGAAGTGATAGAGGAGGAGACTGACGCGAACCTGACTCCGAGGCGGACAACAAGACCTTGCGCATCCTGCTGGTGGAAGACACGCCCGAGATCGGCGCCGCCGTGACCAGCCGGTTCGAACGGATCGGCTATGCCGTCGACTGGGAAAAGGACGGCCGCACCGCGAGCGAGCTGATCGAGGTGCAGACCTATGACCTTATCGTGCTCGACGTGATGCTGCCGAACATGGACGGCTTTGCCGTGCTCAAGCACCTGCGCAAGCGCGGCCTGCGCACGCCGGTGCTGGTGCTGACCGCGCGCTCGGCGGTCGACGACCGGATCGGCGCGCTCGACCTCGGCGCCGACGACTACCTGATCAAGCCGTTCGACTATCGCGAGCTGGAGGCGCGGGCGCGGGCGCTGCTGCGCCGGGCCGCCGGCCAGTCCGACAATCTGCTGACCCTGGGGCCGCTGGTGATCGACCGCGCCGGGCGCACCGCCAGCGTCGCCGGCCAACCGCTGGACCTGACGCGGCGCGAGCTGACCGTGCTGGAAATCCTCGCCGCACGCCCTGGGCGTTACGTCGCCAAGGAGGAGCTGGTCGAGCAGCTCTTCAGCTTCGACCAGGATCCGAGCCCCAACGCCGTCGAGCAGTTCGTCGCGCGTCTCAGGCGCAAGCTGGCGGCGACATCCGTCGAGATCAAGACCGAGCGCGGCCTTGGCTATCAGCTCCACGCTTCGTGACCTCAGGACCTCGCTGCGCGCGCGGCTGCTGATCGCGATCGGCGCGATCCTGGCCGTCGGCGCCGTCGTGCTGAGCCTCGCCGCCTGGCAATATGCAGCCACCGCCGCGCGCGACGCCTATGACAAGCTGCTCGCCGGCGGCGCCGTGCAGATCGCCGAGAACATCTACATGCAGGGTGGCGTCGTGACGCTGGATCCGCCGGCGGCGGCGTTTGCGACATTGTCGGCCTATGACCTCGTGTTCTATCGCGTCACCGATCCGCGCGGCGTCGTCGTCGCCGGCTATGACGATCTCGCCGTCACCGCGCCCGCCAGGGCGCTGCGTGAGGGCGTCGTCCTGCGAGACGGCATCTATCGCGACCAGGCGGTGCGCATCGCGGCCGTGGCGCGCAAGCTCGACGGCGCGCCCGGCGACGGCTGGAGCGAGATCGTGCTGGCGCAGACCCTGCGCGCCCGCGACGCGCTGACCTGGGATCTCGCCTCCAAGGCGATCGGCCTGATCGCTGCGATGAGCCTGCTGGCGCTGGTGGCGACTGCGCTCTGCCTGCGGCTGGTGTTCGCGCCGCTGACGCGGATCGAGGCCGAGATCGTCAAGCGACGGCCGGACGATCTCAGCCCGATCGCGATCACGCCGCCGCGCGAGGTGCGCGCGCTGGTCGGCGCGATCGACGGCTTCATGCAGCGCCTCGCCGAGCGCATCGCGCTGATGCAGCGCTTCATCGCCGACGCCACCCACCAGCTGCGCACGCCGCTGGCGGCGATCGATGCTGAGGTCGAGCTGCTGAGCGATCAGACCAAGGACCCGAAGGCGCTCGACAGGCTGCGCGGTCGCATCGCGGATCTCGCCCGCCTCACCAGCCAACTGCTCGATCACGCCATGATCCAGCACCGCGCCCAGGCACCGCGCTTCGCCGCGGTCGATATCAACGCGCTGGCGAAATCGGTGCTGTCGCAGAGCGTGCCGCTCTCTCTCGATCGCGAGGTCTCCGTCAGCTTCGTGCCATCGGAGGACGAGGTGATGCTCGCCGCCGACGCCATCAGCCTGCGCGAGGCGCTCGCCAATCTCATCCACAACGCGCTGGCGCATGGCGCGCGGACCCGGCTGATGGTGACGGTGGGAAGAACCGCGACGCATGTTGCGATCATGGTCTGGGACGACGGACCTGGGATCGCAGCCGACGCGCAGCAACGCCTGCTGACCCCGTTCCAGAAGGGCGACGGCTCCCACGGCTCAGGCCTCGGCCTCGCCATTGCGAGCGAGGTCGCGCAGGCCCATGGCGGCCGTCTGCGGTTCAGCGGAGTGGCAGGCGACTTCAGTGTGCGACTGGAGCTGCCGGTGGATCGGTCGACGGCAGTCGATCCACGTCCAGATTCACAGCTCAAACAGCAGCAGACATGACGTCGTCGTCCCGCGGCGGATCACGCCCGAGTCTTGCGATCGACATGCCCTTTCGAAGATCGAGAGGGCGCAGGGAAGGCCGGGAGCATTCCAGCGTGCACTTGCAAAGTGTAAAGGCTTGGCGGAATGAGTTGGCAGAATAGCGAGACCGTGGAATTCTGACACGAACTCCGTCGAGGATCGTTAAGCCCATCTTTTGGGAGAACCTCTCATGGCCTGGGTGATCTTATTCATTGGCAGCCTTTGCGAGGTGGGTTGGCTGATCGCTCTCAAATATTCCGAAGGTCTCTCGCGCCTGCCGTCGATCCTGGTCACCGTGGGTTTTATGGGCGCCAGCGTCGGTTGTCTTGGCCTCGCCGTGAAGACGATCCCGATGGGCACGGCCTACGCCGCGTGGACCGGCGCGAGCATCGCCGTCGCCACTCTCTTCGGAATCTATCTGTTCGACGAGCCGACGACCGCGACCCGGCTCGCCTCGATTGGTCTCATTGTACTTGGAATCGTCGGACTGCGCCTCGAGTCCGGATAGGCGTGCCAATCCTCAAAAATAGCTCTCGAGGGCCCCGCGCCGCCTGATGTCGAGTGTCGCGCAATGGAATGCGCCGCCAAATGCGGCGTAATGCAGGAATTCGCAGGGGATCGGCTCGAAACCCCATTGCTCGATCGCACGCATCGTTCGCACATGATGCGGATCAACGATGATGCGCTTTTCGTCCACCATCAGTACATTCATGTTGAGCCATTTTCCGCAGAGCGACGTGATATTGAGCAAGCGATCGGTGATCGGATCAGGCTCGGGAGCGACGAGAATGTCCCATTTCTTCAGTATGTCCGGGAGGCGGCTGACGTCGATGTATTCGGGATTGATCAGAAGCCTGCCCGGCCCCAGCGGCAAAATGGTCGTGTCGATGTGCATCGGGCTACGACAGCGGCTCTCGATCTCGTGGATGCGATAGCCGTCGCCGAGATGGCGGCGCAGCCATTCGATGCCGGATGCATTGGTGACATTGCTGAGGGTTACAAACAGATCGCGCCCGCAGCGGACGAAATCGGCAGCGTCGAACACCGGTTCGAATTCAGTCAGAATATATGACATCGGCTCACCGTTTTCGGGCCGTCTGAAATCGGCGTTATACAGTTCGTCCGTGAGTTGCGGCCGTGGCGCGGCAGTCCAGCGGGCGCCGCGACGGAAATAGTCCTTCAGGACCGGACGAAAGGAATGGGTCTCGAAATAGCGGCTGGGCCACGCCATAGGCGTTTCAATGATTTCGTCTCCGATCACCAGCATGCTATCGCGCGGGCAGGAGTTGCAGAAACCGCGCGAAGACCATTCGGGCGTGCTGAAGCGCTTCTTGAAATCAACCGGTTCCGGCCGGGTGACCACCACGCCAAGCGACTGCAACAGCGCAATAAAGCCATCGAGCTCGCGCTGAGCCGGTTCAATCAGCATCCTTGGATAGCGAAAGCCCCCGAGCAGCGCTTGCGCCCGTGCAGCCATTCCCGGAATGTTACAGGCGACGACCGGATGAGCGGATGGAATCGTCGCGCCTTCGAGCCTTCCGACAATCACTTCCTCGAGTGGATCCCACTCATTGTGCGAGTTGACCGGAGAAATCCTTACCTTGCGGTCGGCATCCGGGCCGCTGTCGTGCGTGATCATGGCATGACCAAAGCAAGAGGTGCTGATGTGGCACGAATACTCTAATGCGGTAGCATCGCCGGCGCATAGCCTCAGTGCAGCAATGCACCACAATCCGTCCTTAACAAACGGCGCGGCGCTTCCAGCCCAGTGCGGTGGCAGGGCTTCACGGCGAGCGCTCCGCAGTCATGTCGCGCGGCGTGCGAGCGCCACAACGCGGATATAAAGATGACGTTGTATCTGTCCGTAGGGCTCTGCCCTGTCAGGAGCCGCCTTTCTTGAATTCCAGCGGCGCGGCCGGCTTGAACTGGCTGCTCACCTCGCCGACCAGATCCCTGTCCGCCCCGGACAGGTCGAGCTTGCGGATCGGAGCGCCGACGGAAAGGTCCAACAGCGGCAAGTTGACCCAGACGATGTTCGGGCTGAGTGTCGATTCGAAGAAATAGAGCCGGTCGGTCGAGTCGGCGACGGCACGCCAGATCGTGTGCGACGCCTCCGGCCGCTTCGGGTCTGGCCGCACGAAAGGCTGCGCCACGTTGCGCATGACCGACAACATGCGGGCCACGGTCTGGCGGGTGTCCGACGGCTTGGTCTGGTTCTGGATGTAATAGGCGGCGCGGACGAAGCGGTCGGCCGCTTCGCTCGTCCCCGGCAGCGCTTCGGTGCCGCCAAAGACGTGGTATTTCTTCAGATTGGCGAGTTGCTCGGGGAAGGGCGGCGAGTTCGTCATGACCAGATAGCGGCGGTCGTGATGAACGCGCACCTTGCCGCCATCGACGATTTCGATGATCGCCGAATCGCCCGTCGCGTCCGAAAGCGACAGATGCACGGTCGCCGTCGCGTATCCGGGCATGCCGGCGGCGATGAGTTGATAGCGACCGGTTTCGATGTCGGCCACCGCCTCGGCAACGGTGGCAAAGTTGTCGAGGTTGTATTGCGCCCATAGCGACAGCGCGAGGCCGGGGCGCTTGAGATCGCGCTTTCCGTAATCGCTCTCGGAGAGCCACAGCAGGTTGGCGACAAGACCTTTTTCATTCATGCCGTCGGCGATCGCCAGATTATAAACCGCCCCGCCGACGCTGCCGTATTTCGACGTCCAGCTCAGTTCGTTGTCGTCGCCGCTCTCGCCTTTGCGCGCAAGGCCGCGCGGGAAGGCCCAGAGATCGGTGCGCATGTCTTCGGGCCAATCCATGTTGCGCCCGGTGACAACGGCCTGACCATTATCGGCCCAGAGGACGCGCGAACACGCGTCCGCCAGAGATGATCCAAACACGACGATTGCCAAAGCCATCGCCCCGCTCATCACGCCCGCACACCGCCGCATGGTCGCGCTCCTCGTCGTGTTCAATACAATCTAGAGGCGAGTGCGAGTCGGCGACCTTGATCTGGGTCAATCATCGTCGGTCGCGGCGCCGCGACGATTCGCATGAGATCGCTGTCTTGCCGAGCGTGGCGGCGCGATCCGACAGCATCGTCCCCTCAGGTGCACAATTGCACCGAAAATCTCGAGATTCCGGATTCAGCCCTGACGGGCTGCCCGCGGAATGGCGAGCTATGACGGCAGCAAGATCAGTCGCCGCTGCGCATGCAGGGGCGCGACCAGATGCGGGCGTAACCCTCGCCGCCCTCGTCACCGAACAGCCCGGCGCAGATCGGCGCGTTGAGCGACGCAACAGGAGCACGTCCGGCGCGGGAGCGTCCCGCGCGCTCGCTCAGGCCGGCGCTTTGACCTTTGCCGCCTTCGCCTCGGAGATCGCCGCCCACACCTTCTCCGGCGTCAGCGGCGTCTGCAAATTGGTGATCCCGAGCTCGAACAGTGCGTCCATCACGCCGTTGGTGACGCAGGGCGGGCCGCCGATGGCGCCGGATTCGCCGCAGCCCTTGGCGCCCAGCGGGTTGGTCTTGCACGGCGCGGAATCGTCGAGCGTGACCACGATCGGCGGCACGTCGTCGGCGCGCGGGATGCAATAGTCCTGATAGGTGGCGGTCAGGAGCTGGCCGTCGGCATCGTAGGCGACGTTCTCGTACAGCGCCTGGCCGATGCCCTGGGCGACGCCGCCATGGATCTGGCCGGCGACCAGCATCGGATTGACCGCGACGCCGACGTCGTCGACCGTGGTGTAGCGCACCACGCGGCTGATGCCGGTCTCCGGATCGATCTCGACCTCGCAGACATGCGTGCCGTTCGGCCAGCTCGGACCGTCGACCTCGCCCTCGCTGTCGACCGACAGCTTGGCGCCCTGCTCCTTCCCGGCGATGTCGAACAGGCTGATGCGGCGGTCGGTGCCGACGACGGTGAGGAAGCCGTCGCGATATTCGATGTCCTCGACCGCGGTCTCCAAGAGGTTCGACGCCTTCTCCCGCGCCTTGGTGATGAGGTCGTTCGACGACACCGCCACCGCCGTGCCGCCGACGAACAGCGAGCGCGAGCCGACGCTGCCGAAGCCGGTGGCGAGATCGGTGTCGCCCTGCACGACGTCGATCTTGTCCAGCGGAATGCCGAGCGTATCGGAGATCATCTGCGTGTAGGTGGTCTGCAGGCCCTGCCCCATCGCCATGGTGCCGGAATGCAGGATGACGCGGCCCTCGGAGGTCGCGTGCAAGGACACCTTCTCGGTGTGGGCGCGGCCGCCGGTCCATTCGATATAGCTGGTCAGGCCGCGGCCGTAGAGCATGCCGCGCTTCTTCGCCTCGCGCTTGCGCGCGTTGAAGCCGTCCCAATCGGCAAGCTTGGACGCGCGCTCCAGCATGTGGGCGAAGGCGCCGGAATCATACACCTGGCCGACGGCGTTGGTGTAGGGGAGCTGCGCCGGCTTGATGTAGTTGGTCTTGCGGATGGCGCGCGGATCGATCCCGATCTGGCGCGCGGCCGCATCGAACAGCCGCTCGACGATGAACACCGCCTCGGGGCGTCCGGCACCGCGATAGGCGCCGACCGGCGCCGTATGCGTCATCACGGTCTTCACCTCGAAATGCACCAGCGGCAGATCATAGACGCCGGTCTGCACGAATGGCCCGAGCACCAGCGGGATGATGTTGGCCGCGCCCGACGAATAGGCGCCGGTGGCGCCGATCGAGCGCACGCGATAGGCCAGCACCCTGCCCTTGGCGTCCAAAGCGAACTCGGCGGTGGAGGTGAGGTCGCGGCCATGCGTGCCGCCGACGAACTCGTCGGTGCGCTCGGCGCGCCAGCGGATCTTCTTGTTAAGCTTGGTGGCGGCATAGGCGACGATGCCGTCCTCAGGATAGAGGTTGGTCTTCTGGCCGAAGCCGCCGCCGATGTCGCCCACCAGCACGCGCACGCTCTCCTTCGGGCGCTTCAGCACGGCTTCCGCCAGCACGTCGCGGGTCGAGGCCGGGGTCTGCGACTGCACGTGCAGCAGCAGCCGGCCGGTCTTCTTCTCGATCTCGGCGATGGTCGAGCGCGGCTCCATCGCCGAGGGCACCAGGCGCTGGCTGGTGATGTCGAGCGAGACCTTGTGCGCGGCGCCGGCGAACGCCGCCTCGACCTTGGCGGCATCGCCATAGCTCATCGCGGCGACGACGTTGTCGGGCGCCTCCGCCCAGACCACGGGCGCGCCTGGCGCGATCGCCTTCACCGGATCGGTCACCGCCGGCAGCACCTCGTAATCGACGACGATCGCTTCCGCGGCCTCCTGCGCGACCGTGCGCGAGGTCGCGACCACGGCGGCGACCGCCTCGCCGGTGAAGCGGACGATCTCATGGGCAAGCAGGCGGCGCGGCGGCACCGTCATCGGCTTGCCGTCGGGACGCTTGAAGATTGCCAGGGTCGGAATGGTGCCGACATCGTCAGCGACGAGGTCCGCGCCGGTGTAAATCGCCTGCACGCCCGCGATCTCGCGGGCAGCGGCGGTGTCGATCGACAGGATCCTGGCATGCGCATGCGGGGAGCGCAGCACGTAGAGCCACAGCGCGCCGTCCTCCGCCTTGTCGTCGATGAACTGCCCCTTCCCGGTCAGCAGCCGCTGATCCTCCAGACGCTTGAGGGGCTGCCCCGCACCAAACCGCATATTGTTGGGAAGAATGTTCATTCGTCAGTCCTTGGTCAGTTCAATGAATTTGGCAGGGTCTTAGCGGATCGGCGTTGCGGTGGCCAACACGTGTTTAAGCTGATGCGTCATGACGAACCGTCATTCCGGGGCGCGCGCAGCGCGAGCCCGGAATCCATAACCACGACCGGTAGTTTGGAGGCTCGATGTCTCCCGGTCTGCCCACCCGAGAGGTCGCGGAGTATGGATTCCGGGCTCAGCCCTTGGGCTGCCCCGGAATGACGATGAGGAGAGAGCGGGGGCCAAAGCCGGGGCTAGCTCACCCCAGGCTGCGCAGTACCTCTTCGACGACCTTGCGCTGCTCGGGCGAGAGCGGGGCCTGCGGCGGCACGGGATCGCCGACGTCGTAGCCCTGGATCGACAGGCCGGCCTTGATGCAGGCCGCGAGGTTGAAGCGGGCGAAGGCCTCGTTGACGCGCCACAGCTTCTTCTGCAGCAGCATCGCATCGTACCAGCACGACGCCTTGCAGAGATTGTAGAGCTCGACGCTCTGGCGCGGGATGATGCAGGCCGGCCCGGCCATCCAGCCCTTGCCGCCGATCAGCATCACCGCGGCCGGAATGTGTGAGGACGCCGCGAACACCTTGATGGCGTCGCCGCAGCGATTGATGATCGACAACAGCCGGCCGGTGTTGGTCGAAGCGTCCTTGATGTAGTTGATGCGCGGATGCTCGGCGAGGCTCGCGATGACGTCGAGCGACAGGTCGGAACGCTGGAACTGGGGATTGGTGTAGATGACGACGGGAACGTCGACGGCATCGGCAATCGCCCGGAAATACGCCTCGATGCCGGCGTCGTTGACCGGGAAGTAGGCTTCGAGCACCGCCAGGATGCCGTTTGCGCCGCGCTTCTGGTAAGCCTTGGCCTGCGCCACCGCGTCAGCGATCGCAGTCGAGGCCACGCCTGCGATCACGGGAACGCGGCCCTGGGCGGCATCGATGGTCGTCTCCACGACGGTCATGCGCTGGGCACGATCGAGATAGGCGAACTCGCCGGTGGAGCCGAGCGGCGTCAGGCCGTGCACACCGGCAAGGATCAGATCGTCGCAAAGACGCCCCAGCACCTCCGTACGGATCGTTCCATCCGCGCCGATCGGCGAGGCCAGGTAGGGAAAGACACCATGAAATTCAGTCATGCGGCCGGTATAGCGGCCGGGTCGCTGGTTCCGCAAGGCGGCCGCCGAAGCGGGAGGCGCCCTTCTCAGGCCCGGCCTGTTGCCCGCAGCGACATCTGCCTCAGGGACCTGACACCAGCGGACAAGAGCCGGTGTGTAGCAGCGCCACACTGCCGCGATGGAATGCGGGGTGTTGCCGCAAACCGAGCTGCCAATCAGCTCACGTTAAATCCGGCTTCAAACTTTCTCTTCACCATAGGTGCATGTCCCGCGGCGGAGGCGGTCAGAGGGCAGCGATTCAATCTGGGATTGCGCGCACCGTGGCGAAGAAGGACGAGCGCGATGACCTCAAACACGGCAAAAATGGCTACGAACTTCGCCATTTTCAGTCATTTTTCCGCCGGATTGACCAACCATCATGCGAAGCGGAAAGAGTTAGTACGAGTGCTCCAGCGTAAATTCGCCGTAGGAATTTCGATCGGAGACGAGGGAAGCCTGCAGCGAGAACGACGATGAAGACGCTTTACGATTTACTCGGAGCTCTTCCGGACGATGACGCTGACGATATCCGGGCGGCCTTCCGCAAAGCGGTCAAAGAGAGCCACCCCGACGTCAATCCCGGCGATCCGGATGCCGCGCTGCGGTTTCGACAGATCATCCGCGCCAACGACATTCTCGGCGACAAGGAGCAGCGCACGGCCTATGACCGGCTGCTCGGCGCCGCGCAGGACGAGCATCAGCAGGATTCCAAGCTGGCCGTCGTCGCCAAGGTCCACAAGGTTGCGTCCGGCGTGATGGCGCTGGCCGGTGCGTCCGCCGTGGCGCTAACCGGCTACCTGCTGTTCACCCACATGTCGTCGGCTTCCGTCGCGCCGCTCAAGCCGATCGTGGTTGCGACCAACAAGGTCAAGCCGAACGAGGTTCCCGCCAAACCGATCGATAGCGCCACTGAGGCGGCGACGGCCGGCGATGCGGCCGCGAATTCCGGCGGCGAGACGGCTGCCAGCGCAACGGTCGGCAGCGCATCGGGCAGCAATGCCTCGGTATCCGCCGATCCGCTTCCGCTACGCGTCAGCAAGATCGACACGGTCTATTCTGCCGAGCAGGAGCGTGCGCCCTGCGCGGCAGGCGCGACCGCGCCATGCACGGCGGATGCAATGCTCGCCGGGGGTACGGCTTCGAACGAGGCCCAGGCCCATCACGATCGCGGCATGGCCGCGTTCCAGAAGGGCGACTTCGCGGCGGCGCTGGCCGATCTCGACGCGGCGATCCAGCTCGATCCCCGCTACCATGAGGCCTATATCGACCGCGGCATCGTGTTCTATCGCATGCGCAAGTTCGACCGCGCCTTTGCCGACGTTGCGGCCGCAAAGCGCATCGAGAAGACGAACCGCGCCGTACTCGACGCGATGGCGAAGCGTCAGCCGCTGCGGCCGCTGAAGCTCGAGCCGCCAAAGTCCGACATCAAGGCGGAGACGCCGAAGGCAGAGGCGCCGAAAGTGGCGGCGGCGGCGCCGATGCCCTCGCGGATGTCGACGGCGACGCCGGTCTATCCAACCACCGACCCCAGCCGCGCCCCCTGAGCGATTGACGAAGATTTAAGGTAACTCCGAACCTTCGTCGCGCGAATCGTTCGCGCCCATCAACTGTTAGGAAAGGTGTCCCATGGTGTTCCCATGGGACATGGGCTGCTTTCCAGATTCATCCATCCGAACCCGGCGATCCGGCGCGAGCTCGTCGATCTGCTGTACACGTCTCTGCCGCAGGTCATGTCGATCAACGCGGCCGCCATCACCGGCTCGGTCACGCTTGCGGTCCTGCACGGCGATCCCGGCTACATCGCGATCACGTTCGCGATCATCGTCAACGCCATCGGTCGCGTGGTCAGCCTGCTGCGCTACAAACAATATGCGGGACGCCTGTCCGATCGCGACGTGATCCTCTGGGAGAAAGTCTACGCCGCGGGCGCCGCCGCCTTCGGCCTTGCGCTTGGCGCTCTCACCTTCCGCGCGTTCCAGCTCAACGATGCTCCGGGCGCATGGATCGCCTTCGGCCTGTCGATGTCCTATTGCGTCGGCATGGTGTCGCGCGCGGCGATCCGCCCGTGGGTCGTGCTGACGACAACCGCCGTGCTGCTCGCCCCGACGCTCATCGCCGGATTGATGCGCCCGGAGCTGCCCTATCAGCTCGGGGCCGTCCTGCTGGTGCTGTTCTGGTTCTCGATCCGCGAAGCCTCGCGCCATCTCAGCACCGCGTTCATCGAGCGGCTCGAGGCCAAGCACGCGCTGGCCCGCCAGGCCAACCATGATTTCCTGACCGACCTGCCCAACCGGGCGGCCTTCCTGGCTGCGCTCGAACGCACGACCCGGACTGTCGCGATCATTGCCATCGATCTCGACGGCTTCAAGCCCGTCAACGACCGCCATGGCCACCACGCCGGCGACGACCTGCTGCGTCAGGTCGCAGCCCGGCTGTCGAGCTGTGTCGGCCAGGGCGGTCTCGCCGCGCGCTTCGGCGGCGATGAGTTCATGCTGCTGAAGCCGGTGACGGGCGGCGCGGACGGACGCGACGAGGCGCTGGCGCTGGCGCGCGAAGCAATCCGCTCGCTGTCGATGCCATTCCTGCTGTCCGACATCCCCGTGGTGATCGGCGCCAGCGCCGGCCTGCTGGTGAACGACCGGCCGCTCACGGACGAGTCCATGGACGAGGTGCTGCGCCAGGTCGACAGCGCGCTCTATGCCGCCAAGCGCGCCGGGGGCGGCTGCTGTACCTGGGCCGAGGCCGCGGACGGCGCATTGCGGCAGGCGGGCTGACGCGCGGCCTTCGATCTCAGGCGACGATCACCTCGTGCAGCAGCGCGTCGATCTCGCCGGCGTCGAGCTCACCTTCGCGTCCGATCAGCACGAGCTGGGCCGTGAGGCCATCGGCGGGCGACACCGGCGACGGCGCCAAGGTGCCGCGCGTCGCCACCGACTGAAACAGGATCGGCTGTCCCGGATGGTCGGTGAACAGCAGGATGCCCTTGATGCGCAGGGTGCGCGGCGCGAGCTTTCCGATCACCTGCTGAAAGCGGGCCAGCGACAGCGGAGCACGGGAGGTCCAGGTGAGGGTTGCGAAAGGTTGCGACATCGTCGGCACCTGCTTGGGCAGCTCTCGCGGCGCGCGAATGTCGCGGCTGAACAGCAGGTCCGGCGCGACGACGCCATGCGCGATCTCGAAGATCGCCGATTGCGGCTTGGTGCCGCCGACGACGGCGCGGGCCGCATCGAGCGCGGCGCGGTCGAGCAGATCGGCCTTGGTCAGCAGCACGAAATCCGCGGCCCGCAACTGCGAGCGCCACAGCACATCCTGTTCGATCTCGGGATCATCGCGCAGCCGCTGCGGGTCGACCAAGGTGACGACGGTCTCGAGCGGCGCCACCTTGAAGATCACGGGATCCATCAGGCTGCGGATGATTTCGGCGGGATCGGAAATGCCCGATGTCTCGATCGCAATCGCGTCGGGTGCCGGATCGCGCTTGATGACGGAGGACAGCGTGCGCAGCAGGTCGCCCTGCAGCGAGCAGCAAATGCAGCCGTTCTTGAGGCTGATCACCTCCGCGGTGACGGAGCCGAGCAATTGCGCGTCGATGTCGACCGCGCCGAAGTCGTTGACAACAGCCGCGATACGCCGTCCGTCCGGATTGGCGAGCAGATGATTGAGCAGGGTCGTCTTGCCGGCACCGAGCGATCCGGCGACCAGCAGGACCGGGACGATCATGACAGGACCGGACGGCGTACCGCCTGCCCCGGCCTGACGTCGCGAACGAGCTCGCCATCAGTGATGACGGCGCGGCCATTGACGAGCAGATGCCGCACGCCCTCGGACGGCCGGTTCATGTTGAGGAAGTCGGCGCGGTCACGCAGGCTGGCGAGATCGAGCACGGCGATGTCGGCGTCGCAGCCGGCCTGCAGCCGTCCCTTCTTGCGCATCGCGGGCGTCGACGGTTCCAGAATCCGGGCCGGGATCAGCGTGCACTTGGCGAGGCCCTCCATCAGCGGCACCGCCTTGCGGTCCAGCACCCATTCGCGCAGGAATTTGGTGAACGTCGCCGATGAGCGCGGATGCGACACCGCGTCATCCGGCAGCGGCCAGGCGTCGCCGGTGTAGTCCGTGCCGTTGGACAGGATCCACGGCATCGCATCGGAGGCGATGGCGCCGCCCGGAAACAGCACGGAGACATCGAGCAGGTCGCGGTGGCGCTGGTTGACGGCGACATCGAGGAAATGGATCAGCACCAATGCGCCGGGATCGTCCTGCTGCCGCGCCAGCAATTCGTCACGGCTGCCGAGCCGATGGCGCTCGGCGACCATCTCGATTGCGTCATAGCCGGTGCCCATGCGCTGGCAGAACGCGGGATCGGCGAAGAAGCCGGCGCCGACCACGGTCGAGCCGGTGCCGTAGGGATAGGCTTCGGTCGTGACCTTCAGGCCTTGCTTCTGCGCGGTCTGCACCAGCTCGGCGCAGCGCTCGACATCCTGCAGGCTGGTGCTGTTGAAATGGCAGATGTGCATGTGGGCGCCGGTCGAGCCGGCCAGCCCGATCAGCCGCGTGTAGGCATCGACTGAGCTGCGCGGATCGACGTTCGACATATAGGCGATGTGCGTGTAGGTCGGCACGTCGTGCTTGGCCGCCAGGCTGCACAGCTCCGACAGCTCCTTCATGCCGGTGCCGGGCGCGTAGGCGTTCGGGAAGGCAATGCCGAGACCGCCCTGCTCCAGACCCTGCCGCGTGCGCTCGACGATCTCGGCGGTCTCGGCAGCCGTGGCGACCTCCTCGACCCAACGCTTGTCGCGCATCGCCTCGCCCATGCCGGCGATGTTGGACGCGGTCTGCTGCGTCGTCATCGTCGCGATCCGCGCGAACACCCAGCCCGACGCTGCGCCGTAGTTCAGAAGGCGGCCGATCGCCGCCTGCTCGTCATACCAGCGCGCCACCGGCATCACGCCGATCTCGAGCTCGAGCGTGGTGGTGACGCCGTCGAAGGCCTGCATGCGGTCGGCCGGCAGCGACTGGCCATGCGCGTGCAGATCGATGAAGCCGGGCACGACGGCGAGGCCGGCCGCATCGACCACCTGATCGGCGGCCCCGCCGACATCGCCCACGGCAGCGATCGCGCCATCCTTGATGGCGACATCGGCCGTGGCGTCGAGCTTCGTTTCCGGGTCGAGCACGCGACCGCCGCGAATGATCAGATCGTAGTGAGGCATGAAATCAGCTGGGCTCGCGAGGTGGAACTGCGCCCAGGCCTAACACAGATGCGCGGCGATGAGAACGCGGCGGGAGAGATCGATGCTCTCCGAGCCATGCGTGGCGCACTTATCAGTTCGTCGAGCTGGGGCGCCGCTCTTCCCCTTGCGCAAAGGATCGGTCAGGATTGCGAAAGACGACCTCTCGGCATCCGCCGTTCGACAGAGGAGACCCGAATGGCTTCGCACATACGGCGCATCGCCGACTTCACCTGCGAGAAGCAGCCGGCGACGGGCTCGCGCGGCATGGTGGTGACCAATCATCCGCTCGCCTCCAGCGCCGGTGCCGAGATGCTGATGCGTGACGGCAACGCGATCGATGCCGCGGTCGCCGCGCTGTTCGCGCTGACGGTGGTCGAGCCGATGATGGTCGGCATTCTCGGCGGCGGGCTGTCGCACATCCGCCTTGCGGATGGACGGCACATCGTGCTCGACGGATTGAGCACCGCGCCGCGGCGCGCCACGCCAGGAATGTATGATCCGGTCTCCGACGAGATCACGCTGGCGCGCGAGACCCGCGGCCGCCGCAACGTCGCAGGCGCGCTCGCGGTCGCCGTGCCCGGCGCGCTGAAGGGATGGTGCGAGGCCCTGTCGCGCTTCGGCCGGCTGCCGCTGGCCGAAGTGATGGCGCCGGCGATCCGGCTCGCTGAGCACGGCTTCATCGCCAGTCCCTATCTCAACGATTGCGTGCGGCTGGTCGCGGACGACCTCGCGCGTGACCCGCATCTGTCGACGCTGTTCCTGCCGGGCGGCGAGCCCGTCAGGCCAGGCACGCGCGTGATCCAGACCGACTATGCGGCATCGCTGCGGCTGATCGCGGAGCAAGGACCGGACGCTCTCTATGGCGGGCCGCTCGGGATCGCGCTGGCCGACTACACGGCCGACAATGGCGGGCTGATCGATGCGAGCGACCTCGCCGCCTACAAGGTGATCGAACGCGCGCCGATCCGCGGCCACTATCGCGGCCATGAGATCATCGGCCCGCCGCCGCCCTCCTCCAGCGGCGTGCACATCGTGCAGATGCTGAACATCCTCGAGGGTTTCGACGTCGGCGGGCTCGGCTTCGGTTCGGCCGATGGCGTGCACGTGCTTGCCGAAGCCTTGAAGATCGCCTTTGCCGACCGGGCGGTCGCCACCGCCGATCCCGCTTTCGTCGACGTGCCGGTCGAGCGGCTGACGTCGAAGGCCTATGCCGCGCAGCGGCGGGCGCAGATCGACATGAGCCGGGCCCGGAGCTTCGGCCCGGGCCTTGCGCCGACGGAGTCCGCCAACACCACCCATGTCACGGTCGCCGATGCCGAGGGCAACGTCGTCGCGGCGACCCAGACCATCAACGGCCTGTTCGGCGCCTGCGTACAGATCCCGGGCACCGGCATGACCGCCAACAACTACATGTACAATTTCGATCCGCATCCGGGCCGCGCGCTGTCGATCCAGCCGGGCAAGCGCGTCTTCACCTCGATGGCGCCGATGATGGCGCTGCGCGACGGCCGCTTGCGCTATGCGCTCGGCCTGCCCGGCGGCCTGCGCATCTTTCCCTCGGCCTTCCAGGCGCTGGTCAACCTGATCGACCACGGCATGTCGCTGCAGGAGGCGGTCGAGGCGCCGCGGCTCTGGACGCAGGGCGGCGTGCTCGAGCTCGAGCCGGCGTTTCCCGACCATGTGGCGCGGGAGCTCGCCGCACGCGGGCACGAGATCAAACGCGAGCCGGTCGTGGCCGGCGGCATGAACGCGATCGCGTTCGGCGACGACGGCACGCTGACGGGAGCCGCGTGCTGGCGCGCCGACGGCACCCCGATCGCGATCTCCGGCGGGCGCGCCCGCGCCGGGCTTCGCTTCGCCATCGCGTGAGCTCTACAGGCGCTCTCGCATCATCCGCGCGATCGCCTCGCCGATCACGACGGTGGTGAAATGCGTGTTGGCGCGGCAATCGGACGGCATGATCGAGGCATCGGCGACGCGCAGGCCGGCAATGCCCTTCACGCGGCCGTCCGGATCGACCACGCCGTCGCCATCGTCGAATCCGCTCATGCGGCAGCTCCCCGCCGCATGCTGGATGTCGCCGGTGACCTGCCGCAGCAGCGCATCGAGCTCGGCCTCGGGCAGCGCAGCCGCCTGCGGCAGCGTGAACTCCGTATCGCCGAGGCGAATCCAGTCGGCGATGTCGCGCAGCGCCGGCTGCACCGTGATCACGGCCAGCCGCTTCACCGCGTCCCGCATTCGCGCCACGTCGCGCGGATCGGCCAGCATGTTCTCCTCGACGATCGGATCCACGCTCGGATCGGTCGAGGCGAGCCTGAGCGTACCGCGCGAGAAGGCGTTGAACAGTCCGGCGCCGATCGCGCCCGGCACGCCGATGCCCCGATGGTTGAACGCGATCAGGATCATGTCGCGCTTGCCGCCGCCGGCGAGGCCCGACGAGTAGGTGACGCAGCAATTGGTATGGCGCGTGTCGCGGTCGGTCGGACGCAGCGCCTCGCGGAGCTGGATGGTGGTGCGGAACAGCGGATGATCGAAGAAGTGCCGGCCGACCGGAAGATCACGCACGACCGCAATTCCCATCTCCAGCAGATCGGTCGCAGGGCCGATACCCGAGCGCAGCAGGATCGCGGGGCTGTGGATCGCGCCGGCGCACAGCACGACCTCGCGCGCCGCGACGTTTTTCACGCCTTCACCTTCGACGTGGACGCGCACGCCGGTCGCCCTGCCGTCGCTGATCAGCAGCCGATCGACCAGCGCCCGCCCTCGGATCTCCAGGTTCGAACGGCCGCGGGCGGGCTCGAGATAGCCCTCATTGGTGGAGATACGGCGGCCGTTGCGGCTGTTGATCGGATAGCAGGCGACGCCCTCGCCATCGGGCCCATTGAGATCGTCGCACGAGCGATAGCCGCTCGCCAGCGCGGCATCGCGCAAGCCACGATCGATCGGGCCCCATGTGTCAGGCGGTGCGCGAGTGACCGGAAGCGGGCCGCCGCGACCGTGCCCCTCGCGATCACCGAATGCGAGATCGTCCTCGATCACCGCGAACAGCGGCATGATGTCCTTGGCCGACCATCCCGTGCAGCCATTGGCCGCCCATTCATCGAATGCGTCGGCCACGCCGCGGATCGCGATCTGGCCGTTCATCATCGAGCTGCCGCCCAGCCCCTTTCCGCGCCAGTAGAAGCGCATGTCCTGCCCGGCGACGCGGCGGGACATCAACTGCGGCCACTGCCATTTCTCCTGGAAGGCGCGATCATGGATGATCGGAATCGGGTTGGGCGTCACGATCTCCCACGGCGCGTCGTCCGCGCGCCAGTCCGCGCCGGCTTCGAGCAGCAGGACCCGCGTCCGGGGGTCTTCGGACAGGCGCGCAGCGACGACCGCTCCCGCGGAGCCGCCGCCGACCACAATGACGTCATACATGGACTGAATTCTCGCTGTTCTCAGGCACCGCAACCATGACGGCCAGCTTGCGCTGCCGAGAGCGATCCGTGAAGCCCTTGAAAACTCAGGCCGTCAGCATACCGACGCAGAGCTGCGGCGCATCCTCGGCAACGAGACAGGAGGCGACGGCGATCACCTCGCGAGCCGATTTCCAGGCGCCGCCGCCACCTGCCGGGCCATTGGTGTAGAGCGTCTCGACCTCGTTGCCGATACGGATCGCCTCCGCCATCGTCTCGGTCCGCCCGGCGACACGAACGCGCACCTCGTAGGGCTCGGTACCCTGTGCGCGATCGTCGCCATGCAGCGCATTCAACCCGATCAGGTCGCAGCGCAGCTCGTTCACCGCCACGCCGGTGAGCGCGAGGCGCTCCCTGACGACATCGAGCGCAAGGCGGCCGCGCGTGACCGCGCCAGGGCCGGCATAGGAGATCTGACCCTCGCCGACATAGGAATCGAGATAGCCGACCGAGGTCTTCAGCAGTCCCGTCTTCGGCCGGCCGCGACCGCCGACCACCCTGACCCGGTCCGGACCAAGCTCCTCGACGGTCACCTGCGAGAAATCCGCCACGACGTCGGGTTGGAAATATTGCACGGGATCGTGGATCTCATAGAGCAGTTGCTCCTTCACGGTCGCCGGCGTGACGCAGCCGCCGGAGCCCGCGACCTTGGTCACGATCAGTTCGCCATCCTCGCGCACCTCGCCGATCGGAAAGCCGAGCCGGGCGAGATCGGGAACATCCTTCGCTCCGGGATCGGCGAAATAGCCGCCGGTGATCTGTCCAGCGCATTCGAGCAGATGACCGACGACGGTGCCCTGCCCGAGCCGGTCCCAATCATCCAGGGCCCAGCCGAACTCGTGGATCAGAGGTCCGAGAAAGAGCGCCGGGTCGGCGGCGCGCCCGGTGATCACGACATCCGCGCCGGCCGCGAGCGCCTCCGCGATCGCGCCCGCCCCGACATAAGCGTTGGCCGAGACGACCCGATTGCCGAGGGCCCGGATCGTGTCGCCGGTGTCGAGCACGACATCCGCTGTCTTCAACGGCTCCAGAACATCGTCGCCGGTCACGGCCGCGATCTTCAGCCCCGTCAGTCCAAGCCGGCGCGCGATGGTGCGGGTGGCTTCGGCCGCGGCGACCGGATTGGCCGCCCCCATGTTGGTGATGATACGGACCTTGTTGGCGCGGCAGATCGGCAGCACGGCCTGCATGCGCGCCGCCAGCAGCGGATCATAACCGGCGGCCGGATCCTTCATGCGCGCCTGCTGCGCCAGCGCGATCGTGCGCTCCGCCAGGCACTCGAACACGAGATAGTCCAGGCCGCCCTTCGCCGCGAGCTCCACCGCAGGCTCGATCCGGTCACCGGAATAGCCCGCTCCGGCGCCGATCCTGATGCTCCGCATCGGCCGCTCCTCCTGACATCGTGCGCCGTTCGTCGGCTTCTGCCGGCCACATTAGCGGCCACGGTCCGAGCTTGCCAGCGTCCGCGTGGAACGGTCAGGCTGCGATCGTGCTGCTAGTCCGCGAGCGCCAGCGTCGGCGCCTCGCTGCTCGCCGTGCATGCGACGGCAACGGCCATGTGCTCGTCGGCCCAGCACCAACGCTGGCCGCCGGCACGCTTGGCCGCATAGAGCGCGCGATCGGCCTGGTCGAGCAGCGCCTCGGTGTCCGCCTGCCGATCCTCGGTGACCAGGATGCCGGCGCTGGCGCCGATCTGAACGCGCGTTCCAGCCAGCGTGAAGGGTTGCGACAGCGCCGTCACCGCCGCTTGCGCGAACGCGAGAGCGGCGTCACGTCCCACCGCAGGCAGCAGCAGCATGAATTCGTCGCCGCCGAACCGCGCCGCCAGGCCCGTTTCGCCGAGGCAATCCTGCAGACGTGCGCCGACCTGGCACAGCAGCTCGTCACCGGCCTGATGGCCGAACCGGTCGTTGACGAGCTTGAAGCCATCGAGATCGACCGCGATGATGGCGACGGGGCGATCGCACCGGCCGAGCGCGGCGATGAACGCGGCGCGGTTCGGCAGGCCGGTGAGGAAATCGCGCAGCGCCTGCCGCGCCAAGGCCTGCTGCGCCGTGATCCGCTCGGTGAAGGCGGCCGTGAGTCGATACGACGTGCCGCGCAGCGTGATCCAGAACAGCACCACCATGCCGGCGCCCATCCGGTACACCGGCTCGGGCTGCATCAGGCAGGCCACCACGGTCGGAATCAGCAGCACCGCCGAGGAGGTCATGACGATCCATGGGCTGACCCGCGATACGATGCCGACGCAGAAGGCCATCGACAGGCCGAAGCACATCCAGATGCCCGGCCCGTCGCCGATCTGAAACGCGCGTGCCGACAACGCACCGACGGCCAGACCGAAGGCGGCGGCGCCGAGGCCGTAGAGGCGTTCCCAGCGAATGATCGCATCGTGATCGAGCCGATCGAAGCGCGCGGCGAACATCCGTAGCTTGAGAACACGAAGGGCGCCGATCACCAGCAGCACCACCGTGATCGCGGCGTAGCCCGGATCGCGCGCAACCCAGGCCATCACGCTGCCGATCACGACGGCGGCGGCCGAGATCGTCCCGACCAGCGGCATCGAGCTGTACAGCAGATGCGCGAGATCGCGACGAATGTCCGGGTCCAATCGATGCATCGCAATTCCAGTTCGCAAACGCGCGCACTCTCGTACCCGCGCCTTAACGAAATCTCGCTGCACCCGCGAAGGGCTGCCATGCGCCGCGGATGCTTAAGAGATCCTCACCGCGACGATGACAATGCAAGTGGATACAATGCGAATGATGGTGCGCGCACGCGCGCATGAGCGATGCAGGGCCGGGATCAGCTCGCCCAATTGTCTCGGAATTCGCCGAACAGCGTGATGCCGCCGCATGCATAGATCGTCTGTCCGGTGATGTAGCTCGCTTCGGACGAGGCGAGAAAGGCGAACACGCCGGCGATCTCTTCCGGGCTCGCCACCCGCCCCATCGGAATGTGGGACTCGACCGCCGCGCGCTTGGCCGGGTCCCCGGTCCAGGCCGCGTTGATCGGCGTGTCGACGGCGCCCGGCCCGACCGAATTGACGCGGATGCCGCGCCCGGCGAATTCGAGCGCCAGGGTCCGCGTGAGGCCCGCCATCGCGCTCTTACTGATCGAATAAGCGAGATAGCCGGGCTTCGGAATGATCTGGTGCACGCTTGAGGTGTTGATGATGTTGCCGCCGCCGCGCGTGACGAAATGCGCCAGCGCGTGACGCGCGCAGAGCACGGCACCGTTGAGGTTGACCTCGAGGATCTTGCGATACGTGTCGACGTCGAGCGCCTCGCTGGGCGATTCCCGCTGAAAGCCGGCATTGTTGACCAGGCAGTCGAGCCGGGGCCAGCGCTTCAGCACCGTCTCGAACATCTCGGCGATCTCGGCCTCGACGCCGATGTCGGCCTTCACGGCAACGTGATCACGCGAGCCGTGACCATGCGCGGCAGAGGCGGCCTGCACCAGCGCCAGGGTTTCGTCGCCGGACGGCGACGGGCCGCCGAAATTGATCGCGACATGCGCACCCTCCTCGGCAAACCGCACCGCGATCGCGCGGCCGATGCCTTGCGTTGCGCCCGTCACCAGCGCGTAGTGTCCGACGAGACGCGACGCCCGTTCGGCTGGTTGGTCAGATGGCTCCATGTCTCGACTCCGTGAAAATGATCTCGCCTCAGCACGCTGCGATGACTCGCGTTCGGATGACAAGGCTATCAGGAGTCTGGTATCGCTCCACTCCGTATCCGTCGTTGCGCACGCAGGCGTGAGACGTCATGTATCTCGGCATCGATCTTGGAACATCCGCGGTCAAGACGATCATCGTCGATGACACGCAGCGCGTCGTTGCGAGCCGCAGCCACGCCTTGACGATGGACGTGCCGCGACCGGGCCGGGCCGAGCAGGACCCCGCCGCATGGATCGGCGCGGTATTCGCCACGCTCGATGCGCTGAAGGCGGATCATCCCGGCGCGTTGGCGGCGGTGGACGCCATCGGCCTGTCGGGCCAGATGCATGGCCCGGTGCTGCTCGATGCCGCGATGAATCCGTTGCGGCCCTGCATTCTCTGGAACGACGGCCGGTCGGAGCGCGAATGCGCTGCGCTGGAGCAGCGCTGGTCCGCCTTGCGCACGATCACCGGCAACAAGGCGATGCCCGGCTTCGCCGCGCCGAAGCTGATGTGGATCGCGGCGCACGAGCCCGAGATCTTCGCGGCCACGCGGCTGGTTCTGCTGCCGAAGGCCTATGTCCGGCTGGTGCTGACGGGCGATGCGATCGAGGACATGTCCGATGCGTCCGGCTCGCTCTGGCTCGATGTCACCAGGCGCGACTGGTGCGACGAGGGCCTCGCCGCCACCGGCCTCACCCGTGCGCAGATGCCGCGCCTCGTCGAAGGCTGCGCGCCGGCAGGCCGGCTGCGCAGTAACCTCGCGGAACGCTGGGGCATGACGAAGCGCCCAACCATCGCGGGAGGCGCCGGCGACAACCCGGCCGGCGCCATCGGCATCGGCGCGATCCGGCCGGGCGCCACGTTCATCACGCTCGGCACGTCCGGCGCCGTGATCTCGCCGGTCGACGCCGTCACGGCCAATCCCGAGCGCGTCGTTCACACCTTCTGTCATGCCATCCCGGCGATGTGGCTGCAGGCTGGCGCGATGCTGTCGGCGGCCTCATGCCTCGCCTGGGTCGCGCGGCTGCTCGGCGCGAGCGAGACCGAGCTGCTCGCCCCGCTGGGCGCGGGGCCCGCCGCGCCGTCGCCGGTCAGCTTCCTGCCCTATCTCGCGGGCGAGCGCACGCCGCATGACGATCCCCATGTCCGCGGCCTGCTCGACGGCCTGAGCCACGCCACCGACCGCAACGCCATCGTCCAGGCAGTGCTCGAGGGCGTTGCCTTCGCACTGGCCGACTGCCGCGACGCGCTGACGGAAACCGGGCTCGTCATTGCCGAAGCGGATGCGATCGGCGGCGGATCGCGCTCGGACCTTTGGCTGGCGATCCTGGCGAATGTGCTCGGCATTCCCGTTCATCGGCTGGCCGAGGGCGAGACCGGCGCCGCCTTCGGCGCGGCGCGGCTGGCACGTCTTGCCGTCACCGGTGAGGACATCGGCGCGGTCTGCACGCCGCCGGCGCGCGTGCGGACCTTCGCTCCGGACGTCGCGCTGTCGGCAGCCTATGCCGAGCGGCGGCCGCGCTGGCGACAGCTCTATCGTCGGCCGAGCTAACCGGATCTCCGAAAGGCATTCGTCGCGGCGACGTGTTGCGGCGGCGTCTCTTTCATATTGTATTCGGCAACAGCCTCTAGTTTAATGGCTTCCCGCGCCAGCGATCAACGAGCCGCGGACGACGAGACGACGTGCATTGGGAGGCACGATGAGCGGTCCGATCCTCGAGATGCGCGGGGTGTCGAAGTCATTCTTCACCATCAAGGCCCTGCACAAGGTCGACCTCACCGTCTACGCCGGCGAAGTCCATGCGCTGATGGGCGAGAACGGTGCCGGCAAATCCACGCTGATGAAGATTCTCTCCGGCGCCTATCGCCCGGATCCCGGCGGTGAGATCCGCATCGAGGGCCGGCCGGTGCGCATCGAAGGGCCGATGGGCGGCCGCAACGCCGGCATTTCGATCATCTACCAGGAGTTGTCGCTGGCGCCGAACCTGACGGTCGCCGAAAACATCTATCTCGGCCGCGAGCTGTCGCAGAGCGGCCTGCTCGCGCGCAGCACGATGCGCGAGGGCGTCGGACCGATCCTGGACCGGCTCGGCGCCGATTTCACGGCCTCCACCTTGGTGGCCGAGTTGTCGATGGGCCAGCGCCAGCTGGTGGAGATTGCCCGCGCGCTGCATGCACGATCCAAGATCCTGATCATGGACGAGCCGACCACCTCGCTGTCGGCCGGCGAGAGCGAGAAGCTGTTCGCGCTGATCCGCCAGCTCCGCGCCGAAGGGCTCGCCATCATCTACATCTCGCATCGCATGGACGAGGTCTATGCGCTCGGCGACCGCGTCACCGTGCTGCGCGACGGCCGGCTGGTCGGCTCGCTCGACAAGCCGGAGATCCGCGCCGACAGCATCGTCCGCATGATGGTCGGTCGCGACGTGTCGTCGTTCTACAAGAAGGACCACGACCCGCACGCCAAGCGTGATCGCGCGGTGCTCAGCGCCGTCGACCTCGGCGACGGCCATCGCGTCAAGAATTGCTCGTTGACCGTTCATGCCGGCGAGGTGGTCGGCCTCGCCGGGCTGATCGGCGCCGGACGCACCGAGCTCGCGCATCTCATCATCGGAGCCGCGCCGAAGACGACCGGACACATCGAGCTCGACGGTGAGAAAGTCAGCATCGACACGCCGCGCGATGCGCTCGATGCCGGCATCGCCTATCTGACCGAGGACAGGAAGGCGCTCGGGCTGTTCCTCGACATGTCCTGCGCCGACAACATCAACCTCGCCGTGATCGGACGGGACGCGAAGCCCGGCGGCATTCTCGACCGCGATAAGGCGCGCGCACGCGCCGACGAGGCGTTCAGCGCGCTCGGCATCCGCGCTCCCAATCCTGGCGTAACCGTCGGCGGCCTGTCGGGCGGCAATCAGCAGAAGGTGCTGCTGTCGCGCCTGCTTGCGACCGCGCCGAAGGTCCTGATCCTGGACGAGCCGACCCGCGGCGTCGATGTCGGCGCCAAGTCCGAGATCTATTCGATCATCGACAATCTCGCCAAGTCCGGCACCGCGATCCTGGTGATCTCGTCCGATCTGCCGGAGATTCTCGGCATCTGCGACCGCGTGCTGGTGATGCGCGAAGGGCATCTGGCCGGCGAGTTGCAGCAGAGCGCGACATCCCCCATCACCCAGGAAGACATCATGGCGCTGGCCACCGGGACGGAGCACGTCGATGCCTGACAACAGTTCGTCGCAAGCCAAGACCGCGCCTTCATCCGGCCTGCCGTCCGCATCGGACAACAAGCAGCAGCGGCTACGGCTGATGATCCGTGCCGCCGGCATGCTGCCGGTGCTGCTGATCCTCTGCGTCGGCTTCCACATGCTGTCCGACGGACGCTTCTTCTCAGGACAGAATCTCGGCATCGTGCTGCAGCAGGCCGCCGTGAATACCGTGCTCGCCGCCGGCATGACCTTCGTCATCCTGACCGGCGGCATCGATTTGTCGGTCGGCTCGATCCTAGCCGCGGCTGCCATGGCCGGCCTGACACTGTCGAAGATGCCCGATCTCGGCGCACTGTGGCTGCCGGCCGCGGTGCTGACGGGCCTTGCCTTCGGCGTCGTCAATGGCGCGCTGATCGCGCTATTGCGGCTGCCGCCGTTCATCGTGACACTCGGGTCGCTCACGGCGGTGCGCGGTCTCGCCCGCCTGATGGGTGGCGACACCACCGTGTTCAACCCATCGATTCCCTACGCCTTCATCGGCAACGCCTCGCTGACGATCATTCCCGGCGTCGTCTCGATCCCCTGGCTGTCGGTGATCGCGCTGCTGGTGATCCTGGGCTCCTGGCTGATCCTGCGCCGGACCGTGCTCGGCGTGCACATCTATGCCGTCGGCGGCAATGAGAGCGCCGCGCGGCTCGCCGGCATCAAGGTCTGGGCGGTGCTGATCTTCGTCTACGGCATGTCCGGCCTGCTCGCCGGCCTCGGCGGCGGCATGCAGGCGGCGCGGCTCTATGCGGCGAACGGCCTGCAGCTCGGCCAGTCCTACGAGCTCGACGCGATCACCGCCGTCATTCTCGGCGGCACGTCGTTCGTCGGCGGCATCGGCTCGATCTGGGGCACGCTGGTCGGCGCGCTCATCATCGCGGTGTTGTCGAACGGGCTCATCTTGGTCGGCGTGTCCGACATCTGGCAATACGTCATCAAGGGCCTCGTGATCATCGGCGCCGTCGCGCTCGACCGCTACCGGCTGCAGGGCTCGGCCCGCACCTGAGACAACATGGCGGGCGCCACCGGGGCCCGCCACAACGCATTCTTCCACGGCCACTGGTCCGCCGTGCGTAGACGAACAGGAAGGACCAGGGAGGAAACACATGGTCAAGTCGATGTTATCAGCCGGTGCCGCGCTGGCGCTCGTGATGAGCTCCGCGCCGTCATCGGCCAAGGAGCTGAAATCGATCGGCGTGTCGCTGGGCTCACTCGGCAACCCGTTCTTTGTCGCGTTGTCGAAGGGCGCCGAGTTCGAGGCCAAGAAGACCAATCCCAACGTCAAGATCACCGCGGTCGGCTTCGAATATGATCTCGGCAAGCAGGTCACCCAGATCGACAATTTCATCGCCGCCGGCGTCGACATGATCCTGCTCAACCCGGGAGATCCCAAGGCGATCGGCCCGGCGATCAAGAAGGCGCAGGCGGCCGGCATCCTCGTCGTTGCGGTCGACACCGCGGCCGAGGGCGCCGATGCCACCGTGACGACCAACAACGTGCAGGCCGGCGAGATCTCGTGCCAGTACATCGTCGACAAACTCGGCGGCAAGGGTGACGTGATCATCGAGAACGGGCCGCAGGTGTCGGCGGTGATCGACCGCGTCAACGGCTGCAAGAGCGTGTTCGCCAAGGCCCCCGGCATCAAGGTTCTCTCCAGCGACCAGGACGGCAAGGGCTCGCGCGAGGGCGGCCTCACGGTGACGCAGGGCTATCTCACCCGCTTCCCGAAGATCGACGCCATCTTCGCCATCAACGATCCGCAGGCGATCGGCACCGATCTCGCTGCGCGTCAGCAGCAGCGCACCGGCATCATCATCACCGCGGTCGACGGCGCCCCCGACATCGAGGCGGCGCTGAAGGATCCGGCCTCGCAGCAGATCCAGGCCTCGGCCTCACAGGATCCGTTCTTCATGGCCCGCCGCGCCGTGCAGATCGGCGTCGGCCTGCTCAATGGCCAGAAACCGGCCTCGACGGTCGAGCTGCTGCCCTCCAAGCTGATCACGCGCGACAATGTCGGCGAGTACAAGGGTTGGACCTCGGAGCGGAAGGAATAGAGTTCGATCGTCGACCCGCATCTGATTGAAAGCAATGAGAAGCGCCGCCCTCTCTGGGGCGGCGTTGTGCTTGGAACCGCATTCTGTCTCGTCGGCGTGCCTTCAACGACCGATCGCCGCGGACTCGCGCGTCGATGGGAGATGTGGCAAACAATGTTCTCGACGGGGGAATTCAACCTGCGCTGGAATATTACCTGCCTGCGTTCCAGGAAGTGGCGGTGGCCCCGGACGAGTTGAGGGACATCTTCACCGGCATGGTCGCGCTGGTGCTGCAGGAGATAATTCGGCGGCAGGCCAACGGCGCCGCCCACCTCAGACCTCGGCCGCGGCCTGGTGCGGGCGCAGGGCCTGTTCCATTCCACAGCAGGAATTCCTCGCCGCGCTCGGCCGCGCATAGGACCGCGCTCAATCAGCGCCCTGTCGCGTTTGCGACAAGACTCCCCTGTTTGTCCCCGCTTTCCGCTGGTCCGGAACTTGCGTGGGCCTGCCTGACCGCATCAATCAGCAGGCGATCCGATGGCTTTCACCGCAGTCTGTCCGACAAGCGCCATGACCGAAGGCGGCATGGGCCTGTACCAGGTCGGCAAGAAGAGCGTGCTGCTGCTCTGGCCCCGTGACGGCGAGCTGAAGGCCTACCGCGGCCGCTGCCCGCATGCCGACGTGCCGCTGGCGGAAGCGACCTTCGACGGCCGGACGATCACCTGCCCGCACCATCAATGGGGCTTCGACGCCACCCATGGCAAGTGCGTCACCCATCTCGTCCGCAATGCGCTGCACGCCTACCCGCTGCAGGTCGAGGGCGATGAGATCCAGGTGGATGTCGGGCCGGTGAAGCCGGCACGCGCCGCGAACTGATCGGGCCCCAGGCGGGGCGCTCGACGGTCGCGCGGCAGACACCTGCCGGCACGCCGCCGCAGCTATCCCGTTGCCATCAGCCGCTTCATGAACTGGTCGACCTCGCGACGCAGCGTCTCGACCTCACCATGGACCCGCTCGGAGGCATTGTTGACCCGCGCCGCGATCCGGCCGGTGTCGGCGGCAGCGCTGCTGATCGCGCCGACATTGGACGCGACCCGTGCCGTGCCGGACGAGGCTTCCTGAACGTTGTGCGCGATGTCTCGCGTCGCCGCCGCCTGCTGGTCGACCGCGGCGGAAATGGCGGAAGCGATCTCGTCGATCTCGGCGATCGTTCGCGCGATCGCCTCGACCGACGCGACCGACGTGGAGGTCGAGTGCTGCATCTCGTTGACCTTGGCGCTGATCTCTTCGGTCGCCTTGGCGGTCTGATCGGCAAGACTCTTGACCTCGGCCGCAACGACGGAAAAACCGCGCCCGGCGTCGCCGGCCCGCGCCGCTTCGATCGACGCGTTCAGCGCCAGGAGATTGGTCTGTTCCGCGATCTCGCTGATCAGCTTGACCACGTCGCCGATCCGGACTGCGGCATCGGCAAGTTCGCGGATCTCCCCGCCGGCACGATTGGCCTCGCTGACCGCACGCCCGGCGCTTTCGGTGGAGCGTGAAACCTGCCGGCCAATTTCGGCGATCGAGGACGCGAGCTGATCGGCCGCGCCCGCCGCCGTCTGGACATTGGACGACGCGCGCCCCGAGGCGGCGATCACATCCTCGGTCTGGCGGCTGGTTTCCGTCGCGGCCGTCGCGACGTGGCCGGCATCGGACTCGAGATCCTCCGCCGCACCGACGAGGCTGACGACGATCTGATCGAGTTGGGTGCCGAACTGCCGTGCCAGACCCGCAATGTCGACCACCCGGCGGCCGAGGCTGTCGGTGCCCTGGTTGATGATCGCCGCGGACCGGCGGAATGCGCCAGGCAGGCCTCGCGCCATGATCTTGCGGAAATGCTTGCCGCGGCTGGCATAGTCCATCGACGCCGACGCTTCGCGCACGAAGGCGTCGGTGATGTCGAGCATGTCGTTGATCGATTTCTGCAACAAACCGATGTCGCCGTGCTGGCGCCGGCTCAGCACCCGCGGCTCGAGGTTGCCTTTGGCCGCGCTGTGACACACCATGGCCGCTTCCGCGACCACGGCGGCCGCCAACCGCAGCTGCCACAGGGCAAGGCCGAGCAGCAGCGCGACCGCGATGAGCAGCGCTCCGCCTGCCGCGGGCGGGGTCGCGCCGGCGACGACGAGCCAGGCCAGCGCGCCGAGTGTCAGCAGCGCCGCCGCCGCGATCGCGATCTGCGCCTTAGAGAGAGAGCACGAACTCATCATATTCAACGCCTTGTTGTTTGATCACCGCGACCATCATGTCAAAGCTTGCGCGCAGGCCGTCCTTGGCATTGGCGTGGCGCGCCTCTTCGTCGCACAGCGCCTTGTAGATGGACTTGAGCCGCTCGATCGGCGCACGCTCGGGTCTGCGGCGGTTGGAATGGTAGCCGATGATATTGCCCTGGTCGTCCAGCGTCGGCGTCACATGGGCGAGCACCCAATAATGGCTGCCGTCCTTGGCCAGGTTGACGACATAGGCGAAGATCTCGCGCTTGGCCTCCAGCGTGTCCCACAGCAGCTTGAAGACGCAGCGCGGCATCTCGGGATGGCGGATCAGGCTGTGAGGCGCTCCCAGGAGCTCGTCATAGCTATACCTGGCCATGCGAACGAAGACGTCGTTGGCGTAGGTGATGCGTCCCTTGCGGTCGGTCTTCGAGACGATCAGGTCTTCTTCGCCGAGCATGTGCTCGATTCCCGTCGGCTTCACAACGTGGGCCATGGCTGGTCCTCCTTGCGGTCATCACGATGCGGGGCGGACAGACGGGATGTCCCGGCCTTCACGGACGGTCCGGTCGACGCGCTGGCGGAACCGGCGTCGTCCGGCATGCGGCCGGGTGTCGCCGAGACCCCCATCGACCGGCTTTCGTCGGCTCAGGAAAAAGGCTGTCCGCCTCACCGGCCTCAATCTGACGTTAACTGTCAAACATCGCGTTAACCGGGAGGTCCGCCAAACTACAGAGACCGCCCGCGGCAGGGACGGGACGCGCCGGCTCGATGGTCGGCGTTGGGTCTGGACCGCTGGCCGGAGGATCGCATCGGCCGTCGCCTTGTCGGAAGATGTGGCACAAGGACCAGGAGGTGCGTACGTGACGCCACGCAACCTCGTGAGACGCGCACGGGCCGGTCGGGGCGCTCATGCCCGACCGGCCCGGCGCCCCCTGCCTCAGAAGAAGCCGAGCTTCTTCGGGCTGTAGCTGACCAGCATGTTCTTGGTCTGCTGGTAGTGGTCGAGCATCACCTTGTGGGTCTCGCGTCCGACGCCGGACTGCTTGTAACCGCCGAACGCCGCATGCGCCGGATAGGCGTGATAGCAGTTGGTCCAGACGCGCCCCGCCTGGATGTTGCGGCCGAAGCGGTAGCATGTGTTGGCGTCGCGGCTCCACACGCCGGCCCCCAGGCCGTAGAGCGTGTCGTTGGCGATCGCCAGCGCCTCGTCCTCGGTCTTGAAGGTCGTGACCGAGACGACGGGTCCGAAGATCTCCTCCTGGAACACGCGCATCTTGTTGTGTCCCTTGAACACCGTCGGCTTGACGTAATAGCCGCCGGCGAGATCGCCGCCGAGCATGTTGCGCTCGCCGCCGATCAGGAGCTGCGCACCCTCGTTCTTGCCGATGTCGATGTAGGACAGGATCTTGGTGAGCTGCTCCGAGGAGGCCTGCGCGCCGATCATGGTGGCGGGATCGAGCGGGCTGCCCTGCACGATCGCTCCGACGCGCTTGAGCGCACGCTCCATGAAGCGTTCATAGATCGATTCATGGATCAGCGCGCGGCTCGGGCAGGTGCAGACCTCGCCCTGGTTGAGCGCGAACATCACGAAGCCCTCGATCGCCTTGTCGAGGAAGTCGTCGTCCTCGGCGCAGACGTCCTTGAAGAAGATGTTGGGCGACTTGCCGCCGAGCTCGAGGGTAACCGGGATCAGGTTCTGCGACGCGTATTGCATGATCAGCCGCCCCGTCGAGGTCTCGCCGGTGAAGGCGATCTTGGCGATGCGGTTCGACGATGCCAGCGGCTTGCCTGCTTCGAGGCCGAACCCGTTGACGACGTTGAGCACGCCCGGCGGCAGCAGGTCGCCGACGATCTCCATCAGCACGAGGATCGAGGCCGGTGTCTGCTCGGCCGGCTTGAGCACGACGCAGTTGCCGGCGGCGAGCGCGGGCGCGAGCTTCCAGGCCGCCATCAGGATCGGGAAATTCCACGGAATGATCTGGCCGACGACGCCGAGCGGCTCGTGGAAGTGATAGGCGATGGTATCGTGGTCGATCTCGGCGATCGAGCCTTCCTGCGCGCGGATCACGCCGGCGAAATAGCGGAAGTGATCGATGGCGAGCGGGATATCGGCGGCGGTCGTCTCGCGGATCGGCTTGCCATTGTCCCAGGTCTCGGCGAGCGCGAGCTTGTCGAGATTGGCCTCCATGCGGTCGGCGATCCGGTTGAGGACCATCGCGCGCTCGGTGACGCTGGCGCGGGCCCAGCCGTCCTTGGCGGCATGCGCGGCGTCGAGCGCGGCCTCGATGTCAGAGGCATCGGAGCGCGCGATCTGGCACACCGGCTGGCCGGTGATCGGCGAGATGTTGTCGAAATATTTGCCGGCGTTGGGGGCCTTCCAGGCGCCGCCGATGAAATTGTCGTAACGCGCAGCGAACGGCGGCTTGAACGCCGCATTGACGTCAACCTTGGTCATCTGTCTCTCCCATTCACGCCGATGCACACGGCGTTGGAGACAGGCTCGATCAAACCGACGCAACAGACCAGAGGCCGGAGCGAGCGCGTCCGAGGAAGTGTCGCAGTTCTGCGACATCTTGGCTGCGATTCGACAGCCGCGGCGCGTTCACCGCTCGAGCCCGAGCCGCTTCATCTTCCGGTGCAGGGTGGCGCGCGACATGTCGAGCTCCTTCGCCGCCTTCGAGACGTTGCCGCCGGCGCGCGCCAGCGCGCGCTTCAGAACAGCACGCTCGGCGGCGTCGATGTCGTCGCCCTCGGTGGTTGCGTCCTTGATCAGGTCGCCGGCTGGCACCGGGCGCGCCAGCGCGGACGAAGAAAGGTTGAGCGCACGGCGCGCCGCCCGTGTGGCACCGATGACGAGGTCGTTGCGATCGACTGCCAGCAGCGAGTTGATCTCGCGCTCGCTGTCCGGCGTGAGCACGATGCGGGCGTGCGGAAAGGCCTGGCGGAAATTCTCCGCCTCGATCAGGCGCGCGGCATCCGCGACGGTGGTCGCGATCAGCCGGCTGAAGCCTTCGGTCAGATCGGCACGACAGGAGGAGACGTCGAGCGCGGCCTTGAGCTGACCGTGCTCGTCGAAGATCGGCGCCGTGGTGCAGAACAGGCGCGCGTTGCGCGACAGGTAGTGCTGATCTCGGTCGATGGTCAGCGGCCGCTTCTCGACCAGGCAGGTGCCGATGGCGTTGGTGCCCTCGTGCCGCTCGCTCCACACCGCGCCGGTCCACAGGCCCCAGGATTCGAAGGTGGCGTCGTCCCCGCGGGCGCCGCGGCGCTCGAGCACGGTGCCGTCGGCATCGGCGAGCAGCACCGAGCAGCCGACGCCCCCAACCGCCAGGAACAGCCGGTCGAGGCTCGCCTGCGCGATCGCGAGCAGCCGCCCGAGCCGCGCGCGCGCGTCCGCGATTTCGGCGGCCGTCAGGCGAGCCGGCAGCTTCGGCGTGGCGGGATCGAGCGCATGGAGATGGCCGGAGCGGCGCCATGATGCCGCGAGCGCCGAGACCGCCGGCGCGCCTCTGTCGGCTCTGCTGTCAGCGTCAGCCTTCGCATCCCCCTTGGCCAAGGCCGCCAGGACGCGATCCGAATGGGCATTCCCGGGCGAACGCCCCATGTCCCTCCTCCCGGCTCTCCCCGCGTTGGCGCGGCTTGTTGCTAGACTAGCGCAACTACAGCACCGCGGTTTGACCGGCGTCAAGGAACGCCGACCAGGCTGCAATCCTTCGCTCGCCGCCGGGGCCGCGACCGATGCCTCACTTTCCCCGGACGACTACGGGGGTGTCGCAACACTGCGACACTCCCTCGCCCGAACTGGTCCGTGCGCCCTGAAATGGAGCCGGTGCCTTAAAGCGCATTAATCCTCAGTCCGGATGGTTCCCGCACACGCTTCGCACCGACGAACGTCATTGCCGGTGTCGCGAGGCAACCATGAGAGGGAAACATGCGCCTATCCTTTGCGGCAATACGCTCCATCCAGACCAAGATCGCCTTGATCGCCGGCTTCTGCCTGGCGCTCACCTGCGTCATCCTGATCGGCTACGGTCTGTTCTCGACGCAGAGCATGAACCAGTACGTCAACCACGAGGTGATGCAGCTCGTCGATCGCCAAACCAAGGAAAGCCTGATGAACCGGGCCTCCACCGAGGCCAACGTCATCAAGGCCGAGCTGGAGGTCGGGTTCGACTCCGCGCGCACCCTGGCGCAGTCCTTTGCGGTGTTGGCGGACGCCAAGAACGGGACCGCCACGAGCGCCCGCCGCGCGCAGCTCAACGCCGTGCTGCGGCATGTGCTGGAGCTCAATCCCGCCTTCAACGGCACCTATTCGGCCTGGGAGCCCGACGGGCTGGACGGCAACGATGCGGCCTTCAAGGCCAACAAGGAAATGGGCTCCGATCACACCGGCCGCTTCCTCCCCTATTGGACGCGAAGCGCCGGCGGCGCAATCGCCGTGCAGCCGCTGGTCGAATACGACAGCAGCGAGCGCCATCAGAACGGCCTCGTGAAGGGCGCCTGGTACATCAACCCGAGCACCACCGGGAGGGAGAACATCCTCGGACCGCTGCCCTACATCGTCCAGGGCAAGCCGGTGTTCCTGGCCACGATGTCCGTTCCCGTCATGATTGACGGCAAATTCCGCGGTCTCGCCGGCGCCGACTACAATCTCGACTTCGTGCAGAAGCTGGCAGTCAAGATCAACACCTCGCTGTTCGACGGCAAGGGCAAGGTCGTGATCCTCAACGACACCGGCCTCGTCGTCGCCGACAGCGCTGACCAGAACGTCATCGGCAAATCCGCCGCCGAGGCCGACTCGCGCTGGGCCGACAGCGCCGCCATCGTTCGAACCGGCAAGGGCACCGTTCTCGACGAGCCCAACAATCCCAACGTCGACATCTACGCCCCGATCACATTCGGTCTCACCGACACGCCCTGGTCGGTCGTGATCTCCGTCCCGCGCGACGTCGTTCTCGCCTCCGCACGGCAGCTCGACGCCTCGCTCAGCGGCCGCTCGACCAACAACACGCTGTGGCAGCTCGGGGTCGGAACGGTGATCACGGCGCTTGCGATCTTCCTCATCTGGGTGGCGGCACGGGGCATTGCCCGTCCGATCCAGGATTGCGCCGTGTTTGCCAATGGCATCGCCAAAGGCGACTTCAACCAGACCCTCACCATCGAGCAGGCGGACGAGGTCGGAGCCCTCGCCACCTCCCTGAAAGCCATGCAGGGCGACCTGAAGCAGAGCATCGCGCAGCGCGCCGAGGACCAGGCCGCCGCCGACGCCCAGCGTCGCCACGCGATGAGCCAGATGGCGGATCAGTTCGAGGCGTCCGTCGGCGGCATCGTCGAAACCGTGTCGGCTGCCTCGAGCACGCTGGAGACGTCGGCCGGCTCGTTGAGCGCCACCGCGGAGCGGGCGCAGACGCTGGCTACGACGGTCGCCGTGGCATCGGAGCAGGCGTCCACCAACGTGCAGTCGGTGGCGTCCGCGACCGAGGAGATGGCCTCCTCGGTGACCGAGATCAGCCGCCAGGTGCAGCAGTCCGCGCGCATGGCCAACGAGGCCGTCACGCAGGCACGCTCCACCACGGGGCGGGTCGGCGAGCTGTCGAAGGCGGCCGCGCGGATCGGCGACGTCGTCGAGCTCATCAACAGCATCGCCGGCCAGACCAACCTGCTCGCCCTCAACGCCACCATCGAGGCGGCACGGGCGGGCGACGCCGGACGCGGCTTTGCCGTGGTCGCCACCGAGGTCAAGGCGCTTGCCGAGCAGACCGCGAAGGCGACCGGCGACATCGGCCAGCAGATCGCGGGCATCCAGACCGCCACCCAGGAGTCCGTCGGCGCGATCCGCGAGATCAGCGAGACCATCGAACGCCTGTCGGAGATCTCGGCCACCATCGCCGCCGCAGTCGAGCAACAGGGCGCGGCGACGCAGGAGATCTCGCGCAACGTCCAGCAGGCGGCCCAGGGCACGCAGCAGGTCTCCTCGAACATCACGGATGTGCAGCGCGGCGCAAGCAGCACCGGGACCGCGTCCTCCGAGGTGCTGTCGGCCGCGAAGCTGCTGTCGCGTGACAGTGGCCGCCTGAGGGACGAGGTCGGCAAGTTCCTGAGCTCGGTCCGCGCGAGCTGAGCGCCGGCCGACCAAAACCGAAAAGGCCGCCTGGATGAACCAGGCGGCCTTTGTCGTGTGGGATGCAATGCGTCTGCTGCTGATCTCAGCGGCCGCCGCGCGACAGCATCTCGAAGCGGTAGTTGACACCGACCATCGCCGTGTGGAGCTGGGTCTTCTGGCTGACGACGTTCGGCCCCCCGGTGATCGCGGCGGCGCCCGGCAGCGTGCCGGTCACGGTGCCGAAATCGGCGTAATCATATTCGGCGAAGGCCGACCAGTTGCGGGCGAACATCCACTCGACGCCGGCGCCGACCGTCCATCCGCTGCGGTTGAACGCCACGCTCGCCGACTGCCCGGTGGCGGTGTTGACGACCGAAACGTTGGTCCGTGTCCACGCCGCACCACCGCGCACGTAGGCCAGGATCTCAGGTGTCACGAGATAGCCGGCACGCACCGTGGCGGTGTAGAGGTTGCTCGTCCGCGTGTTCATCGTCAGCGCCGGCCCGAGCGGGCTCGACGCGTTGATGATGCCGATATCGGCCATGGCCTGGATGCCGACGACGAAGCGGTCCATCTGATAATCGCAGCCGAGCTGCAGGCCGCCGATGACGTCGCTGCCATTGCTCGAGATGGCGGTCGGAATCTGCACGGCAGCGACGGGCAGCGGCGCCACGTTGCCGCCGCCTGCCACCGGCGGCTGGTTCTGCGGCGGCGGGTTGCCATTGTTGCCCTGCGGCGGCGGGTTCGGCTGGCCGCCGCCATTGTTCGGCGGCGGATTCTTCGGCGGCCAGGGCTTGTCCGGATGATACGGCCATCCGCCATGATGGTAGTTGCCGCCCTGCTGCTGCCAATGATCCTTGTCGGGCTGCTTGTCGCCATAGCCGCCCTTGCCGTCATCATTGTCGCGCGGCTTGCCGCCCCAGCCATAGCCGCCATGCTTGTCGTCGTCGCGTTGATCCGGCTTCAGCCAGGCGTAGCTGTCACGCTCGCTCTTCAGCGGCTGCTTCGACCAGCCGAAACCGAGTGGCTTGTCGTATCCGTCGTCCTTCTTCCCACCCCATCCGGAAGCCGGCTTGTCGTGATCGTCCTGCCGATCACGGTGCAGCCAAGCCGATCTGTCGGAGTAGCCGTTCGAATGCAGCTGCGACCAGCCGCTCGACTTGTCATGGTCGTCGTCGTGATGCTTGTCGAACCAGCCGCCACCATATTTGACGTCGTTGTAGTTGTTGTCCTTGTTCTTGGATGGCGCCGACGGCCAGGACGACTTGTTGTCGCCGCCTTTCGATCCAACCTTTGGCCAGTCGTGATCCTTGTCGCCGTACGGCTTGCCGGGCTGCCACCAGCCCTTGTCGCCGCGCTCACAGATCGGGGGCTTTTGCGGCGGCTTATGCGGCGGCTTCCATCCGCCGTTATTCCCGCCGGGGTTGTTCGGCGGCGGCGGGTTCGGCGCAGGGTTTGCAACCACAGGCGGTTTGACCACAGGCGGGTTGTTCGCGTTGCCGACCGGCTGCTGCACGGGCTGAACGGGCGCGGCGGCGGCATTGGCGACCTGGCTCCACGTCTGCTGCTGGCGCGACCAGGCCATCCCGGCATTCGCGCCGGCATGGCAGCCACTCCACCTGTAGGCGAAGACGTCAGGCGGCGGGAGCGGGGGAGGCAGGGCGAGATCAGTCGCCCAGACCGATGTCGTACTTCCTGCGAAAGTAGATAGGCAAAGGCATACGCCAAATACGCGACGCATCGAACTCACAACTCCTGAACACGTGCCGCAACAAACGGCGGCCGCATCAGGAGGGTGAGATTGTGTCGCGAACTGAATTGAAAAATGTCATTCGGAAGGAATGCAGATCGGGCCCCCGACGCGATCGAGATTCGGCTTTGACTGTTGCACGCAAGATGCAGGATTCTGGCGAAAAGAAGCAGCGCGCGACACGATTGCGACAAACGGCGCGATGCGCGATGCCGTCGCGGCTCATGAGTTCATTCGTAGACGAACGTGCGCACCGAACTCACTGGAGGCGCAGCGCGCGGCCCCGCGCTCGACGGCATGCTTCCTAATCGCGCGCACCTCGCGATCGTCGTCCTTCACATCTACTACACGCCTCGATTGCATCACATCGAGCGGGGCGGCACATCGGCTGCACGGTCGCCATCGTCTTCGACGCGCCGACGCTCGGCGGTCCATGCGTGTCGACAACCCCTGCTCTTGGTTTCGCCGTTATCGCGCAGCCTGTGCGACGTCATCGATCGGGAGAGAAAGCGGCGGACGCCGCCGCAATCGCACCGAATGAGGCGTGGCTTCGTCAACGTTGCGGCAACTCATCGGGGGCGCGTGCCGCGAAGCATCCATAATTGCGGCCGGTTGTGTCGTGCTCACTCGCCGGGCTCGAAGGCCCCAGAGGGGGGTCGATCCGATCCTGCACTCCGCAGAGATGCACCCATTTCCGCTCGTTCTGGATTGCGATGAGGATGGAACGAAGCAAGGTCACGGCCGATCGCGTCCGGAAATACGGATTTGAGCTCGCCGCTAAATCGTCCGGTCATCAGCGCAAGCGCCGCCTGCGGCGCGCAGCATCATGGCGGGGCTCGCCTCGGCCATGACGACAGACTGAGGCCCGTCGGGCGGATCAGCGCAGCGTGATCCGCCGCACCGCGCGGTGCGCACGGCACATGGCGTGTCATGCCACCATCATCACGGATTGCGCCGGGAGAACGAGATGGCATAGGCGCCGTTGCGGATGTCGATCATCGGATCGTCGGAGGCCTCGATGCCGTCGGTGAGCTGGCCCGGCAGGAACAGCAGCTTCTTCTGCGCGGCGTCACTGTCTTCGACCGCCTTGTCGATCGTCAGCACGCCGAGCTCGACCAGCTTGCGATCGTCAGGCCACGGCTTTGCCGGATCCTTGGTGTCGTCGCCGGCCGCGGCGAGCTGCGCCTTGAAGCGGAACGTCACCGGCCCCTGCTTCAGCCGCGCCGGCAGCTCGGCCATCAGGAAGTCCGGCGCGCGTTTCGCCGCGTCCTCCTGGTCGATATGCACGACCTTCTCCGGCAGCATCTGCCAGCGCACCGCCTGCTTCTCGCCGGCCTTGTTGACGAGGACGAAGGCGTTGACACCGAAATAGGCCTCGTCTGCAAGACTGTCTGGCGTCGCGATGGTGCCGAGCGCCGCCGGCACCGAGGGATGGCTGGCGATGAACTGCTCGAGCCTGGTCGGCTTGGCAGCGTTCGGTCCGGAGTCCGCGATCGCCAGGAACAGATCGCGCAGCTCCGCAGCGGTCGAGACGGGGAAGAATTTCAGCGAGTTGATCACGAGGTCCATGTCGCTGCCGTCGGCGAGATGAAACTTCACCGCCATGCCGTGCGGATTGGCGTCGCCGGATCCGTCCGGCAGGTTCGGCACGCCGGTGGAGTCCGAGAACCGCACCGTCACCGGAATCTCGCCGCCGCTGAACAGCGACGCCTTGCTCAAGGTCGCCGCCTCGGTCGACGGCTTGAACTTGCCCTCGACCACGACGCCCTTGGCGTGATTGGCGCGAAAGCCGGCGTGCACGCCGAACACCTTGTTCATCGCATTGACGAGTTGCTCCTCGACCGGCGGTTCCTGCGCGAGGGCAGCGGCGGGCAACGCGAGAGCAATCCCGGCCAGCGCGGCAACGAGTGTGCGTATCGTCATGAGCGGCGTCCTCCTGTATGAGCGATGCAGCATAGCAGCATGAATTGACGCGTGAGCGATTTTCGAGCGCGGCCGATTGGGCGCCCATCACAGCGGCATGATCCACCTTGCGGTCTGACAGGAGCCATCACGCCCCATCACCGCTCCTTGCGGCGAGATGGCGAATGTCTCTATTGTAGCCGCACGTGCCCGGTCTGCCTCCCTCCGCCCTGCGGTGCGGATCCGGGGATCGTGCCCCCTCCGACCCTGACGCCGGACGGCGCGCCCACGACGGAGTTTCGACTGTGTCCGCACCGGAAAGCTTCCCCATCGACAAGATCCACATCCCCGACAAGAAGCGCAAGGCGCTGAAGCAGGACGCGATCGACGCGCTGGCCGAAAGCATTTTGGAGGTCGGCCAGCGCGAGCCGATCCTCGTCCGCCGCGACAAGGACCATTTTGTCCTGGTCGAAGGTCTGCACCGCCTCGAAGCCTGCAAGGCCCTCGGCGAAAGCGCCATCATGGGTCTGCTGATCTCCGCCGAGGAAGCCCGCCAGCGCGAGCTGCCACCGCCGCCCGTCGATCCGGAGCGCGAGAAGATGGAGCGGCTGCGCAAGCTGCGGCTGGAGAAGGAGGAAGCGGAGAAGCTCACAACGGCGCCGAGGGGCGTCTCTGGCGCCCATGCCGCGACGCGCCCGCGCGCGCCGACGGAGACGACGAACCGGAGCAACAGGCCTGCCACCGCGAAACCATCGCGCCCCGGACAAGGATCGTCGCCCCGGACCTTGTCGGATTGGATCAAGCAACAAGAGCGCAGCGGCGGGCGATACTGACGGTTTCAACGCGCGAGTTCCTCCCCGGCCACGGTCTGATTGAGCGGCAGTCCGTCTGGCGGGTCAGCGCAGCGTGATCCGCCCGGCGGCCTCTCCGATGCGCCTTGCGCAGCGGGATCACGGCAGGCTGCATGCAGATCGGACCGGCCTGGTTCTGCCCGTAGGCGCCGCGAGTCCGTCCCGCATGTTGCTCCGCGGAGGACGGTGCGGGACGGGATCGCTAGGCAACTCGGATCAAGCCCATCTGACTCAGCGCGACGCGAGGGAGCGCGGCAATCACTGCGAGCATGCCAAAGGCTGCGACGTTGGCCCCCACGTCCCTCGTCGCAGCCGCCTTCGGCTGAAAAAGCCTATTCTCGGAGAAGATGCTCGCCGTCTGGATCATCGACTTTTTGCGCGCTTACGGGTTCGGACGCCGTTTCCGGTATTTCACGATTGCGCCGATGCGAGGTCTGTCGCTCGGCCAGGGGCTTATCGCGGCCGCCAAGGCCGATACGATTTCGATCGCGTCTTGGCAGGTCGGAATGCACGGCGTCACACTTGCCATTTCCACGGCCTCCGACACGTGCTCGGCACGCGACTGGAGGTCTACGGCTCGTGAAGGTCAGCAGCCCGGAGTTCCGTGCTCCTGGGTTCCTTCCCACCCGGCGAACTGGTGGCTTCTGACTCGGGGCTCGAAGGAGAAGAAGTAGCGACCTCCGCGGCCGATCGAGGCCCGTTTGGTATTGAGCTGCGGATTGTCTCACGCCCCCCGCTATACCGACAGTGCCAGAGATAGTCCGCCATGCGCCGAGGAATTGGGTTGGCAAACCGGATGGGGGCCCTTCTCGGCCCCGAACGGGTACGGATGCGGCGCGTGGAACCCCTGCTTCGACGAGACATTCTTTTCTCGTCCGTTGAATCACCGCCGCTGCCCCGCGCTCGTCGGCCATGAATCTTGGAGCGTTGACTTGACCTCATTTGAGCAGAGGCCGCTCGGCCCGATCATCATCCTCGTGGCAGCCGCCGCCGGCACGCTGCTCGGCCTCTACGACTACCTAGCTCCTTTGACCGGGGTCACTGGCGCCCCGGGCGCGTTGCTCGTCATCGGATCCAGTCTGGCACTCGTCGTCGACGCCTTCGTCCTGTGGTTTGGTCGAAGCGGGTGGCTCTTCTGGGTGTTCTGGTCCCTCGGGCTGCTCGGCGCGCTCGGCACAATAACCGCCGCCTGCTTTCTGCATGCGTGGTGGCTGGCGGCGGCCACGGTCGTCGCACTCGTCGGATTGATTGTGACGCTTGCCGCCCCACCCCAGCCAAGAAGAGCCGTGGCATGAGAATCCGTTCATTCTGCCGTAGCGCCCCATTTGCGGCGCTCACGCTGGCGGTCATGGTCGCGCTGCCGCCGGCGATTGCACAGAACGACACTGCTCATCCGGCTGCCACCCCCGGAAGCATTCCAGGCCCAGAGCAGCATGGGCCTTCGAGCACTGACTCGGAGCAGCCCCACAGCAATGCCGGTCGCGCATCGTCAGCACCGGGCAACGAGCAATCGGGAGCTGCCGACGCAGGCGCTCAGCTGCCGTCCGGCAGCTTGCCCACGCCGAAGCCGATCCCGCTCGTCCCGACCCATGCCGTCTGGAATACGTTTCACGGTCAGCTCAATGCCCAGAAGTACTCTCCCCTGACCCAGATCACAGCCGACAATGTCCGATCGCTGGTAAAGGTGTGGGAGTATCACACCGGCGACGTTTCGGATGGGTCGGGCAAGCTGCCGACCAGCGTCTGGTCCGCCACGCCGATCTTTGCCAATGACACGCTCTACATCGGCACGCCGTTCTATCGCGTTGTTGCGCTGGAGCCCGCGACCGGAAAGGTCAAATGGACCTTCGACTCCAAATCGACGCTCAAGGCCTTGACCCAGCCGGCGCTGAAGAACCGCGGGGTCGCCTATTGGGAGGCAGCGAATCCCGTCGCGGGCCAGCCGTGCCAGAAGATCGTCTATCTCGGCACCATGGACGCGCAGCTCTTTGCCATGGACGCGGATACTGGCAAGCTCTGTCGTGATTTCGCGAACGGCGGCGTCCTCAACGTCGATCAGTGGAACGACGTGAACAACAAATATCCGCTTTCGTTGCTTCAGCCGCCGACGGTCGCGGGCAATCACGTGATCCTGGGCTGGGCCGGCAAGGACTGGGCCTATGCTGAAGCACCGCCCGGCACCGTATTCTCGCTCGATCCGCAAACGGGCAAGCGACAATGGTCCTTCGCTACGCTGCCGCCGAAGATCGCGTCCCGCACCGGCACCGCCAATGTGTGGACGGGCATGTCGGTCGACGAGGGACTTGGATTGGTCTATCTCCCGGTCTCCAGCCCCTCCCCGAACTACTGGGGCGGCAACCGCACCGAGCCGATCCCGTTGGCCACATCGACAACGGCCCTCAACCTCGAAACCGGCGAGGTCGTTTGGTCTCGCCAGTGGGTGCACCATGACATCTGGGACTACGACATCAACTCCGCGCCGACGTTGATGGACATCACCGTCGATGGGAAGCAGATCCCAGCGCTGATGCAGGCAACCAAGATGGGGTTCCTCTTCGTCGTCGACCGACGCACTGGCAAGGACGTCTGGCCGATCGAGGAGCGCAAGGTGCCTGGTGGCGACGGCTCGATCCAGGGCGAAATCTACGCGCCGACGCAGCCGTTTCCGATCAGGCCGGCGCCGCTGCTCGACCAGTCGAAGAAGCCTCCCATCTGGTGGGTCGCCGACGCCCTCGGGCTCGGCCAATGCTCGAGGCTCTGGAAGAGCCTCAATTACGCCGGCATGTACTCACCGCCGACCCACAAGGACAGCGGCGTGCTCGCCTATCCCGACTCGGCCGGCGGCGTGCAATGGGGCGGCGTAGCCTTCGATCCGCGCGGCAAGACCGCGATCGTCAACTTCTCGCACGTGGTGCAATCCATCAAGCTCTACCCCCGGAAAGAATATGAGCAGCGCGCAGCCGGCTCGGGCAACGAGCAAGGCTTCTATCCTCAAGAGGGTGCGCCATACGGCATGTCACTCGACAACGCGCTGAACTGGCTCGGCATGCCCTGCTGGAAGCCGCCATTCGGCGAGATCGCCGCCATCGACATGACCACCGGTGACATCAAATGGCGCCGTCCCATCGGCGCCTCCCAGAAGTGGGGCTTCTACATGCCGGAGTCGATGGGATCGGTGACGATCGGCGGCCCGGCGGTTACGGCCGGAGGCGTGATCTTCATCGGAGCCTCGATGGACGCCAAGGTGCGGGCCTACGCGCTGGCCGACGGCAAGGAGCTCTGGTCCGACATCGTCCAGGCCCCCGCGGTCGCCAATCCCGCCGTCTATGAGTACAAGGGCCGCGAATACGTCGCCTTCATCGCGGGCGGCAACACGATCCTCAAGGACCAGGTCGGCGATCAGGTCGCCGTCTACGCTCTACCGTAGTGCGGCGGTGCTCGCCAGCTGGCTTGCGCTGAACCGGAGCGGAATGGCTTCCGTGCCTACGCCGCGGCGATACAGCTGCCGTCGCATTCGCTGCGCAGATGGCGCGGCCGACTGGACCGCGGCGAGGTCGCGATCGCCGGCGGGCGCATCCTCATCCCTCCGCCCGCCGTTACCACGTCTTTAGGCGAGGTCCGCCTTCATCAGGTCGCGCAGCGCTTTCGGTATGGGCTGCGCCCTGCCGCCGCTGATGAACGCAACTCTGACGTCGGCCTTGACGAGCACCTCCTCGCCGCGCCTGACCTCCTGCGCCAGCGTGATCGACGCGCCCTTCACCGCCACGGGCCAGGTGACGACGTCGAGCACGTCGTCCATACGGGCCGGCCGCAGGAAGTCGAGCGTCATCGAGCGCACCACGAAGGCGAAGCCCGGGGCCTCGCTTGCCGCCTCCGCGAACAGCGCGTGCTGCTCGGCGCCCATCAGCCGCAGATGATTGGTGCGGCCGCGCTCCATGAAGCGGAGGTAGTTGGCGTGATAGACGATTCCGGAGAAATCCGTGTCCTCGTAGTAGACCCGCACCTGCATGTGGTGGCGGCCGTCGCGGATCGCGCCGTCGAGATGTCGTTGGGTCAAGGGAAGCCCTCGATAGCCGGAAATGGCGATCGTTTCGCCCAGTTCAACGGCCAACGCAAGAGCAGGCCAGCGCGAGCCGGCTAGGACGTCACCTCGACGGGTTCCCTGCCGACGTTGACCAGCACGATCTCCGGCGGCATGCCGATCCGGACTGGCATGATGCTGCAGCCGAGGCCGCCGGAGACGATCACGTCGCATTGGGTGCGGATGTGGCCGTAGGCCAGATTGACGCCATTACGCGCGGGAACGGCCGGCGACCAGCCGAGCACGCGGATCTGGCCGCCATGCGTATGCCCCGACAACTGCAGCGCCACGCGCGGCGGCACCCGGAGCGCGACGTCGGGCTCGTGCGCCAGCAGAATTACCGGGGCGCTGTCCGTCACCTTGCGCAGCGTCGCTGCGAGATCATCGATGCCGATCCGCGGCATCGGCCGGAAGCGCCGCGCTGGCATGTAGGCCAACTGATCGCCGAGGCCAGCAAGCCAGAAGGCATGGCCATTCTTGGTGAGACGCACGACGTCGTTCTCGTAGACGGGAATACCGGCGGCCTCGAGCGCCTTCTGGGCATACGGCGCGCCGCGGCCGTCGCGCTGCACGGTTCGATCATCCCAATAATCATGATTGCCCAGGATGGCGTGCACGCCCAACGGCGCCTTCAGGCCGCCGAGCACCGGCGCCCAGGCATCGGCGTCGATGCGTCCGATGTGATGACGATGACCGGCGACGTAGTCGCCGAGCAGAACGATCAGATCCGGCTGCAGCGCGTTGGTTCGCTGGACGATCCCGTCGATATGAGCGAGCGACATCCAGGGATCGCAGGCATGGATGTCGGCGATGGCCGCGATCTTCAGTCTTAGCCCAGCCGGCCAGTTGCGTGGATGGATGTGATAGTCGGTGACGCCCAGGCGGAGCGGCTCGACGCCGACGCCGTAGGTCGCGGTCGAAAAACCGGTGGCGGCAAGACCGCCTGAGAATGACAGAAAGCGACGGCGTGACAGCATCGATAAACTCCTCGCAGCGGCTCCCTTCTCCCTGATCATTGCAACCGATTTCGGGTGCGTCTGTGCAGATTGTCAGCAGTTTCGTTAATCATCGTCCTCGCTGCCGAACAGACCGAACTGGCCGGGATCGCGGTTCGAGGGCTCGGCCAGGCCGAGATGCCTGAACGCGTGCGACGTCAGCAGCCGGCCGCGCGGCGTACGCTGCAGATAGCCGCATTGGATCAGATACGGCTCGATGATGTCCTCGATGGCATCGCGCGGCTCCGACAACGCTGCCGCCATGGTCTCGACGCCGACCGGCCCGCCGCCGTAGTTCAGCGCGATGGTCGAGAGATAGCGCCGGTCCATCGCGTCCAGCCCGGCGGCATCCACTTCGAGCGCGCTCAGCGCGTGATCGGCGATGGCGCGATCGATCGCACTGGCGTTGGCGGCCGACGCGAAGTCGCGCACGCGGCGCAGCAGCCGGCCGGCGATCCGTGGCGTGCCACGGGCGCGCCGCGCGATCTCGTTCGCGCCGTCGGCGGTCATGCCGACCCCGAGCACGCGGGCACCGCGCGTGACGATGCCTTCGAGCTCCTCCACCGTGTAGAAGTTCAGTCGGATCGGAATGCCGAACCGGTCACGCAACGGATTGGTCAGCAGGCCTGCGCGCGTCGTCGCGCCGACCAGCGTGAACTTCGACAGGTCGATCTTGACCGAGCGGGCCGCGGGGCCTTCGCCGATGATGAGATCGAGCTGGAAATCCTCCATCGCCGGATAAAGGACCTCCTCGACCGCCGGGCTGAGACGATGGATCTCGTCGATGAACAGCACGTCGCGCTCTTCGAGATTGGTCAGCAGCGCGGCGAGATCGCCGGCCTTGGCGATGACCGGGCCCGAGGTGGCGCGGAAGCCGACGCCGAGCTCACGCGCCACGATCTGCGCCAGCGTCGTCTTGCCAAGTCCGGGCGGACCGACGAACAGCACATGGTCGAGCGCCTCGCCGCGCTTGCGCGCCGCCTCGATGAAGATCGAGAGGTTGGCGCGCGCCTGCTGCTGGCCGACGAACTCCGACAGCTGCTGCGGACGCAGCGCAGTGTCGCCGACATCGTCGGAGCGCCGCTCCGGACTGACCATGCGCGCCGGCGGCTTCATCATCGTTCACCCGCCGGCAACTGCTGATGATCTAGTGGAAACGACATCTTTGAAACATACCATGCGCAAATTAGCTCGGCAGGAGTAACAACCATCGTCCAGTAGAGCAGCTTCTGGACATCGCTCGGCACGAGCCGGTCACAACAGTCCACGATATCCCTGTAGGTGATGGTCAGGGCAGCCACAGGAATCACGAAAAACAAAGCGAACGGCCACGAAATCCGCTTCGAGAATGAAACCTGAAGAGCCGCCGCTGTGGCAACGAACAGTTGCGCGGGTAGTATCCAGGCAAGACTGAGCGCGAACGCAGCAAATAGGTCAACGACCGCACCCTCTCGAGGGCGTTCGACCTGCAAGAGCAGCGGTCCGGTCAGCCATATCACGGGAGCTGAAATCAGCGTACCTCCGAGCAAGAAGATTGCGAATACGCGCGGCGTCCTAAAATTCATCCGGATTGCTCCGAAGTCAGGACCGCAGTGGGCGCAGACTGCCAACGGACGGTGTCCGCCCGCTGCCCGGTCAATCTGCGCGCCGGCGGCTTCATTCGTTGCCGCGCCTGTATTTGTTTGGCAGCAGTTCGCCGATGGTCACCGCCGCAGGCCCCTTGCCGTTCGACGGCACGATGACGCGCGCCTTGGCATCATAGTCGTGGATCAGCTCGCGGCAGGTGCCGCAGGGCGAGACCACGGCGACCTCGCCGGGCTCGCCGGGCTTGGGATGGCGCACCGCAACGATGGTCTCGATGCCGTGGTCGCCAAACTCGGTGATGGCGCGGCCGATCGCGATGGCCTCGGCGCAGACAGCGTTGCGGCCGAGATAGGCATCGATGTTGACGCCGGTGATGATGCGGCCGTCGCGCGTGCGCATGGCGGCGCCGACCTCCTGCCAATCGTTGCGATAGCGGCTCTTGACCGCTGATGCGGCCGCCTCGATCAGCTCCTTGTCCTTCTTGCTCACCATGGGGGAAACGGATGTCCTTCTGCTCGCCCGGCCGGGCGACGATTGCCTATTTCGCCAGCTCCTTGAGGCCGAGGCGAATGAGTTGCGCGGTCTCGGCCTTGTCGCCGGCCGCGCGTGACGCGGCGGCAATGGCGGCAGCCGCCTGCGGCTGGCCATAGCCGAGATTGATGAGCGCGGAGATCGCGTCCGCGATCGGCTGCGGCGCGCGGGATTCTTCGATGGCGCCGGACAGCCTGACGACACCGGGATCGACATCGGCGAACGCCGGCGCCTTGTCCTTGAGCTCGGTGACGATGCGCTCGGCGACCTTGGGACCGACGCCCGGCGTGCGCGCTACCGCGGCCTTGTCGCGCAGCGCGATCGCATTGGCGAGGTCTGCCGGCGGCAGAGTGCCTAGGACCGCGAGGGCGACCTTGGCGCCGACGCCCTGCACCGTCTGCAACAGGCGAAACCATTCCCGTTCGACATCCGAGCGAAAACCGAACAGCTTGATCTGGTCCTCGCGCACATAGGTCTCGATCGACAATGTGGCGGCTTCACCGGGCGACGGCAAGGCCTGCAGCGTCCGCGCCGAGCAGTGCACCTGGTAGCCGACGCCGCCGACGTCGAGGATGACGAAATCCTCCGCGTAGGAATCGATCAGCCCCTTCAGCTTGCCGATCATAGCCCGGCCACCTTCATGCGCAGCGCCTGGCCCTGGCGGTGATGGGCGTGGGTGATGGCGATGGCGAGCGCGTCCGCCGCGTCGGCCGACGGCGGCTCGGCCTTCGGCAGCAGGATCTTCAGCATCACCGCGATCTGGCCCTTGTCGGCATGACCGGCGCCGACCACGGTCTTCTTGACCTGGTTGGGGGCGTATTCGGCGACCGAAATTCCGAACATCGCCGGCGCCAGCATGGCGATGCCGCGGGCCTGGCCGAGCTTCAGGGTGGCGACGCCGTCCTTGTTGACGAATGTCTGCTCGACCGCGGCTTCCATCGGCGCGAACCGGCCGAGCACCGCCGATAGCCCCTCATGGATCGCCAGCAGCCGGCTCGCCAGCGGCAGATCATCGGGCGGCTCGACCGAGCCGCAACCGACATAGATCAGCCGGTTGCCCTCGCTCTCGATCACGCCCCAGCCGGTGCGGCGGAGGCCGGGATCGATCCCGATGATGCGGATTGCTGCGCGAATCGGCTGGGCTTTCATGGATTAGAGATAGCCTCGCGCCGCACCGATGGAAACATAAACGGAACGCACGAACGACGTGGTTGATCGTCCGTCAACCGCCCATCTTCGCCATCAGGGCGTCCGAGATCTCGAAATTGGCGTAGACGTTCTGGACGTCGTCGTGTTCGTTCAGGAGGTCCATCAGCTTCAGCAGCTTCTCGCCGGTCTCGTCGTCGACGGCCACCGTGTTCTGCGGCTTCCAGGTCAGCGCCGCCTTGCGCGGCTCGCCGAACTTGGCTTCGAGGTTCTTGGCGACTTCATGGAAACTGTCCGGCGAGGCATAGACCTCGTGGCCGCCCTCGCCCGAGATCACGTCGTCGGCGCCGGCCTCGATCGCGGCGTCCAACACGGCATCGTCAGAGGCGACGCTGCGGTCGAATTCAATGATTCCGACGCGATCGAACATGAACGAGACCGAGCCGGTCTCGCCGAGGTTGCCGCCTGATTTGGTGAAGAAGGAGCGGATGTCGGACGCGGCGCGGTTGCGGTTGTCGGTCAGCGCCTCGACGATGACGGCGACGCCGCCCGGGCCGTAGCCCTCGTAGCGGATCTCGGCATAGTTGTCGCCCTCGCCGCCGAGCGCCTTCTTGATGGCCCGCTCGATGTTGTCCTTGGGCATGTTCTCGGCCCGGGCGGCGACCACGGCGGCGCGCAGCCGCGGGTTCATCGCCGGGTCGGGCGTGCCGAGCTTGGCGGCGACGGTAATTTCGCGCGCCAGCTTGCCGAACAGCTTGGACTTCATCGCATCCTGCCGGCCCTTGCGATGCATGATGTTCTTGAATTGGGAATGGCCGGCCATGCGAGGTCTCTTGAAATCGTAGGGGATCAGGTGGGGAAGCGCGGCCTTATAGGCCGGGAATCGTCAAAATCAAAGATTTGAGGTGGTTTCAGGGTGGCTGCCCCCTCCTCGGAGAGCCAGTTGGCTGCCCCGCACCATAAGCCAAATGTTAACCATGGCTTCACAGTCAAGTGCAACGATGCCGCCCCTCTGCACCTTTTCACCCGCACCGGGGCCTACCCCATGGCGTTTGGTTTCTTTGCAAGACGAGCCTCTGCGCCCGAGCCGGTGGCCGAACCGAAGCCGGTAGCCGCGCCGGAGCCGCTGGCGTCGTCGGATGCCGATTCGGCCAAGGCCATCCTCGACCTGCTGGAGCTGGAACTCGGCGGCATGATTCGCCAGCTGGAGCGCGCCGCCGATGCGGTCGCCAGCGGCGCCGAGGCGACGGCGGGGACGCTGACGGACATTCGCCAGCGCGCCGATGCGCTGAGCGGACGCAGCAGCACCGCGCAAGGAACGGCGGCGACGTTCGCCCACGCCGCAGAGAAGGTGACCCAATCCGCCCACGGTATCCGTGCCCAGGTCCAGGACGCCGGCCAGCTCGCCGACCAGGCCAGCGCCGCCGCCTCGGAAGCCCGGGCCAACGTCGACCGCCTGCGCGAATCCTCGGCGGCGATCGGCAACGTCGTCAACCTGATCTCCCAGATCGCGCGCCAGACCACCTTGCTCGCGCTCAACTCGACCATCGAGGCCGCCCGCGCCGGCGAGGCCGGCCGCGGCTTTGCCGTAGTGGCCACCGAGGTCAAGGCGCTTGCCGTCCAGACCCAGAACGCGACCGAGGAGATCACCCGCAAGATCGAGGCACTGCAGAAGGACGCCGCCGGCTCGGCCGACGCCGTCCACCGCATCGCCCAGGCGATCGAGGCGATCCGCCCCGTCTTCACCAACGTCAACGGCGCCGTCGCCGAGCAGAACCAGACCACCGGCGAGATGTCGAACAATGCGGCCCAGGCCTCGCAGTTCATATCCTCGGTGGTCGACAGCGCCGCCGACATCAGCAGCGCCACCCAGCAGGCCGAGAGCTATGGCGAGCGCGTCACGAACGCCGGCCGCGCCGTGACGATGTACGCCCAGAAGCTGAAGGCGCGCTGCGCCGTGCTGCTGCGGCAGGGCGATCGGCCCGTGCGCAGCGGCAGCGAGCGTCTGCCCTGTCACCTCAAGATCGAGATCAAGTCGGGCGCACGCACGATCGGTGCGCCGGTCTATGAGATTTCCAACGACGGCCTTCTGATCACCGGTCCGGATGCGAGCCGCCTGCCCGTGAACGAGCGTCTCGACGCCGTGCTGGAGGACGTCGGCCCGTGCCGCCTGCGCGTCACCGAGCAGGTCAAGGCCGGCGCCCAGGCGCGGTTCGATGCGCCCAGTGCCGAGCTGCGCGAAAAGATCGAGGACAAGCTCTGGGCGCTGCACGAGGAGAACAACGAGTTCGTCACCCGCGCCATGGAAGCCGGCACCGAGCTGAACCGGATGTTCGAGAGCGCCGTTGCGCGCGGCGAGATCACGCTCGAGGACATGTTCGATACCAACTATGTCGAGATCCCCGGCACCAATCCGCAGCAGCACCGCAGCCGGATCCTCGACTGGGCCGAGCGCGTGCTGCCGTCGTTCCAGGAGGCCTTCCTTGCCAAGGACCAGCGCATGGCGTTCTGCGTGGCGATCGACCGCAACGGCTATCTGCCGGTGCACAACCGGATCTATTCGCATCCGCAGCGACCGGGCGATACGGCCTTCAACACCGCCAACAGCCGCAACCGCCGCATCTTCAACGATCCGGCCGGGCTCGCGGCAGGCCGCAACCAGCGGCCCTATCTGATCCAGAGCTACGCGCGCGACATGGGCAACGGCAACACCGTCATGATGCGCGAAATCGACGTGCCGATCCGGGTTCGCGGCCGGCACTGGGGCGGCTTCCGCACCGCCTACAAATTGTGAGCCAAGCCGTGATTTTCTGATCCTTTCAAGCCCGGGAGTCTGGACATGTCGGTCGCGCAACGCGCCATTCTGGAAAGTCACGACGCGCGCACCGGCGCCGAACGGCTGATGGACGAGATCGCCGACCGCATCGGCGGTCTCGGCGTCGAGCTCGCCGATGTCGCCGGCAACGTCCAGGAGGTCGCCAACCGCGTCAGCTACCAGTCGCAGCGGTTCGGGCATCTCCAGGCCACCGCCAAGACCATGGTCGCGGCCAATCACGACATCGCCACCGCCTCGCAGGCGGTGCAATCGGCCACGACCGCCGCGGTCGGCGACATCGCCCAGTCGCGCAACGTGGTCGACACCGCGGTGCGGCACATCGCCGAATTGGTCGAGTCCGTCGAGCGCATCGAGCAGCGGCTCGGCTCGGTCGGCGATGCGCTGTCGCAGGTCGCCAAGGTCTCGGTCGCGATCGAGGCGATCGCCAAGCAGACCAACCTGCTGGCGCTGAACGCAACCATCGAGGCGGCCCGTGCCGGCAGCGCCGGCCGGGGCTTCGCTGTCGTCGCGAGCGAGGTGAAGTCGCTCGCCGAGGCGACGCGGCAGGCCACCCAGGAGATCGGCGATACCTTGCGCGGGCTCGACTCGCAGGTGAAGAGCCTGCTCGGCGAGAGCGGCCAGGCCTCCTCCCGCGCCAAGACCGCGGGTGAAGGCGCCCAGCAGATCGGCGGCATCATCGTCCGCGTCCAGGACGGCTTCACCAGCGTCGGCCAGGAGATCGACGGCGTGGCGAAGGCCGCGACCTCCAACCTCGCGCATTGCGACGCCGTGATCAGCGAGCTCAACGAGCTCGCCAAGGGCGTCGACCAGTCCTCGGTCGAGCTCAAACAGGCCGACAGCCGGATCGCCAAGCTGCTCGATCATTCCGAGGCGCTGATCGGGCTGATCGCCGAGAGCGGCGTACAGACCGCGGACGCGCCGCTGATCAAGACCGTCGTCGACACCGCCCGGCAGATCTCGGCGACCTTCGAAACGGCGATCGACCGCGGCGAGATCACGCTCGCCGACCTGATGGACGAGAGCTATCGCGAGATCCCCGGCACCAATCCCAAGCAGTACATGACGCGCTACGTCGAATTCACCGACCGCGTCCTGCCGGCGATCCAGGACCCGATCCAGGGCAGCGATCCGCGCATCGTGTTCTGCGTCGCCTGGGCGCGCGGCGGCTACCTGCCGACGCACAATCCGAACTACCGCAAGCCGCAGGGGCCCGATCCGGTCTGGAACAACGCCAACTGCCGCAACCGCCGGCTGTTCGAGGACCGCGCGGTGAAGAAGGTCGCCGCCGCCAGCAACAAGCCGTTTCTGCTGCAGACCTACCGCCGCGACATGGGCGGCGGGCAGTTCGTGCTGATGAAGGACCTCTCGGCGCCGATCTTCATCAAGGGCCGGCATTGGGGCGCGTTCCGGATGGGTTTTCGGCTCAAGGCCTGATCCAGGCTCTCATCCTCCCCAGAACGAAGGCTTCGCCGGCGACAGCCGGCCGCCGATGCGCACCGGCGCGATCTTGATCGCAAGCCCGGTGCCGTTGTCGGTCTCGACCGCCACGCCGCTCAACGTCGCCTCGCCGGAGGCCGGCTCGAAGCGCGCCGACGGGATGCCCGACTGGAAGCGGCGCAGCGGCTCGTCCTTCTGCATGCCGATGATGGAGTCGTAATCGCCGGTCATGCCGGCATCGGTCATGTAGGCGGTGCCGCCGGGCAGGATCTGGTGATCGGCCGTTGGCACATGCGTATGGGTGCCGACGACGAGGCTGGCGCGGCCGTCGCAGAAATAGCCCAGGCCCTGCTTCTCGCTGGAGGCCTCGCAATGCACGTCGACCACGATCGCATCCGCCGCCTCGCGCAGCGGGCAGGCGCCGAGCTCGCGGCCGACAGCCGCGAACGGATCGTCGAACGGCGTCATGAACACGCGCCCGAGCACGTTGACCACCAGCGCGCGGGCGCCGTTCTTGGCGTCGACCAGCGCCGCGCCACGGCCGGGCGTGCCTGCCGGATAATTCGCGGGGCGCACCAGGCGCGGCGCGCGCTCGATGAACACCAGCGCCTCGCGCTGGTCCCAGGAGTGGTTGCCGAGCGTGACCGCGTCGGCGCCGGCATCGACCAGCTCCTGATAGATCGCCTCGGTGATGCCGAATCCGCCGGCCGCGTTCTCGCCATTGACGATGACGAGATCGAGCGCCCAATCGCGGATCAAGCCTGGCAGGTGGTCCGAGACGGCGCTGCGGCCGGCCCGGCCGACGACGTCGCCGACGAAGAGAATTCGCAACTCAATTGCTCCGGAAATCCAAGGTCTCGCGCTCGGTTAGCACATAATCCAGCGCCGCGTCGTGGGCCAAGGCCGGGATCGCCTCGGTTTCCTGCACGGCAAAGCCGAGGCCGACGCCGATGAGGTGATGCGATTTACGCAAGTGCGAGAAGGTGTAGTCGTAGTAGCCGCCGCCGTAACCGATGCGATGGCCGGAGCGGTCGAAGGCGGCGAGCGGGACCAGCATCACGTCCGGCACCAGCTCGGCCGCAACGGGCGACGGCTCGGGGATGCCGAGCGAGCCCAATGTCAGCCGATCACCCGGCGACCACGCCCGGAAGGAGAGCGAATGGCCGCGGGCCAGGATGACCGGCAGCGCCAGCCGCGCGCCCTTCGCCGCCAGCACGCGCATCAGCGGCACAGGATCGAGCTCGTTGCGAATCGGCGCATAGCCGGAGACCACCTGGCCCGGCTCCAGCGCGAAGGGGAGCCCGCGCGCCGCGATGGCCTGCGCGGCGGCGCTGCGCGCCTCGTCGCTCAGCGCGTCGCGCGCGGCGAGGGCTGCAGCTCGCAGCTGCTGCTTGGTGTGCTGGACGGCCTTCATCGGCATGCGGCGGGATCTCCGTCAAGAGCTCGCGGACGCGGGCACTCCAACGTTCTCAGAAACGCAGCAGGTCGGCAATCAAGGGGACAGAACAGAGGAGAGAGACAAGCGCGAAGCCGCAATCGCCGTTGAAACGCTCGATCCCGGAGTTCCCTACGAAAGTAGGTGGGCACCATATGTCCAGGTCCACGGACCTGGCCAGGGACAGTTCCCTAAAGGATCGATAAGGCCCCGGGGATATGTTGGTTCCGGACGCGCGTCGCAGCCTCGCTGACGCAATGTAACCATGGCGGGGTGATTTTGCCAGCGGTGGAAGCGGATTGACGCGCGCTGCCGTTGTCCAACCTCGGCGTCGTCGCCCGGCTTGACCGGGCGCCCCCGTACGCCGAGGCAGCAGTGGTTGAGCCGACAGGCCGCGGCGTACCGGATCGCCCGCTTTTCGCGGGCGATGACAGTTGTCGGGTGGTAGGAGCCGGGCCGAACACGGCAGAGCAGATCAGAATAGGCATGGCATCGCGTCCTCGTGGCGCTCGGCGTCCGAGTTGTTCATTTGGCTCGCCCTCTCGACACAGAGGGCACAGGGAAGGCCGGGCGTCGGCTGACGCCCGTGGCCCGCCTGCGAAAAAATGCAGGCGGCAGGTACCACAGGTGCAGCCGGAAACACCCGGCCTTCCCTGCGCGACAGTTTGAACGGCTGCTTCGCGATCTCCCTGGTGCGCCGGGCTTGTTGGCCACCATGCGCGACAACGCGCTTGCGCGCGTTGCGCGGGGACACCAGCATCGGGGTGTCAGGACCACGCGACTTGACCGTACGTGCATCGCCGTTCGTCCGCGCGATCAACTCACGCTGCGGCAATCCACGCCCATCGCATCCCACTGCCAATGCCTCGTGACGGTCGCGACACGCCCCTCATGCGGCAGCAGGACGAGCGGAAGCATCCGCCTGATTTGCCCGACACGGCAAGCCATGCGGCCTGCGACATCGTAACGCGACGGGCAGTCTGCGCATGATCGACATGCGCGGTTTGCCCGTCGTGCAGTTTACGACGTGCATCTGCTCGCGTGCCGCCAGCCCAACATTCCGCCGTCGTCCCGGCCTCGCGCGCCGTTGCGGCGAAGCAATTCAGGATCTCTCCGCAGATGCAGCCTGGATTGCTTCGCCTCGCCACTGCGCTCGCAATGACGCCCGTGGTGATGACGGCGCTCGCGCGGCAGCGCCGCGTCGGCAGCGCATAGTCTTGCCACGATTCAGGCTCATCGACTTGGAGCTGAGGTTGTGGCAGATCATGCCTACATCCCAATGCCCTGTATCGTACATTGGAGTCCTGGCATGCGCTTCGATCTCAAAACCGTCACGGCCGCCTGCGCGCTACTGATCGCGTCGGCTGCTGCGAGCCTCGCCGCCGACGTCAAGATTCATCGCGTCTCGATCCAGGTCGATCAGAACGATCCGGCGATCATGAATCTGGCGCTGAACAACGCCACCAACATCATGGAGACGTTCAAGGAGAAGGGCGAGGAGGTCGAGATCGAACTCGTCACCTATGGACCCGGGCTGAACATGCTGCGCGAGGATACCTCGCCGGTGAAGGACCGGCTCAAGCAGATCGCCGAGCTCAGCTTTCCCGCCAAGATCAAGTTCTCCGCCTGCAACATCACCAAGCGCGGCATGGAGAAACGCGAAGGACATCCGATTGCGATCGTCGCCGAAGCGAGCCTGGTGCCATCGGGCGCCGTCAGGCTGATGGAACTGCAGGAGAGCGGCTGGAGCTACCTGAAACCTTAGGTAGTTTCTGCCCCAAAACTGCCAGCTTTAGGGCTCATTGAGATACGACCTTGGATTGAGCTGTGTCATCAGTCTGCTCGGGGGATGGCGAGCAGGCGCGATCGGGGACTAGTCACATGCACAGAGTACTCGCCCGGCCGGCGCTGCTGGCGCTGGCAACGCTTTCGGCTGCCTTGCTCACCCCCGTCGGCGCGGTGCTTGCGCAAGGGCAGTCCGCCGCTCCGCTCTCGATCAAGCCTGCGCGCGCGTCGGAACGGCGGGCCGTCGAGCCTCGGGTCTCCGAGACCCGCGCGCCCGAGCCACGGAGCGCCTCGGACGAAGCCGCCATCAAGACGCGCATGAACCAATGGACCGTCGGCCTGGCCGCGGGCCTGCCCGACGGCGGCTTCGTGCGCTTCGCCAGCGAGATGGCGCGGACCATGGACGACGGCGACAACATGCGCCTGATCCCGATGGTGACGCGCGGCACCACCTCGAACATCGCCGACCTGCTCTATCTGCGCGGTGTCGACGTCGCGATCACCTATGCCGATGCATTCGACTTCTATGCCAGGCAGGCCGGCCTTTCCAACATCAACGACCGCATCCGCTACGTGCTGCGCTTCTTCATCTCCGACGTGCACATCTATGCGCGCGAGGAGTTCAAGTCGCTGCAGGACCTGAAGGGCCAGAAGGTCGCGGTGGGCACGGCGGGCGTCGCCGCCGCCCACACCGGCCCACTGATCTTCCGGCGCCTCGGCATCGACATCGAGCCGGTCGCGGTCGGTGGCCCCGTCGCACTGGAGAAGCTGCACAAGGGCGAGATCGCCGCGATGGTGTATGTCGCCTCCAAGCCCGGCGAACTGTTCAGCGGCAAGAAGGCGGATCCTGGATTCCACTTCGTGCCGGTGCCGTACACGCAGCAATTCTCGGACTTCTACTATCCGACCAGCATCAAGGCCGACACCTATCCGGGGCTGGTCGCACCCGACACCGCCGTGGAAACCATCGCCGTGCCGTCGGTGCTGGCCGTCTACAACTGGAAGCCGGGCAGCGACCGCGCCGACCGCGTCAACCGCTTCGTCGACACGCTGTTCACCAACCTCGCGCGGCTGCAGCAGCCGCCGTTCCATCCGGGCTGGAAGGATCTCAATCTCGAGGCCCAGGTGCCGGGCTGGCAGCGCTATCCGTATGTCGACGCCGTGCTGGAGCGGATGAAGAAGGAGGCCAATGTCGGCCTGCCGCCCGCCGCGGCCGGCAGTCTCTCGCAGCAGGAGCGCTTCGATGCCTTTCTCGAATCGCAGGCCAAGGCGCCGACCTCGAAGGCGGAGAAGGAGGAGCTGTATCGCTCCTTCCTGGACTGGAGCCGCAAGCGGCAGAAGTGAGCAGGCGATGGGCCGATGACAGCGGGCGAGGTGGTGGGCTGTCGACCATAAGTTCATTTGCATTCTCGCCCTAACGCTGGCGTGTTGCGAGACGCTGAAAAATAGTGAGACGAGATATGGCGGCTCGGGCAGTCTGCTCCCTCTCCCCGTTCTCGCGGGGAGAGGGTTGGGATCAGGGGTCGACGCACGGGGAGTGTACGTGGTGAGACCTGTCCCCCCTCACCCGGATTGCATCTGACGATGCAATCCGACCTCTCCCCGCAAGCGGGGCGAGGTACACCAAGCAAGCCGCCAAAGCGATCTTCCGACCCGCGACGATCAGCTCAACAACAACACCATGCCGGGATCGCCCTTGGCCATCGCGCGCTGATAGGCCGGGCGCGCGGCGATGCGGGCGAGATAGGCGCGGATGTTGGGGAAGGGTCCGAGATCATAGGGCAGGAAGTAGCGCATGGTGGTGAGCGAGAACACCGTCATGATGTCGGCGGTGGTGAGCGCGTTTCCCGCGAGATAATCCGCCTCGCCGCAACGCGCCTCGACCAGCGCGAAGGCACGGTCGAGCCTCGCCCTGATGGCGCCGAGAACCGGATTGTCGTCGGGCAGATGCAGCCGGTTGAGGATCATCAGTCGGCCCATCGCCGCCTGCAACGTACCGTTGGCGAAATGAAGCCAGTAGAGGAACGGCGCGAAGCTGGGGTCATCAGGCCCAGGCCGTAAGCGGTCTTGGCCGTAGGTCGCGGTGACGTAGTCGACGATCGCGCCGGATTCGGCGAGCACGAGATCGCCATCGGTGATCACGGGAGCCGCGCCGATCGGATGCAGCGCCTTGTACTCGGGCGGCGCCAGCATCGTCCGGGCGTCGCGCGTGTAGCATTTCAGTTCGTACGGAATTTCCAGCTCCTCGCAGAGCCAGACGATGCGTTCGGACTGCGACTTGCCGAGGTGATGAACCGTGAGCATGCGCTATTTCACCATCGCGCCATAGACGATGTCCTGCACCTGCTCGCGATAATATTTGCGCAAGTCCCCGGGCGCCGCCGTGCCGACCACGACGACGAGACGCTCCCTGGGATCGCAGAAGAACTGCGTGCCATAGGCGCCGTTCCAGCTGAACTCACCGGGATTGCCGGGCACCGCCGACAGGCCCTCGCTGACGCGCACGGCGACGCCGAGCCCGAAGCTGAAGCCGGCGCGATGCGGCTCCACATTGGCGACGGTGTTCTTGATCTCGGGCCCGAGATGGTTGGAGGTCATGTGGTGCACCGTCTTCGGACTCAGGATGCGCGCGCCGTCGAGCTCGCCGCCATTGAGCAGCATCTGGCCGAAGCGGACGTAGTCGCCGATGGTGGCGAACGAGCAGGCGCCGCCGCAGTCCGACCTGGTCGGCGTGTCCAGCAGCTTGATCGCCTGCGGCTTGCCGGTCAGCGGATTGTTCGGAAACGGATGCGCCAGCCGCGGGCGCTGTGCGTCGGTCGGCGCGAACGTCGCGTCCTGCATGCCGAGCGGCTTCCAGAGATTGGCCGACAGATATTCGCCGAGCCGCTGTTCGCTGACCTTCTCGATCACGGCGCCGAGCACGTCGATGGAGAAGCCGTATTCGAACTGCGTGCCGGGCTGATGCGCCAGCGGCAGTTTGGTGATGCGCTCGATGAACGCCTGGGTGTCGCCTTCGATCGCAGGCGCGGTGCCGTCGGGATAGAGCCGCGCCACCGCGCTCGAGCTGTCCGGCCGCCCGCCATACATCAGGCCCGAGGTGTGGCGGTAGAGATCATGGATCAGGATGGGGCGAGCCTGCGGCACCAGCAGCAGCGCTCCGTTCTCCTGGGTGACGCCGACCTTCATGTCGGCGAATGCCGGATAGTAGTCGGCGAGCCTGGCCTGCAGCGGCAGCCGCCCCTGCTCCATCAGCATCAGCCCGCCGACCGTAGTCATCGGCTTGGTCATCGAGGCCAGGGCGAAGATCGCGTCGAGCGGCATCGGCGTGCCCTTGACCGGATCGAGCTGGCCGTAGGCCTTGTAATGCACGAGCTTGCCGTCGCGCGCGATCGCCACGACCGCGCCGGGCACGCGCTTGGCGGCGATCTCGCGGGCGAAGAAATCATCCATTCGCGCGAGACCCGCCGGCGAGAAGCCGACCTCGTCGGGCTTGGCTTCGGGCAGCGGCGCGGCCGCGAGCTGCGTGATGATCATGGTGAAGGCTGTGGCTACGGCCGCCTTGAGCAGCGTCTTCATGGGCACTCCCTGATGCGCGGGCGATCCCGTTTGTCGCCACGGGATTCAATGGCTCCGCCTGGACAATGAGTAGAGGACACAGGGAGGAACGACAAGCGGTCGCAACACGATCGCATCGCGATGACGTGATCGGCTTCGCTGCCGCACAACGGCGTATCCGCGCGACCAATCGGAGGAGACGGGTGAGACCGCTGACACGCGAGATCACGCATGCTGAGGACAATCGGACTCATCCTTCACACGCTCTGGGCCATCTGTACGCTTGCGACCGGTGCCTTCGTCGGCGCAGCCGTCGGCTTTCACTATCATGGCTGGATCGGCGCCATTGTCCTCGGCGTCATTGGCCTGGGCGTCGGTAGCCTGGCGGCGGCCTACCCGCTGGAGACGATCGCGACGCTGTTGGAGGGTCTTTGACACGAGGGCCATGTAGCCCGCATGAGCGAAGCGACGCTCGGGAAAGCGCGGGCACCGAGATGGTTTCGGATATCGCTGACCTTCATTGAGGCTACGGGCTGGGAACCGCCATGCCGGCCCCGTGTTGTCCGGTGCAACGCGTTCGTCCAAACAGCCGCGCCATGACCGGACCCGAGCTCGCCAATCACTATCGCGGCTATATCGTGTGCCTGAATGCGCAGGCTTGGCCGCAGCTCGGCGATTTCGTGCACGAGCACGTCGTTCACAACGGCCGGCAGCTCGGACTCTCCGGCTATCGCGACATGCTGATCGGGAACTTCGCCGACATTCCCGATCTCCGTTTCAACATCGGCCTGCTGCTATCAGACCCGCCCCGCGTCGCGAGCCGGCTGGACTTCGACTGCACGCCATCCGGCGAATTTCTCGGGCTCGCCATCGACGGCCAGCGCGTCGCCTTCACCGAGAACGTGTTCTACGAATTCCGCGAGCGCAAGATCGTGGAGGTGTGGTCGGTCATCGACAAGGCCGCAATCGAGGCGCAGCTGTGAATGCGAACGCGCGGCGGCACCAGCCGCCCCAATGGGCTCAAGGCCGGGACGACACCTTGGATGAGGCGGCAAGTCAGACAATCGCTGATGGAGAGACTCACAACACGATGATACGTTGTCGCGAGGGCTTGAATCGTCTCACCCGATCGCCACCCCGCCACCGATCGTGCGGTTCAGCACCTGTGTGGTGCGCTCGATGCGCTCGGCGGCGGCGTTGAGGGCTTTGGCCACCGCGACCTGCGTGGCACGGGCGCGGTCGCTGGCCTGGTTGCGGACGTTGCGCAGGCCTTCGAGCTCCTGCTCCAGCACCTGGACGCGCTGATTGGCATCGATCAGCTCATCGCACACGGTGAGCGCCGCCATCACGGTGAGCCGGGCGTCGCCGATCTCGCCGAACTTGCCGCGCAGATTGGTGATGCGCGACTCGAGACTCTCCGCGAGCTTCAGCAGCCGCAGCTCCTGGCCCTCCTCGCAGGCCATGCGATATTGGCGGCCGTTGATGGTGACGTTGATGTGGCTCATTCCTCGTCCTCATCATCATGCGCGGCGTCCTGCCCGTCGCCGCCAGCGAGCACCGCGCGGATGGTGCCGATCGCGGTGTCCAGGCGCTCGGCGATCTCGCGGTTGGTGCGCTCGAGCCGGCGCGTCTTCATCAGGGAGCCGTCGAGCTCGTCGGCGAGACGCGAGCGGTCGGCGCCCAGCGCCTGGATGCGCGTCGCCAGCTCGTCCTCGTCACGATCCGCCTCGCGCCGCCGCTCGACCGCGCTCTCCAGCGCGTCGAGGGCCGTCATCAGTCGCCGCGTCGCCGCCTCGAGATCGGCGGCGCCGGGTTCCACCTGGCCGGTAAGATTGGCAGGGTGATCGTTCATGGCACGGATGCGAGGCCCTCGGAGCAAGCGGGAGGCGACAAAAGCGCTGTCCGGCAAGCGGTTACGGGCAAAATCTTACGTGGTGGGCGAGCCAAGCGCAACGCTCGGCCGAAACTATGCACTACTAAGCAACTTTTGGGAGGTTCCCGGCGTTGCAGAACCTTTGATTCCCGGAACCGAGGTGCTAATCAGCCCGCAAAATCCCGGCCCGCCAGCAATACCGGCGGCGCTCCTGTCATCAGCATTTCACGTTTGGACGGATTCCAGCATGACGCAGGTCGATCATTCCCGCATGGCCAACGCCATCCGCGGGCTCGCAATGGACGCCGTCGAGAAGGCCAAATCGGGCCATCCGGGCCTGCCGATGGGCGCGGCGGACGTCGCCACCGTGCTGTTCACCCGCGTGCTGAAATACGATGCCGCAGCGCCCGCCTGGCCGGATCGCGACCGCTTCGTGCTGTCGGCCGGCCACGGCTCGATGCTGCTCTATGCGCTGCTGTATCTGACCGGCAACGAGGAGATGACGCTCGACCAGATCAAGCGCTTCCGCCAGGTCGGTTCGCTCACCCCCGGCCATCCGGAGAATTTCCGCACCAAGGGCATCGAGACCACCACCGGCCCGCTCGGCCAGGGCATCTCCACCGCGGTCGGCATGGCGCTGGCCGAGAAGATGCTAGCTGCGGAATACGGCAAGAAGATCGTCGACCACCACACCTATGTGCTGGCCTCCGACGGCGACCTGATGGAGGGCATCTCCCAGGAAGCGATCGCGATGGCCGGGCACTGGAAGCTCAACAAGCTGATCGTGCTGTGGGACGATAACGGCATCTCGATCGACGGCCCGCTGTCGATCGCCGACTCGGTCGACCAGGTGAAGCGCTTCAAGGCGTGCGGCTGGGCCGCCGAGCTGATCGACGGCCATGATCCCGAGGCGATTGCGGCCGCGATCGCGCGAGCGCAGAAGTCGTCGAAGCCGTCGCTGATCGCCTGCAAGACCACCATCGGCTACGGCGCGCCGACCAAGGCCGGCACCTCCAAGGTGCATGGCGAGGCGCTCGGCGCGGAGGAATTGAAGGGCGCCAAGGAGAAGCTCGGCATTTCGCAGGAGCCGTTCTCCGTGCCCGACGACGTGCTCGCCGCCTGGCGTGAGGCCGGCCGCCGCGGCGCAACCGCACGGGCCGAGTGGGAGACCCGGCTCGCCGAGATGGGCCCGCGCAAGCGCGCCGAGTTCGAGCGCCGGCTGCGCCACGAGCGGCCCGCCGCGCTGGCGAAGGCGCTGAAGGACCACAAGAAGGCGCTGCTGGAGACCCCGCTCAACGTCGCCACCCGCAAATCGTCGGAGGCCGCGATCGAGGTGATCGCAGCCGCCATGCCGTTCGAGTTCGTGGCCGGCTCCGCCGACCTCACCGGCTCCAACAACAACAAGGCGAAGTCGGCCGTCTCGTTCTCGGCCAAGACGCCGAAGGGGCGCTTCATCCATTACGGCATCCGTGAGCACGGCATGGCGGCCTGCATGAACGGCATCTTCCTGCATGGCGGCTTCGCGCCCAACGGCGCCACCTTCCTGGTGTTCTCGGACTACGCGCGCGGCGCTATCAGGCTGTCGGCGCTGATGGGCGCGGGCGTCGTCTATGTGCTGACGCATGATTCGATCGGCCTCGGCGAGGACGGCCCGACGCACCAGCCGGTCGAGCATCTGGCCGCGCTGCGCGCGATCCCGAACATGCGCGTGTTCCGGCCGTGCGACGCGGTCGAGACCGCCGAATGCTGGGAGCTGGCGCTGAACCGCACCAACGGCCCGACGGTGCTGGCGCTGACGCGGCAGAACCTGCCGCAGCTGCGCACCTCCGCGCCGTCGGACAACCCCTGCAGCCGCGGCGGCTACGAGCTCGTCGCCGCGCAGGGCGAGGCCAAGGTCTCGCTGTTCGCGACCGGCTCCGAGGTCGAGATCGCCGTTGCGGCGCAGAAGCAGCTCGCCGAGCGTGGCATCCCAGCCCGCGTCGTCTCGGTGCCCTCGCTGGAGCTGCTGCTCGAGCAGCCGGCCGAGGCCAGGGCCAAGATCATCGGCAATGCTCCGGTCAAGATCGCCATCGAGGCCGCGGTGCGCTGGGGCTGGGATGCAGTGATCGGCCAGGACGGCATCTTCATCGGCATGCATTCGTTCGGCGAGAGCGGCCCGGCCAAGGAGCTCTACAAGCATTTCGGCATCACCGCCGAGGCGGCTGTTGCGGCGGCCGTACAGCGGCTGGCGTAAAGCCCACTCGCTCCTCCGCGGCGGTTCACCAAATCAGGAGCGCCGCGCGAACATGATTCGCGACGGTTGAGCGAGCGCAAAAAAAGGACTACGAAAGGGCCATATCGTCCGCTCGCGCCCGGCAGAACCGGGCGTCAACAGGTCCAAACCCTCGTAGAGCCCTTGCCAGGGGCCGGCTACGAGGGACGAGAAACGTCATTGAAGGAGACGAAAATGGCAGTCCGGGTCGGGATCAACGGGTTTGGCCGCATCGGCCGCAACGTTCTGCGCGCCATCGCGGAATCGGGTCGCAAGGACATCGTGGTGGTCGGCATCAACGATCTCGGCCCGGTCGAGACCAACGCCCACCTGCTGCGCTTCGACAGCGTGCACGGCCGCTTCCCCCATACCGTGACCGTCGACGGCGACACGATCGATATCGGCAACGGCAAGATCAAGGTCACCGCCGAGCGTGATCCGTCGAAGCTGCCCTGGAAGGACCTCGGCGTCGACATCGCGCTGGAATGCACCGGCATCTTCACCTCCAAGGACAAGGCCTCCGCGCATCTGACCGCCGGCGCCAAGCGCGTGCTGGTCTCGGCCCCGGCCGACGGCGCCGACGCCACCATTGTCTACGGCGTCAATCACACGACGCTGACCAAGGATCACCTGGTCGTCTCCAACGGCTCCTGCACCACCAACTGTCTGGCGCCGATCGCCAAGGTGCTGAACGACACCGTCGGCATCGAGACCGGCTTCATGACCACGATCCACGCCTACACCGGCGACCAGCCGACACTCGACACCATGCACAAGGATCTCTATCGCGGCCGCGCGGCGGCGATGTCGATGATCCCGACCTCGACCGGCGCGGCCAAGGCGATCGGCCTGGTGCTGCCCGAGCTGAAGGGCAAGCTCGACGGCGTCGCGATCCGCGTGCCGACGCCGAACGTCTCGGTGGTGGATCTCAAGATCGTCGCCAAGCGCAACACCGACCCGAAGGAGATCAACGAGGCGATGAAGCGCGCCGCCGAGCAGGAGCTCAAGGGCGTGCTCGGCTACACCACCGCGCCGAACGTCTCGATCGACTTCAACCACGATCCGCACTCCTCGACGTTCCACATGGACCAGACCAAGGTCATGAACGGCAACCTCGTGCGCGTGATGTCCTGGTACGACAACGAGTGGGGCTTCTCCAACCGCATGGCCGACACCGCCGTCGCGATGGGCAAGCTGCTCTAACTCTCGCCCAGTCATTCCGGGGCGCCTTGCAGAGAGGCCCCCGGAATCTCGAGATCCGGGTGCGGTCCTGCGGACCGCCCCGGAACGACGGCTGAGGAAGCGCGATGACCCTTCCCAACTGGCTTGGAATCCCCGGCGCGCTGCTGCTGATCGGCCTGATTGCCTATGGTTTCCGCCAAGGCATGCGGGTGACGACGAAGCAGGAAGGCGATCCGCCGGAAAACACCAACGGCTACAATCAGCCCTGATAGTCCCTCGTTCAACGGTGGCTTCAATGAAACAATTCCGCACCCTCGACGACGTCGACGTCAAAGGCAAACGCGTGCTGCTGCGCGTCGACCTGAACGTGCCCATGGAGAATGGCCACGTCAGCGATGCGACGCGCCTGGAGCGCGTCGCGCCGACCATCAATGAGATCGCGACCAAGGGCGGCAAGGTCATCCTGCTCGCGCATTTCGGCCGGCCGAAGGGGCGCGATGCCAAGGACTCGCTGAAGCCGGTCGCCACTGCGCTCTCGCAGGTGATCAAGCGTCCTGTCGCCTTTGCCGACGATTGCATCGGCGAGCCGGCGGCGACCGCCATCGCCGCGATGAAGGACGGCGACGTGCTGTGCCTGGAGAACACGCGCTTCCACAAGGAGGAAGAGAAGAACGATCCGGCGTTCGTCGCCGAGCTCGCCAAGCTCGGTGACATCTGGGTCAACGACGCCTTCTCCGCCGCGCACCGCGCCCACGCCTCGACCGAAGGCCTCGGCCACAAGCTGCCGGCCTATGCCGGCCGCACCATGCAGGCCGAGCTCGACGCGCTCGACAAGGCGCTGGGCCGGCCGGCCAAGCCGGTCATCGCGATCGTCGGCGGCGCCAAGGTCTCGACCAAGATCGACCTGTTGGAAAACCTCGTCACCAAGGTCGATGCGCTGGTGATCGGCGGCGGCATGGCCAACACCTTCCTGCATGCACAGGGCGTGCAGATCGGCAAGTCGCTGGCTGAGAAGGATCTCGCCGCCACCGCGCTCAGGATCATGGAGAAGGCCGAGGCCTCGAACTGCGCCATCATCCTGCCGGTGGATGCCACCGTTTCGTATCACTTCGCGGCCAACTCGCCGTCCTTCGCCTATGGCCTCGACGCCATCCCGCCGGACAGCATGATCCTCGACGTCGGCCCGCAATCGACCGCCCGCATCCATGCCGCGATCGACGACGCCGCGACGCTGGTGTGGAACGGTCCCCTCGGCGCCTTCGAGCTGACGCCGTTCGACCGCGGCACGATGGTCGCCGCCAAGCACGCGGCCGAGCGTACCAAGGCCAAGAAGCTGGTCTCGGTGGCCGGCGGTGGCGATACCGTCGCCGCGCTCAACCAGGCCGGAGTTGCCTCGGACTTCACCTATGTCTCGACCGCCGGCGGCGCTTTCCTGGAGTGGATGGAAGGCAAGCCGCTGCCGGGCGTTGAGGTGCTGAAGGCCTGATCTTTCCACGCTTGTCGGCCATGGATGTTTCTGTTATGTTCCATTCATGGCCGAGAGCCCCACAGACGCCGTCCACTCGATCCTGATCAAGATCCAGGAGAGCATTGCTGCGTTCCGATCGGAGTTTGGACAGTTCAGACAATCGACCGAGACGCGGCTCGATAGCTTGGAAACCTTGATCCGCAAGCAACGTCGCGATGCGGCCGGCATGCTGGTCATGATGCGCGCGGCCGCCAGTGACTTCGATGAGCGGGTCAGTGCGGTCGAGGAGCGCATCGCGGCTCTCGAAGCCAGGAAGAGCTGAGCCAGCTCTTACGTGTCCGTTGCGACGGATTTGGCTGCTAACCTGTGAATGGCAGCTGACAGCCCGGTCTGGTCGCCTGCGTCGCCCGCAACCCTTGGAATCTCCCGACCACCGCGTTATGCACGGTGCAGCAGTTTCGACACGTGCGTCAGCCGCCGCACCGTCCAATTCTTAATCAGGGAGTTCCAGCCATGGCTCGTATCACGTTGCGTCAATTGCTCGACCACGCGGCGGAAAATGACTACGGCGTCCCGGCCTTCAACATCAACAACATGGAGCAGGCGCTGGCGATCATGGAGGCGGCCAATGCGGTCGACGCGCCCGTCATCATCCAGGCCTCGCGCGGCGCCCGCTCCTATGCCAACGACGTCATGCTCAAGCACATGATGGACGCGGTCACCGAGATCTATCCGCACATTCCGGTCTGCGTGCATCTCGACCATGGCAACGGCCCGGACACCTGCATGACCGCGATCCAGGCCGGCTTCACCTCGGTGATGATGGACGGCTCGCTGAAGGCCGACGGCAAGACCCCGGCTGACTGGGACTACAATGTCGGCGTCACCAAGACGGTCGCCACCATGGCGCATCTCGGCGGCATCTCGGTCGAGGGCGAGCTCGGCGTGCTCGGCTCGCTCGAGACCGGCATGGGCGACAAGGAGGACGGCCACGGCGCCGAGGGCAAGCTGTCGCACGACCAGTTGCTGACCAATCCGGACGAGGCCGTGAAGTTCGTGCGTGAGACGCAGGTCGACGCGCTCGCGATCGCGATGGGAACGTCGCACGGCGCCTACAAGTTCACGCGCAAGCCGGACGGCGACATCCTCGCCATGAACGTGATCGAGGAGATCCACCGCAAGCTGCCGAACACGCATCTGGTGATGCACGGCTCGTCCTCGGTGCCGCAGGATCTGCAGGAGATCATCAACACCTATGGCGGCAAGATGAAGCCGACCTGGGGCGTGCCGGTCAGCGAGATCCAGCGCGGCATCAAGAACGGCGTCCGCAAGATCAACATCGACACCGACAACCGCATGGCGATGACCGGCCAGATCCGCAAGGTGCTGTCGGAGCACCCGGAGGAATTCGATCCGCGCAAGTACCTGAAGCCGGCGATGGAGGCGATGGCCAAGCTGTGCAAGCAGCGCCTGCAGGAGTTCAACACCGCCGGCCAGGCCTCGAAGATCAAGCGCGTGCTGACGACGGCCGAGATGGCCAAGCGCTACGCCAACGGCGAGCTCGCCCCGAAGGTCGCGTGAGCGTTCGTCGTGTAGTTCGACCTTCGCCCTGAACTCGGTGTGCTCCCCTACCCCTTGCGGGTAGGGCTATCGCATCTGGCGCTTTACGTCTTGCGCCCGCCTTTTTCCACTTCGTCATGGCCGGGCTTGTCCCGGCCATGACGGAGTAACTCGTTGGCAGCAGTTCGTGCCGCGATTGCCGAATTTCGTCAAATGCGATCGCCCTGCCCGTGCGGGGAGGGGAGCCGACTGCCGCTGAGTTGACAAGGTTGCCCCATCAGCAACCTCCCCTTCACCTCTCCGAGAGTCCGCCTCACCTACGGCCAATGTTTGCTCGGCAACCGCCCGAGAACCGTCTATTTTGATGGGCAGGGCAGGTGCGTCTGGAGCCAAGCATGAACCTCTCCGCACTGAACACCACGGCCCTTGCCATGGTCGCGCCGGGCAAGGGCATTCTCGCCGCCGATGAATCCACCGGGACGATCAAGAAGCGCTTCGATGCCATCAAGGTCGAATCGACCGAACAGAATCGCCGCGACTATCGCGAGATGCTGTTCCGCAGCGCAGGCATGTCGTTCATCTCCGGCGTCATTCTCTATGACGAAACCATCCGGCAGAACGCCGCCGACGGCACCCCGCTGGTGAAGCTGATCGAAGCGGCCGGCGCCATTCCCGGCATCAAGGTCGACGAGGGAACGCAACCGCTGCCCGGCTGCCCCGGCGAGCGGGTCACGGCCGGGCTCGACAGGCTTGCGGATCGGCTGGCGACGTACTACGCGCTGGGTGCGCGCTTCGCCAAATGGCGGGCCGTGATCGATATCGACAAGGACAATATCCCTTCGATGACAGCGATCCATGTCAACGCGCATGCGCTCGGCCGCTATGCCGCCCTGTGCCAGGCCGCGAACATCGTGCCGATCGTCGAACCGGAGGTGCTGATGGACGGCGATCATGACATCGCTCGCTGCTTCGACGTCACGCGCCGCGTCCTGAACGAGGTGTTTCGTGAATTGCGCATCCAGCGCGTCGCGTTGGAAGGCATGATCCTGAAGCCCAACATGGCGGTCCCGGGCAAGCAATCGCCGGACCAGGCCGGGGTGCAGGAGGTCGCCGAAAGGACCGTCCAACTGCTGAAGGAATGCGTGCCTGCGGCGGTGCCCGGCATCGCCTTCCTGTCCGGCGGACAATCCGACGAGAGCGCGACCGCGCATCTCGACGCGATGAACCGGCTCGGTCCGCTGCCCTGGAGGCTGACCTTCTCCTATGGCCGTGCGTTGCAGGCCGCGCCGCAACAGGCATGGGCCGGCAAGGCGGCGAACGTCGCTACCGGCCAGCGGGCCTTCACCCACCGCGCTCGCATGAACGCGCTTGCCAGCCGCGGCCAGTGGACCGCCGCGCTCGAGAAAGAGGCCGCCTAGTGTCCGGCAAGACGACATCCGCGCGGCCCGCGCCGCGCCTGTATCTGGCAACGCCGGTCGTGACCGACGCGGCGGCGCTGGCCGCCGGCCTGCCGGCGATCCTCGCCAGCGCCGATGTGGCAGCGGTGCTGGTGCGGCTGAAGGAGAGCGATCCGCGCAGCATGATCACGACGGTCAAGACGCTGGCGCCGGCGATCCAGGGCGCCGGTGCGGCGCTGCTGATCGACGGCCATCCCGACATCGTGGCCCGCGCCGGCGCCGATGGCGCGCATCTGACCGGCGTCGCCGCGCTGGAAGAGGCGCTGCCCGGCCTGAAGCCGGACCGCATCGCCGGCTGCGGCGGCCTGTCGACACGGCATGATTCGATGCGTGCCGGCGAGCTTGGCGCCGACTATGTGCTGTTCGGCGAGCGCGACGCGCAGGGCCGGCGGCCCTCGCCGGATGCCGTCAACGAGCGCCTGGCCTGGTGGGCCGAGCTGTTCGAGCCGCCCTGCGTCGGCTATGCGATCTCGCTCAAGGAGGCCGCGGACTTCGTCGCCGCGGGAGCCGATTTCGTGCTGGTCGACGACCTCGTCTGGAACGACGCCCGCGGTCCGGCCGCCGCTCTTGACGAGATCAGCGCCGCGATCCGGAGCGCGCATACGGCCGTGCCGGCCGACGCGCCGGGACAGAGCTGAACGGCCGCCGATGACGATCCTGCGCCTGACATGTGTTGTTGCTGCGCTCGCCATGGCGACGACGGGCGCGGCCGCGCAGATCTCGTTGACGCCGCCTGCTCAGCAGCCGCCGACGGAAAAGCCCAAGCCGGTCGAAAGGCCGGCGGAGAGGCCCAAGCCGCCGGCACCGTCCGCTGCGAAGAAGCCAGCCCCTGCCCCGTCGGCCAAGCCGGCCGCCCCGGCGCCGGCCGCGACGCCACAGCCCGCCGCCAATGATCCCAATGTCGACGTGGTCTACGGCGCCTATCAGCGCGGCCAGTACAAGACCGCGTTCGATCTGGCGTCGCCGCGCGCCCAGGCCGGCGACCCCAAGGCCATGGCGATGCTCGGCCAGCTCTACGAAAACGCCATGGGCATCCGCCGCGACTACGACAAGGCGGCGATCTGGTACAAACGCGCCGCCGAGGCCGGCGACCGCGAAGCGATGTTCGCGCTGGCGATGATGCGGCTGGCCGGGCGCGGCGGCCCTGTCGACAAGCTCGAGGCGGTCAAGCTGCTGGCCTCCGCCGCCAAGCTCGGCGAGCCCAAGGCGGCCTACAATCTCGCGCTGCTCTATCTCGACGGCCAGACCTTTCCGCAGGACCTCAGACGCTCGGCCGAGCTGCTGCGCCTTGCTGCGGATGCCGGCAACGCCGAGGCGCAATACGCGCTGGCGACCTTCTACAAGGAAGGAACCGGCGTGCCGAAAGACCTCGAGAAGGCCGCCCAATTGCTGAAGGCGGCCGCGATCGCCGACAATATCGACGCCGAGGTCGAATACGCGATCGCGCTGTTCAACGGCACCGGCGTGCCGAAGGACCAGCCCGCGGCAATCGCGCTGCTGCGCAGGGCCGCGCGGCAGAACAGCCCGGTCGCCCAGAACCGACTGGCATGGGTGCTGCTGTATGGAATCGCCACCCAGATGGACAAGGTCGAGGCCTACAAATGGCACCTGGTGGCCAAGACAGCCGGCAAGGGCGATCCCAAGCTCGACGAGAAATTCGCCGACATGCCCCCCGAAGACCGCGCCAAGGGCGAACAGGCCGCCAAGCGCTGGCTGGGCACCATCAAGTGATCGGCCGCTGATCCGGCCTTGACGCGGCGGCCCCGGCAGGGCACCCACAGCCAGCCATTTCACCCGCCTTCGTCCGCTTCCGGGGAAGGCGCGCACCGCGAGGTGCGGTCAGCCCAGCGCATCGAGCTCATGATCCATTCCGCCCTCATCAATGTCATGGTCAAGGCCGCGCGCCGCGCCGGCCGCAACCTCAAGCGCGATCTCGGCGAGATCGAGCACCTGCAGGTGTCGCTGAAGGGCCCGGCGAACTTCGTCTCCCGCGCCGACAAGAAAGCCGAGGAGATGCTGTACGAGGACCTCTCGAAGGCCCGGCCCGGCTACGGCTTTCTCGGCGAGGAAGGCGGCAAGCGGGAAGGCAGCGACAAGTCGCACACCTGGATCGTCGATCCGCTCGACGGCACCACCAACTTCCTGCACGGCATCCCGCAATTCGCGATCTCGATCGCGCTCCAGCGCGAGGACACCGTGATCGCCGGCGTGATCTACAATCCCGCCAATGACGAGCTCTACATCGCCGAGCGCGGCAAGGGCGCGTTCCTCAACGACCAGCGGCTGCGCGTCGCCGCACGGCGCCAGCTCCATGAATGCGTCATCGCCTGCGGCCTGCCGCATATCGGCCGCGGCGACCACCAGCTGTTCCTGCGCGAGATGACCTCGCTGCAGGTCAAGGTCGCAGGGCTCCGCCGCTTCGGCGCCGCCTCGCTCGACCTCGCCTTCGTCGCCGCCGGTCGCTTCGACGCCTATTGGGAACGCGACCTGCAGCCCTGGGACATCGCGGCCGGCCTGATCATGGTGCGCGAGGCCGGCGGCACCGTGTCGGGCATCGACGGCAAGGAGGACGCGCTGGCGACCGGGCACGTCGTGTGCGGCAACGAGGTCATTCACCGCGAGCTCGTGAAGGTGCTGAAGGCGGCGGCGTAGCTTTGCTTCTGCGCGGCCACGCCGTTCGCACCGCTCGCTTCACATACGGTGTCGTCCCGGCCTTGAGCCGGGACCCATAACCACCGGCTGTTCTGATGGAGCGAGATGGGGCGACCTGCGCGCCTCAAACATCTCCCTGGGGGTATGGGTCCCGGATCCGCGCGCGCATACGCGCGCTTCTCCGGGACGACGCCGAGGATGGAGTTGGCGGCCGAGCTCTACCGCCGGAAAGCTATCTACAGGCTGAACGCTATCGCCGCCCGCTGGTGAACGCCTGTGGCGTCGCGCCGGGCAATGCCGGGGAATTGATGTCGCTGTCGATGCGATCGGACGACTGGCCGGCATAGCTGAAGCCGAGCGACAGGCTGACATTGGATGTCGGCTTGAACTCGACGCCGCCATTGATCGCGTAGGCCGGCGCAGACGTCGAGCGTCCGTCGAATGTTGCGAACGGGCCGCCCAGGCCGGGATTGTATTTCAGCGTGTCGAAGCCGCCGTAGAGGCTGACGCCGCTCTTGAACGTGTAGCCGTATTGCGCGCCCTCGGTGGTATACGAGCCGAGCGCCCCATAGCGATTGACGATGTTCGGGCTCAGGCCGACTCCCGAAAGCGCCGCCCAATTGTTCGTCACGCTGTAGCGCCGCGAGAAGAAGCCGCTGTCGCTGCCGTTCGTCGTGAAGCTCGGAAAGTTGCCGTAGGAGTCGAGGCTGCCGGCATCGCTGAAGCCGACCGGCCAGCCCGGCAGCCAGTATTTCACGGGGCCCGACTGGGCGTGAGCCGCGTGGCTGACAAAGGAGAAACCAGCAAGCGCGATTGCGAAGACAGATTTGCGAGAGACCATCGACATGCCGTGACCGTTTACATGCTGTGGGAGCATACACGCGGAGAGTGGCGAACTCCAGCCGGCGTCGGTGGAGTTCCGTTCTCCCGGCACGAGCGGTGTGCTCCCCTCCCCCTTGCGGAGAGGGAAGCGGAGCGCCTGTGAGGCAAGACCGCGGCACAATCCTCCGAAAAGGCCTATTCAACCTCACTCACGGCTTCACCGGCGCCGGCGGCCCATAAGCCTCAAGCTCCGCCACCGGCTCCGTCTTCTCCCGATCCCCCGCGAGCACGCGCTGGACCGAGACGAAGAACACGGGGACCATCAACAGCGCCAGGATCACCACCGCGATCATGCCGCCCATCACGTTGGTGCCGAGCGCCTGCTGGCTGGCACCGCCGGCGCCCGTCGCCATCGACATCGGCAGCACGCCGCAGACGAAGGCGAGACCGGTCATGATGATCGGGCGGAAGCGCAAGGAGCAGGCCTCGATCGTCGCCGCGACCAGCGGCTTGCCGTGGGCGCGCAGATCCTTGGCGAACTCGATGATCAGGATCGCGTCCTTGGCGGCGAGACCGATGATGGTGATCAGCGCCACCGTGAAGTACACGTCGTTGGACAGGCCGCGCAGATTGGCGGCGACGACGGCGCCGAGGATGCCGAGCGGCACGGTCAAGAGCACCGCGAGCGGGATCGTCCAGCTCTCGTAGAGCGCAGCGAGACACAGGAACACGACCAGCGCCGAGAGACCGAGCAGCAGCGGCGCCTGCGAACCCGACAGCTTCTCCTGCAACGACTGTCCGGTCCATTCATAGCCGAAGCCACGCGGCAGCTTGGCGGCGAGCCGCTCCATTTCCTTGAGCGCATCGCCCGAGGTGTAGCCCGGCTTGGCCTCGCCGGAGATGCGGATCGCCGGATAGTAGTTGAAGCCGGCGATCTGGCTCGGTCCCTTGGCCCATTGGATGGTCGCGAACGACGAGAACGGCACCAGCTGCCCCTTGGCGTTCTTGACGCTGTAGTTGAGGATGTCGTCCACGTTCATGCGGCTGATGCGGTCGGCCTGCACCACGACGCGTTGCATGCGGCCGCGGTTCGGGAAGTCGTTCACGTAAGTAGAGCCGAGATTGGTCGAGATCGTGGTGTTGATGTCCTCGAAGGTGACGCCGAAGGCGCCGGCCTTCTCGCGGTCGATCATCAGATTGACCTGGGGTCCCGGCGGCAGACCCTCGACATAGACCTTCTGCAGCACCGGGCTCGCATTGGCTTCCGCGATCAGCTGGTCGGCGGCAGCGATCAGCGCAGCATAGCCCTTCTGGCCGCGGTCCTGCAGGCGGAAGCTGAAGCCCGAGGAGTTGCCGAGATTGTCGATCGGCGGCGGCTGCAGCGCCGTGATCTTGGCGTCGCGCAAGCCGGCGAGATCGCGATTGATGTCGGCGACCAGCGCCGCGGCGCTGTCACGCTTGCCGCGCTCCGACCAGTCCTTCAGCGAAATGAAGGCCTGGGCGGTGTTGACGCCCTGGCCGGCATAGCTGAAGCCGGTCAGGAAGGTGACGTCCTCGATCCCTTCGCGCTTGGCGAGATACCTCTCGACGGCCTCCACCGCGGCCTGCGTCCGCGCGTAGGACGAGTCCGCCGGCGTCTGGACGTCGGTGGTGATGAAGCCCTGGTCGTCGACCGGCAGGAAGCCGCCGGGCAACTGGATGAAGGCGAAGGTCAGCCCGACCAGGAAGATCGCATAGATCAGCACCAGCCGTCCGGTGCGCTTCAGCGCGCCGCCGACCACGCCGGTGTAGCGGTTGCGGCTGTTGTCCATGAAGCGGTTGAACCAGCCGAACACGCCCTTCTTCGCGTGGCCGTGGCCGGCCGTGACCGGCTTCAGCAGCGTCGCGCACAACGCCGGGGTCAGCGACAGCGCCAGCAGCGCCGAGAAGCCGATCGCCGCCACCATGGTGACCGAGAACTGCCGGTAGATGATGCCGACCGAGCCGGGGAAGAACGCCATCGGCACGAACACCGCCATCAGCACCAGCGTGATGCCGATGATGGCGCCGGTGATCTGGCCCATCGCCTTGCGCGTCGCCTCCTTCGGCGACAGCCCCTCCTCGGTCATGATGCGCTCGACGTTCTCGACCACGACGATGGCGTCGTCGACGAGGATGCCGACCGCGAGCACCATGCCGAACATCGTCAGCATGTTGATGGAGTAGCCGACCAGCATCAGCGTCGCGCAGGTGCCGAGCAGCGCCACGGGGACGACGATGGTCGGGATGATGGTATAGCGGATGTTCTGCAGGAACAGGAACATCACCACGAACACCAGCACCACGGCTTCGACCAGGGTCATCAGCACCCGCTTGATCGACGCCTTCACCACCGGCGTGATGTCGTAGGGAATCTCATAGCTGATGTTGGAGGGGAAGAAGCGCGACAGCTCCTTCATCTTGGCCTCGACCGCGCTCGCGGTCGCCAGCGCATTGCCGGTCGGCGACAGCAGCACCGAGAGACCCGCGGTCGGCTTGCCGTTGAGGCGGGTGTTGAACTGATAGCTGAGGCCGCCGATTTCGACGCGCGCGACATCGCGCAGCCGCACCGTCGAGCCGTCGGGATTGGCGCGCAGGATGATCGATCCGAACTCGTCGGGCGAATCGAGCTGGCCCTTGACCAGCACCAGAGCCGAGGTGCGCTGCGAGGTCGTCGCGGGCTCGGCGCCGATGCTGCCCGAGGCGACCTGCGCGTTCTGCGCGCCGATCGCCTTGGTGACGTCGTCGGCAGTGAGGCCGTAGCCGATCAGCTTGGCGGGATCGAGCCAGACGCGCAGCGAGCGCTCGGTCGAATACAGCGTGGCGCGGCCGACGCCGGGAATGCGCCTGACTTCGCCGAGCACGTTGCGGATCATGAAGTCGCCGAGGCCGACCTCGTCGAGGCTGCCGTCGGTCGACTGCAGCGTGATGATCTGCAGCACCGCGGCGGAGGCTTCCTCGACCAGGATGCCCTGCTGGATGACGGCGCGCGGCAGCCGCGCCTCGACACGCTTGAGGCGGTTCTGCACCTCGACCGAGGCGTCATTGGTCGACGTGCCCGGCACGAAGTTCGCCGTGATCTCGACCTGGCCGAGCGAATCGCTGGTGGATTCGAAGTTGAGAATGCCGGAGGCGCCGTTGAGCTCCTCCTCGATCAGCCGCGTCACGCTGTTGTAGAGATTCTCCGGCGACGCGCCGGGGTAGCTGGTCGAGATCGAGATCGAGGGCGGCGCGATGATCGGATATTGCGCCACCGCCAGCAGCGGAATCGCGATCGCGCCGATCAGGCAGATGAACAGCGCGACCACCCAGGCGAAGATCGGCCTGTCGATGAAGAAGCTCGGCATGGCGACTTACCGCGTCGCCGACTTCGATTCGAGCTGCGTCGCGGCGCTGACCTCGGTCCAGACCTGCGGCGCGACCCTGTCGCCGGCGGCGAACTTCTGGAAGCCGTCCACCACGACCTTGTCGCCGGCGCGCAGACCGTCGGTGATCAGCACCAGGCCATCCTGGGTCGGGCCGGTGCGCACCGGCCTGGCGATCGCGCGGTTGTCGTCGCGGATGACGTAGACCTCGGACCCGCCGGCCGCGTTGCGCTGCACCGCCTGCTGCGGCACGCCGACGGAGTCGCTGTCGATGCCCTGCTCGATGCGGACGCGGACATACATGCCCGGCAGGAGCTCGCGCTTCGGATTGGCGAACTCGCCGCGCAAGGTGACCTGACCGGTGGCGGCATCGACCTTGGCGTCGGAGAACAGGAGCTTGCCCGGAATCGAATACGGCGTGCCGTCGTCGAGCACGAGACGGACCTTGATCGCGTCGGGCGCGATCTGGTCGAGGTCGCCGGACTCGAACGCCCGGCGCAGGCGGTTGAGCTCGCTCACCGACTGGGTGAAGTCGGCATAGATCGGATCGAGCTGCTGGATCGTGACCAGCGAGGTCTCGTTCTGGACCGCGATGGCGCCCTCGCTGACCTGGGCCGCGCCGACGATGCCGTCGATCGGCGCGCGCACGGTCGCATAGTCGAGATTGAGCTGGGCACGCGCAAGATCGGCCTTGCGGGCCTCGATGTCGGCCGCTGCCTCGCGCTCGGTCGAGATCGCCTTCTCGTTCTCGACCGCCGGGGCTGCGCGCTCCTTGAACAGCAGGCTGATGCGGTGGGCCTGCTGCACCGCGCGCTCATGCACCGCCTCGGCCTTGGCCAGCGCCGCCCGGCTCGACAGGATCTCCACCTCGAACGGCTTCGGATCGATGCGATAGAGCGGATCGCCCGCCTTGACCTCGCTGCCCTGGCGGAACAGCCGCTCGACGATGATGCCCGAGACGCGCGGACGGACGTCGGAGACGCGGGTCGGCGCGATGCGGCCGGGCAGCTCGCGCACGATCGCTCGCGCCTTCTGCTCGACGGTCACGATGCCGACGTCCGGAATGACGATCTGCTCATTGGCGGAGGCCTGAGCCTGGATGGGGTCGTTACAGCCGGCCAGCAGCGGCGCGGCGGCCGCGAGCATCAATGCACTGCTGACCAGCGACGCGCGAAAACGTGACATGCGTGGAGGAGCCCCCTCGATGATGATGATGAAACCCAGTCGACCGGATGGCCCAGTCATGGCGCCATTCTGGCGCTCGCCTTGCTGCAACATAGAAAAGAGCTGCTGCGACGCAACGCGAAACCCAGGCGGCTTGATGTCACACGAACTACATAACTGATAGATCAAGCTTTTTCGGGACTCACCTAATTGTGAGCGCTTTGTGGCAGCAGGTTCCCAGCAGGTTCCGCAGAGCGAAACGCGAATCCCCCTCCAGCACTGCGGCATCCCGCCGCAGCGAACAAATTAGTTCGCCGGCCGCAGGCGGTAGTGGCTGACGCCCCATTCACGGCCTTCGTCGTGCCCGAACAGACCCGCGGTGGCGAGGAAGAACCAGCGCCAGCGGCGCATCCACAGCGCCGTGTCGTCGCCATAGACCGGCTGCAGCACCTGCAGGATGCGGTTGTAATCGGCATCGAAATTGGCGAGCCAGTCCCGTGCCGTGTGCTGATAATGCGTGCCGCTCCAGCGCCATTCCTTCTCGACCGCGAACAGATCCGCGTACTGCCGGATCAGGCCGTGGCTCGGCATGATGCCGCCGGTGAAGAAGTGCTGCGCGATCCAGTCCTCGCGATCGTTGCGGTCGAACAGGTAGGATCCGGTGCGGTGGGTGAAGATGTGCATGAACAGGCGGCCGTCCGGCGCGAGCCATGATCTGACCCGCGACAGCAGCTCGCGCCAGTTCATCATGTGCTCGAACATCTCGACCGAGACGATGCGATCAAAGCGCGCGTCGGGAGCGAACCCGTTCATGTCGGCGGTGACGACCCGCAGGTTGAGCAGGCCGCGCGCGGCCGCCATCTCCTCGATCGCGCGGCGCTGCGAGTGCGAGTTGGAGACCGCCGTGATCTTCGCACGCGGGAACTGCCGGGCCATGAACAGCGACAGCGAGCCCCAGCCGCAGCCGAGCTCCAGAATGGTCTGGCCATCCTGGAGATCGGCATTGGCGACGGTCTGGCGCAGCGCCTCCTCCTCCGCCTCCCGCAGGGTCGAGACCGGCTCCTTGTAGAAGCAGCAGGAGTATTTGCGGTTCGGCCCGAGCACGCGGGCGAAGAACGCCGCCGGCACCTCATAGTGCTGGCTGTTCGCCGCGTCGGTATGCTCGGCGATCGGCCGCGTCGTCAGCAGGCGGGCGAACTCTGGGTCACCCATCGCATCGGCCCCGCCGAGCCGCGCCGCCGTGCGCGCGCACAATTCGGAGATCGCGGAGCGGATGACGGCATCGGGCAGCGGCACGCGCTCGGCGGCGCCGATGATGGTCGAGATGAAGCTCATGCGGTGGCTCCGTTACTTCGTAAAAGGATTTGGCGGCAGGGGAAAGAACGCGCTGGTGCGCGCCTGATAGGCCCGGTAGCGATCGCCGCGCGAGCGCAGCATCTGCTGTTCCAGCGGCGGGATGCCGGTGACGTGGACCAGGATCCAGTACATGAACAATGGCGCGAGCAGGCTGGCGAGGCCCCACGGATGGTCGAACGACAGCGCGATGACCGGATAGGACAGCCAGCACACCCACTCGAAGAAATAGTTGGGATGGCGCGACCAGCGCCACAGGCCGACGTCGCACACCTTGCCCTTGTTGGCAGGATCGGCGCGGAACGCCTTGAGCTGAGCGTCGGCGACGCCCTCGCCGGCGATGCCTGCGAACAGCACGAGGATGCCGAGATAGTCCTGCAGCCGAAGCTCGGCGGCCGGCGCATGGGCGGCGACGAACATCGCGAACACCAGCGGGATCGAGCCCCAGGCCTGCTGCTGCAGGAACAGGAACATCTTTCGCGGTGCGGCCGCACCCCATTGCCGGGCATACTCCGCGTAGCGCGGATCGTCGGAGATGCCGCGGCTGCGCGCTGCGACATGGCCGCCGAGCCGCAGCGACCAGACCGCCACCAGCACCGCGACCAGCCACTGCCGCGCGTTGGGGGCGGCGCCGCCGGCGGGCCAGATCGCGCCGGCGGCGCCGACCAGCCCGACGGAAAATGTCCAGATCGTGTCGACCCAGCCGGAGTTGCCGGTGCGCTGCTGCACGACCCAGGCGAGCCCCATCAGCACCGACATCGCCACGGCCATCGCCAGCAGCGCCTGCAGATATTCAACGACGGTCATGACAAAGCCAGGGCGTTCCCGTTAGATATGAGCCACGGGACTAACTACGCCGCGGATGCCCGCCGGTTTCAGCCATAGTTCCGCGCAGGGACGGGATTGCGCTGATCGCGGCTTTTTTCCCGCTGCTGCTGTGCCATAGTGGATTTCAGGGACCGGTCCCCGCAACGGATGTCATCGACAATGCCTCAAGGCTCCCCTTCCCGCTCCGCGATGGATCTCGAACCGACCAAGCTGTCCACGCCCCGGATCTTCCTGGTGCGGATGCTGGTCTTCCTGGTGCTGTGCGCCCTGGTCGGTGTCGTGCTGTACAAGCAGATCATCCTGGCGTTCTTCGCCAATCCCGGCCTGAACGCGCTGATCGGGGCGGTACTGTTGATCGGCGTCATCCTGGCGTTCCGCCAGGTGGTCCGGCTCTATCCGGAAGTGTCCTGGGTCAACAATTTCCGCATCGCCGATCCCGGCCTGGCGGTGCCTCGCCACCCGGTCCTGCTGGCGCCGATGGCCGCGATCCTCGGCCGCGAGCGCTCGGGGCGAATGTCGATCTCGCAGCAGACCATGCGCCACCTGCTCGACTCGATCGCCACCCGGCTCGACGAGGCCCGCGACATCTCGCGCTACATGACCGGCCTCCTGGTGTTCCTGGGCCTGCTCGGCACGTTCTGGGGCCTGATCGAAACGGTCGGCTCGGTCGGCAAGGTGATCGAGGGGCTCAAGGTCGGTGGCGACGCCGGCGCGCTGTTCGATACGCTGAAGGGCGGCCTTGCCGCGCCGCTGGGCGGCATGGGCATCTCGTTCTCGTCCTCGCTGTTCGGCCTCGCCGGCTCGCTGATCCTCGGTTTCCTCGACCTGCAATCGAGCCAGGCGCAGAACCGCTTCTATACCGATCTGGAGGACTGGCTCGCTGGCACCGTGCGGGAATATGGCGGCAGCGGCGACACCGGTGCCGACCTCTCGGTTGCCATCGAGCGGCTGCGCACCGCGATGGAGGACGGCTCCAACCGCGGCGCCACCGCGGCGATGGCCAACCTCGCCGAGGCGATCCAGGGCCTGGTCGGGCACATGCGCACCGAGCAGCAGATGATCCGCGAATGGGCCGATGGCCAGGGCGAGCAGAACCGCGAGATCAAGCGGCTGCTGGAGCGGCTGGCGCGGCAGACCGAGAAGAGTTGAGCTGCTCGACCGGCCGGCCGAAGACGAACTAGGAGACGCTGAATGGCGCTTGCCCGTACCCGCCGTGGAGATTCCGGCCTCAACTACTGGCCGGGCTTCGTCGATGCGCTGTCGACGCTGGTGCTGTCGATCGTGTTCCTGCTGACCGTGTTCCTGGTGGTGCAGTTCTTCCTGTCGCAGGAGGTCACCGGCAAGGACAAGGCGCTGGAGCAGCTCAACGCCAAGATCGCGCAGCTCAACGAGATGCTGTCCCTGGAGAAGCTCGGCAAGCTCTCGCTGGACGACCAGGTTGCGCAACTGCGCGCCGGGCTCGCAAGCGCCGAAGCTGAGCGCGACCGCGTCAAGGGCCTCTATGACGGGCTCGCCAATGCCGGCAGCAATGCCGCCGGCCGCGCCAACGAGCTCAACCGGGCACTCGATTCCGAGAAGCAGGTCACGGCGCGGGCGCTGGCCCAGATCGAGGTGCTCAACCAGCAGATCAGCGCACTGCGCCGCCAGCTCGCCGCGCTCGAAGATGCGCTCGATGCCTCGGAGAAGCGCGACAAGGAATCGCAGAGCCGCATCGCCGATCTCGGCTCGCGCCTCAACGTCGCGCTGGCACAGCGGGTCCAGGAGCTGACCCGGTACCGCTCGGAGTTCTTCGGCCGGCTGCGCGCCATCCTCGGCAACCGTCCCGACATTCGCGTCGTCGGCGACCGCTTCGTGTTCCAGTCCGAGGTTTTCTTCGACACGGGGCAAGCCACCCTGCTGCCCGAGGGCCAGCAGGAGCTGAACTCGGTGGCGACGGCGCTGGTCGATCTCGACAAGCAGATCCCCGCTGAGATCTCCTGGGTGCTGCGGGTCGACGGCCACACCGACGTTCGTCCGATCAACAGCCCGGTGTTCAAGTCGAACTGGGAGTTGTCCTCGGCGCGCGCCATCTCGGTGGTGCAGTATCTGATCTCGCTCGGCGTCCCTGCGCAGCGCCTGGTCGCGGCGGGCTTCGCCGAATTCCAGCCGCTCGACCCCGCGAACACAGAGGACGCCTTCCGCCGCAACCGGCGTATCGAGCTGAAGCTGACGGAGCGGTGACGTCGAGCTCCACCCTGCGCCCCTATCGCGCCGACGACGAGGACGCGGCAATCGCGCTGTGGCAGGAGACGTGGCAGCTCGCCTATCCCGCGATCGACTTCGCTGCGCGGGTGCCGTGGTGGCGCGAACGCTGGCGCAGCGAGCTGGTGCCGAAGGCCGATGTGATCGTGGCCGAGGCGGAGGGCGTGCTCGCCGGGTTCGTCACGATCGATGCGACGGGCTATCTCGACCAGCTGGTCGTCTCGCCCGAGCATTGGGGCTCGCCGCTCGCTACTCAGTTGGTCGATGCAGCGAAGGAGCGATCACCTCACGGCATCACGCTGCTTGTGAACAAAGACAACGCGCGCGCGATCCGCTTCTACAAGCGCAACGGCTTCATTGAAGCCGGCGAGGACGTCAACCCGACCTCGGGCCGTCCCGTGCTGCGGATGGTGTGGATGCCAACACAATCTGTTGAATCCGAGATGGTGCCGCAATGACGCTGCGCTCCCTCTCCCCGTTCTTACGGGGAGAGTGTTGGGGTGAGGGGCAGCCACGCGCACCGACCGTGCGGAGAGCCCCCCTCACCCGGATTGCATCTGACGATGCAATCCGACCTCTCCCCGCACGCGGGGCGAGGTGCACCGAGCGCGCCGCGATTTCTATTCACACAATTGCTGGCGCAGGGAGCTAACGACTTCTCTGCTCGACCCGTTTCGTATTGTCCTCAAACGCCGCGAAACAGCACACCGATCGTCAGCACCACGAACGCGATCGCCAGCGCGTCGAAGGCGTGGGCGGCCGACAGCAGCGGCACCGAGGCGTGCATGTAGTGCGCGAGCATCGCGACGAGGGCGAGCACCAGCGCAATTGCGAAGATGACGAACGAGGGCGGCGTGAGGGCAAAACTGCCACGACGATAAGGCATGTCCGTTGCTCCTGTTGGGACCCGGCACGCCTGCTACGAGCGGCGCGCCATCTGTTCCGGCAGGGAACGTACAAGGCGGGAGAAAGGTTGCAGGGTCGGGAACGAGAATTCCGAGGGTGTTGCCGGCCGTCCACGGTGTTGCAGGAACTACACGCCCTCGAACTGCAGCCGGGCCAGCCGCGCATAGAGGCCGTTGGCCGCAACCAGCGACGTGTGGGTGCCCTGCTCGACGATGCGGCCGCGATCCATGACCAGGATGCGGTCGCAGGACAGCACCGTCGCGAGGCGATGCGCGATCACCAGGGTGGTACGGTCCTTCATCAGCCCCTCGAGCGCGGTCTGCACCAGCGTCTCGCTCTCGGCGTCGAGCGCCGAGGTCGCCTCGTCGAGCAGCAGCAGCGGCGCATCGCGCAGGATGGCGCGCGCGATGGCGATGCGCTGGCGCTGGCCGCCCGAGAGCGTGACGCCGCGCTCGCCGAGCGAGGTGTCGAAGCCGTCCGGCAAGCGGCGGATGAATTCGCTGGCATGAGCGAGATCGGCGGCGCGCTCGACCTCGGCGTCGGTCGCCTCCGGCCGGCCGAAGCGGATGTTCTCGCGCGCACTGGCGGCGAACACCACGGATTCCTGCGGCACCAGCGCGATGCGCTCGCGCATCCTGCGCGGGTCGGCCGCGCGCACCGGCACACCGTCGAACGAGATCGAGCCGGAGGCGGGATCGTAGAAGCGCAGCAGAAGATGGAACAGCGTGCTCTTGCCGGCGCCGGAGGGGCCGACGATCGCGACCTTCTCACCGGCGCGGATCGCAAACGAGACATCATCGAGGACGCGGACATCGGGGCGACCCGGATAGGCGAAGCTGACCCGCTCGAAGCCGAGGTCGCCACGCGCCGGCTCCGGCATCGGGCGCGGCTGCGCGGGCGCCGTGATTTCCGGCTGCACGTGCAACAGCTCGAACAGCCGCTCGGCGGCGCCGGACGCCGCCGACACTTCGCCCCAGACCTCCGAGAGCTGGCCGAGCCCGGCGGCCGCGAAGGCCGCGTAGAGCACGAACTGACCGAGCCGTCCGGCGCTGATCGCACCGGTCAGCACGTCGTGGGAGCCGACCCAGAGGATCGCGACGACGCTGGAGAACACGATGAAGATGATGATCGCGGTGAGCACGCCGCGCGCCTGGGTCGAGACCCGCGCCGCCTCGTAGGCCTGCTCGACCTCGCCGCCGAAACGCGCCGCCGCGAGCCTCTCGCTGGTATAGGCCTGCACCGTCCTGATCGAGCCGATCAGCTCGGACGCATAGGCCGAGGCGTCGGCGAGCGTGTCCTGGGCGTTGCGCGACAGCCGCCGGACCCAGCGCCCGAACGCCACCAGCGGCAGCACGATCAGCGGGATCGCCAGCAGCACGAAGCCGGACAGCTTCGGGCTCGTGATCACCATCATCGCGGTGGCGCCGATGAACAGCAGCAGATTGCGCAGCGCGATCGAAACGGAGGCGCCCGCCGCCGATTTGATCTGGGTGGTGTCGGCGGTGAGCCGCGACACCAGCTCGCCGGAGCGCGCGGAATCGAAGAACGACGGCGACAGCGACATCAGATGCGCGAACACGTCGCGCCGGAGATCGGCGACGATGCGCTCGCCGATCGTCATGACGAGGTAGTAGCGGGCCGCGCTTGCCAGCGCGAGCACCGCCACGACGGCGATCATGACGCTGAAATAGCTGTTGATCAGCTCGATGCCTTTCGGCGTGAAGCCGAAATCGATCATGCGGCGGACCGCGATCGGCACCAGAAGCGTGGTCAGGGCCGCGACCGTGAGCGCGATCAGCGCCAGCAGGGCGCGGCCGCGATAGCGCAGGACATAGGGAGACAGCGCCAGCAGCGGGCGCAGCTTCGAGCGCCGCACAGGGCTTGCCGGCTCGGCCAATGCCTCGACGGCCGCAACGGCATCTCCAACCGGATCCTGCCCTGGGGCAGCGCCCTGCCGCTCGTCAAGCCGTTCCACTGCGCTCATGGGCCACCTGAGAATTCTTCCAAATACCGATCTGCCGTCCTGATAGGCCCGCCGGGCCGGGCTTGGCAAATCCGGAAACGTACCAAGGTGTTCATCCGCGACCTTGGCTTGTTTTGGGCAGAACCTTGGGCTATAGAGCGCGCCAATTGTCCCCCTTCAGTGACGACAGGATCAGGCGCGGCCGCGTCGCATCATGTCTTCGCATCGTGCCGTAGGATCAGCCATGAAAGCCGACATTCACCCGAATTATCATACGATTACGGTCGTGATGACCGATGGCACCGAGTACCAGACCCGCTCGACCTGGGGCAAAGAGGGCGACAAGCTCAACCTCGACATCGACCCCAAGTCGCACCCGGCCTGGACCGGTGGCACCCAGCAGATCATGGATCGCGGCGGCCGTGTCTCGCGCTTCCAGAAGAAGTTCCAGGGCTTCCTCAAGAAGGATTGATGCCTTCTTGCCCTCGGCACCGGCCTTCCTGGCCTGCGCCTGATCGAGAGCTCACAGCAAAACGCCCCCGGAAACGGGGGCGTTTTGTTTCTGAGCTGGTCGCAACGAGACTTCGGCTGGGGGAGCGGCCCCGGCGGGGGCCGCCCGATGCCGGAGCCTACTGCTCGAACGCGGCCTTCAGCCGGTTGAGATGCGGCACCAGCGGATTGCCGATCGCGCTCTGGTCCGGCGGCGGGGAATGAATGGTCGAGTCGAGCCGGCGGACCCGCACCTGCAGGCTCATCGAGCGCGAGATCAGGCTCTGCAGCTGCTGCGGCAGCTTCTCCAGCAGATCATCCGGCCCGGGATCTGCGGCGGTGAGCTTGACCTTGGTCTTCTCGCGGTTGGCCTGGCTCAGGGTCATCTCGCCCTCCTTCACCGCGCGGTGCAGGAGCAGCCAGGACGCCAGTTGCATCAGGCGGGTGGTGAGACGCATGCTCTCGGTCGCGTAGGTCAGGCTGACGGCGCGGTCGAGCGCCTTGGCCTCGTTGCGGCCGTCGCCATCGAGATAGGCGGCGGTCTCCTCGACCAGATCCATGCCTTCCCGGAACAGCGCGCCGAATGCAGCAGAATTGGTGAGCCGCTCGTTGAACTGAACCAGAGCGCCATCGCCCAGCAAACGGTCCGACATGGTTAACGCCTCTTAAACGCGACTGTTTACGCAACCCGGCAACGTCGCCGGTATGATGAACAAATCATTGCGCGGCCGGTTTCGAGAGTCCAGCAGCAACGCCTTTTATGGTTTCCACGGCGTGGGCCATGCCGTGCCCTCGTACCATTTGCGACTGCAACACGGCCGATCGCGGCCGAGTCGCACGATCAGCTCAACTAGCAACCATGATCACGGCAATAGTTTGCAGTCGTCGAACGAGGATCGTCACGCCTGCCGCGGCGCACAGGATTCTCGCGCCTGACCTGCTGGCGACCGAAGACCGGCACGGGCGCAATGAGCCGGCACGACGTTCGTTCCACGATCGCCGCCTGCGCATGGGGGAGCGCGCCACGGGCGACCGCCCGGTTCGCCCGGCTCGGCGCGGGCGCAAAAAAAGAGCCGCCGTTTCCGGCGGCTTTGAAGTTGATAACAGGGAGGCGTCAAACAGAGTGGACAGGAGCCACTCGGTGTCCAAACGAGGACGGTTCCGGTTGTAAACGCGAAAGCTTAATCAACCGTAAATGGCGAAAATTTTTCAATCTTCGTTAGCCATGTCGGCCACTGGCCGACCGCGTTTCTACGGCCGCGAGGTTCACGACTTGAAGATGCTGGCGGCGGCATCACGCGAGGCGCGCTTTTTCGCCACCGCCTGCTCGATGCGCTCGATCTCGGCCCGGAGCAGCGCCACCCGGCTGGTCAACTCCTCGACCGACAGCATCGACAGATCCTGCCCGATCTCGTGCGAAACGGCCTTGCGCGGCCGATCGTCGTCCTCGTTCGCCATCTCACCCTCCTCCCGGTTGCCAGCCATGCCCCGGCTGGCTTAAGCACGCGGCAGCACCCGCTTTCAGCCCTCGCCGAAGGATTTCTCATGGAACAGCTGCCCGCGCAAATGACCGTGGTCGCCATCAGCCAGCCGGGCGGACCCGAGGTGCTCAAGCCGGAAACCCGGCCCGTGCCCAAGCCCGGCCCCGGCGAGATCCTGATCAAGGTGAAGGCCGCCGGCGTTAACCGTCCCGACGTCGCCCAGCGCTCCGGCAGCTATCCGCCGCCGCCCGGCGCCAGCGACCTGCCGGGGCTGGAAGTGGCCGGGGAGGTCGTGGCGCTCGGCGAGGGCGCCGTCCGGCACAAGCTCGGCGACACCGTGATGTCCCTGGTGGCCGGCGGCGGCTATGCGCAATACTGCATCGCACAAGATGCGCAGGCGATGGCGGTGCCGCCGGCGCTGTCCCTCCTGGAAGCCGGCGCCCTGCCCGAGACCCTGATGACGGTCTGGCACAACGTGTTCGAGCGCGGCGGCCTGAAGGCTGGCGAGACCCTGCTGGTGCATGGCGGCTCCTCCGGCATCGGCACCATGGCGATCCAGCTCGGCAAGGCATTCGGCGCCAAGGTGCTGGTCACCGTCGGCTCGCAGGACAAGGCCGACGCCTGCGTGAAGCTCGGCGCCGACCGCGCCATCAACTACAAGACGGAGGATTTCGTCGCCGCGGTCAAGGAAGCGACCGGCGGCAAGGGCGCCAACGTCATCCTCGACATGGTCGGCGGCGACTACATCGAGCGCAACTACGACGCCGCGGCCACCGATGGCCGCATCGTCCAGATCGCCTTCCTCGCCAGCCCCAAGGCGTCAGTCAATTTCGTCAAGCTGATGGTGAAGCGCCTGACCCATACCGGATCTACGCTGCGCCCGCGCAGCAACGCCGACAAGGCGGCGATGGTGGCGGCGATCGAGGCCAAGGTGATGCCGTTCCTGCGCGAGGGCCGCATCAAGCCATTGATGGACTCGACCTTTCCCCTCGCAGATGCAGCCAAAGCGCATGCACGCATGGAGACGAGCCAACATATTGGCAAAATTGTGTTGGAAATCTAGGCGCAGTCTAAACACAGCGTGTTTGGAAACTCTTTGATTCTCCTCGCTTTCGTGCCAATGATCGCGCACAGCTGAACCGTGCCTGGAACGGCTCCAATTAGCCCGGCGACGACCTCTTTCGATTTGGCTTGTTTCGCTTTGGATTGGTGTCGAACGCGGAGATTTGACATTGCGTCTGATCAGGTGCCTCGCGTCGTTGGCGGCGCTGGGCCTCGTGATGTGTGGTGCCGCTGCCCCCGCTCAGGCCGTTGACGCCGTCAGCGTTCGCAGCGACGCGCCTGCGATCGACCTCACGGGCATCCTCGATCATCAGCGCAGCGAGAACGACCGCATCCAGGTCTCGACCGCGCCCGGCACCGACGGCATCGTCCGCCGCATCGAGGTGCGGGCGCGCGAGGGCGGCCAGAACTGGATCGTGTTCGCACTGGCCAACAACACCGACGACCAGCTCGACCGCCTGATCGTGGCACCGCACTACCGCGTGGTCGGCTCCGGCGTGTTGTGGCCCGATCTCGGCCTGTCGCGCATCGCCACCATCACGCCCTCGGTCGGCGACCTGCCGGAGCGGCAGGAGAGTCCGACCGCCGACGTCTTCCGCGTCACCCTCGATCCGGGCTCGGTCGTCACCTTCGTGGCCGAGCTGCGCACGGACAAGCTGCCGCAGCTCTATCTGTGGGAGCCCGAGGCCTACAAGGACAAGGTCAACTCGTTCACGCTGTACCAGGGCATCGTGATCGGCATCTCCGGTCTTCTCGCCCTCGTTCTCACGATCCTGTTCGTGGTCAAGGGCAGTATCATGTTTCCGGCGGCCGCGGCGCTGGCCTGGGCGGTGCTGGTCTATATCGGCGTCGATTTCGGCTTCTGGGGCAAGGTCCTGGACATGTCGAACAATGCCGAGCGCGTCTGGCGCGCGGCGGGCGAGGCGATCCTCGCCGCGACACTGCTGGTGTTCCTGTTCGCCTATCTCAATTTGTCGCGCTGGCACGTTCGCTACTCGCACATCACGCTGGGCTGGCTGTTCTTCCTGGGCTCGCTGGTCGCGGTGGCGCTGTTCGACCCGGCGGTGGCCTCGGGCATCGCGCGCATGTCGTTGCTCTTGATCGCCGTGCTGGGCTTTGCGCTGATCGTCTATCTCTCCAGCCACGGCTTCGACCGCGCGGTGCTGCTGATCCCGACCTGGTTCCTGCTCACGGTGTGGGTCGCCGCCGCCGGCATGACGGTCGCGGGCCAGGTCACCAACGACATCGTCGGCCCGGCGCTGCTCGGCGGCCTCGTGCTGATCGTGATGCTGATCGGCTTTACGGTGATGCAGCACGCCTTCGCCGGCGGCGGCGCCACCACCGGCATCGTCTCCGACGTCGAGCGCCGCGCGCTGGCGCTCGCCGGCTCCGGCGACCTGATCTGGGACTGGGACGTCTCCGCCGACAAGGTGTTCACCAGCCCGGAGACCGAGAGCCTGCTCGGCCTCAAGCGCGGCACGCTCGAAGGCCCGGCCGCGAAATGGCTCGAGGTGCTGCATCCGCTCGATCAGGACCGCTTCCGCGCCGCGCTCGACAGTGTCCTCGACCAGCGCCGCGGCCGCCTGGTGCAGGACTTCCGGCTGCGCACGCCCGATGGCCATTTCATGTGGTTCGCACTGAAGGCGCGCCCCGTGGTCGGCTCCGACGGCGAGGTCTCGCGCGTGGTCGGCACCTTGACGGACGTGACCGAGTTCAAGAATGCCGAGGAGCGCCTGCTCCACGACAGCGTGCACGACAATCTGACCGGCCTGCCCAACCGCAAGCTGTTCATCGACCGTCTTGCCGCCGTCGCCAATTTCGCCAAGTCGATGCCGGCCATGCGGCCGACCCTGATGGTGATCGATCTCGACCGCTTCAAGCAGGTCAACGACTCCGTCGGCATCGCGGTCGGCGATTCCATCCTGCTGACCCTGGCGCGGCGGCTGTCGCGCATCCTCAAACCCCAGGACACGCTGGCGCGGCTGGCCGGCGATCAGTTCGGCCTGATCCTGCTGTCCGAGCAGGACCCCGCCCGCATCACCGCTTTCGCCGAGACCATCCGCAAGACCATCCGCGCGCCGATCGCCTTCAACGAGCGCGAGATCTTCCTGACCGCCTCGATCGGCCTCGCTTTGTCCGATCCGCAGACGCAACTGTCGGAGGACATCATCAAGGATGCCGAGCTTGCGATGTATCATTCCAAGCGCATCGGCGGCGACCGCATCGACGTCTACAAGCCGGCGATGCGCGCGCGCAAGAACGACCGCCTGACCCTGGAGAGCGAGCTGCGCCGCTCGATCGAGCGCCAGGAGATCACCATCCTGTACCAGCCGATCGTGCGGCTGGAGGATCGCTCGATCGCCGGCTTCGAGGCGTTGGCACGCTGGGACCATCCGAAGCTCGGCCGGATGTCGCCGATCGAGTTCATCACCATCGCGGAAGAGATCGGCCTGATCGTCGATCTCGGCACCTTCGTGCTCGACCAGACGGCGCGGCAGCTCTCGGTGTGGCAGCGCGCGACACGGCTGCGCGAGCCGATCTTCGCCAGCGTCAACGTCTCCTCCCGCCAGCTCCTGCGCCACGACCTGATCCACGACATCCGCTCGGTGCTGGCGCGCTCTTCGGTGGCGCGCGGCTCGCTCAAGATCGAGCTGACGGAATCGCTAGTGATGGAAAACCCCGAGCACGCCGCGCAGATGCTGGCGCGCATCCGCGAGCTCGGCGTCGGCCTGTCGATCGACGATTTCGGCACCGGCCATTCCTCGCTGGCCTATCTGCAGCGCTTCCCGTTCGACACCTTGAAGATCGACCAGTCGTTCGTGCGCACCACCGCGCGCGGCACCCGTCCCGTCATCCTCAAATCGATCATCGCGCTGGCGCACGACCTCGGCATGGACGTGGTGGCGGAAGGCGCGGAGACCGACTCCGATGCCGTCGAGCTCTATCAGCTCGGCTGCGAATACGCCCAGGGCTACGCCTTCGGCGAGCCGATGGACGCCGACGCCGCGATGCGGCTTCTCACGGAAGAGCGGCTGGAAGCGGCGAGCTGAGGCTGCAATGCATCCAGGACGGCAACAGCCTCAGGATGCATCTTTCATTTTGCTTCGTTTGAGGTAGATTTACCGCGGTACCGCGTAAAGGGTGCCGTGTGAGTGATGACCGATGCGTGCTTGCGGGGCAGAAGGCTCGCGACATGGCCCGTTCGCGACGAGCCTAGTCCGTCTCGAACTGCGACAGCGCCGTGAGCGCGCGGCGATAATTGTCGCCCCCGAGCCGGCGTGCCACCCGCTTCTCGTGCGCGGCGACCAGTGCATTGGCCTTCTTGAGCATCAGGCGGCCACGCGGCGTCAGGCCGAGCGCATGGGCCCTGCGGTCGTGCTCGGAGCGCTCGCGCACGATCAGGCCGGCCTGCTGCAGGTCGTCGAGCAGCGCGACCATGCGCGCGCGCTCGATGCCCAGCGCGCCGGCGATCGCGATCTGCGCGGCGCCGGGATTGGCCGCGATCGTCTCCAGGATCGAATAGAGGATGACGTCGAGGTCGATCGTCGCGAGCGCGGCGTTGACGTCGCGGAAAATCCAGTGCTGCAGGCGGCGGACGAAATAGCCGAGATGGTTCTCGAGCTCACCGAGACCGATCCCGGAATCCTGGCTGGTTGCGTCTCGCTGCGCTCCGGTGCTCGCGCTCTTCGGCATGCTGGCTCGCTGACATGAGGCATCCCTGCCTAGACCGATGCCGTCGCAGGGGCAAGCCGCTCCAATCGGTCACATCCACAATAATTGCAAAGTACAACCATTCTGTTAGTCTCGCGGTCAACGAATACAACATGGGAGGGAAACGCATGCCGTCATCGATGGCGACGGTTGCCTGCACTGCAACCGCAATGCGGCAGCGCATTGCACCCGATCGCGGCGCCCGCCGCGCTGCGTGTTCCTCCCGCACTGCAGCTTCAGCGATCACCTCCCGCAGCCCGGAGACACGCCATGGCTGATGCAGAACGCCGCGCCTCCGAGCCTGCGATGTTCGCCAAGCCGTCGATCGAGGCTGTCAGGCGCAACGACGGCGCGATCATCCTGCGCTCGCGCATGCCGCTGCAGCCGGCCGCGCGCTGCACCGGCGAATGGCTGGAGCATTGGGGCCGCCATTTCCCGGATCGCACGTTCCTGGCCGAACGTCGTGGCGACAACTGGACCTGGCTCACCTACGGCGAAACATTGATGCAGGTCCGCGCCGCCGCGGCCTGGATGCTCGCGCAGGGCCTCGGTCCCGAGCGTCCGCTGGCGATCCTCTCCGACAACAGCATCGCCCATGCCGTGCTGGCGCTCGCCGCGCAGCACGTCGGCATCCCCGTCTGCGCGATCTCCCCGGCCTATTCGCTGATGTCGACGGACCACGAGAAGCTGCGTGCGATGATCCGTCTGCTCGATCCCGGCGCCATCTTCGTCGCCCAGCGCGAGCCGTTCGCGCGCGCGCTCGCCGCCGTCGACGGCCTGCATCGGGCGACGGTCATCGCCGGCGACGGCGATGCAACGAGCGCGCTGTCGCTGCAGGCCCTGCTCGCGACAAAGCCCGGGCCGGAGGTCGACCGCGCCTTCGCCGCGGTCACGCCGGACACGGTGGCCAAGCTGCTGTTCACCTCCGGCTCGACCGGGCAGCCGAAAGCGGTGATCAACACGCACCGGATGCTGACCATGAGCCAGCAGGCCAAGGCGCAGTTGTGGACGTTCCTGCGCGAGGTCGAGGGCGGCCCCGTCATCGTCGACTGGCTGCCATGGAGTCACACCTTCGGCGCCAACCACAATTTCAACCTGGTGCTGAGCCACGGCGGATCGATCTACATCGACGGCGGCAAGCCTGCGCCGGGCCTGTTCGAGACGTCGCTCGCCAATCTACGCAGCCTGGTGCCGACGATCTATTTCAACGTGCCGCGCGGCTTCGACATGCTGGTCGCGGCACTCAGGTCCGACGACGATCTGCGCCGCAGATTTTTCTCCGGCGTCAGGTGCATCCTCTATGCGGCCGCGGCCTTGCCGCAAAATCTGTGGGATGCGCTCAACGAGATGAGCCGGGCCACGATCGGCCGCCCTGCACCGCTGGTGTCGGCGTGGGGCGCCACCGAGACATCGCCGCTCGCGACCGACTGCCACTTCTTCGCCGAGCGCGCCGGCAACATCGGCGTGCCCATCCCCGGCACAGAGCTCAAGCTGGTGCCGACCGGCGAGAAGCTCGAGGTGCGCGTGCGCGGGCCGAACGTGATGCCGGGCTATTGGAAGGCGCCCGAACTCACGGCCGCGGCTTTCGACGAGGAGGGCTTCTACAAGATCGGCGACGCCGTGAAGCTTGCAGATCCCGAGCATCCGGAGCGCGGCCTGTTCTTCGACGGCCGCATCACCGAGGATTTCAAGCTCAGCTCCGGGACATGGGTGAACGTCGGCGCGCTGCGCGTCGCCGGCATCGCGGCGCTGGCGCCGTTGGCGCAGGACATCGTGATCGCCGGCCACGGCACCGACGAGGTGCACTTTCTCATCGTGCCCAACATCGCAGCGTGCCGCGGCGCTGCCGGGATGACCGAGGCCGTCCCGGCCGGCGACGTTCTGGCGCATCCATCGGTGCGCACCGCCATCGCGCGAGGATTGGCCAGGCTCCGCACCGAGGCGGTCGGCTCGTCGCGCTATGCGACCCGTGCGCTGTTGATGGCGGAGCCGCCCTTGCTCGATGCCGGCGAGATCACTGACAAGGGCTATATCAACCAGCGCGCAGTGCTCACCCGCCGCGCCGATCTGGTCGCACGACTGAAGGATGAAAACGCGACCGAGCTGATCAGGCCCGACATGTCCTGACCCAGAACTACGCAACTACTCAACTCACTCACAAGACGGCGCTCGTATTACTACGGGAATGCCTCGCGAGTGCGGCAATTGGTTACCATCCACACTTAACCGGGCATCAACTGCGAATCCTTAAAATCACTCGCATCTAGCTCCCTCATTTGCCCGGACCGCCCCATGGCTCAGCCGCGTTTCTCTCTCGCTTTCCGCATCTACGCGATCATCGGCCTGTCGTTCTGTGGACTGGTGGGGCTCGCCGCAACGCAGAGCCAGAACCTCGAGACCGCTCTCAAGGATCAGCGGCAGAGCGAGCTGAGCCATCTGGCGCAGACGGCGGTCAGCATCGCCCGCGAGGAATATGACGCGATCGCGCGCGACAAGGTGGCGCCCGAGGTCGCGCAGAAGAAGGCGGCCGAGCGGATCGGCAAGCTGCGCTACGGCAGCGGTGACTACTTCTGGATCAACGACATGGGTCCGAAGATGGTCATGCATCCGATCAAGCCGGAGCTGAATGGTCAGAACCTCGCTGACAACAAGGACCCGACCGGAAAGCGGCTGTTCGTCGAAATGGTCGACGTCGTCAAGCGCCAGGGCGCCGGCGTCGTCGACTACATGTGGCCGAAGCCCGGCAAGGATGCGCCACAGCCGAAGATGTCCTATGTCGCCGGCTTCGAGCCCTGGGGCTGGATCATCGGCACCGGTGTCTATGTCGATGATCTCGAAGCCCAGATGTGGGAGAGCAAGCGCAGCGTGTTCATTGCCGCCATGCTGGTGATGCTGATCATCGGGTCGATCACGCTGATCATCGCGCGGCGGATGTCGTCGGCGCTGGCCGCGATGAGCGGCGCGCTGACCGAGCTCGGCAATGGAAACTTCGACATCAAACTGCCGGGCCAGAACCGCAGCGACGAGCTCGGCGACATGGCGCGCTCGATCGAGCAGTTCAGGCAGAAGACCGAGGAGAAGGCGCGGCAGACCGCGATGCTCGAAGACGAGCAGCGGCAGGTCGCAGAGCGCATCAAGACCAAGGCGCTGCAGGAGATGGCCGAAGCCGTCGAGCAGGCCGCCAGCAGCGCGGTCGGCGAGGTCGCGCAGGGAACCGGCCACATGGCCGACAATGCCAAGTCGATGACCGACAGTGCGCTGACGCTGGAGCGCAACTCGAGCAGCGTTGCGGCGGCGGCCGAGCAGGCCCTCGCCACCACCCAGACGGTCGCCAAGGCGTCGGCCCAGCTCGCCGCCTCGATCTCGCAGATCTCCAGCCAGGTCAGCTCGTCGCGCGAGCTCACGCGCAAGGCCGTTGCCGCCTCGTCCGACGCCCAGGCCACCATCGCGAAGCTGTCGGAAGCCGCCGACAAGGTCGGCGCCGTGACCAGCCTGATCAGCGAGATTGCCGGCCAGACCAACCTGCTGGCGCTGAACGCCACCATCGAGGCCGCCCGGGCCGGCGATGCAGGCCGCGGCTTTGCGGTCGTCGCCTCCGAGGTGAAATCGCTCGCCGAGCAGACCGCCAAGGCGACCAGCGAGATCGCGCAGCAGATTGCCGAGATTCAGGACTCGACCCGCGCCTCGGTCACCTCGATCGGGGCGATCGGCGAAGTCATCCGCAACGTCGAAGCCGTATCCTCCGGCATTGCCGATGCGATCCAGGCGCAGAACAGCGTGACCATCGAGATTTCGCGCACGGTCGAGGAGACGTCCGCCGCCGCGCGCGAGGTCGCCAGCCAGATCGCCGAGGTCTCTCGCGAAGCCAGCGAGGCCGGCCGGCGCTCGACCGACATCCGCGACGGCTCGACTGTTGTCGCCGACAAGGTGCAGCGGCTGCGCACCGAACTGGTGCGGGTGATCCGGACGTCGACTGCCGACGTCGATCGCCGGCTGTCGACGCGGCTCAACATCAACCGCCCGGGCACGCTGCAGGTGAACGGCGAAGCGATCCCTGTCACCGTGCGCAACCTCTCGCTCGGCGGCGCCCTGCTCGAAGCCGTTCCGGTTCGTCTGACGATGAACACGTCGGTGACGCTTGCCATCACCGGCATGGTGTCCGATCTGCCGGGGACCGTGACCCGCGTCGGCGACCGCACCGCGTTGGTCCAGTTCGCACTGACCCCGGAGCAATCGGCGCGGCTGACGGCGCTGGTCTCGGACCGTCAGGCGGCGTAACGCGCCGATCTCCGCCTCAACGGAAATGGCAGGCGACGAGATGCCCCTCGGCGCTTGCCTTCAATGGCGGCACTTCCTTGCTGCAGACGTCCTTGGCGATCGGGCAGCGGGTATGAAAGTGACAGCCCGATGGTGGATTGATCGGGCTCGGCACCTCGCCCTTGAGCCGCACGCGCTTGCGCTTGACACTCGGATCCGGGATCGGCACCGCCGACAGCAGCGCCTCGGTGTAGGGATGTTTCGGCGTCGAATAGAGCTGGCGTGACGGCGCGGTCTCGACGATGCGGCCAAGATACATCACCGCGACGCGGCGGCTGATGTGCTCGACGACCGAGAGGTCGTGGGCGACGAACAGATAGGCGATGCCGAACTTCTGCTGCAGATCCTCGAGCAGGTTGATGACCTGGGCCTGGATCGACACATCGAGCGCCGACACCGGCTCGTCGCAGATGATCAGCTTGGGCTCGACCGCGATCGCCCGCGCGATGCCGATGCGCTGGCGCTGGCCGCCCGAGAACTCGTGCGGATAGCGCGTCATGTGGTCGGCCTGCAGGCCGACGGTCTCCAGGAGATGAACGATGCGCGCCTCGTATTGCTGGCGTGAGGTCGCCAGCCCATGGATGGTCAGCGCCTCGCCGATGATGGCGCCGATGGTCATGCGCGGGTTGAGCGAGGCATAGGGGTCCTGGAAGATGATCTGAATGTCGCGGCGAAGCGCGCGCAGGCTTTCGCCGGACAGCGCGATGACGTCCTTGCCCTCGAAATTCAGTTCGCCCGAGCTCGGCTCGATCAGCCGGAGGACGCAGCGCCCGGTGGTCGATTTGCCGCAGCCGGACTCGCCGACGAGGCCGAAGGTCTCGCTCGGCTCGATGTCGAAGTTGACGCCGTCCACGGCCCGCACGCTGCCAATCTGGCGCTTCAAGAGCCCGCCCCGGATCGGGAACGCCTTGGTCAGGTTGCGTACGCTGAGCAGCGGCGCGGGTACGACGGGGGTGGCAATGGCAGCTTCGGTCATCACAGCAACGTCTCTTCGGCGCGGATGCACGCCACCTTGTGGCCGGGCTCGATCTCGCGCAGCAGAGGCTGCGCGGTCCTGCAATCGGGAATGGCGAAGCGGCAGCGAGAGGCGAAGCGGCAGCCCTCCGGCGGATTGACCAGCTTCGGCACGCTGCCGGGGATGCTTTCCAGCCGGCTCTTCCTGACCGCGTCGAGATCGATCCGCGGGATCGAGCGGATCAGGCCCTGCGTATAGGGATGGCGCGGATTGGCAAACAGCCGCTCGACCGGCGCCTCCTCCGCGACCCGGCCGGCATACATCACCACGACGCGCTGCGCGACTTCGGCGACGACGCCCATCGCGTGGGTGATCAGCATGATCGACATGCCGAGCCGCTCCTTCATGTCGAGCAGCAGATCGAGGATCTGCGCCTGGATCGTGACGTCGAGCGCGGTGGTCGGCTCGTCGGCGATCAGGAGCTTCGGGTTGCACGACAGCGCCATCGCGATCATCACCCGCTGGCGCTGGCCGCCGGAAAAGTGATGCGGGTAGTCGTGAATGCGGGCTTTCGGATTGGGAAGCTGCACCAGCGCCAGCATCTCCGCCGCCCGATCCATCGCCGCCTTCTTGGACAGGCCCTGATGCAGCCGGATCACCTCGGCGATCTGGTCGCCGACGGTGTAGACCGGGTTGAGCGAGGTCATCGGCTCCTGGAACACGATCGCGATCTCGCTGGCGCGGATCTTGTTCATCTCGGACGAGCCGAGCGGCACCAGGTCGCGGCCCTGCCACAGGATCTGGCCGCCGGCGATGCGGCCGGGCGGCATCGCGATCAGCTTCAGCACCGACATCGCGGTGACGGTCTTGCCGGAGCCGGACTCGCCGACCACGCACAGGGTCTCGCCGCTGCCGATCGAGATGTCGACGCCGTCGACGGCCTGGACCTCGCCCTCGTCGGTGTTGAAATAGGTCTTCAGCCCCTTGATCTCGAGCAGCGGAGCCACGCGCGCGTCCATCACATCACCTTCCGCGGATCGAGCGCATCGCGCAGGCCATCGCCGATGAAGTTGATCGCGATGACCGTGAGGAAGATCGCGCCGCCGGCGAACAGCGCCCAATGCGGCGCGATGTCGAGATAGTCCTTGGCGTCGAACAGCAGCCGGCCCCAGGTCGGAATGTCCGGCGGGAAGCCGAGACCGAGGAACGACAACGTCGATTCCGCGATGATCGCGGCCGCGACGTCGATGGTGCCGGCGACGATCACCGGCCCCAGCGCGTTCGGCAGGATGTGGCGGACGACGAGACGGGTGTTGGAGGCGCCGAGCGCGCGCGCCGCCTCGACGAATTCCTTCTCGCGCAGCGACAGGAACTGGGCGCGGACCAGACGCGCCACATGCATCCAGCGGAAGCCGCCGATCACGAGCACGATGAGCACGAACACGCCGCCTTCCGGGCCGAGCCAGCCTTTGAGGAAATCGCGGAACAAATAGATGATCAGGAGCAGCAGCGGCAGTTGCGGCAGCGACAGAAACAGATCGGTCAGCCACATCAGCGCGGCATCCACCGGTCCCTTGGCCGAGCCGGCGATCGCACCGACGAGAATGCCGACGAACAGCGCCACGCCCATCGCGGCAAAGCCGACCGCAAGCGAGATGCGGCCGCCATAGATCATGCGCGCCAGCAGATCCTGGCCGAGATCGTCCGTGCCGAACGGGTGCTCCCAGGACGGCGGCGCGAGGCGTGCCGTGAAGTCGATCTCGTTGATCGGAATCCGCCACAGCCACGGGCCGAGCAGGATCGAGAGCGCGAGCAGCAGCAGCACGACGATGCTGGCCGCCGCGAGGCGGTGACGGAGGAAGCGGCGGAGCGCGTCGCGGCCCGGCGAGAAACGCCGTTTGGGCGATGCGACGACCGGCACCGTCTCAACGGAAGGAGATGCGTGGGTCAAGCCAGCCATACAGAATGTCTGCGATGAGGTTGAAGAGGACGACGAGACAGGCGAACACGAAGGTCACCGCCATGATGACCGGCGTATCGTTGGCGAGGATCGCGCTGATCAGGAGCGAGCCGATGCCGGGAATGCGGAAGATCTGCTCGGTGACGATGGCGCCGCCGAACACCGTCGGCATCTGCAGCGCGACCAGCGTCACCACCGGGATCAGCGCATTGCGCACGACGTGCTTGACGATCACCTTGCCCTCGTCGAGGCCCTTGGAACGCGCGGTCGTGACGTAGTCGAGCTTGATGACGTCGAGCACGGCGGAGCGAACATAGCGCGTATAGGACGCCGCCTGGTAGAGGCCGAGCACCATGACCGGCATGATCGCCTGCTTGATGCTCTCCCACCACCATTGCCAGCCGGTCGCCTGCAGGTCGGCGCGATAGACGAACGGCAGCCAGCCGAGATTGACGCTGAAGATCAGGATCAGCAGCAAGCCGGTGAAGAAGGTCGGCAGCGAGAAGCCGATGAAGGCGAAGGTGTTGGCGATCTGGTCGAAGATCGAATACGGCCGCCGCGCCGCGAGCACGCCCACCGGCAGCGCCACCGCCAGCGCCAGGATCTGCGCGGTGCCGACCACGTAGAGCGTGGTCGGTATCCGCTGCAGGATCAGCGTGTCGACGTTGACGCGGCTGGCGAAGGAGAAGCCCCAGTCGCCCTGGAACATGGCGACCAGCCAGTGGACATAGCGCAACAGCACGGGATCGTTCATCCCGAACTTGATGCGCAGCGCCTCGCGCACCTCGGGCGGCACGTTCGGGTTGCTCGCGAGCTCGCCGAATGGATCGCCCGGTGCCAGCGCGAGCAGCACGAACAGAATGAGACTGATGCCGAGCAGGCTCGGCACAGCGACGATGAGGCGCCTGAGAAGATAGTTTCCCATCGCTCCACCCCTACGATGTCTGGCTGGTCATGCTGGCCGCGCGTCAGCTCGCCCGATACCAGGTGGCGATGAACGCCAGATCGTTGTCCCAGCCGCTCTTGTACAGCACCATGCCGTTCTTCACGCCGATCGCATTGAGCCGGTTGATCTCCGGCAGGACGTAGTTGTCACGCACGACGAGATCGTTGAGCTTGATGAACAGCGCGGCGCGCTTGACCGGATCGAGCTCGCTCTGGGCCAGCATGTAGGTCTCGTCATACTCCTTGTTCTGCCAGCGGCAGATGTTGCGGCCCTGCCACTTGTTCTCCTTGGTCGCGGCCTCGGTGGACACGAACTGGTTCATGAAGAACTGCGGATCCGCCTGCGGCATCGTGGTCTGATACATCTGCATGTCGCAGTAGAAATGCGAGTAGGTGTCGGGGTTCGCGACGTCCGAGGAGAAGAACACCGACGCGACCACCGACTTCAGCTCGACCTCGATGCCGGCCTTCTGGAACGCCTGCTTGATGATCGCCTGGTTCTTCTGGCGCGGGCCGTTGATCGAGGTCTGGAACACGAATTTGAGCGGCTTGCCGTCCTTCTCGCGGATGCCGGAGGCGCCCTTCTTCCAGCCGGCGGCGTCGAGGATCTGGTTGGCCTTCTCGATCGAGAACTCGAAAGTATTGTTCTTGGAGCGGAAGCGCTCGGGGTTGTTGAGAAAGTTGGGCGTCGCGACGCCGGCGCGTCCATAGATGAATTTCTGCACCGACGCACGGTCGATCAGGAGATTGATCGCCTTGCGCACCTCGGGATCGGAGAACAGCGGGTGCTTGGTCTTCAGGCTGGCGCGCTCGCCGTCGACCTCGACATTGGGGTCGGTGACGTTGAGGCCGATATACTCGATGTTGCCGGTCAGCGTCAGCTCGGTCTTGCCCTGGCCGCCCGCCTCGAGCTTGGTCAGGATCTCGTCCTCGACCTGCAGATTGTAGGCGTAATCGTATTCACCGGTCTGCAGCACTGCGCGCGCAGCGGAGACCGCGTCGCCGCCGCCCTTGATCTCGACCGTGTCGAAATAGGGCTGCGTCGGCACGTGATAGTCCGGAAAGCGCTTGCCGGCGACGGTGTCGCCCGGCTTGAAGTCCACGAACATGTAGGGACCGGTACCGACCGGCTTCAGGTTCGCCGGCGCCTCGCGCGACTTCGCCCCGATATAATCCGCAAAGTGATGCTTGGGGATGATGCAGCCGAACGAGGCGACGAAGGCATCGGCCCAGAACGGCGTCGGCTGCGGAAAGACCAGCTTCACGGTCAGATCGTCGATCTTCTCGATCGACTTGACGTTCTTGTAGCTGCCGATCGAGACCGCCGAGGTCTCGGGGTTGTTGGCGTATTCCCAGTTGAAGATGACGTCGTCGGCCGTGAACGGCTTGCCGTCGTGCCATTTGACGCCCTTCTTCAGCTTCCAGGTCACCGACATGCCGTCGGCGGCAAGACCGCCATTCTCCTTGCTCGGAATCTCGGCCGCGAGAATCGGCACCAGATTGCCCTCCTTGTCCCATCCGGCCAGCGGTTCGTAGAACAGGCGGCTGGCCTCCTGGTCCTTGGTGCCGATGGCGAAATGCGGATTGAGCAGCGTCGGCGCCTGCCAGAGCAGCAGCTTGAGCGGACCGCCGCCACCGGCCTTGGTCGGCTTGTAGGGGATGGCATCAGCAGCGACCGCGGCACCTGAGTAGGAGAGCATCGCGCCAGCCATCGGCGCGGTCAGCCCCACGGCAATCATCCGCTGCACAAATTCGCGCCGTGACAGGCGTCCTGCTTTGACATCAGCGATCTGGCTACGGAGGTCACGCTCGTTCATCCATCGACTCCAAAGGTGGTGCTGAATGCCAAAAACGCGTCCCCGTCCTGGATCGATCGGGAACTGCATAAAATTGGATCAGCCTTCGAAGCGACTGTCAAAGCAGAATCCGGGCCAATTCCGCAATAAAGAACGGATCGATTGTCGCACTTCGCAGATGCGGAAAGATTGACTGCGAGTCACATCCCGGAAAATGGAACTACGTCGCTCGCGACGGTCGCCACACACCGGAATGTTCTGCTTCGGAATGAACGCTCTCGATGTGCGCTCAGCTCTCGCGACACCAGTTCGGCAACTGCCAGAGGTCATTGTCCCATTCCGAGGAATGGCTCGACAAACCTTTGCGGATGCCGCTGACGCGCGGACCCGGCGACGCCATCGTTGATCATCAGCATCTCCATGTCGCAGTAGACGTGCGTGTAGGTGTCGGAATTGGCGACGTCGCTGGAGAAGAACGCCGAGCCACCACCGACTTCGGCTCGAGCTCGATGCCCGCCTTCTGGCAGGCCTACGTGACGATGACATGGTTCTTCGGCCGCGGGACGTTGGTGGAGATCTGGACCACGAGCTTGAGCGGCTTGCCGCCCTTCTCGCGAATGCCGCTCGCGCCCTTCTTCCAGCCGGCGTTCTCCAAAACCTCGATCGCCTCGTCGACGTTGAGCGCGAAGCACTACCGCCGGAAAATCAGGACACAGCCCCAGTGCCGCGGACACAGATGCAGCTCAGCGCTCCGGCTTCAGCTTGCGGAAGCGGACGCCCTTGCCATCGGGCAGCCGGGTCGCGACATAGCCTGCCGCCAGGCAGGCCTCGCGCTGCGGCATCTTCTCCTGCGGACTTCGCAGGCTGTCCCACCACGAGGCGCGCTGCGCGGCGCGCGGCAGGCCGTCGCCGATCAGCTCCTCGATCTCGTCGAGGCTGAGCACCAGCTCGGGGCGGGTCTGCCGCTTGAGATAGTCTCGAAGCGCATCATAGTCCGGCAAGTCTCGACTCCATCGTACCAGCGCGTGTGCGGCCGCCTTGACGACAGGCGCGGCGAACGCAACGACTCGTTAACCTAACATGCGTTACTTCGGCTTTATCCGTCAGTCTACGGACGGGACTCCACGGGGGACGGGACGATCCGATGCGCTGGACACGCCGAACGGGCCGGGCGACGCAGCCTTGGCGGCTCTCGGCGCGCACGCTGATCACCTGCTCCATCTCGACCATCATCGGTTTCTCCGCCATCTGCGCCAGCGTCATGATCGACCTGCGCCGGAGCGAGGAAGTCCGCGCCCGGCAGGCGCTGGAGAACATGGCCGCCAGCATCGGCGCCGACATCAGCCGCACCGTCGAGCTCTACGATCTCTCGCTGCGGGCGGTGGCCAGCAACATGTTGCTGCCCGAAATCAACGAGGTCAGCAAGCACGTCCGCCAATTGATCCTGTTCGACCGTTCGTCCACCGCGAAGAATTTCGGCACCATCCAAGTCTTTGATGCCCGCGGGCGGCTGTCGCTCGAGTCGTCGACGCTCGACCCGCTGCCGGAGGACCGCAGCGATGCCGATTTCTTCCAGGTGCATCGCGACCGGCCCGACACCGGGCTCTATGTCGGGCGGCCCGCTCAGCATCATGGCCAATATTCCATCGTTCTCAGCCGCCGCATCTCGACGCCGGACGGACGCTTCGCCGGCGTCGTCGCCGGCTCGATCCGCATCGGCTATTTCCGCGACCTGTTCGCAAGGCTCACGCTCGGGGCGGGCGACAACATCACCGGGCTCCGGCGCGACGGCACCGTCATCGTCAGCGCGCCGTTCGATACCGGCGCGATCGGGCGCAACCTGGCGCGGGCGCCGGCCGTGACCCGCGCGCTCACCGAGCCGGCCGGCTGGTCGAGCAGCTATGGCGCGCTGGACGATCTGCCGCGGCTGCTGGTCTGGCGCAATGCCAATGAGCCGCTGGTCGTGATCGCCAGCAAGTCGTGGGACAGCGTCTATGCATACTGGCGCCATGAGGCTGCAGAGATCGGGGCGATGATGCTGGCGCTGATCGTGTTCGTCCTGGCCGCGACGCAGGTCGCCGCGCGCGAGATCCAGCTCCGGGCGAAGGTCGAATCCAGACTGGAGCAGCTCGCGACCACGGATCCGCTGACGGGCCTGAAGAATCGGCGCAAGTTCGACGAGACCATCGAACTCGAATGGCGGCGGGCGCAGCGCGCCGGCGCGCCGCTGGGGCTGCTGATGATCGATGCCGATCACTTCAAGAGCTACAACGACACCCATGGGCACCAGGCCGGCGATCAGGTGCTGGTCGGCATCGCCGTGTGCATCTCCGATTCGGTGCGGCGCGCCGGCGACTGCGCCGCGCGTTATGGCGGCGAGGAGTTCGCGGTGCTGCTGCCGGGGACCTCGGAAGCGGATGCGCTGCGCGTCGCGGAGACGATCCGCAGCAAGGTCAAGCTGTGGGCGGGAGAAGCGTGCACCACCTCGATCAGCATCGGCGCCGCCAGCGTCACGCCGTCGCGCGACACGGACTGGACCGGCCTGCTCAATGCCGCCGACCGCGCCCTGTACATGGCCAAGGCCGCGGGCCGTAACCGCTGCGCCAGCGCAGCGGTGCGTCATCCGTCACCCGCGGCTTCGCTGGCGGCGTGATGCCGCCAACCGCCTCGAAGGCGCGGCATTTCGCGCCGGCTTGGCCTCAGCCCTTGCCTTCGAGATAGCGCTTCATGTCCGCGCGCAGGCCATCGCGCAGGTCGGCTCGCGCCATGGCGAAGGCGATGTTGGCCCTCAGGAAGCCGGACTTCGAGCCGCAATCATGCCGCTCGCCGTCGAAGTCCACGCCGTAGAATTTCTGCGTCTTCGACAGACCGATCATCGCGTCGGTGAGCTGGATCTCGCCGCCGGCGCCGCGCTCCTGCGTCGCGAGGATCTGGAAGATCTCCGGCTGCAGGATGTAGCGCCCGGTGATCGAGAAGTTCGACGGCGCGGTGCCCTTGGCCGGCTTCTCGACCATGCCGTCGACCTCGAACATCTTGCCGTCGCGCTTGCCGACGCCGCAGATGCCGTATTGATGGGTCTGATCGGCCGGCACCTCCTGCACGGCGAGCACATTGCTCTTTTCCGGCAGCTTGCTGGCGGCAGCAATCATCTGCGCCAGGCACCCCGGCGCGTTCAGCACCAGCTCGTCGGGCAGCACCACCGCGAACGGCTCGTCACCGACGATGTCGCGCGCGCACCACACGGCATGGCCGAGCCCGAGCGGCGCCTGCTGGCGGGTGAAGCTGACCGCGCCGGCCTCCGGCTGGTCGCGCGCGAGGATTTCCATCTCGGTCTTCTTGCCGCGCGCCGCGAGCGTCGCGTCGAGCTCGTACATGCGGTCGAAATGATCCTCGATCGCGGTCTTGTTTCGCCCGGTCACGAACACGAAATGCTCGATGCCCGCCTCCTTGGCTTCGTCGAAGACGTATTGGATGAGCGGCTTGTCGACGATCGTCAGCATTTCCTTCGGCATCGCCTTGGTGGCGGGCAGGACGCGGGTGCCGAGACCGGCGACCGGGAAAACGGCTTTGCGGATCTTCATGGGGATGACTAGACCTTGTGGCGATATGAATGCGAAATCGATCGCATTTTAGGTAGCTCGTTTGCAGCCGAGAACAAAGGCGGATGTTGGTCCAGTGTTCCGCTCGACACGGACCGAACGGCTAAATTTCGCTGCGGAAATCGTTAACCTTGTTAATCTCCCGTTAAGCAGGACCGGGCCTCGTGGAGGCCGATCTTCCATGCGATCTGGATCGAGACATGATGCGACGGAACGTGATGCTGACAGCTCTGAAGGCCGGTGCTGGCGCGGCGGTTCTGGTCACGGCGTTGACGGTGGTGTCTGGTTCCGCTGTCGCGCAATCCTCAGGCGGGCCGCTGAACTTTCTCGACGGCCTGTTCACGGGCACCCTGACGAAGGGCGACCCCGCCCCCAACCAGCCCCCTGCCGCCGGCGGGCCGCAGCCGTGGAGCGGCCAGGACGGCGCCTCCGGCCATCCGCTGATGACGGCGGCGGCGATCCGCGAAGCCGCCGGCAATTTCGACAATTGCGTCGCCGGCATGTGGCCAGATGCCGCACGACGCAACATCACCCAGGACAATTTCCAGCGCTTTACCGCCGGCCTGTCGCCGGACCTGCGCATCATGGACCTGCTCGACGCGCAGCCCGAATTCACCAAATCGATCTGGGACTATCTCGACATCCTGGTGAACGACAACCGGCTGGCGAAGGGCCGCGAGGTGCTGGCGAAGTACAAGCCGCAGTTCGATGCGGCCGAGCGTACCTATGGCGTCGACCGCTACATCGTCGCTTCGATCTGGGGCATCGAGTCCAACTACTCGACCCAGATCGGCGACCGTAGCGTGCTGCAGTCGACCGCGACGCTCGCCTGCATCGGCCGCCGCCAGGCCTATTTCAAGGATGAGTTCCTCTCCGCCCTGGAAATCCTCAATCGCGGCGATTTGCGCCCCGAGCAGTTGCGCGGCTCCTGGGCAGGCGCCTTCGGCCCGACCCAGTTCATGCCGACCGCGTTCAAGCGCTTCGCCGTCGATGCCGATGGTGACGGCCGCCGCGACGTCGTCGACAATCCGGCCGACCTGATCGCCTCCACCGCCAACAATCTGAAGAAGGACGGCTGGCAGAGCGGCCAGAGCTGGGGCTACGAGGTCGTGGTGCCCCAGGGCTTCAACTACATGCTCGCCGACCGCGCCAAGAGCATGAGCTTCGCCCAGTGGGAACAGCTCGGCCTGCGGCGGGCCAACGGTCAGCCGTTCCCGACTGGCGCCGAAAAGGCCTATCTGCTGGCGCCGGCCGGCGCCCAGGGCCCCGGCTTCCTGATGCTGCAGAACTTCCGCGTCATCATGAAATACAACCCTGCGGAAGCCTATGCGCTGGCGATCGGACACTTCGCCGACCGCCTCCGCGGCGCACCGCCGTTCGTTCAGGCCTGGCCGCGCGAGGAGCGAACGCTGTCGCGCGGCGAGCGGCTCGAGCTGCAGCAATTGCTCGCCGAGCGCGGATTTTACCGCGGAACGCCGGACGGCCAGTTCGGCGGCCAGACGCGCGAGGCGCTGCGGAACTTCCAGGCCTCGATCGGGGCGCCGGCGGACGGATTTGCCACCTCGGATGTGCTCGAACGGCTGCGGACGCGCTGATCGCAGCCCCAATCTGCCCTGCCGGTAACCTTCTGGGGCGATTACCGGCGCCGTCAACACCATCCGGTGAATGCCCGTTTGCGGCCTGATTCGCGTCCTATTATATGAATCGTCACGATCACGCCGCGCGACGGGTGCGCATGTCAAAGCTGAAGTCCATCCTCAAGCTGTTGAACGAGCCCGGCCCGCTGGTCGTGCTGGCGGTCGTCATCGCCATGCTCGTCGGCATCGCCGGTCCCGCCTCGGCCCAGTTCTTCAACTTCAACCCGTTCGCTTCGCCCCGCCCGGCACCGCGCGGCGGTGGAGGTGGCGGAGGTTGGTTCGGCGGCGAATTCTTCGCTCCGTTCCCGCAGCAACAGCCGAAGAGGGTGATCCAAGACTATTCCAAGGCGCCGCCGCCGGAGAAGCGTGATGGCGCGCCGGACCGCTACGTGCTGGTGCTCGGCGACGCCATGGCCGACTGGCTCGCCTATGGCCTGGAAGAGGCCTATGCCGAGCAGCCCGACATGGGCGTGACCCGCAGGATCCGGACCACGTCGGGCCTCATCAAGTATCAGCCCAGGGGCGAGCCGGCCGACTGGGCCGCCGCCGCCAAGGGTATCCTGGCGACCGAACGCGCCGACGCCATCGTCATCATGCTCGGCCTCAACGACCGCATCTCGCTGCGCGAGCCCGCGATCGAGAAGACCGACGACAAGAAGGGCGACAAGGCCAAGAAGGATGCCAAGGCCAAGCCTGGTGAGACAAAGCCTGGTGAGACCAAGCCGGGCGAAGCCAAGCCGGATGGCAAGGCCGACACGGCGGCCAAGCCCGACGACAAGGCTGCCGATACCGATCTGCCGCAGGACGAGGCCGACAACGACACGCCTGCGGTCGCGGCACCGGAGAAGGCCGCCCGCTCGCCGGGCGGCCTCTACGAGTTCCGGGACGAGCGCTGGGTCGAGCTGTATACGAAGAAGATCGAGGAGATGATCGCGATCGCCAAGAGCAAGGGCGTGCCCGTGCTCTGGGTCGGCCTGCCCGCGGTTCGCGGTCCCAAGGGGACGGCGGACACGCTGTTCCTCGACTCGCTGTATCGCGATGCCGCCGGCAAGGCCGGCATCACCTATGTCGATGTCTGGGACGGCTTCGTCGACGAGGCCGGCCGCTTCCTGCAGAAAGGCCCGGACTTCGAGGGCCAGATCCGCCAGCTGCGCTCCTATGACGGCGTCTATTTCACCAAGCCGGGCGCGCGCAAGCTCGCCCATTATGCCGAGCGTGAGATCAACCGGCTGCTCGCGGCCCGTTCCGCGCCGCTCGAGCTGCCGAACGAGCCGGCCACGCCGGACGCCAATGCCGTACCGGGCCAGCCGGCGCCGCGGCCGGTCGCCGGCCCGATCCTGCCGCTGGTGGCGTCATCCGTCGGCACCGATCAGTTGCTGGGCGGCCCCGGCTCCCGACCTGCGGCGGTCGACGCGCTGGCGGCCCGAACCCTGGTCAAGGGCGAGGCGCTGAGCCCGCCGGCCGGCCGCGCCGACGATTTCGTCTGGCCTCGCCGCGAGGTCGGCCGTGAGCAGGCCAAGGAGCCGCCGAAGGAGCCGACCCGGCCCGAAGCGCCGATGGCAGCGACTTCGCCGGCGGAAGCGACGCCGGCAGCACCTGGGCCGGTGTCGCCGCAGCCGCGGCAAAGGCGGCTGACCACGCCGGGGGCGCCCACCCAGCAGCCGCCAGCTCAAACGCCGCAGCCGAATCAGGGCGTTCGTGAGTTTTTTGGCTTCGGCGCGCCTCAGCAGCAACAGCAGCCGGCGCGGCCGCCCGCCGCGCGCAATCCGAACGCGCCGCCGCGGCCGCCAGGATTGGTCGGCCGCTCGGCAGCATCGCTGGAGACCCAGGGCCGCTGATCGTGACCACATTTCGGCGCTGAGGGCGATCGACGCGGATCATTCCGGACCAAGGTGCCAATGACAAATCGGCCCGCATTCGAGAGCGAATGCGGGCCGATTGTCATCTGATCGTCAGCGGGTCTTTGCGGGCTCAGTAGCGCCAGCGCTGCGGCGGCTGCGGCCGGCTCGGCGAGCGCATCAGCATCGCCAGTAGGAAGCCGATGCCGCCGGCGACCAGCAGCGCGCCCATCGGATTGTCCTGAACCCGCTTGGTCAGCGCCTGCGTGCCGTCACGCAGCGTCTCGGAGCTGTTGCCGAACGTATCCTTGGCGAAATCCATCGCCGCATCGCCAGCCTCGCGCGCCGCGTCCTTGGCCTGGCCATACATGTTCTGCACGACGCCGGAGGCCTCGCGTGCACGCCCCGACGCCTGCGTGCTCTTGTCGCCCAACATCTCGCCGACGCCGCCTTCGATCTTGCCTGCGACATCCTTGGCCGTACCGGTCAGCCGATCCTGATCCATTGCCGCTCTCCTTCTCTGCATTGTGCGGGATTGCTGGCCTGCTAACCGGCCAGCACGGCGCAGGTTCCGGACGACTACAAAATCAGGCCGCCGTCGACGACGAGGGTCTGGCCGATGATGTAGGACGACAGCGGCGAGGCCAGGAACAGCGCCGCACCGGCCATGTCCTGCGGCGTCCCCAGCCGCCGCAGCGGAATGCGCTGCAGCGCGCCCTCGAGGCGCTTCGGATTGGCGGTCGTCACCTTGGTCATCTTGGTGTCGACGAGCCCGGGCGCGATCCCGTTGACGCGGATGCCGTCTTCCGCCCACGCCTCGGCCAGGGTTCGCGTCAATCCCATCGCGCCGGTTTTCGAGGCGTTGTAGGCCGGATTGCCCATGGTCGAATGATAGGCCGCGGTCGACGAGACGATGATGAGCGCGCCCCTGGCATCGCGCAGCAGGCCGTGAAATTTCGTCGCACAGGCCATCAGGCTGATGAGGTTGACCTCGACCACCTTGCGAAAGCCCTCCATGGCGAATTCGCCGCGCCGGTACAATACCGCGCCCTGCGCCAGCACCAGCACATCGAGCCGATCGAGCCGCGGCGCGAAGCTCTCGATCGCGCCGGGATCGCTCACATCGAGCTGATGGTAGTTCACCCCTGCGAGATCGGAGCCCTCACCTTCGGCATAATCGGCGGCGCTCGCCCGCGTGCCGCTGACGTCGACGCGCGCGCCCTGCGCGCGAAACGCCTGCGCGATGCCGTTGCCGATGCCGCTCGATCCGCCGATCACCAGCACCGAGCGTCCCGTGAAATCGAGCGCGTTCATCTCCCCACTCCTTCTCTTGTTGTTTGTCGGATGGTGTGGGGATCGGCGCAGGCCCTGTCAACGGCATCGCGGGCTGTGGCGACCCCGGCATCGGCGCCTTCGCATCAATGCTGCTGCGCAGCTACTTCATCGGTGTCAGCCGCAGCAGGCGGCCGGGCGAGTCGTCCTCGATGACCCAGACGGCGCCGTCCGGCGCCACGGCGACGTCGCGGATGCGCTCGCCCATGTCCCAGCGCTCGGCCTCGTCAGGCTGACCATCGGTCCGGAAGGCAACGCGGACCAGCGCGTGCACCCGCAAGCCTCCGATCAGCGCCGATCCCTTCCATTGCGGAAACATCGGACCATCATAGAAGACCAGGCCGGCCGGCGCGATCACAGGATCCCAATAGAGCGGCGGCGGCGCGAGGTCGGGCCGCGTCGCATGCCGCGGGATCGGCGTGCCGTTGTAATTGTCGCCGTTCGACACCAGCGGCCAGCCGTAGTTCTTGCCCGGCTCGATCAGGTTCAGTTCGTCGCCGCCGCGTGGTCCCATCTCGTGCAGCCAGAGCTTGCCATCTGATGCGAAGGCGAGCCCGTAGGGATTGCGGTGGCCGGTGGTCCACGTCTGGGCCGGCACGCCCTTGTCCTCGGCCATGGGATTGTCCGACGGAGTCGCGCCGTCGAGATCGAGCCTGAGCACCTTGCCGCGCGCCTGACGTGGATCCTGGGCGCTGTTCGGCTGCATGCGGTCGCCGACCGTCAGGAACAGATGCGTTCCCGACGGATCGAACGCGATGATGCCGCCGGGCTGCCCGCCGCCGCCGGCGGGCGTCTGGCGCCAGATGACGGTGGGGTCGGTCAGCGTGGCGTTGTCATTCGAAACCGACAACACGGCACGGGTCAGGACGAGCCGGCTGCCTTCGCTGCTCGGCTCGGTGTAGGTGAGATAGATCTGCGACGTCGTCGCGAAGCTCGGCGACACCGCAATGTCCAGGAGGCCGTTCTGTCCGCGCGCCGCGACGGCAGGCACGTTGCCGATCTGGATCTTCTGCCCACCTTGCGTGACGAGAAAGATCCGGCCTGGTTTCTCCGTGACCAGCATCCGCCCATCCGGCAGGAAGGCGATGGCCCAGGGCGTATCGAACTCGGCAACGCTCCGCGCTTCGAACGGGCGCACGGCGCTTGCCTTGCGATCGCCGGCATTGATGCTCTCGGCTCGCGCGGCCGTGGTCGCAACGAGTCCCATCACCAATGCCAGGCGCAGGAAGGTCGTGGAGAGCACCATGATCACTCCGGTTTGTTGATCCGTGTCGTCGGCAACGAGAATTCGGCCATGCCGGATCGGTGCCTACCGAATGCGTCCGATCAGTGATAATCCCGACGGCGAGCATGCGATGCGCATTTTTCCGTGAGCCGCAAATATGCACCAGCACAGGCAACTCAGCCGCTCGGTCAAGGGATTGACCGTCCTGATCACCGGCGCCGCGTCGGGGATGGGGCGCGCGACCGCGCGCGTGTTCGCCGATGAAGGCGCCAGGGTCGCAGTCACCGATGTCGATGAGGACGCGGCCCGCGCGGTGGCGGCAGACATCGAGGCCAGCGGCGGAACGGCGCGCGCCTGGCGGCTCGACCTCGTCGACCGCAACGCCATCGCGGCCGTCGTCGGCGATGCTGCGACGCATTTCGGCGGGCTCGACGTCATCGTCAACAATGCCGGCATCTCGGTGCATGTCGCTATCGACGACGAAGCCTACGACGAGGCCTGGGCAAGAGGGCTTGCCATCATGCTGACGGCGCAGCAGCGCGTCATCCGTGCCGCGCTGCCGCATCTGCGCCGCTCGAACAGCCCGCGCATCGTCAACATCGCTTCGACCGAGGCGCTCGGCGCAACCGCGCGGCACAGCGCCTATTCGGCTGCAAAGGCCGGGGTGACCGGATTGACGCGCTCGCTCGCGGTCGAGCTCGGCCGCGATCGCATCACCGTCAACTGCATCTGTCCGGGCCCGATCACCACGGCGATGACCGCGCGCATTCCAGATGAGCAGAAGGCGGTCTATGCACGGCGCCGCACCGCGCTTGGCCGCTACGGCGATCCCGAAGAAGTCGCGCACATGACCTTGAGCCTGTGCCTGCCGGCGGCCTCGTTCCTCACCGGAGCGGTGATCCCCGTGGACGGCGGGCTGATGGCCCGCAATGCATGACGTCTGACGCGCCGGCATGACAGCCGTGCGGTCGGCGATCCGCGCCTTGCGTTGACTTCGCGCATCGCCGGCGTAGCCTCTTCCATCAGAAGAAGCGGACAGGAGTCCGCCCTGATGAGGACGCGAGGAGGAGACCATGGCGATCGCCATCCGGCAGTTGCATCGGCATTTCGTCGGCGAAGTATCCGGTGTCGATCTGCGAAAGCCTCTCGCTCGGGACGAGGTCGCGCAGTTGCAGGCCGCGATCGATCACTACGCCGTTCTCGTATTTCACGATCAGGACGTCACCGACGAGCAGCAGCTCGCCTTCGCGCTCAGCTTCGGCGACCGCGAGCAGGCGCGCGGCGGCACCGTCACCAAGAAGGAGGATTACCGCCTCACCACCGGCCTCAACGACGTCTCCAATCTCGGCAAGGATGGCAAGCCGCTGCCATCAGACCATCGCACGCATCTGTTCAATCTCGGCAACTGCCTGTGGCACTCCGACAGCTCGTTCCGGCCGATCCCGGCGAAATACTCGATCCTCTCGGCGCGGATCGTGAACCCGAAGGGCGGCAACACCGAATTCGCCGACATGCGCGCCGCCTACGACGCGCTCGACCAGGAGATCAAGGCCGAGATCGAGGATCTCGTCTGCGAACATTCGCTGATGTATTCGCGCGGCGCGCTCGGCTTCCTCGACTACACGGACGAGGAGAAGGAGATGTTCAAGCCGGTCAGGCAGCGGCTGGTCCGCACTCATCCTGCCCATGGCCGCAAGTCGCTGTATCTGTCGTCGCATGCCGGCGCCATCATCGGCATGAGCATGCCGGAAGGCCGGCTGCTGCTGCGCGACCTCACCGAGCATGCCACGCAGCCCGAGTTCGTCTACGTCCACAAATGGACGCTGCACGACCTGATCATGTGGGACAACAGGCAGACCATGCATCGCGTGCGCCGCTACGATCAGTCGCAACCGCGCGACATGCGCCGCGCCACGGTGGCCGGCACCGAACCGACGGTCGCGCAGCAGGCGGCGGAGTAGTTCTGCCTTCAGCAGAGATGCGCGCCCTCATCCCTCTCCATGTCGTCATTGCGAGGAGCGAAGCGCAGAGGCAATCCAGACAGCATCCGCGGTGGACATTCGGGATTGCTTCCGCCTACGCTCTCCAAGCTTCGGCGGACAAGTCGCTGCGCTCGCAATGACGGCGGAGAGGCAGAGCGCCCCATTGAGCCTTCTCTGATCCCAGCGAGCACGGGAGCTCCAACCGGACGATAAGGCCTATGCGTGCCCGGCGGCGTTGGACAGCATGCCGGGATCAATGCCGATCTTGCGCAGCGCGAGATCGTATTTGGCGTCGACATTGTCGCCGAAGATCAGCTCCGGATCGGCGTCGCAATGCAGCCAGCCATTGTCCTGGATCTCTTCCTCCAACTGGCCGGCGCGCCAGCCGGCATAGCCGAGCGCGAGGATCGCGTGCTTCGGACCGTCGCCCTTGGCGATCGCCTTGAGGATGTCGATGGTCGTCGTCAGGCAGACGCCGTCGTTGATCTTCAAGGTCGCGTTGGCGATGAAGTAGTCGCTCGAATGCAGCACGAAGCCGCGCCCGGTATCGACCGGGCCGCCGCTCAGCACCTTCATCGTCTCGGCGCTGTCGGGCAGGCTGATCTGATCGCTCTTCTCGATGATATTCAGTTGCATCAGGAGCTGAGGGAAGTCGATGCTGCCCGCCGGCCGGTTCACCATGATACCCATGGCGCCCTCGGCCGAATGCGCGCAGAGATAGATCACCGAGCGCTCGAAACGGGAATCGCCCATCACGGGCATCGCAACCAGCAGCTGACCGTCGAGGTAACCACCGTGAGAGGTGTGATCCCCGATCCCTGTCACTTTGCGGCGAATGTCGCCCAGCCTTTTTGCCTCAGGATTCATCCGCAAGGACTCTCATGATCATCGATATCCTGATATTGGGATGCGCATCTGTCAATCAAGGTTCAGGTCCTCGCGAGGAAATCTGCTCACAAGCATTTCAATGGTTTGCGCCCGAACCGCACTCTAAAGACGTCTCATGTCCGCCTTGGTTCCTCACCACTCTGCCACACTGCTCGTCGCGACCGTCGTATCATCCTGCCTTGCGTTCGGCGCGCAGGCGCAGGATTCCTCGCCCTGGCAGCGCGACAGCCACTCCGCGGTGCGCCTGCTCGCGGGCTCGCGCAGCGGTCCGGTCATGCTGGGCGGCATCGCCTTCGCGCTGCAGCCGGGATGGAAGACCTATTGGCGAACGCCCGGCGATTCCGGCGTGCCGCCGCGGTTCGACTTTTCCAAGTCGGAGAACGTCGAAGCGGTGACGGTTCTGTGGCCTGCGCCGACAAAGTTCGACGACGGCGCCGGCGGGCACTCGCTCGGCTATCATGATCAGGTCGTGCTGCCGCTGCGCATCGTCGCCAAGAACCCCGACAAGCCGATGACCCTGCGCGCCGACGTCAGCTACGCGGTCTGCGAGAAGATCTGCATTCCCGTCGAGGCAAAGGCCGAGCTCGCCTTCACCAGCGTCGCCAGCACCGAGGATACGGCGCTCTCGGCGGCCCTCGACACCGTGCCGAAGCCGGCCACTGTCGGCGACGCCATTCCCTTGACGATCCGCGACGTCAAGCGCGACGGCCCGAAGGACGTCGTCGTCGACGTCGCCGTCGCCGATCCGCGCGGCGTCCAGCTCTATGTCGAGGGGCCGACGCCTGACTGGGCACTGCCGATCCCGACCGTGCGCGACAGCGGCATGCCGGGCATCAAGCGCTTCGCCTTCGAGCTCGACGGCGTTCCGCCGGGCGTGAAGCCGGACGGCGCTGCCCTGAAATTCACGCTGGTCGGCCCCGACAAGTCTTACGAGTTCAACTTCACTCTGCCGTGACGGCTGTAGCGCCGCGCGACCGGCGCGGCGCCGGCCCAACTCAATCTTAACGTTGCGTTGATAGGGAAGCACCATCGCCGCCATCCGCGCGGCCGTGGAGCCGGACCCCGCCGTGGCTGTGATGGATGCCCGCAACGCCCCCGCATCGAGCGGCCTCGCGGCCCGCCTGAAGGCGCGCCTGGCTGTGCTCGGCGGCAGCGGCGAGGCATCGCTGACGCGCCGCCTGGCCGGCACCATCTTCCTGATCCGCGTGCTCAGCGCGGGCCTCGCCTATCTCAGCCAGATCCTGCTCGCGCGCTGGATGGGTGGCTCGGACTACGGCACCTATGTCTATGTCTGGACCTGGGTGCTGCTGCTCGGCAGCATGCTGGATGTCGGCATCGCCTCCTCGGCGCAGAAGATCATTCCGGACTACCGCACCGCGGGCCAGCAGGCGCTGCTGCGCGGCTTCCTCTCCGGCGGACGCTGGCTGACGCTGGCGACGTCCACCGCTGCGGCGCTGCTGCTCGCCGGCCTGATCGCGCTGCTGTCGCCCTGGATCGACGCCGGCGAGCGCATGCCGCTCTACATCGGCTGCCTCACCTTGCCAGCCTTCGTCGTCGCCAACACCCAGGACGGCATCGCCCGCTCGCACGACTGGATGACGCTCGGCCTGATGCCGCAATTCATCATCCGCCAGACGCTGATCATCGGCTTCACGGCGGGCGCCTTCGTGCTCGGTCTCGATCTCGGCGCCACCGCTGCGATGGCCGCGAGCGCGGCCGCGGTGTGGCTTGCGATGCTCGGCCAAATGCTGGTGCTGAACAACCGGCTCCGCGGCCACGTCGAGCCAGGTCCCAAACAATATGATCTCCGCGGCTGGCTCGCGATCTCGCTGCCGATCCTCTTGGTCGAGAGCTTCTATCTGCTGCTGTCCTACACCGACGTGCTGGTGCTGCAGCAATTCCGCTCTTCCGAGGAGGTCGGCATCTATTTCGCGGTGGTGAAGACGCTCGCGCTGGTGTCGTTCATCCACTACGCGATGTCGGCGACGACGGCGCATCGCTTCGCCGAATACCACGCGCTCGGCGACAAGGCGCGGCTGTCGGCCTATGTCGCGCATGCGATCAAGTGGACGTTCTGGCCGTCGCTCGCGGCGACGCTGGTGCTGCTCGCGCTCGGCAAGCCGCTGCTGTTTCTGTTCGGCGCACAGTTCACCGCCGGCTACGACATCATGTTCATCGCCGCAATCGGGCTCGTCGTACGCGCCGCGATCGGACCGGTGGAGCGGCTGCTCAACATGCTGGGCCAGCAGCGCGCCTGCGCCATGGCCTATGCGGCGGCCTTCGTCATGAACCTCGTGCTCTGCATCCTGCTGGTGCCGCAGTTCGGCGGCCACGGCGCCGCGGCGGCGACCTCGCTGTCGCTGGCCTTCGAGACCGTGCTGCTGTTCCGGATCGTCAAGCAGCGGCTCGGGCTGCATGTCCTCGCCTTCGGCAAGGCATCTTGAGGAAACCATATTGACGCATCTGTTGCGTCATCTTGGCCTCGCCTTGGCGGAACTGCGAGCGTCGCGCCGCCACACCTCGTCTCGCCCGGCGATCACGCAAGTGTTGGGTGCAACGCCTTGATATTGGCGCGATCCTCCGGGCACATGATTTGAATGCGCGCTGGGGGAGAATGAGATGTCGAGACTGGGGGTCGCACTATCGCTGGCCGGAACCGTGATGCTGGCCGGCTGCATGGAAGCGACGCTGTCGCCGACGTCAGACGCGGCGTTGACGCCCCGCGACCGTCAGTTGCTGGCGCACGCGCCCTATGCCGAGGCGCAGATCCCGCAACAGTTCCAGCGCCACATGGTCGACTACACCCGGCAGGAACAGCCGGGCACGATCGTCGTCGATACCGATGCGCGCTTCCTGTACTACGTGCTGCCCGACCGCAAGGCGATCCGCTACGGCGTCGCCGTCGGCGAAGAGGCGATGGCCTTCTCCGGCGTCGCCACCGTCGGCAAGCTCGCGGAATGGCCGGACTGGGTTCCCACCGCCGACATCCAGGCGCGCCTCGGGCCGTATCCGAAGCGCGTCGCCGGCGGCCCGGCGAATCCGCTCGGCGCCCGCGCCATCTATCTGTACGAGGGCAACAAGGACACCCTGTACCGCATCCACGGCACCAACCAGCCCGAATATATCGGCCAGGCGATCTCGTCAGGCTGCATCCGCATGACCAATACCGACGTCGCCGACCTCTACAACCACGTCCAGCTCGGATCGACCGTGGTCGTGCTGCCGCCGGGCCAGAGCGTCGCGTCCACCACCGCGAACGTGTTCGCCCGCCGCAGCTGATCGGCTGAGGTTTCCTAGCCGTAGCGCAGCTTCAGGCCGAGGATCGCGGCCACCAGGCCGAGCGTGATCGCGTTGGCGACGACCAGCGGCAGGTCGCTGATCAACGCGCCGTAGAGCAGCCACATCGAGTTGCCGGTGGTCTGCAGAACGAACATGCCCATCGAGATGTCATGGGTCGAGCGCGACCGCCAGGCCTTGACGACCTGCGGCAGGAACGAGCTCGTGGTGCAGATGGCGGCGCCGAGGCCGATGATCGTGGTCAGCAAGGTGGGGGTCCGTGCGCTGGTCGTGGAAACGCACGCTTGTAGAATGGACCGCGCCGAAGCGAAACCCGCCTCGGCGCGAAACTGGTGCCTTGTTCAGCGCTCCTGCGATCGTTACGCCGCCGTCCAACCGCCGTCGATCGAGAGGTTGGTGCCGGTGATCTGCGCCGCATCGTCGCCGCACAGGAACAGCGCCAGCGCCGCGACCTGCTCGGAGGTCACGAACTCCTTGGTCGGCTGCGCCGCGAGCAGCACGTCGTTGATGACCTGTTCCTTGGTGAGGTTGCGCGCCTTCATGGTGTCCGGAATCTGCTTCTCCACCAGCGGCGTCCACACATAGCCCGGCGAGATGCAGTTGCAGGTGATCTTGAAGGTCGCGAGCTCGAGCGCCACGGTCTTGGTGAGGCCGGCGATGCCGTGCTTGGCCGAGACATAGGCCGACTTGAACGGCGAGGCGACCAGCGAATGCGCGGACGCCGTGTTGATGATGCGGCCCCAGCCGCGCTTCTTCATGCCGGGCACCGCGGCGCGGATGCCGTAGAACGCGGACGACAGGTTGATCGCGATGATCTGCTCCCACTTCTCCGGCGGGAAGTCTTCGACCGGCGAGACGAACTGGATGCCGGCATTGTTGACGAGGATGTCGACCGAGCCGAACGTGGTCTCGCCGAGCGCGATCATGCCGGCGATCTCGGCCGGCTTGCTCATGTCGGCCGGCGAGTGCACGGCCTTGACCTTGAAGTCGCTCTCGATCGCCGCACGCTCCTTCTCGATGTCGGCTGGCGCGCCGAAACCGTTGAGCACGATGTTCGCGCCGGCGGACGCGAAGGCGCGCGCATAGGCCAGCCCGATGCCGCTGGTCGAGCCGGTCACGACCGCGGTCTTGCCCTTCAGATTCGTCGTCATTGCTTCACTCCTTCTTGGCGGCAGCGAGACTGCCGTCCTGCGTGAGATCGTAGGTGACCATGGTCTCGCCGGACTGCGGCCGCTCCAGCCAGTCCTTGTGGCGCATCGACTGGTGGACATCGCGCACGCCCGCTTCCCAATGCTCGACCATCGCGACATGGGAAAAATCGTAGTCCTTGGAGGACGTCTCGTAGTTCTTGCTGCGATAGATCAGGTGCACCACCGTGACGGTGTTTTCCTGCGCCGCCTTGCACAGGATCTCGAGCGAGGGATCGTTGCGCAGCTCGTCGGGCAGCTTGGCATAGAGCTCGCGCAGCGCCTTGCGCGTGTTGTGGATCATGCGGTTCTTGTCGGTGTTCATCCGCGTCCGGCTGGAATAGCGGATGTCCTTCTCGCGCTCGGCGGCCTCCAGCAGCGTCCGCGGCAGATCGCCGCGCGCGGAGAACAGATCGACCTGGAAGATCAGGAGATCACGATCGGTCTCGGTATCGAGCACGTAGTCCAGCGGCGTGTTGGAGGCGATGCCGCCGTCCCAATAGTGCTCGCCGTCGATCTCGACCGGCGGGAAGCCGGGCGGCAGCGCGCCCGACGCCATGATGTGCTCGGGCCCGATCCGCTTGCCCTGCTTCCTGAATTCGACATTGTCGAAATAGGTGAAGTTGCCGGTGGTGACGCCGACGGCTCCGACGGAGAGCCGCGTCTTCAGATCGTTGATGCGGTCGAAATCGACCAGCCGTTCCAGGGTCCGCTTGAGCGGCGCGGTGTCGTAATAGCTGACCGATTGCAGCGTGCCTGACGGCCACAGCGGCGCCGGTGGGAAGCGCGGCGTGAAGAAGCCGGGCACGCCGAACGCCGCGATCAGCCCGGCGCTGACTTCGTTGAAGGCCGAGCGGTGATGATCGCCATTGAGCAGCGGCTTCCACGGCACCGGCGACGACACCATCTCCCAAAATTCCTTGAGACGGCCAATGCGTTTCTCCCGGTCGTTGCCGGCGATGATCGCGGCATTGATGGCGCCGATCGAGATACCGGCGACCCATTCCGGTTCGAAATCGAAATGGCACAGTGCCTGATAGGCGCCGGCCTGATAGGAGCCGAGCGCGCCGCCGCCCTGCAGGACGAGCACGCGTTGCGATTCGGCGGGGGTTGCAGGCAGCGGGGGAAATGGATGTTGCGTCATTACCGCGGTCATTAGCAAAGCAAGGCGCCACCGTGGCGTCACTTCGCGGTGACGTCAATCCACCCCAAGGGCTAGGCCGGCCTGACTCGCGCGCGAGCCATGCGCACGCGGCCTGCGCAGGGCGGCGGCAGCCCAGCCTGTCAGGAGGGCTTCTTGCCGTCCGGCGCGGCCAGGATCATGGTCCAGAACACTTTGTACTTGGTGTTCGGAGCATAGCTCGCTGCGATGCCTATTTTTGTGACACCGCTCTTGAGCATGTTGGCGCGATGCGGCGGCGAGTCACGCCAGCCGGAAAACGCTTCCGCCAGCGTGTGATAGCCGGCCGACACGTTCTCGACCGCGACGACAGCGTCATAGCCGGCACCCGTCAGGCGCTTCGCCAGCGGGGCGCGCACGTCATGATCGAGCTTGTTCTTGTCGGCCATCGCCTGCGACTGCGATTCCGCCAGCCGCATCAGCTCGGGGTCGACCTCGACCGTGCCGAGCCCGTTGTTCTGGCGGTATTGCGAGATCATCGTCGCCGCAGCCACCGCATCGAGCTTGGCGCCCGCGACCGCCATATCGGCATACATGGTCGGCGCCTGCACGACCGGCGTCTCGGCCGCACAGCCGGCGAGCAGGAATGCAATGGAGAGAGCGAGAGCCAGACGCTTCAATGAACCAATCCCTATGCCGATGCGAGAGGCGGGTTGTTGCACATCAACCGTGGCTGAAAGGTGAATCGGCGGTAAGTTCCGTCGCGACAATTGCGGCCATTCCTGCCGGCAACCGTTCGTCAACCATAGGAGCAGTTCGGTCAAGCCAGGAACGGAACGACGCCCTCGGTGTCGTCCCGGCCTTGAGCCGGGATCCATACTCCGCAGCGGTCGTGGTGAGACCCGATGCCGCTCCGGCGTGCCTCAAGCAAGCTTCACGGCGCATGGGTCCCGAATCAGCGCCCGCCAACGCTTTCGCGTTGCCGGGCTTGTCCGGGACGACACCGCATGTTTGGCAGAGAGCCGGGACGAGCCCGAGCAGCCCCTACCCGGCCGCGAAAATCCGATAATGCCGCGGCTTCAGGCCGATGCGGTCGCCGATCCGGAGCTCGCGGTCACGGGGGGCGTCGATCTCGATGGTCGAGCCTTCAGTCAGCGCGATCTCGGCGCGCTGCACCGGGCCGAAGCTGCGGACGTGGGTGACGGCGCCGTGCAGCGTGCCGCTGTCCGCGGGGCCGATCAGCATGTCGTGCCGGCGCACGAACAAGGTCGAGGCGCCCGCGGCCACGCCCTCCGCAGCCAGGTCCAGCGGCCGCCCGTTGAGATGTACCGCGCCGCTGGCGATCTCGACCGGCAGCATGATCGACTCGCCGATGAAGCCGTGCACGAACGCGGTCGCCGGGCTGTCATAGACGTCGCTCGGCGAGCCGACCTGCTCGATGCGGCCCTTGTCCATCACCACGACGCGGTGCGCGACCTCGAGTGCCTCCTCCTGATCATGCGTCACGAAGATCGAGGTGACGTTGATCGAGTGATGCAGGGTGCGCAGCCATTGCCGCAGCTCCTTGCGCACCTTGGCGTCGAGCGCGCCGAACGGCTCGTCGAGCAGGAGGATGCGCGGCTGGATGGCGAGCGCGCGCGCCAGCGCGATGCGCTGGCGCTGGCCGCCGGAGAGCTGGCTCGGATAGCGATCGGCGAGCCAGTCGAGCTGGACGAGGTCGAGCAGCTCCTTCACGCGCGCGCGGATCTCAGCCTCGCTCTTGCGGATGCGGCGCGGCTGCACGCGCAGGCCAAAGGCGACGTTCTCGAACACGTTCATGTGCCGGAACAGCGCGTAGTGCTGAAACACGAAGCCGACGTGACGCTCGCGCGCGCCGCGATCGAGCGCGCTCTCGCCGTCGAACAGGATCTCGCCGGAATCGGGCCACTCCAGCCCGGCGATGATCCGCAGCAAGGTCGTCTTGCCCGACCCGGACGGGCCCAGCAGCGCCAGCAATTCGCCGTCGGCGACCTTGAGATCGACGCCGTCGAGGGCCTTGAACGTGCCGAACGTCTTGACGACACCCCTGACTTCAATGGTCACGCGGACCTCCCTCATCGAGTTGCCGTTCGAGGACGGTTTTGACGACCAGCGTGATCAGCGCGAGCATCGCCAAGAGCGAGGCGATCGCGAACGAGGCGACCATCTGGTATTCGTTGTAGAGGATCTCGACCAGCAGCGGCATCGTATTGGTCTCGCCGCGGATATGGCCGGACACGACCGAGACGGCGCCGAACTCGCCCATCGCGCGCGCGTTGCAGAGCAGCACGCCATACAGCACGCCCCATTTGATGTTCGGCAGCGTGACGCGGAAGAACGTCTGCAGGCCGGACGCGCCGAGCGAGATCGCCGCCTCCTCCTCCTGCGTGCCCTGCTCCTGCATCAGCGGGATCAGCGCGCGCGCCACGAACGGGAAGGTCACGAACACGGTCGCCAACGCGATGCCGGGAAAGGCGAACAGGATCTGCAGGCCATGGCTCTGCATCCACGGGCCGAAGAACCCCTGCGCGCCGAACAGCAGCACGAACACGAGGCCCGATATCACCGGGCTCACCGAGAACGGCAGATCGATCAGGGTGATCAGGAACGTCTTGCCCGGAAAGTCGAACTTGGCGATCGCCCAGGCGGCGCACAGGCCGAACACGAGATTGGTTCCGACCGAGACCAGCGCCACCAGCAGCGTCAGGCGGATCGCGGCCCACGCCTCGGCGTCGGCAAGCGCGGTGAAATAGGCCGCGATGCCCTTGCCGAACGCTTCCACGAACACGACGATCAGCGGCAGCACCACGAACACCGACAGGAACGCCAACGCCAGCGTCGTGATGACGATGCGGACCAGGCGCGGCTCGGTGCGCGGATCGGGGCGGCCGGCCTGCGCGACGTGCGGGCTGGCCGCGGACGATGCCACGGATGGCGCCTGCAGGGTCATCTCCACGCTCATGTCGGGTCCTAGTTCAAGGGCGCCCGGCTCTGCGCCCAGCGCTGCAACCGGTTCACGGCAAAGATGATCAGGAACGCCACGACCAGCATCACCACCGCGATCGCGGTGGCATCGGCGTAGCGGAATTCGGACAGCCGGATCACGATCAGCAGCGGCGCGATCTCGGAGACGTTCGGCAGATTGCCCGCGATGAAGATCACCGATCCGTACTCGCCGACCGCGCGCGCAAAAGCGAGTGCGAAGCCGGTGAGCAGCGCCGGCGTCAGGCTCGGCAGGATCACGCGGGCCACGATCTGCCAGCGGCCGGCGCCGAGGCTCGCTGCCGCCTCCTCGATCTCCGGATCGAGATCGATCAGCACCGGCTGCACGGTGCGGACGACAAAGGGGATGCCGATGAAGATCATCGCAACGAAGATGCCGAGCGGCGTGAACGCCACCTTGATGCCCATTGCGGCGAGCGGCGCGCCGAGCCAGCCCTTCTGTGCGAACAGCGCCGTCAACGCCACGCCCGCCACCGCCGTCGGCAGCGCGAACGGCACGTCGACGATGGCGTCGAACAGGCGGCGCCCGGGAAAGCGGTAGCGCACCAGCGCCCAGACGACGATGGTGCCCATCACCAGATTGACGCAGGCGGCGGCGAAGGCGAGCCCGAACGAGATCTTCAGCGCGCTCAAGGTGCGACGGCTGGTGACGATGCCCCAGAACTGCTCCAGGCTGAGATCGGTCGAGCGAACGAACAGTCCCGCCAGTGGAATCAGGACGATCAGCGACAGCCAGGTCAGCGTCAGCCCCATGGTGAGACCAAAGCCTGGCAAGGTGCTGCGACGTGGTGCAAGTACGTTCAAAAAAAGGCCTGGTCCGTTGATGATCGGTGTCGATGGGCTTGAATCGATTGTGGTGTACGCCCGCCGCCCCCAGCCTCGTCTCGGCAATCGAGACCGGGGACCGCGTCTCATGCGCGATATCGCAGATCGCCGCAACGCCAGCTTCTTGCCTTGTTGTCTCGAAGCCGTATCAGATCGGCGGTCACCAACTTGTTCCTTCTGATTCGATCAATTCTTGTAGATTTGATCGAAGATTCCGCCTTCCGCAAAATGGTCCTTCTGGGCCTTGGTCCAGCCGCCGAACACCTCGTCGATGGTGAACAGCTCGACCTTGGCGAAGGCAGCCTCGTACTTCTTGGCCACCTCGGGATCACGCGGACGGTAGGAGTTGCGTGCGGCAATTTCCTGACCTTCCTTTGTATACCAGTATTTCAGGTAGGATTCAGCCACACTTCGCGTGCCCTTTTTGTCGGCCACCGAGTCGACCACCGCAACTGGCGGTTCGGCCAGGATTGACAGCTGCGGCGCGACGATCTCGAACTTGTCCTTGCCGAACTCACGCAGGGCCAGATGCGCCTCGTTCTCCCAGGCGAGCAGGACGTCGCCGACACCGCGCTCCACGAAGGTCACGGTGGCGCCGCGGGCGCCGGTGTCGAGCACAGGGACGTGCTGATAGAGGTCGCCGACGAACTGCTTGGCCTTGTCGGCCGAGCCGAACTTCTTCAGCGCATAGCCCCAGGCGGCCAGATAGTTCCAGCGCGCGCCGCCGGATGTCTTCGGATTGGGCGTGATGACGTCGACGCCCTTCTTGAGCAGGTCGTCCCAGTCCTTGATGCCCTTGGGATTGCCTTTGCGCACCAGGAAAACGATGGTCGAGGTGTAGGGCGAGGCATTCTGCGGCAGTCGCTTTTGCCAATCCTTGTCGAGCAGACCCTTGCCCGCGATCGCGTCGATGTCATAGGCGAGCGCCAGGGTCACGACGTCGGCCTGCAGCCCGTCGATGACGCTGCGGGCCTGCGCGCCGGAGCCGCCATGCGACTGCTTGACCTCGACGCTCTTGCCGGTCTCCTTCTGATACGCGGCTGAAAACGCCTTGTTGAACTCGACGTAGAGCTCGCGGGTCGGGTCATAGGAGACGTTGAGCAGACTGATGTCCGCGGCATGGGCCGATCCTGCCCATGCCAGGCCTGCGACCGCTGCCAGAAGACGTCGCATCTTCATCCAAGCTCTCCGTTCCATTCACCGCCCGCAATGTTGCAGGCGCGCACTGCAGATCGCCAAATGTTCACGTCGGAGTCAACGGAACCGGATTTTCTTGTTTCCGGCCGGACATAGGCATTTTGCTACGAAGCGCTCGGCGTTGGGATAGCTGTTCTTGCCGCGGCACAATGTCGTCATGGGCTGCCAGGTCAGCCGGCCGGTGAGTTTCGAACTACACCGTCGAGGTCGCGACCGTGTGGATGCCGCATTCGGTCTTGTCGCGACCGCGCCAACGGCCGGCCCGCTCGTCCTCGCCGGAGTCGGCGCGGCTTGTGCAGGGCATGCATCCGATCGAACGGAAGCCGGCGGCGACCAGCGGATGCTGCGGCAGATTGGCAGAGCGGTAGATCGCCGCGATCTCCTCGCGGGTCACATTGGCGAACGGATTGAATTTCACCCGCACGCCGTCCTGCTCGACGACCGGGATCGCCGCCCGCAAGCCGCCCTGGAAACGCTTGCGGCCATTGATCCAGGCGGCGAACGGCGCCAGCGCGCGTGCCAGCGGTTCGACTTTGCGGATGCGGCAGCAGGCGTCGGGATCGGAGAACCATAGATCGTTGCCGGCGTCCTCGCGCTCGAGCGTGGCGGCGTCCGGCTTCATCGAGCGCACGTCTTGCAGGCCGAGGATCTCGATGAGCCGGTCGCGATAGGCCAGCGTCTCCGCGAACATGTGCCCGGTGTCGAGGAAGATCACCGGGATCGCCGGATCGACATCGGACGTCACCTTCAGGAGCGCGGCCGACTCCGTTCCAAACGACGACACCACCGCCAGCCGCTCGCGACCGATCGCCGCGAGAGCAGCGGCAATGACCTCATGCGGCGCGGCGGTGCGCAGCGCGGCGTCGAGCGCCGCGACCGGGATCTCCGCAACGGAAGGCGATGCAGCCAGCGTGCTCACAGCCCGGCACTCTCCGAATGGCGCAGTTGCAGGCGCTGATGCAGCGCCGAGATCCGGCCGTCGCCGGTCGGCTGGTAGAACACCGAATAGCGCTTCACGGTCTCGGTGAAGGCCTCGGCATCCGCCTGCTTCTTGACCTCGAAGGCGTCGAAGCCGGCGCGCAGCATGAACACGAACTGGTCACGCAGCACCTGCCCGGTCGCGCGCAGCTCGCCGCGGAAGCCATGGCGCTCGCGCAGCAGGCGCGCCTGGGTGTAGGCGCGGCCGTCGCGAAAACTCGGAAACACCAGCGCGACCAGCGCGAGCCGATCGAGATACGGCACGAGATCGTCGACGTCGCGATTGTTCGGCCAGATCACGCCGAGCTTGCCGGTGGCGTGGCCGACCAGCGCGTCGGGGCCGGCGAGGAAGCGCGTCTCCGAGACGAGGATCGCGCCCTGCGCCGGCGGCTCGACATCGTCGGTGAGGCGGACGAACGTGTCCGCGATGATGTGTCCGCCCTTAACGAGTGGCATAGACCCGCTCCCTGAATGGTTCGACCCCGAGCCGCTTCACCGTGTCGACGAACAGCTCCTCGGGGCTCGCGCGCAGCGCAAGATAGGCTTCGACGATGTCCTCGACGACATCGGCCACTTCGGCATAGGGCACCGCGGGTCCGATCAGGGTGCCGAGCACGGCGCCCTCGTCGGCGCGGCCGCCGATCGTGATCTGATAGAATTCCTCGTTGTTCTTCTCGACGCCGAGGATGCCGATGTGGCCGACATGGTGGTGGCCGCAGGCATTGATGCAGCCGGAGATGTTGATGTGCAGCCGGCCGATCAGGTTCGCCGTGTCGTGATTGGCGAAGCGGCGCGTGATCTCCTGCGCGATCGGGATCGAGCGCGCGTTCGCCAGCGAGCAGTAGTCCAGGCCCGGACAGGCGATGATGTCGGACACGAGGTTGACGTTGGGGATCGCGAGGCCAATGGCCTCGAGCGCCTTCCACACCGCCGGCAGGTCGCGCTTGCGGACGTGCGGCAGCGCCAGGTTCTGCTCATGCCCGACGCGGATCTCGCCGAACGAGTATTTGTCGGCGATGTCGGCCAGCGCATCCATCTGGTCGGCGGTCGCATCGCCAGGCGGCTTGCCTATGGGCTTCAGCGACACGGTCACGATGGCATAGCCCTGCACCTTGTGCGGGAAGACCGAGTTCTTGCGCCATGCCTCGAACTTCGGATCGTGCGCCGCCTGCTTCAGCTCGTCCGGCATGTGCGGCAGCGTCTCGTAGGCCGGATAGAAGAAGCGCGAGCGGATGTCCTCGATGATCCCCTGATCGAGCTTGAGCACGCCGTCGCGGATCTGCTGCCACTCCTCCTCGACCTCGGCGGCGAACTTCTCGATGCCGAGCTCATGCACCAGGATCTTGATGCGCGCCTTGTAGATGTTGTCGCGGCGGCCGTACTGGTTGTAGACGCGCAGGATCGCCTCGACATAGCTGAGGATGTCGTGGCCGTGAACGAACGGCTTGATGGTCTTGGCGATGAACGGCGTGCGGCCGAGGCCGCCGCCGACCAGCACCTCGAAGCCGGTTTCGCCCTGCTCGTTCTTCTTGAGACGCAGGCCGATGTCATGGATCTTGATCGCGGCGCGGTCGTGGTCGGACGCCGTGATCGCGATCTTGAACTTGCGCGGCAGGAACGAGAATTCCGGGTGAAGCGTGGTGAACTGGCGCAGCAGCTCCGCCCAGATCCTGGGATCCTCGACCTCGCCCGGCGCGACGCCCGCCCACTGATCCGAGGTGACGTTGCGCATGTTGTTGCCGGAGGTCTGCATCGACTGGATGCCGACCTCGGCGAGGTCGGCCATCGCATCCGGCAGCTCGGCGAGCTTGATCCAGTTGAACTGGATGTTCTGCCGCGTCGTGAAGTGACCGTAGCCGCGGTCGTAGCGGCGCGCGACATGGGCCAGCCGGCGGAGCTGGTTCGACGCTAGCGTGCCGTAGGGGATGGCGATGCGATACATGTAGGCGTGGAGCTGCAGATAGACGCCGTTCTGCAGCCGCAGCATCTTGAACTCGTCCTCGGACAATTCGCCCGACAGGCGCCGCTTCACCTGGTCGCGGAATTCGGCGACGCGCTCGTTGACCAAGGTACGGTCGATTTCGTCATAAGCGTACATGACAGGCCTTCAGACTTGAGCCGGGAGCGCGATGGAGGCGCCCGTGAGCCGGATGTGTTCGCGCATATTGCCGGGCTTGACCGCACCGTCGGCGCCCACCTCGACCGGCGCGATGTAGGGACCGATCGCACCGAGATCGTCGGCCACCGCTTCCGACAGCAGGGCGCGCGCCTCGTCGGCGGTGCGGACGATCGCCGCATCGGAGAGCTCATCCGACCAGCTCTTGGTGCCGGTGCGGTAGATCACCGCGCCATCCCAGGTCCGGTTCGCGGTGATGATCGAGGGACCGGTGATCTTGATCTTCTGTTGCAGCGGGGAGGTCATTCAGACGGGTTCCAGGAGTTGTGCGATCACGCCACTGATAGTCTGCTGACGCCACGGCGCGGAGTGCGCCACGACGTCACCGATGATGAGGATGGCCGGACCGCCATCGATTTGGCCGACGAGATCCGGCAACTGATCGAGCGTGCCGACCGCCGCCTGCGCATCGGGGCGCGTCACCTTCGCGAACACACCGACCGGCGTCTGCGGCGAGCGGCCCGCCGCGAGGAGCCCTGCGCGCACCGCCGGCGCCGCGGTCATGCCCATGTAGACGACGACGGTCATCTTGGTGTCAGTCAGCACCGACCAGTCGACCGCCTCGGCATCGCGCTCCTTGTGCGCGGTGAGGAAGGTGATGCGCAGCGCCTTGCTGCGGAAGGTCAGCGGCACCTCGAACTGCGCGGCGGCGCCGAGGCCGGCGGTGATGCCGGGCACGATCGTGTAGGACACGCCCGCCTTGCGCAGCGCATCGACCTCCTCGCCGCCACGGCCGAACACGTAGGAGTCGCCGCCTTTCAGCCTGACCGCGCGCTTGCCCTCGCGTGCCGCTTCGATCAGCAGCCTGTTCACAGCGTCCTGGCCAATGCCGGGCTTGCCGACGCGGCGGCCGACCGGCACGCGCGAGGCATCGCGGCGGATGCGGTCGAGAATCTCAGGCGTGACCAGCTCGTCGTAGAACACGACATCCGCGTCCTGCAGCGCGCGCAGCGCCTTGATCGTCAGCAGGTCGGGATCGCCGGGACCGGCGCCGACCAAGGTCACATGGCCGTTGCTGCGGCCGGCATGATCGGCGCCCGCAAACGCCGTGGGATCGGCAATGCCATGCAGCGCCGCCTCCGCTTCCTGCTTGCGGCCCGCCAGCACCAGTGCACCGATCGGGCCGTCGACGATGCGCTCCCAGAAGCGGCGGCGCAGCGTCATCTCGGCGATCTGCGGGTTGATGGTCTTGCGGAAGTCGCCGATGAAGCTCGCGAGCTCGCCGATCCGCGCCGGCAGCAGCGCCTCGATGCGCTCGCGCACGCGGCGTGCCACGACGGGCGAGGAGCCGCCGGTGCCGATCGCCACCACCACGTCGCCGCGATCGACGATCGCCGGAAAGATGAAGCTGGAATGCGCGAGGTCGTCCATCACGTTGACGGGCAGACCAACGCTGCGCGCTCGCGCCGACATCGCAACGCCGATGTCGCCAGCGCCCGCGCACAGCACGGCGATGACGCCAGTGAGATCGGCGCTCAGCGGGTCGCCTTCGGCGCGCTCGATCTGGCCGTGCTGATCGCGCAGACCCGCGAGATCGAAGTCGCCGTCGGTGGCGAACCAGCGGATCCGTGCGCCCGCGGACAGCAACACGCGAAGCTTGGCGCGCACGAGCTCGCCCGCGCCGATCAGCAGCACGGGGCCGGTCTTCAGATCGAGAAACACCGGCAGATATTGCATTGCGTTCTTCAGCTTCGGCACTTGGGGGTTGACTGGAATTATTTTCTATATAAGTGTCCCGCCTACGACGTAAAGAGAAAATTATTCCTTGGCTCCGCCATAGAATTTTCTCCCAGGCAGGCGATGGCTGATAGCATGCACATTCTCACAAACGACGTTTCCAGAGATCGGTTGCCCTCCTCCGAGATCGAGCAAGCATCTTCCATGCCGCGCGTCCTCAACGCCGCACCGACGATGGACCATCTCGACGAGCTGGAGGCGCAGAGCATCTACATCCTTCGCGAGGCCTTTGCACGGCTGAAGAAGCTGGCGCTGCTGTGGTCGCTGGGAAAAGATTCCAACGTGATGATCTGGCTGGCGCGCAAGGCGTTCTTCGGCCGGGTGCCGTTCCCCGCCATGCATGTCGATACGGCCAAGAAGTTTCCCGAGATGTACGCCTTCCGCGACACCTACGCGAAGGAATGGGGCCTCGATCTCAAGGTCGAGCCGTGCCCGCCGATCGATGCCGTCGATCCCACCCTGCCGCCCGCCGCACGCTCGGCTGCGCGCAAGACCGAAGGCTTGAAGATGGCGCTCGCCAAGCATGGCTTCGACGGCCTGATCGCGGGCATCCGCCGCGACGAGGAGGCGACGCGCGCCAAGGAGCGCGTGTTCTCGCCGCGCGGGGCCGAGGGCCATTGGGATGTGCGCGACCAGCCGCCGGAATTCTGGGATCACTTCAACGCCTCGCCGCCGCAGGGCGCTCACTTGCGCATCCATCCGATCCTGCATTGGACCGAGGCCGACATCTGGGCCTACACGGCGCGCGAGAACATTCCGATCATCCCGCTGTATCTGTCCAAGAACGGCAAGCGCTATCGCTCGCTCGGCGATCAGGACATCACCTTCCCGGTCGCGTCGAACGCCTCGAACATCCCCGAGATTCTCGCCGAACTCGAAAGCACCAAGGTGCCCGAGCGTGCCGGCCGCGCGCTCGACCACGAGACCGAAGACGCCTTCGAGCGGCTTCGCGTCGCCGGCTATCTGTGAGGGGGAACGAGGCGATGAACATGCGAGTCCCGTCAGCCGTCCCCGCCACGCCGAACGGCACCACCCGTCCGCAGGTCCGCATCGTGATCGTCGGCCATGTCGACCACGGCAAGTCGACCTTGGTCGGCCGTCTGCTGCATGAGACCGGCAGCCTGCCCGAGGGCAAGCTGGAGATGCTGCAGGCCGTCTCCGCCCGCCGCGGCATGCCGTTCGAATGGTCGTTCCTGCTCGACGCGCTGCAGACCGAGCGCGACCAGGGCATCACCATCGACACCACGCAGATCCGCTTCCGCACCAATGCGCGCGAGGTCGTGCTGATCGACGCGCCCGGCCACGCCGAATTCCTGCGCAACATGATCACCGGCGCCTCGCAGGCCGATGGCGCGGTGCTGATCATCGACGCGCTCGAAGGCGTGCGCGACCAGACCCGCCGCCACGGCTATCTCCTGCATCTGCTCGGCGTGAAGCAGGTCGCGGTCGTCGTCAACAAGATGGACCGCGTCGATTTCGGCGAAGACCGCTTCGACGCGATCAAGGCCGAGATCTCGGCGCATCTCGAAGGCCTCGGCGTCAAGCCGGTCGCCGTCATCCCGATCTCCGCGCGCGACGGCGACGGCGTCGCCGAGCTGACCTCGCGGATCGGCTGGTACGACGGTCCGACCGTGGTCGAGGCGCTCGACGGGCTGGAGCCGGCCAAGCCGCTGTCGAGCCTGCCGCTGCGCCTGCCGGTGCAGGCGATCTACAAGTTCGACGACCGCCGCATCGTCGCCGGCCGCGTCGAGGCCGGCGAGTTGCGCGCCGGCGACGAGATCGTGATCATGCCCGCCGGCAAGATCGCCAAGATCAGGACCGTCGAGGGCTGGCCGCAGACCCCGGTGACCACGGCGCAGGGCGCGGGCCGCTCGGTCGGCATCACGCTCGATCGCGAGCTGTTCATCGAGCGCGGCGACGTCATCGCCCATGTCGGCCGCGAGCCGCAGGCGGCGCGCCGGCTGCATGCGCGCATCTTCTGGCTGCACGACCAGCCGCTGTCGAAAGGCGACAGCATCCTGGTCCGGCTCGGCACCCGCGAGGCGCGCGGCAGCGTCGTCGCGATCGCGAAGGCGGTCGACCCGGGCTCGCTGTCCAACGAAGAGAACGCTTCGATCGCGCGCAACCATGTCGGCGAGATCGAGATCGCACTGACCCAGCCGGTCGCCGTCGATCCCTACACCGAGAATGCGCGCACCGGCCGTCTCGTCATCGAGGTGCAGGGCCGCATCGCCGGCGGCGGGCTGGTGCTGTCGATCGCCGCTGGCAAGCGCGCCGCACCGGTCGACATCATGCCGGTGGAATCGGCGCTGCAGCCGCAGGAGCGCGCCGATCGCTATCGCCACAAGGGCGCCGTCGTGTGGATGACCGGCCTGCCCGGCGCCGGCAAGTCGACCCTGGCGCGCGCGCTGGAGCGGCGGCTGTTCAGCCGCGGCGGCGCCCCGGTGCTGCTCGACGGCGACACCGTCCGCGCCGGCCTCAACAAGGATCTCGGCTTCACGCCGGAGGACCGCGCCGAGAACATCCGTCGCCTCGCTGAGGTCGCGACCCATCTCGCCCGCAACGGCCACATCGCGATCGTCGCCGCGGTATCGCCCGCGCGCGAGGACCGCGCGGCTGCGCGCCGCGTCGCCGGCGACCTGTTCCGTGAGGTCTACGTCGCGACGGCCGCCGAGATCTGCGAGAGCCGCGACCCCAAGGGCCACTACGCCAAGGCCCGCGCCGGCAATCTGCAGAACTTCACCGGCATCGGCACCGACTACGAGCCGCCGCTCGATGCGGAGCTGGTGATCGACACCGCGACGCGCGGGATTGCGGACGCCACCGACGAGCTCGAGGCGCTGCTGTCGCGGACATCCGTGCTGTTCGACGACATCGCCGATCTCGGCGCGAATATCTGACGTCTGCTTCCAGACTTGTCATGCACTCCGTCATTCCGGGGCAAGGCCGCAGGCCTTGAACCCGGAATCTCGACATTGTCTTGCGCTCAATCCCCAATCACTTCGAGATTCCGGGTTCGATCGTCGACGCACAGCCGCTTCACGGCTGCGCATTGCCGATCGCCCCGGCATGACGGTGAAGCGCGACCCAGCTCAGCCGGACGCTACAGCGCGCCGACATAGGCGGTGAGATCGTCGAGCTCGGCCTCGGTCGGCAGTCGCGTCTCCATCTTCTTGGCATAGAACTCCCACATCAGCTTGACGGCGTCGCGCAGCGACGCCGTGCGGCCGTCGTGGAAATACGGCGCGGTCGACGCGGCCGCATGCAGGGTCGGCACCTTGAACTTGCCGCCGGTGCCGATGTCGTCTTTGCTCTTCTTGTCGAAGCTCGGCAATTGATGGCAGGTGCCGCAACCGCCGTCGCCGATATAGAGCTCATAGCCGCGCCTGACGGCCGCGCTGGCATCCTCCCTCGGCGTGCCGTCCCCCTTGACCTGCCAGTTCGCCGGATAGTTCAGCGTGCGCACATAGGCGACCAGCGCCGCCAGGGTCTCCGGCGACGGCTCCGGCCCCTTCATGCGGTTGACGATGATGCCGCGGATGCTGTCCTCCAGGGTCGGCGCCTGGCCGGCCCAGCCGAACACCGCGCGCTCGCCGACGCCCCACAGCGTCGGCGTATTCCGGCCATTGGGATCGCCGTCGGCGACCACGTCGAGGCCGACATAGGTCTTGTTGTTGGTATGCCCGGTCGAGAAGTGGCAGGTCGCGCAGGACGCCTTGCCGCCGCCGGAGAGGCTCGCGTCGTTGAACAGCTCCAGCCCCTTGGCGGCGAGCTCGGCTTCGGAGAGCTGGGCCGGTGGCGCCACGGCGGCGCCGACCGTGGTGGGCTCGGCCACCGGCGCCTCGGTCACGGCAGGTGCTGACGGCGCCTTCGGCTGCTTCCTCACCGCCGCGGTGGCGTGGCGGATTCTCGGCCTGTGCTCGGACGACGCCGCGTGCGCCGATTTCGGCTTCAACGCTGAAGCCAGCATTTGCAGCAAGGTCGGCTTCTGCGGAGCTGCCGCGAGATAGGGCGCTACAGATTTGTCCGCCGCAAGCGCGGGCAGGGCGAGCAGGCCAAGACACAAGACGACCGACCGCAGCCCCGTGAACGACATCGCCCGTCTCCCCCGACATCCCCTTGATGCAAATCGTTATCGATAGCTTTTACGTCCGAAGTGGGACTGTGCGGGGGCAATGAATCGGCGCAGGCGGGATTGAGCGGCGTCAGTGCACGGCCTGACCGCCATCGGCGGACGCGATGCCGGCGTGCGTCGAGAACAGCCGGCGCGGCGAATGTGAGAACCTGTCGCCTCCATCGACGACGGCGCGCCGGCGCGTCAGGCGATGCGCGCATCCTGGCCGGAGAACTACGGAGGAGTGCGCCGGCTCGTGCCTGGACAGCAGTTTGCCCACGGCGCGGCCGCCGCATCGGCAAGCAGAAATTAGCACTTGATCCGCACAGTTCACGCCACCCGCAGCAACGCGGTCGAGGCGCATGATGGAGCATCTGGCGGCCTATTGGTCGACGGCCGAACTGGAGACGAACGGGATTCTGCTGCTGCACCTGATGGGTGCGGCGGCCGTCGGCCTGCTGCTGGGCTACGAGCGCACCTATCACGGACGCGCGGCCGGCATGCGGACCTACGCCCTGGTTTGCGTCGCATCGACCTTGCTGACGGCGATCAACGGCTTTCCCGGCAGTTGGTATGGCGGAATGGCGGTGTCGCCGACCGTCTCCGATCCGACGCGCGTGATCCAGGGCCTGATGACCGGCATCGGCTTCCTCGGCGCCGGCGTCATCATCAAGGACGGCTTCACCATCCGCGGCGTGTCGACGGCCGCCTCGATCTGGATGACGTCGGCGATCGGCATCATCATCGGCATCGGCTTCTACGGCACCGCGCTTTGCGCCACGGCATTGTCGCTGGCCGCGATGACCCTGCTCGGCCAAGTCGAGAAATGGCTGCCGCATCAGACCACGCTGTCGCTGTCGGTCGTCTACCGCCATGGCCTGCAGCCGAGCGAGGCCGAATTGCGCGAATGCATGCGGGCCTATGGCTTCGACGTGCTGGACTGGTGCTACGAATACAGCGAGACGAAGCGGCAATTCCATTTCGAGCTGGTGCTGCAGGCCGCCGGCCGGTTTGAAACCGCCCAGATGGCGCGCGACCTGTCCGGCGCAGAGGACGTCGTCGAATTCCGCCTGGCGCCGTCGCGGACGTGAGGGTAGCGCGTAGCCGCATGAGCCAGGCGACATCCGGGACTGGTCTTGCCGTATCGCGGCACGCTCAAGCAACACGCCTGCGTCACATTCGGCAATGCGGTCCCTCAATGCCGCTTTATGGTCCCATCGGGCCGCCACCTTTTCGGCTTCAATGTTCAGTGCTATGTTCCCATCATGACAACCGCCGAAGAGATCGAAAAGGCCGTCCAACAGCTCAATCCAGACGAACTCGCGCGCTTTCGCGCATGGTTCGAACGGTTCGATGCTGCGTCATTCGATGCTGCGATCGAGCGTGATGCTCATACCGGGAAACTCGACGCCTTGGCGGACGAAGCTCTTGCGGCGCATCGAGCTGGCCGCTCCCGGCCATTGTGACCCATTTCGCATCTCCGAAATTTTGGGCGGCCTACGAGTTGCTGCCTGAAGCCATCAAAAGGCTCGCCGATCAGAATTTCGAGCTTCTGAAACGCGATCCACGTCACCCTTCACTCCAGTTCAAGAAGGTCGGACGGTTCTGGTCCGCTCGGGTCGGACTACGCTACCGAGCCCTCGCGACCGAGGTCGACGACGGCTATTTGTGGTTCTGGATCGGCTCACACGCCGACTACGACAAGCTCGTTGGATAGCCTAGGCGCGGACAAAGGAAAGCGCCATGCGGATTGATGGTTTGCTATTCATTCAGCGACGCGCCTGCGATCTTTTGCGACCATCGGGTGGGCAAAGCGGCGCGGGCAGGCGGCGCGTGCCCCCCATCTCAAACCGGTGAAGCATGGTGAGCACGGCGCTCCGCGCCTTTGCCCGGCCCACGAGCGACCTGCGCTTGCCTGCAGCAGAAGGTGTCGGATAGTTGGATGATGTCACAGACTTCAGACCAACTCCTTCAGAAAATTCTGGACTTCGTCAGGGCCGAGACCGGGATCCGCGAGCAAATCTCTGACGAGTCCGACATCGCCGGAGACCTCGGCGTCGACGGCGATGATGCGCGCGAATTCATGCTTGCATTCCAGCGGGCGTTCGACGTCGACCTGTCCGGCTTCGAATTCGACCGCCATTTCGGACCGGAGGGCCTGTCGCTGACCCGGCTTGTCCTGACCGTTCTTCGCCTGCGCCGCCCCCAGTTGCCGCTGACGATCGCCACACTCGTCGATGCCGCGAGACAAAAGCGCTGGCCCAATGAAGCGACATCGATCGCCGTCTCGCCGGAAGGCCGCACGGCACCGCCGGAGATGTGAGCCTGACCGCCGCGTTCCAAATCCAAGTCTGCCCCTATTGCGGAACGAGGCTATCGACCCTGGTCAAACCGTCGACCCTCAGGGCGTTCCGCGCATTAGCGCAGGATCATGGGCGGACGATTTTTGATAGGATTGAATCACGTCGTGCCAGGCATTGCGCTACATCATCATGGAAGACTGAGGAGTCTTGCGACATCGCTGGACTGACAAAGCGACACCAAAGGCGGCGCGTGACCACAGTGCCAGAGCAAGCAAGCCCTGACGTCCAACAGGGGAGGCCAAATGAGCCAATCATCGCACGTGGCTGCTGATGCCGTGTCATCGCAGGCGAAGACCTTGATGACATTGCTCGCGAGCATCAACCGCGACATGGCGAAGCTGGCACACGATCTTCGCCAGCGTCCATCAGTCGCTGAGGTCAGGCACGGCTGCGATCTCCGCGAGTACAAGGATGCGTTTCGTTATGAGGATCAACCCTTTTGCGCGTTCGAAGTCTATGTTGAAGCCGATCTTGTGGACGGCACTGCACGCTGGTGGCTCCTCGATGTCAACTGCACCCCAACGGGATGGGAACTCAGTCGCTCCATCACCCATGATAGCGCCGCGGGACAAGACACCGAAATGCTGAAGATGCTTTCCTCACCTCACTTCACCGAATTTGCTGCGCGAGCGCCCGTTGCGCTGTTCGAGCTGCTAGAACTCGCGCGGTCGGGTATCCCCGGCTCTGAGCAGGCATAGCACGGACGGCCCGGATCGACGCAGCGACCCGTCTGACGGTCACGAATGGCTTTTTGCATCCGCAAAACCCAACCGTTTCACGAATGCTGGCATTTGGGAGCACGGAGGGGAGTCGCTACCAAGTCAATTCCGGACGCCGCCATCGACCTGAGGAGCGGCCAAGCCCGCTTCCGGACCACGCCTACAGAGCACCCGCGCTCACGAGCGCGGTGCGGAGGTCGATCCGAGCAGCTTCCTCGCCTGTTCAGCGGCGCGATCCAATCTGATCCGGTCCTTGCCCTGGCCGATCTCATGGCGAAATTCCTTTAAGCTCTGAATTCTGACTTCTGTCAGAATCATCGGATCACGCCCGCGCGCCACATCGAAGCTCACGACAGAATGATCATCGACAAGGATGGTATAGACGTCTTCAGCCTGCTCGGGGATATGCCTCAGCACATGATGGATTGATCCTCCCGGACAGAGGCGATCAATCAGTGTCAGGAGCTCCGCACGACGTGCATCTTCCGGCAGCAGCGCATTGAGTTCGTATCGATCTTTCAGGCGAGCCATCGACATGGGCTCCGTTGTGCGAACACTCTGCCGGCGCGGACGTCATATTCGAAGGTTCTCACAAAGCCAACAGGCAAGACCAGATGGAAGCTCGGTCGGCACTAGCTCGCCAGCTTGCCCTGCCCCGAAGTCCGCAAAATCTGCCTGCGCAGAAAAGCCGAATTGCTCAGCCCCATCAACCCGATTTGCCCTGTCCAGTCCCCGCGCCAAAAATATTCTTCTTTCTTTTTTTCAGAAATCATGCTTATCTCTCCGCATCCCGTCCCACACGAGGGACAGTTCGCGACCGTCACGGACGTCGGGTGCGGGATGCGGTGGGCGCTTTGGGCTGCGGCGTGAGCAATCATGTCGACGGACAGTCCCGAGGCGCACGGCCAAGCCGTGGGGTCCTGGCATCCCGACGCTGATGCCACGCAAGCTGCGACGCCGACGCGTCGCGCGGGCAACGGTGACCAGAAAGCCCGGCGCACCGGGGAGACCACGGAGCAACCGTAGAGCCATCGCGCAGGGAAGGCCGGATGTCCGGCTGAACCTGTGGTGACTGCCGCCTGCATTTTTTTCTGCAGGCGGGCCATGGGTGCAGCCTGCACCCGGCCTTCCCTGCGCCTCTCGTGACCGAGAGGCGGCAAGTGTGCAAAGCTCGGACGCGAACAGGCGCCGCGAGGACGAAGTTGCATGAGCCATCACCACCACGAGCGATCACCTTCGTTGAGTTGTCCGCAGCCGTTTGGTGTACGTCGAAACGCCATTTGCGGCACGCTGTGCGTTGTCACCCTACCCTGGAGGGGGAGGGTGGCAGCGTGCCCGATCCGAGGGCTCTGCACGGCTGTGGGCTCGCGGCCGAACTCTGAGGCGGTCCTGCGAAATTACTTGTCATCACTCCGCCCGGAACCAGCCCGCCTGTCCGCTGCCCTCCCCCGACCAACTGCGATACCCCTCCCCCCTTTCGTGGCCCCCGCTTTGGCGCTAAATGCACTGCACACGCCGCCTTCGAGGCGGCCATTTCAGCACGCCCAAGACACGCGCAACGTCGCCCTATTCGAGAGAAACGTCTCATCATGACCCGTATCGACGCCCATGGACTGAAGATCGCCCCCGTTTTGTTCGACTTCATCGCCAAGGAGGCCGCGCCGAAGACCGGGATCGATCCGGACGCGTTCTGGGCCGGCCTTGCCGCGATCCTGCGCGATCTCGGCCCTAAGAACCGCGAGCTGCTCGCCTTCCGCGACGCCCTGCAGGACAAGATCGACGCTTGGCACCTCGCCAACAAGGGCAAGGCCTTCGACCTCGGCGCCTACACCGCATTCCTGAAGGAGATCGGCTACCTGCTGCCCGAGCCGGCCACGCACAAGGTCGAGACCGCCAATATCGACGAAGAGATCGGCAAGATCTGCGGGCCGCAGCTCGTGGTGCCGCTCACCAACGCCCGCTACGCGCTGAACGCGGCGAATGCGCGCTGGGGCTCGCTCTACGACGCGTTCTACGGCACCGACGCCATCCCGCACGATCCGAGCGAAGCGGGCAAGGGCTACAACAAGGCCCGCGGCGACAAGGTGATCGCCAAGGCCAAGGCCTTCCTTGACGCCGCCGTGCCGCTCGCCACCGGCAGCCACACCGACGTCACCGCCTACAGCGTCATTGCCGGCCAGCTCTCGGCCAAGCTGAAGAGCGGCAACGCCACTGCGCTCAAGAACGCCGACCAGTTCGCCGGCTATCAAGGCTCGGCCGACGCGCCCTCCGTGATCCTGCTTGCCAACAACGGGCTGCATGTCGAGGTCGTGATCGACCGCAGCCATGTCATCGGCAAGGACGATCCGGCCGGCGTCTCCGACATGATCCTGGAAGCCGCGGTCTCGACCATCCTCGACATGGAGGACTCGGTCGCCGCCGTCGACGCCGAGGACAAGGTGCTAGTCTACCGCAACACGCTCGGCCTGATGAACGGCACGCTGTCGGCCGACTTCGAGAAGGGCGGCAAGACACTCACCCGCGCGCTGAACAGCGACCGCAGCTACACCACGCCGTCCGGGGGCAGCCTCACGCTGCACGGCCGCAGCCTGCTGCTGATCCGCAATTGCGGGCATCACATGTTCACCGACGCCGTGCTCGACTCCCAGGGCAAGGAGGTGCCGGAGGGCATTCTCGACGCCGCCGTCACCGGCCTGCTCGCGATGCACGACCTCAAGGGTCTCTCCAAGGTCAAGAACAGCCGCACCGGCTCGATCTACATCGTCAAGCCGAAGATGCACGGCCCGGACGAGGTGGCGCTGACGGTCGAGCTGTTCGCGCGCGTCGAGAAGATGCTCGGCCTGCCCGAGAACAGCATGAAGGTCGGCATCATGGACGAGGAGCGCCGCACCACGGTGAACCTCAAGGCGTGCATCCAGGCCGCGTCCAAGCGCATCGTCTTCATCAACACCGGCTTCCTCGACCGCACCGGCGACGAGATCCACACCTCGATGGAAGCCGGTCCGATGATCCGCAAGAACGAGATGAAGGCGCAGCCCTGGATCAAGGCCTACGAGGATTGGAACGTCGACAACGGCCTGACCTGCGGCCTGCCTGGCCATGCCCAGATCGGCAAGGGCATGTGGGCCGCGCCGGACAAGATGGCCGACATGCTGGCGCAGAAGATCGGCCACCCGCAGGCCGGCGCCACCACCGCCTGGGTGCCGTCGCCGACCGCGGCGACGCTGCACGCTTTGCACTATCACCAGGTCAACGTTCACGCCCGCCAGGCGGAACTCGCGAAGGGCGGCCCGCGCGCCAAGCTCGGCGACATCCTCACCATTCCGGTGTCGCAGTCGAACTGGGCGCCCGACGACGTGCGCCAGGAGATCGACAACAACTGCCAGGGCATTCTCGGCTACGTCGTGCGCTGGATCGACCAGGGCGTCGGCTGCTCCAAGGTGCCCGACATCCACGATGTCGGCCTGATGGAGGACCGCGCCACCTTGCGCATCTCGAGCCAGCATCTCGCCAACTGGCTGCACCATGGCGTGGTCAGCAAGGAGCAGGTGATGGATTCGCTGAAGCGCATGGCCGTCGTGGTCGACAAGCAGAATGCCGGCGATGCGCTCTATCAGCCGATGGCGCCGTCGTTCGACGGCGTGGCGTTCAAGGCGGCCTGCGACCTCGTGTTCGAAGGCCGCACCCAGCCAAACGGCTACACCGAATACATCCTCACGGCGCGCCGCCGCGAGGCGAAGGCAAGCGCCTGATGCGAAAAGCCCCGGCCATCCGCCGGGGCTTTTTTTGATCTGCCGGAGGTAACATGATGCCAGATCATATCACCGCGATGAATCGAAGCAGCGAGATCACGCCGAGCACGATGACGATCACGCGGCAGATCTGCTTGGCCCGGCCGTCGATCGGCAGCAGGTTGATCAAATAGAGGATGAGGATGACGACGAGAAAGGTGACGAGAGCACTGACGAGCATGAATGAGCCCCTGAACGAGAGGAGGATGCGCTGGCGGTGATCAGCTAACACGCTCGGCGGCTGGTAGTTCCACTCCCGGAACCTGAGTGCTCAACGACTGTCTCCGTAGTTCAACGGAGCCAGCCCTCATCCAGATTTTTACGGGTCTGCGGTCAAATGCGGTGAATCGGAGATCAACATGCTGAACCGCCTGACCATTTCCACGACGTTGAAGGCCATCATCCTGGTGACGGCATGCCTGTTTGTCGGCCTGTTCGCCTCGCGGGCCTACAATTCGTGGCAGCAGCTCGAGCTCACCGCGCGCATCAGCTCGATCGTCGATGCCTCCGAAAGCATGTTCAAGGCGATGGACAAGCTGCGGGCCGACCGCTCGACCTCGAACCGCATGGTGACCGTGGACGAGAAGGTCGAGCCAGAGACCGAGCGATACGTCCGCGGCCTGCGCGACGTCGCCATGCCCGCCATGGGCCGCGCGCTGGGCACCCTTCCGGGCATCGAGTTTGCTGACAAGGCGGCGCTGCTCTCGCAATTCCAACAACTGCTGACAACGCTGAGCGATCAGCAGAGGGAATTCTGGCAGGAGGTCGCCAAGCCGAAGGCGTCGCGCCGATTGGCGCTCGGCAAGGAATACATGCAGACCGAGGACAGGCTGCTGGAGACGCTGGAGAAGATCCAGGCCATTCTCGCCGCCGAGGTCAACCATGCGGATCCGACCATCGATCAGCTGTTGCAGATCAAGCAGATCGCATGGCTGCTGCGCAACACCGCCGGCGATGCCTCCTTCCTGGTTTCGAACGGCCTCGCCGCAGGCAAGATCACGCCCGAGGCGCGGCTGAACTATACCAAAGCGGTCGGCGGCGCCGAGGCCGCATGGAAGGCGCTCGAACTCGCGACCAGCGGCGCAAAATGGCCGGCCGCGATGACGGCCGCGCTGGAGGCCACGCGCAAGGCCTATTTCGAGACCGAGTACACGGCGCTGCGCGATCGCCTCGTCAACGCGCTCGCGAGCGGCGAGACGCCAGAGATGGTCGCCAACAAATGGAGCCCGTTCACGGTCGGGCGCCTCAATGCGGCGGTTGCGGTCGCCGAGACCGCGCTCGAGACCGCAAGGACCTATATCGAGGAGCAGCATGCGGCGGCCATGCGGACCCTTGGGGTCGAACTCTGCCTCCTGATCGCGGCGACCGTGATCGGCGGCACCGCGCTGATGCTGGTGAGCCGCCGGGTGATCCAGCCCCTCAACAGAATGCGCGATGCCATGCTGGCGGTTGCGGGCGGCGACCTCAGCGTCGAGACGGGCTACATGCAGCGGCAGGACGAGATCGGTGCGCTGGCGGGCGCGCTCGAAACGTTCAAGCAGCAGGCCAAGGACAAGCTCGCGATCGAGGCCCAGGAGCGCCAACGCAACGAAACGACGGTCGCGCGCCAGCGGGCGATCGAAAGCTATGTGAGCGAGTTCGAGGGGCTGGTCCGCGACTCGCTCGAGCAGCTCGGCCGCGCCTCCACCGACATGCAGGCGACGTCCGCCGGACTGACCAACGTCTCGCGGCAGACCAATGCCCGCGCCGAGGAGGCCTCGAAGGCCTCCAGCGATGCGTCGACGAGCGTGCAGACGGTCGCCTCGGCCGCGGAGGAACTGAACGCCTCGATCGCCGACATCAGCAAGCAGGCGTCGCATGCGGCCGGAATCGCCAGCCGCGCAGTGGAGCAGGCCCGCATGACCGACGGCACGGTGCAGGGGCTGGCACAATCGGCCAATCGGATCGGCGAGGTGGTCGGGCTGATCAACAGCATCGCCTCGCAGACCAACCTGCTCGCGCTGAACGCGACCATCGAGGCAGCGCGCGCCGGCGAGGCCGGCAAGGGTTTTGCGGTCGTCGCCTCCGAGGTGAAGACGCTGGCGAGCCAGACCGCGAAGGCGACCGACGAGATTTCCGAGCAGATCGCCGACATCCAGCGCGTCGCCAATGACGCGATCGACGCGATCAAGCGCATCGGCGGCATCATTGGCGAGGTCAACGAGGTGGCGACTGCGATCGCCGCGGCGGTGCAGGAGCAAGGGGCGGCGACGCAGGAGATCTCACGCAGCACCCAGTTCGCCGCCGACGGCACCAAGAACGTTTCCGACAACATCACCGGCGTCAAGTCGGACGCCGATGCCGCTGCGGCGGCGGCCGACAACGTGCGCTCCGCCTCAGAGACGCTGGAGAGCCAGAGCAGGAATCTCGGTCATCAGGTCAGGGACTTCCTCGGCAAGATCCGCGCCGCCTGACGACCTCGCAGGATCAGTCGGACGCCGTCACCGGCGCGCGCTCGTATTTCGCGCGCAACGCCGCGGGCGCCGGCGAGAAGTTCAGCTCGGCGCGCTTGCCGCTGCCGGTCCGGTTGGCGACCTTGAGGCCGTCGTCGCTGGCGACGACGTCGCCCTTGCGCAGGGTCGGATCGTTGTCGATCGACACCTTGGCAAGGCCGAAATGGTCCTTGCCGTTGCAGGTGCAGCCGTCGACGATCTCGGTGCGATACTTGAAGGCGTTGGGCAGCGCCGAATACGGCTTGCCGCCATCGGTCTCGGCACCGTCGATCGAGCTGCCATAGACAATCTCGGTCTTGGCCGCCGGGCAGAAGCTGTTGCAGGCGGCTTCCTTGCTCTGGTCGCCGGTCGCGCCGAGCGGGAAGTAGCGGCCATCACAGGTGCGGACACACCAGGCGACGCTGCTGCTGCCGCCGCGATAGGTGACGTCGCCCCGCGGGGCCGGCCGTGGCGCCGGTGGCACCTCGTCGGCGAACGGCATCCGGATATAGGGCGCCTGACGCTGCGGTGCGTTGAAGCCGCCGAACAGCGCCGAGAAAAAATCCTGCGCGCCCGCTGTGGTCGGCGCTGCCAACGCACCCGCGGTTGCCATGGTTGCCACTGCAATGGCGGCGAGTGCACGTCGACCGTTCATCATTCCGCTCCCATATCAATTGACGGCCGAGACGGGCAGCGACATCGCCTGCCGCCCCGACGGCAGCGACGTCACGCGCGGCGTACGGCCGGCATTGGTGCGCGCCTGCAGCGAGCCGGCCTTCGGCAGCACCACGACCTTCGTCCCCACCTGCACGCGGCTGAACAGGTCGGAAACATCCTCATTGGTCAGGCGGATGCAGCCCGACGACACGAACTTGCCGATCGTCGTGGGGTCGTTGGTGCCATGGATGCGATACTCGCTGGACCCGAGATACATGGCCCGGGCGCCGAGCGGATTGCCCGGGCCGCCGGCCATGAAACGCGGCAGATAGGGCTGGCGCGCGATCATCTGCGCCGGCGGATGCCAGTCCGGCCATTCCGCCTTGCGCGTCACCGTCTGGACACCCGACCAGGTGAAGCCCTGGCGCCCCACGCCGACGCCGTAACGCAGCGCGCGGCCGCCGCCGAGCACGTAGTACAGATAGGTATTGCCGGTATCGATGATGATCGTCCCCGGCGCCTCCCGCGTATCGAGATTGACGATCGTGCGCCGCAACCTGTCGGGCAGCCGGCTGTCCTCGTCCTGCTCCACGGCGGGTGCAGTCGCCTCGTCCGGCGGGAAGGCCTGCTGCTGTTCGACCGACGCATATCCGAGGCTCTGTGCGTGAGACGCGGTGGGACCAGCAACAAGAAGAACCGCGACGCCGGCGATCAGCGAAGCGGTCCGCGCAAAGCTGCGGTGATCGGAAACGAGCTGTGTCATGGAGCGCCCCTGTCAGACGAGCATCGCGGTACGATGCGTGATTGCTTTCCAAACGCCGAACGTCTCGCCGTAGTTCCGGCCCGGTGTGGTCGCCCTGCGCCAGTCAAGCGTATGAGTTCTCACGTTTGCGCGACGGAACCGGATGGCCCCTCGGCTGTTGGATGACGAGAACGTCACCACGCGAGCTGTGCGCGAACGACTCGATCGGGAGATTCATGGTGCGTGTACTTCCCACCGAGCGGCTGCTCGCCAGCGGGAACGACGATTCAGCCCTGAATGAAAGTCGCCAAGAAGTACCGCCCGTGATCAGGCGGGCTGACGTCGTCGCCATCGCTCTCGTCATCCTCACGGCCGTCTGCGTGACGGGTGTCCTCTATGTCGCCCGGGGGTTTTTCCTGCCGATCGTCATGGCCTTCGTGGTCGGCACCATGCTGTCGCCGGCCGCCAACTTCCTCGAACGCCATCACGTGCCGCGCGGCGTCGGCGCCGTGTTGATCGTGATCGCCGTTGCCACCGGGCTCGCCTTCATCATTGGCCTGATTTCGGCGCCTGTACTCGACTGGACCAATCGCCTTCCCGAGCTTGCCACGACGCTCAAGGCCAAGCTGCACGTCTTCGATCGACCGCTCGCGCTGTGGCACGAAATGCAGGCGGCCGTCGGCGGCGGAAGCGCACAAGCCTCGGCCAGTCTGGAGCTCCCCAAATTCGATTGGGTTCAGCCAACGATCGAATTCCTGTCGCCGACCTTCACCGAATTCCTACTGTTCTTCGCCACGCTCGTGCTGTTCATCGCAAGCTGGCGCGATCTACGGCGAGCGCTGATCATGACCTTTGGTGATCACGAGGCACGGCTGCGGACGCTGCGCATCCTCAATGAGCTCGAGCTGCACCTCGGCAACTACCTCCTGACAGTGACGCTCATCAACACCGGTGTCGGTATTGCAGCCGGCCTCGCCTGCGCCCTCGCCGGCATGCCCAATCCCGCCGGCCTCGGGGCGCTTGCGGCAACGCTGAACTTCATCCCCATCATCGGGCCGATCGCGATGTTCGCGGTGCTCGTCCTGGTCGGCGCAATCGCATTCCCGACCTTGAGCGCCGGCATGGTCGCGCCCGCCATCTTCGCCGTGATCACCTTCATGGAAGGCCACTTCGTCACGCCGACCATCATCGGCAGGCGGCTGGCTCTCAACGCACTCGCGGTGTTCATCGCGCTGGCATTCTGGACCTGGCTGTGGGGCCCGATGGGAGCCTTCCTTGCCTCGCCGCTCCTGATCGTCGCCCTCATCGTCAAGGAGCATCTGCTGCCGGACGATTCGCCGCAACTGCCGGCAGACTAATTCGGTTTCCACCGCCGGAACTTCGGCTGAGACCCCGCGTTTGTCGAGCAGACGCAATCACCTTGCTCCGGGAGCTTGCCATGCCACCGACTGACGGTGAGACCGCCCTGAAAGATCTCGTCGACAAAGCGAACTACGAACGCCTGCAGAAGGATGTCCACGCCGTGAAAAACGATATCGCAGCTCTCACCGAACAGATCACCGACGCGCTCAATGCTTTCGCTGGGCAGGCCAGCAAGCAGGCCCGCAGCGGCTATCGTCAGGCACGCGAGAACGTGGACCAGACGTTCGACGACATGTCCGAGCGCGGCACTGCGATGTTTGGTGCAGCCCAGGATGCCGCAAACTCGCTGGAGGAGCGCCTCGAGGACGTGATCTCCCATCGCCCACTCGCCACCGTGGGTCTTGCGCTCGGACTCGGATTTCTCATCGGCGCCGCCTGGAGACGCTGAGGGTTGGCCCCTGAAATCCAGAGGTCGTCTTGTTTCGGCGCCGCGTTTTCGGCGCCGATTTGAGTTTGTTGCGCAGATGAACGAGACGAGGAGGAGAATGACATGCTGCAGCGCCTGATTGCGGACTTCCAGGAATCGACCGGGCATGCCGTTCGGCTCACATCGCTCGCAATCGCTGCAGCGGTCGGACTGTTCGTAACCACGAGCTTTCTGTGCGCCGCAGCTTTTGTCGCCGTCCTGGATCGTTACGGGCTCGTGGCCGCGTGCCTCACAGGTGCCGCCATCTTCTTCGTGGTGACGTTGATGGCCGCAATCAGCTACATGGCGCGCAAGCGCGCAATCGAGAGTCGTGCCGCGCGGACCGCGGAAACGGCGCGGTCGGCAGTCCAATCTGCTTTCGCAGACCCGATGTTGTTGGCTAGCGGCCTGCAGATCGTCCGCATGATTGGCATCAAGCGGCTGATTCCCATTCTGGCTGTGGGCGGTCTGGCGCTCGGATTCATGGTCAGCCGCCCAGCGGCGGAGGAGCAAACTCCCGCAGAGTGAGGACTGCCCCTGACCGTCATTGGACGGCTTCTATCATTGCCAGGCGTTGATCCGCCGCTTAGGCCGCGGGCCCGCTGCAACTAAGTCACACACCGTCCCGGTTGCAGGCGCTTGGCGATCTCCGTCAGCACGGACACCGACGGCTCGCACGCCACCGGATGCTTGACGGCCTGCCGCTCGTTGCCGGTGGTGATGAGCTGCGATCCCTGCGGCGATGGTAACGGGCCCGCGCTTACACCCGTGGGGTTGAACGGAAGCCGCACCAAGAAGGAGGTCTCCGCGAAGGCTGCCAGCTTGATCGACACAGTCTGCGACGGCGCCGCAGTACCGTTTTGTTTGGCGCGGTCAGCCTTGGCGGCCCGGTTCACGTCATTCGCGGTTGCGACGATCGGCTGGGGAGAGGGGCTCTGAACCGGCAGGTTGGCGCCAAGATCATGGCCTGAAGCCAGTTGCATTGCGCCCACGAGCATCGCGGAAGCCGCAAGCGAACCCAAAACGATAACCTTCCTGGTCTGCGACATGTCTCTGCTCCCCTCGCCGTAAGGCGATCGGCATACCAACGTAAGTCGCAGGAACTGGGTTCTCGGTTGGGCAAATCACTTAACCGTGTGTAAACTGCGGCGGTATTCTTCAATTTCATGGCGCCAAAAAATTCGATCTCACGCGGAACGACTTTTCAGGTCGCGCGTCATCTCTGCAGCCGGTTATTCCCCCTGCCCCATTGACCGGCGACGCGGGGCACCGCCGTGGTGATGCCGGCGGTGCCCCGCATTCTTTTCTGATCAGCCCTTCCGGTCAGATCGCGGCCCCGACATTCGCGGCGCTTTATCCCCTTTTCGTCCCGGTTATATGTTGAAGCAGCGCGGCTGCGTTCATGGTCCGCGCGCGTGGGGGCAGGGAGGCTGAGCTCGCTGGATCGCGTCGGCGTATGGAGAGGGTTTGGACTGGCGCTGGTTCTCGTGTGCCTGTTTCCCGGGATTGCAGCGGCCGACGGCGCCAGGGAAACTTGGATCAAGAACCTCGTCGCACAATTGAAGGTTCAGCGTCGCTATCCGCTGCAGGCCTCGGATCAGGGCGGGACGGCCAAGGTCCTGTTTCACATCGACCGCGAAGGCCACCTGATCTCGGCGGTGCTGGCCGAAACGACCGGTGACCCCGCGCTCGACCGGGAAGCGCTCGCGATGGTGGAGCGAGCCCAACCATTTGCGCCACCGCCGCCGGAACTGGCGGACGGCGATCTCACTTTTCTCGTGCCGATCGTGTTCGCGCCTCGACGGACGTCCGCAATCATCCGGCTTGAGGAGACAACGTTGAAGCTCCAAGAGACCAAGCCGAATGACGCGACGCTGAAGGCACGGCTCAACGGCGTGTGCCGCGGCTGCTGATCTCGTCTTCGATGCTGCAACGAAATCCGGCGCGCTCCGTGAGGAACGCGCCGGGGCGACGTTGTGCGCGCGGCTTGATCAGGCCGCCGGCTTGGGCATCCTGTTGCGCGAGTTGCGCTGGAAGAACAGAGCCTGGCTGGCGACTGCCGACACCATGGCCGGCTGGAACGGCTTTGAGATCAGGAACGCCGGTTCGGGCCGCTCACCCGTGAGGAAGCGCTCCGGATAGGCGGTAATGAAGACCACCGGCACTTCGAAGGTGCGCAGCAGCTCGTTGACGGCATCCAGGCCGGACGAACCATCTGCGAGCTGAATATCAGCCAGGATCAGACCGGGCTTCTTGTTCTTGGCCAGAGCCACCGCGTCGGCATGGGTGCGGGCCACGCCGATCACGTTGTGACCGAGATTCTTGACGAGGCTCTCAAGGTCCATCGCGATGAAGGTCTCATCCTCGATGATCAGGACATCGGTGGCGATCTCGGCGGCGAGCTCACGTCCGGCTGCATCCGCCAGCCGGCGGGTTTCCGCGACGTCGATGTCGAGGATGAAGGCCACTTCCTCCTCGGGAAAACCCTCGAGCGAGAGCAGCAGGAAGGCCTGGCGGGGCAAGGGGGTGATGTTGGAGAGGCGCCGCTCCGGCGGCATCGGCAGAGTCGCCACTTCGGCGTCATCGTTGAGCGCCACCGAGTTCCAGATCTGCGTGAACAGCCGGAACAGCGCAGCCCGCGGGCCATAGCGCTCGTCCAGCAGAGCGGGATCCTGAATCAGCGCCTCGAGCATCGCTCCGACATAGGCGTCTCCGGAACCCTGGCTGCCGGTGAGGGCCCTCGCATACCGGCGCAACAGCGGCAAATGTTCAGCAACAAGCTGTGATCGGCTCATCCCCACTCCATTCGGTCATCTGGGCTTCCCGCCCGGGTTCCATGATGGGCTGATTACGCCCGAACCGACGAAAAGTTCCCCAAACGCGTGGAACTTTTATCGCCCCGTCGCATTAGTTCCCGACAGACCCTCTCGGTGGCGAGAATAATTCTTGAAGCTTCAGGGACTTAACTCTCGGGGAAACGTGGAAAAGGTCATGAAAGATGTAAAGTCTCAAGCCAGCAAGAATGCGGCACCGCGCAAGCCCGGCGGACTGAACGCGGAAATTCAATCCAGAATCGGTCATCAACTCCGCGCGATGTACGACGACGTCGTCCGTCAGGGAGTGCCGGACCGCTTCGCGGATCTGGTGCGGAAGCTTGATGCGCCGGCAGCACAGTCCCACGTGGAGAACGGCGGGGGATCCAACGACCAAACCGACGGGAGGGAGTGAATGCCTCTCACTGATTCCTTGCGGGACGATATCCTCGCGGCCGTCCCCAGCCTTCGCGCATTTGCGATTTCCTTGAGTGGTAACAGCGATCGTGCCGACGACCTCGTGCAGGAAACCCTGCTCCGGGCGTTGGCCAACATCGACTCGTTTCAACCAGGATCGAATCTGCCTGCCTGGCTGTTCACGATCCTGCGCAACCTTTTCCGATCCGACTACCGCAAACGCCGGCGCGAAGTGGAGGATGCCGAAGGGAACTACGCCAAGACGCTCAAGACGCATCCCTCGCAGGGCGCGCATCTCGAGTTCGAGGAGTTCCGCGCGGCGCTCGAGAAGCTGCCTCAGGACCAGCGCGAGGCGCTGATCCTGGTCGGTGCATCGGGCTTCTCCTACGAGGATGCGGCAGCGATCTGCGGCTGCGCGGTGGGCACCATCAAGAGCCGCGTGAACCGCGCGCGCTCGAAGCTGGCAGCGCTGCTCTATGTCGAAGGCGCCGAGGATTTCGGCCCGGACGAGACCGTGCGGGCGGTGATCGGCGGCAGCGGCGGCTGATCAGCCAAGCCGTCGCAAACGAACCAGCAAAGAGGCGGCTCGCGAAAGAGCCGTCTCTTCTTGTTGTTGTTGATCACTTGCACTCGGGCATCGTGCGCCCTGGCATCCTGTTTGCCGACGAGCGCTGCGGCTATCGCGCCGGATGCACCGGCGCGGAGAATTGCTCGGTGCGATCGCGCTCGGTCATGTCGATCACCGTCTCCATCGGAGCGGTCAGCTCATACACATAGCTCGCCTCGGTGAAGAAGCGCTTTGACGTGCCGCCGAGCGCCTCCGGTGCCACGCGATCGAGCAGGATCAGTCCGAAATCGCTGTCCGGCCGCCGCGTTGCTTCACTGGTGTTCAATTCCTCCCAACGGAAGTGGAAGACGGCATTCGGCTCCTCGCCGGTCACCTCCCATTTGGCGGTGATGTGCGGGTGCTTTCCCACGAGCGAGAGGCCTTCGTCCGAGTGCGAGGCGAGTTCGAAAAACAGCAGCGACAGGCTCTGCGCGGCACGCGCGCTCACGGTGATGTCGGGTCCATTGACCGCAATCCTGTCCGCATGCGGGATGGCACGAGCTTCGAACAGTCCGCGCAATTGCACGCCTTGCCATTGGCTCTCGCTGAGCAGCGTGACGACGTTCGACATCGCATGGATCCGTCCGATCAGCAGCTCGCGCGCGACGTCCATGTCGCTGCCATGACGCAGCGTGCGCGTCACGATGGATTGGATCACCGCCAGGATGTTCTTGACCCGGTGGTTCAGCTCGTCGATGACCGCCGTCAGTCGGCGCTCAAAGCCGATCCGCACCTGGATTTCGCGGCTCAGGCGCAGATTGTTGTAGGCGACGTAGCCGAACAGGCCGCAGATGATACCGGTCAGCGCCATCCCGATGACGCCGACGATCGCCGCGGTCTGTTGCGCGCGCCGGACCGCATTGCCCTTGGCGTAATAGACCAGCGACCAGTCGTGATTGCCGAAGGCCACGGTGCGGGTCGACGACGGAGCAGGATCGTCCGGCCTGCGGGTCCGGCTCGTCACCGCCCCCTGATCGTTGGCAACCAGCTCATCCGAGGCGTTGCGCGGATCCTTCAACGCCACCGAGAACAACGACAGATCGTCATTGGTGAGCAGCAGTGGCCCGATCTCGTAGGAAAACGTCACGAAGCCCGCCGGCGCAGTGGCACCTTGCGGGACGACCGGGGCTGCCAGCACGATCCCGATCGGACCATCGCTTCGCAGCAGCGGAGTGGGATCGGACGCGACCGGCTTGCCCTCGGCCATGGCACGCGCGAGCATCGGTCCGACGATCGGCTGCCGGTCGAGTGCGATACCAGGAAGCTTCGAGGTCTCAGCATTGCGTGGCTCGAGATCCATCAGAACGTCCAACGGACGATCGACGTTCGACCCGAGCGGCATGTCGTCGAAATTGCGAATGGTTGGATTCGGGAAGCCAGCCTGACGCAGCTCGGCTTGCGCGATGGGGAGCTCATCCGGCCGCAGCCGCGCGATCCACGATGCCACCACGAAGTCGGTCTTGAACGCGTAGATCGACGATCGCAGCGGCTCCAGCATATTGGCCTTGATCACGGAGGGAGCGCGGAACAGCCCGGAGGCCACCCGGGCCAGCAGCTCACGTTCGGTCAGCCGGTCCTGGACGAGGCTGGCATGGACGTCGATGGCACGGGCCAGCGCAATGCGATCGAGCGCCAGCTCCTGGTCGTGTACGCGATAGGCGGCCAAGCCGGACAGCGCCGTCCCGACCAGCGCGATCAAACCGATGATGACACCCAGCCGGAGCACTCGTTCACTCTGAAGTAAAGGGTTGGCGAAGGAGGAGACGAGTCATCCAATAACCGGGCCTGCAACTCAAGGACGCACCTCGGGGCGATCGGAAGTGATCGGAGCGATCAGCGGATAGCGATCCCAGGATACCGGTGCATCGGCGCCGAGACGCCTTGGGCAAGGCGCACCCCGGGTCGAGGCAACACCCGAGGGCTCAAGTTGTTCCGGCCGGATGAGGCTTTTTTGCGTCGGTCATTCCAGCAGACGCATCGAGCAACAAAGAGCCGTGCGACGCAGATCCGTCCCCGCGCTCAGGCCGACGGCTTCAGACCGCCCTTGGCTTCGATGAAGCCGATGATCCGGTCAAGCCCCTGGCTCTTCTTCAGGTTGGTCATGACGAAGGGCCGTGAGCCGCGCATGCGCTTGGCATCCGTCTCCATCTTCTCCAGAGAAGCGCCCACATGGGGTGCCAAGTCAATCTTGTTGATCACCAGAAGGTCGGAGCGGGTGATACCCGGTCCGCCCTTCGACGGGATCTTGTCGCCCGCCGCGACGTCGATGACGTAGATCGTGATATCGGCGAGTTCCGGCGAGAACGTTGCGGCGAGGTTGTCGCCGCCCGACTCGATCAACACCAGGTCGAGTCCGGGAAACTTGGCTCGCATGTCGGCCACGGCGGCGAGGTTCATGGACGCGTCCTCGCGGATCGCAGTATGCGGGCAGCCGCCGGTCTCCACGCCGGCGATACGATCCGGAGTCAGCGATCCCGAGCGAACGAGAAACTCCGCGTCCCACTTGGTGTAGATGTCGTTGGTGATCGCAGCGATGTCGTAGTGCTCCCGCATCGACTTGCAGAGCAGATCCATCAACGCAGTCTTGCCGGACCCGACCGGGCCACCGACGCCAACGCGGAGCGGACCGTGAGACGATGCCATGTCATTTATCCTTCTGTCGTGCGCGCGACCGCGCGGGGCCGTGATCGAGCAGCCGTTGCCCCGCTTCATCACGACCGAAACAGCCTTGTATATTGCGTCTCGTGATGAAGGCTTGCGAGATCGGAGCGGAACGTTGCGCCGCCGATGTGATCGAGCGAGGCGAGCAGAGCGCGGTCCGCCGTCGCGGCGACGACAGGTTCCAACGCGGCGAGCGCGCGCTGGCTGTCGGTCTGCCCCAACGGTACGAGACGACTGCCGGCGGAAATCCAGTTCGACGTCAGGGCGTGCAGAAAGCCGTGCAGCAGGGGTCCCAGAGGAACGCCGTGAAGCGCGCCGACCAGCCCCACGGCGACCGGATAGACGATGGTCTCACAGCGCGCCACCGCCTCGTCGAGGCCTGCGCAGTTCCAGGCGGACCGCGCGATCTCGATGAAGGCCCGGCCCTGCGCGGTGGTTTCGAGCTGACGCTCGCGCGACGGTACGAACGCGGCCGCAAGCTCGGCCACCTCGCGGAGGCTGGCCATATCGTCGAGCTCGACCGCGCGATACGCGTGCGCGAGGAAAGCCGCGTCGCAGAAGCCGGAGCCGTTGGTCAGCATCGTCGCGAGCCAGCCGCGCAGCTCCGCCGCATCGCCGATGTCGCCTGCCTCCACGGCCCATTCGATGCCGCTCGAATAGGAGAAGCCGCCGATCGGAAACGCCGGCGACAGCCATGTCAGCAGCCGATACAGCGCAGCCGAATCCGCGGCCCTGATTGCAGCCGGCCGAGCCCCCTCCTCATTTGTGCTCATGAGCATGGGAATGACCGTGATCGTGATGGTCATGGCCGCAGTGCTCGTCATGCACGTGATGATCATGTGCATGGCCGTCGTCGTGGCCGTGATGCGCGTGATCGTGCCCGGCATGATCGTGATGATGATCGTGACCGTGGTGATCATGATCATCGTGGCCGTGCGCATGGCTGGGCTCGGCGTAGGCGCCACCTTCCGGATCGAACGGTGCCTCGATCTCGATGACGCGGGCGCCAAGACCCTTGACCATGGCCTCGATCACGTGGTCGCGGCGGACGCGCAGGCTCTTGGCCATGATCTGCGTCGGCAGGTGCCGGTTGCCGAGGTGCCAGGCCAGCCGCACCAGATGATGCGGATCGGAAGCCCGGATCTCGAGCAGCGGCTCGGCCGCCGCCACGACCTCGATCAGCCGGCCGTCCTCCAGCACCAGGGCATCGCCACCGCGCAATGCGGTAGCGTGCTCGAGGTCCAGCAGAAACTCCAGCCCACGCGTTCCGGTCATCACCAGCCGCCGCCGGTGCCGGTCATCGAAATCGAGCAGGACGGAATCGGCGGCAGCCTCCTTCCAACGATGCTGCCCGAGCACGCGTGTCGCGCGGATCATGCTGAAACTCTCATTCTCTTATTGCGCTCACTCTTATTCCGCTCAGCGGACATCGACCTTCTCAGGCGTGATGATCTCGATCTTCGGCGGGGCCGACATGCATTTGACCGCGACGCGCCCGAACGTCTTCATGTGCTCGGTCGCGCGGTGCGGCACCAAGGCCTCGGCATTCTCCCACTGCTCGACGAAGACCATCTTGCTCGGGTCGGTGACGCTCTCATGCAAATCATAGGCGATATTGCCGGGTTCTTTGCGGGTCCCCGCAATGCAGGCAGCCGCAGCGGCGATGAATTCCGCACGGGTTTCGGGCTTGATGGTCAAGGTGGCAACGACATAGATCACGAACACGTCCTCCCGGTACTTTTCTGGTTCTGGTACCGGGCAGAAGCTTAGTACATGAAGTAGCGCTGCGCCATGGGCAGCACCTCGGCCGGCTCGCAGGTCAGGAGCTCGCCGTCGGCCCGCACCTCGTATGTCTCCGGATCGACCTCGATATTGGGCGTCGCATCATTGTGGATCATGCTCTTCTTCGAGATCCTGCCGCGGGTGTTCTGCACCGCGTAGAGCTTCTTCGAAAGGCCGAGCTTGCGGGCGAGCCCGCCGGTGATGGCCGCCTTCGAGGTGAAGATCACGGACGAAGCCGTCAACGACTTGCCGAACGCGCCGAACATCGGCTGGTAATGCACCGGCTGCGGGGTCGGGATCGAGGCGTTCGGATCGCCCATGGGCGCGGCGACGATGGTGCCGCCCTTGATGACGCAGTCCGGCTTGACGCCGAAGAAGGCGGGCGACCACAGCACGAGGTCGGCGAGCTTGCCCTTCTCGACCGAGCCGATCAGCTTCGACACGCCATGCGCAATCGCCGGGTTGATCGTGTATTTGGCGATGTAGCGCTTGACGCGGAAATTGTCGTTGTCCTTGCCCTTGTCCTGCGGCAGCGCGCCGCGCTGCTTCTTCATCTTGTCGGCGGTCTGCCAGGTCCGGATGATGACCTCGCCGAGCCGGCCCATCGCCTGCGAATCCGATGACATCATCGAGAGCGCGCCGAGATCGTGCAGGATGTCCTCCGCCGCGATCGTCTCCTTGCGGATGCGGCTCTCGGCGAAGGCGAGATCCTCTGCGATCGACGGGTCGAGATGGTGACACACCATCAGCATGTCCAGATGCTCGTCGATGGTGTTGCGCGTGAACGGCCGCGTCGGGTTGGTCGAGGACGGCAGCACGTTCTTCAGGCCGGCGACCTTGATGATATCAGGCGCATGACCGCCGCCCGCGCCCTCGGTGTGGAAGGCATGAATGGTGCGGCCCTTGAAGGCCTTGATGGTGTCCTCGACGAAGCCGGATTCGTTGAGCGTATCCGAGTGCAGCATCACCTGGATGTCGTGATCGTCCGCGACCGAGAGACAATTGTCGATCGCCGCCGGCGTCGTGCCCCAATCCTCGTGCAGCTTCAGCGCACAGGCGCCGGCCTTGACCATCTCAACCAGCGCGGCCGGGCGCGAGGCGTTGCCCTTGCCGGAGATGCCGAGGTTCACAGGGAAGGCGTCGAACGACTGCATCATCCGCCCGATGTGCCACGGGCCGGGCGTGCAGGTGGTCGCGAAGGTGCCGTGCGACGGGCCGGTGCCGCCGCCGAGCAGGGAGGTGACGCCCGACATCAGCGCGTGCTCGATCTGCTGTGGGCAGATGAAATGGATATGGCTGTCGAAACCGCCGGCGGTGAGGATCTTGCCCTCGCCCGCGATCACGTCGGTCCCGGGGCCGATCACGATGGTGACGCCGGGCTGGATGTCCGGATTGCCGGCCTTGCCGATCGCGCTGATCATGCCCTCTTTGATCGCGACGTCGGCCTTCACGACACCCCAGTGATCCACGATCAACGCATTGGTGATGACCGTGTCCGCGGCGCCCTGCTTGTTGGTCGCCTGCGACTGTCCCATGCCGTCACGGATGACCTTGCCGCCGCCGAACTTCACCTCCTCGCCATAGACAGTGAAGTCCTTCTCGACCTCGATGATCAGGTCGGTGTCGGCGAGCCGGACCTTGTCGCCGGTCGTGGGACCGAACATGTCGGCGTAGACGGAACGCTTGATCTTGACGGACATCGGTGGCCCCCAATTAGCTCTACTTGTCGTGATGTCGAGACGCCGGCGATCCGCTCACAGCGTTCCCCGTGCATTCGCAACCGTCTCATCGAACAGCACATCGAGCCGCGCGTTGACACCGCGGCAGCCGGCGACGACTTGCTCGGCCCAGCCGAGATACTCCATCAGCTCGAGCTGCTGCTCCAGGTCCGGCTCGAAGAAGATGCGGGCGCGGATGTTGCTGATCTTGTCGGCGATCTTGATCTGCTTGGCACCAGCGGACTTGCCGGGCGCGGCGATGACCTGGACCTGGCGCCGCTCGCTCTTCGGCAGGGTCATGTCATCAGTGACTTCCACGACGAGGTCGGCGACACGACGCCCAAAGCGCTCCGCCAGCTCGTCAGCGGCCGTATCGGTGTCCTCGATGGTGTCGTGCAGCCAGCCTGCCGCGACGAGCTCGGCGTCCTCGCCGTCGCAGGTTGCCGACAGGATGTTTGCGACCTCGGCGAGATGATTGATGTAAGGCTCCTCGTCGCGGCCCTTGCGCTGCTGGCCAGCGTGACGGCGCGCCGCCAGCTCGGCGGCTTCGGAGACGAGGCGTAATCCGGTCAGCATCGGCTTACAACTTGCCCATGACGTCGCCGCGGAAGCCGTAGACCATGCGCTTGCCGGCAAGCGCCACCAGTTGCACGTCGCGGGTCTGGCCAGGCTCGAAGCGCACCGCCGTGCCGGCGGCGATGTCGAGCCGCATGCCGCGCGCGCGTCTGCGATCGAACTTCAGCGCCGGATTGGTCTCGAAGAAATGGTAGTGCGAGCCGACCTGGATCGGCCGGTCGCCGGTATTTGCGACCGACAGGGTCACGGTCTTGCGGCCGGCATTGAGCTCGATCTCGCCGTCCTGGATGAAGAGTTCGCCGGGGATCATGAGTTACCTCGCAGGTTTCCACTGCGTCATGGCCGGGCTTGACCCGGCCATCCACGTTTTTCCATTCAGATCGAACAGCGTGGATGCCCGGGTCAAGCCCGGGCATGACGACCGAAAGAGTTGGGCTCGCTTCACCGGATCGGCTCGTGCACCGTGACCAGCTTGGTGCCGTCCGGAAACGTCGCCTCGACCTGGATGTCGTGGATCATCTCGGGGATGCCGGGCATCACCTGGTCACGGGTCAGGACCTGCGCGCCGGCCTGCATCAACTCGGCCACGGTGCGGCCGTCACGCGCGCCTTCCAGGATGAAGTCGGAGATGATCGCGACCGCTTCGGGGTGGTTCAGCTTGACGCCGCGATCGAGCCTGCGGCGGGCCACAATGGCGGCCATCGAGATCAGGAGCTTGTCCTTTTCGCGGGGAGACAGGTTCATGCGGACTCTCTGGTGATGGTCTTCTGGTAGTCATCAGTTGGTAAACGTCTAGTTGAGCCACAGCCGCGGCAGCGGCCCGGTCGAAGCACAGCCGAGCACCGCCATCATGTCGGCGCGCAGGCTGGCGGCATCTTGGGCACAGAAGCGGGCCATTGCAAATCCATTCCAGGCCGACAGCGCGACCTCTCCCCGGAAGGCCGGCAGGCTGTCCCTGATGCGGTCGACCAGCGCGGCGTCGCCCGGCACGATCAGCGCGGTCCCGATCGCCGCGCCGCCCTTGGCGATGGCCGGCCGCGCCAGCTTGTCGCCGATGTCGCCGTCGAGGCGGACCGTCTCGGCGAACACGAGCTTGCCGCCGCGCCGCAGCCGCCAGCGATCGACGAATTCGCCCTCGCGCATGCGCTCGCCCATGGCCGTGCGGCCGAACACGACGATCTCGCACAACAACAGCGAGGCGGTATCGGCAAGGTCGATGTCGATCCGGCGATGGATGCGAGCGCGGTCGAACAGGATGGTCTCCTGCGGCAGCCAGGAGATGTGGGCAGCCGCATGGGCGGTCAGCGCGATATCGAGCTCTGCGGGCTTGCCAGCGGCGCGATAGACCTTTTCGGCCGCGGCGCTCGACAGCGTCATGCGGCTACCTTCGCCGGCCGCGACCTCGATCGCAAAGCGGTCGCCGCCGGCGATGCCGCCGGCCGTGTTGACGAACATCGCCGACAGGCCATCGTCCTCGGGCGAGGGAAAGCGCACCCGCAGCGAGCCGGATTCATGCAGATGATGGCGCCGCGTCACGCCGTCCTGCAGCCGCACGTCGAAGCGCACCGCGCCTCGGGCGCGGTTGGCCTCGAAGATGTCGGCAGCGGCGCTGGCGGGATCTGCCCGCATCGATCCCCTCCCCTGGGACCAGACGCGGGCGAGACCGCGTCGAGAAGTTACGTGATGATCACAGCGCCATCTGGCGGCTGATCTCGGCCTGATCGAGATCGGCGCGGGTGCAGGTGAACTTCACCGCGCCGCGATCCATGACGGCGAAGTTGTCGCCGAGTTCGCAGGCAAAGTCGAGATACTGCTCGACCAGGACGATCGCGATGTTGCCGAGATTGCGCAGATACGAGATCGCCCGGCCGATGTCCTTGATGATCGAGGGCTGGATGCCCTCGGTCGGCTCGTCGAGAAGCAGGAGCTTTGGCCGCATCACCATGGCACGGCCGATCGCAAGCTGCTGCTGCTGGCCGCCGGAAAGATCGCCGCCGCGGCGGCCGAGCATCGATTCCAGCACCGGAAACAGCGAGAACACGTCGTCCGGGATGCTGCGATCGCTGCGCTTCAGCGGTCCGAAGCCGGTCTTGAGGTTCTCCTCCACCGTGAGCAGCGGGAAGATCTCGCGCCCCTGCGGCACGAAGCCGATGCCCTTGCGCGCCCGTTCATAGGGCTTGAGATGGGTGATGTCGGCGCCATCGAAGGTGATGCTGCCGGAGGCCAGCGGATATTGTCCGACCAGCGCCCGCAGCAGCGAGGTCTTGCCGACGCCGTTGCGGCCGAGCACGCAGGTGACCTTGCCGGGCTCCGCCGCGATCGAGACGCCGCGCAGCGCCTGGGCGGCGCCGTAATAGAGGTTGATGTCCTTGACGTCCAACATCGCCTAGCGCCCCAGATACACTTCGATCACCCGATCGTTCGACGACACCTGATCGATGGTGCCCTCGGCCAGCACCGTGCCTTCGTGGAGGCAGGTGACCTTGACGCCGAGCTCGCGCACGAAGGTCATGTCGTGCTCGACGACCATGACGGTATGATCCTTGTTGATTTCCTTGAGCAGCTCAGCCGTCTGATGCGTCTCGACGTCGGTCATGCCGGCGACCGGTTCGTCGACCAGCAGCAGCTTCGGGTCCTGTGCCAGGAGCATGCCGATCTCCAGCCACTGCTTCTGGCCGTGCGACAGGCTGCCGGCGAGCTTGCGTCTGGCATCCTTGAGCCGCACGGTCTCGAGCACCCGGTCGATCTGCTCGGACTCGCTCCTCGAGCCGCGCCAGAACAGCGTGCCCTTGACGCTGTAATCGACATTGAGCGCGAGCAGCAGGTTGTCCTCGACCGACTGGCTCTCGAACACGGTCGGCTTCTGAAACTTGCGGCCGATCCCGAGCTCGGCGATGCGGGTCTCGTCGAGGCGGGTGAGATCCGTCTTGCCGTCGAACAGCACCGTGCCCTCGTCGGGCTTGGTCTTGCCGGTGATGATGTCCATCATCGTGGTCTTGCCGGCCCCGTTCGGGCCGATGATGGCGCGCATCTCGCCGGGCTCGAGCGTCAGCGAGAGATTGTTGATGGCGTGGAAGCCGTCGAACGAGACGTGCACGCCGTCGAGATAGAGCAGCGACGACGTCGCGCGGGTGTCCATCACGTTCATGCGCTCACTCCGCCATCTTGGGTTCGGTGACGCCGTCCTCGCGGGCGGCGCTCTCGGCGCTCAGCCTCCTGCTGCCGAGCTGATCCCACCAGGAATTGAAGGTGCCGATGATGCCTTTGGGCAGCAGCAGAGTGACGAGCACGAACAATGCGCCGAGCATGAACAGCCAGTAGGGCGCCAGCACGCCCGAGGTGAAGAACGTCTTCGCGTAGTTCACGACGACGGCGCCGAGCGCAGCACCTACCAGCGTGCCTCGGCCGCCGACCGCGACCCAGATCACGGCCTCGATCGAATTGCCGGGCGCGAACTCGGATGGGTTGATGATGCCGACCTGAGGAACGTAGAGCGCGCCTGCGACGCCGGCCATGCACGCCGACAGCGTGAACACGAACAGCTTGTAGGACTCGACGCGATAACCGAGGAAACGCGTCCGCGACTCGGCGTCGCGGATCGCGATCAGCACCTTGCCGAGCTTCGACGACACGACGGCCCGGCAGATCAGGAACGCCAGAATGAGCGCGAGACAGCTCAGTGCGAACAGCGCGGCGCGGGTGCCTTCCGCCTGGACGTTGAAGCCGAGGATGTCCTTGAAGTCGGTCAGGCCGTTGTTGCCGCCGAAGCCGAAATCATTGCGGAAGAAGGCAAGCAGCAGCGCGTAGGTCATCGCCTGGGTGATGATCGACAGATACACGCCGGTGACGCGCGAGCGGAAGGCGAGCCAGCCGAAGCAGAAGGCGAGCAGGCCGGGCACCACGAGCACCATCAAAGCTGCGAACCAGAACATGTCGAAGCCGTGCCAGTACCAGGGCAGCTTGGAATAATTCAGGAACACCATGAAGTCCGGCAGAATCGGATTGCCATAGACGCCCCGGGTGCCGATCTGGCGCATCAGATACATGCCCATCGCATAGCCGCCGAGCGCGAAGAACGCGCCGTGACCGAGCGAGAGGATGCCGCAATAACCCCAGATCAGGTCGATGGAGAGCGCCAGGATCGCGTAGCAGACATATTTGCCCCACAGCGCGACCAGATAGGTCGGCACCTGCAGCGCCGCGCCGGCCGGCAGCAGCAGGTTGGACAGCGGGATCAGCACGCCGCAGGCGGCGACCACGAGCACGAAGATGGTCGCAGCGCGGTCCAGCGACCGGGTGAGGACGTGCGGCATCATGCTTCCACCGCCCGGCCCTTGAGCGCGAACAGGCCGCGCGGGCGCTTCTGAATGAACAGGATGATCAGCACCAGAATCGCGATCTTGCCGAGCACGGCGCCGGCGACCGGCTCCAGGAACTTGTTGGCAATGCCGAGCGTGAAGGCGCCGACCAAGGTGCCCCAGAGATTGCCGACGCCGCCGAACACCACGACCATGAAGGAGTCGATGATGTAGCTCTGGCCGAGATTCGGGCTGACATTGTCGATCTGCGACAGCGCCACCCCGGCGATGCCGGCAATACCGGAGCCGAGCCCGAAGGTGAGCGCATCGACCCGCGAGGTCGCGATGCCCATCGACGCCGCCATGCGCCGGTTCTGTGTCACCGCGCGCATCTCCAGGCCGAGCGCGGTGTAGCGCAGCATCGCCAGCAGGATGGCGAACACGGCCATGGTGAAGCAGAGGATCCAGAGCCGGTTGTAGGTGACGGTGATCTGGCCGAGCTCGAACGCACCGCTCATCCAGGAGGGATTGCCGACCTCGCGGTTGGTCGGACCGAAGGCCGAGCGCACCGCCTGCTGCAGGATCAGGGACAGGCCCCAGGTGGCCAGCAGTGTTTCGAGCGGACGCCCGTAGAGGAAGCGGATGATGGTACGCTCGATCAGCACGCCGATCGCGCCGGCCACCAGGAAAGCAAGCGGGACTGCGATCAGCAGCGAGTAGTCGAACAGCGCCGGGTAGCGGGTACGGATCACCTCCTGCACCACGAAGGTGGTGTAGGCCCCCAGCATCACCATCTCGCCATGGGCCATGTTGATGACGCCCATGACGCCGAAGGTGATGGCAAGCCCGATCGCGGCGAGCAGCAACACGGACCCGAGCGACAATCCGTACCAGGCGTTCTGGACGCCGGACCAGACGGCCAGCGAACCCTGGATCGAGGAGATCGCACTCGCCGCAGCCTTGGTCACGGTTGCCGGCTGATCGCCGCCGCTGATTTCCGTCAGCAGCGCCAGCGCCTCCTGGTCGCCGCGTGACCGGATCGTGGCCACGGCGTCGAGCTTGTCGACCTCACTGGCGTCCGACTTGAACAGCAGGATGGCGGCACGCGCCTCGGTGAGCGCCTGCTTCACGGCGCGATTGGTTTCCTTGGCGAGCGCCGACTCCACCGTCGGCAACGTCGCCTCGTCATGCGACTTGAACACCGATCTTGCGGCGGTCAGGCGCGTGTTGGTATCCGGCGACAGCAGCGTCAAACCACCGAGGGCGGCATCGACGCTGCGGCGCAGCCGGTTGTTGAGGCTGACGGCGGCGGCATTGTCGGGCAGTTTGTCGACGGCGGCGCCGGTGGCAGCATCGATGATCTTGCCGTCGGCCTGCTTGATGAAGACCTTCTTGGTGTCGGCATCGAACATCAGCCGCTCGTCCTGGAGCGCGCTGATGATCGGGAAAGCCAGCGGGTTGCCCGACACGGCGATCTCGCCGACGGCCTCGTCCGTGTCCGAGAAATCATCGTTCGCGAACTTCGCGACGGACTCTTCGAAACTGGCTGCGAAGGCGGGAACGGAAACGGCGATCAGGGCGAGCAAAACAAGCAGACGGCGAATGATCGCCAGAAAAAAAGCAGGCACTGGACAACCCCGGCAGGAGTTCAGGAGGTCAGGAGAAGGCGGCAACATCACCGCCTTCTCCTGTCGTCGTGGTCGCGTCAGGTCGAGATCAGGAGCCCGAGCCCAGGCACTTGTTGGTCTTGACGTTGAAATTGCCGCACTTCTTGCCGACCCAGTCGCCGATCAGGTCCTTCGAGCCCTCGAGCTCCTTCGACCAGGCGTCGCCCGGGACGAGGTCCTTGGTCTTGTAGACGACGCTGAACTGGCCATCGCCCTTGATCTCGCCGATGAACACCGGCTTGGTGATGTGGTGGTTCGGCAGCATCTTCGACACGCCGCCGGTCAGGTTCGGGGCCTCGGTGCCAGGGAGGGCGTCGATGACCTTGTCCGCATCGGTCGACTTCACCTTCTCGACCGCCTTCACCCACATGTTGAAGCCGATCACATGCGCTTCCATCGGGTCGTTGGTCACGCGCTTCGGGTTCTTGGTGTAGGCCTGCCAGTCCTTGATGAACTTCTCGTTCGCCGGGGTCTTGATCGACTCGAAGTAGTTCCAGGCGGCGAGATGGCCGACCAGCGGCTTCGTGTCGATGCCGGCGAGCTCTTCCTCACCCACCGAGAATGCGACGACCGGAATATCCTTGGCCTTGATGCCCTGGTTGCCGAGCTCCTTGTAGAACGGAACGTTGGCGTCGCCGTTGATGGTCGAGACCACGGCGGTCTTCTTGCCGGCCGAGCCGAACTTCTTGATGTCGGCGACGATGGTCTGCCAGTCGGAATGACCGAACGGCGTGTAGTTGATCATGATGTCGTCCTGAGCCACGCCCTTGGACTTCAGGTAGGCTTCGAGGATCTTGTTGGTGGTGCGCGGATAGACGTAGTCGGTGCCGGCCAGCACCCAGCGCTTCACCTTCTCTTCCTTCATCAGGTAGTCGACCGCCGGGATCGCCTGCTGGTTCGGCGCCGCACCGGTGTAGAACACGTTGCGCTCGCTCTCCTCGCCTTCGTACTGGACCGGGTAGAACAGGATGCTGTTCAGCTCCTTGAACACCGGCAGCACCGACTTGCGCGACACCGAGGTCCAGCAGCCGAACACGACCGCGACCTTGTCCTTGGTGATCAGCTCACGCGCCTTCTCGGCGAACAGCGGCCAGTTCGAAGCGGGGTCGACCACGACGGCCTCGAGCTTCTTGCCGAGCACGCCGCCCTTCTTGTTCTGTTCGTCGATCAGGAACAGGATCGTATCCTTCAGCGTGGTCTCGCTGATGGCCATGGTGCCGGACAGAGAATGCAGAACGCCAATCTTGATGGTGTCGTCGGCGGCCTTGGCCGGGCCAAAGCCGGCTGCGCCGAGCGCCAGGCCGGCAGCAGCAGCCAGCCAGCGACGGCGGCTGAACGGCGCCGTTAATTCCTGAGTGAGTCGAGTAAGCATGAGGTAATATCTCCCTGACGCAGACGTGCTTCGCAGCCAAGGCGGCCGGCGGTCTGCGCAGGCAGAATCGCAAGAAGTGTGCCATGCCGTGCACATCTGCTAAGGCATTGACACAAAAGTGGAACTGGGCGTTCTCGTAGAGAGGCGCCGCGGCCTTCTGCTTCCGGATTGAGCAAGCTCGATGATTAATCAGATGGCATACAGCGCAGAATTTATGCACTTTGTTTCGAATGGCTAAATTTAAAGCAGCCGAGTACCACCCGGAAAGCCAATCCGTTGCGCACCGGCCTTGAAAGTGCCGTCCATCTGTTCCATATAGCTGGTAGATCAAGGCGAATCGGCCGGATCTTTGCAAGCCGCGTGTTCTTTAGCTCGACCAGAGCTTCTGGCTTCGCATTCTCACCCATCCAATCTAGGCGCTCCAAACACGCGGGTGTCTCTCAACCACCCACCCGCGTCCGGCTGCCTGCCGACACGGGCCTTATCCTCTTATGGAAAGCCCCATCTTTTGACATCCTTCCAGGATTTTAACCTCGCCGACGCGCTGACGCGCGCGCTGAAGGAAGAGAACTACACCACCCCTACCCCGATCCAGGCCCAGACCATCCCGCTCGCGCTCGAAGGCCGCGACGTGATCGGCATCGCCCAGACGGGAACCGGCAAAACGGCCTCGTTTGCGCTGCCGATCCTGCACCGCTTGCTGCTGAACCGGATCAAGCCGCAGCCGAAGACGGCACGCGTGCTGGTGCTGAGCCCGACCCGCGAATTGTCGGGTCAGATCCTCGACAGCTTCAACACCTATGGCCGGCACATCCGGCTGAGCTCGGCGCTCGCGATCGGCGGCGTGCCGATGGGGCGCCAGGTCCGCGCTATCATGCCCGGCCTCGAAGTGCTGGTTGCCACCCCTGGCCGGTTGCTCGATCTGGTTCAGAGCAACGCTTTGAAGCTGACCCATGTCGAGTTCCTGGTGCTCGATGAAGCCGACCGCATGCTCGACATGGGCTTCATCAACGACATCCGGAAGATCGTGGCCAAGCTGCCGATCAAGCGGCAGACGCTGTTCTTCTCGGCCACCATGCCTAAGGACATCGCCGAGCTCGCGGACGCCATGCTGCGCGACCCCGCGCGAGTCGCGGTGACCCCCGTCTCCTCGACGGTCGAGCGCATTGCCCAGCGCGTCATCCACGTTGACCACTCGGCCAAGCCGAACCTTCTGGCTCAGTTGCTCAAGCAGGAGCCGGTCAACCGCGCGCTGGTGTTCACCCGCACCAAGCACGGCGCCGACAAGGTCGTGAAGAGCCTCGAAAGAGCCGGCATCCCCGCCCAGGCGATTCACGGCAACAAGTCGCAGAACCACCGCGAGCGCACCCTGGCGGCGTTCCGCACCGGCGAGATCCGAACCCTGGTCGCAACCGACATCGCGGCCCGCGGCATCGACGTCGACGGCGTCAGCCATGTCGTCAATTTCGACCTGCCGAACGTGCCCGAGACCTACGTCCACCGGATCGGCCGCACGGCGCGCGCCGGCGCCGAGGGCGTTGCGATTTCGCTCGTGGCCGGATCGGACGAGCTGTCCTACCTTCGCGACATCGAACGGCTGATCAAGATCTCGCTGCCGCGCGACGATCGCCGCACGCCCGGCCTCCGCGAGGCCGCTGCACCGGCCAAGCCGCCTCAGCGCGGTGGCCGTCCTGGCATGCAGAATGCGCGGACCAACGACGGTGGCACCGCCGCAAAAGGCCCTCGCCGTCACCGTCGTTCCAATGCTAAGATGGCGTCTCTGCCAGGCAATCGTCAGGAGCCCCAGCGGCCGTCGCAAGGCGGCGGCAAGGCCGGGTCGATTCAAGGCGTTGCTTTCCTGCATCGCGAGGGCAGACCCAAAAACCACGCTCAAAACCGCAACCAACGGCCAAACTAGACGTCTATCGATCTGGAGAAAGACATGGCTAAGGAAGAGCTGATCCAGTTCGAAGGGCTGGTCACCGAAATCCTTCCCGACGCACGCTATCGGGTACAACTCGACGCGGGGCACGAGATCGTCGCCTACACCGCGGGCAAGATGAAAAAGAATCGCATCAAGACGCTCGCGGGAGACCGCGTGACGGTCGAGATGTCGCCCTACGACCTCGAAAAGGGCCGGCTGATCTTCCGCCACAAGGACGAGCGTCCCAGCTCGCCCGGCGGTCCTCCGCGTGGCGCAGCGCAGCGCGGCGGCCAGTTCCGTCGGCGCTAGGGGCATTGGGCGGAGCAATGTTCCGCCCGGCCCGGCGGATTGATCAAGCCTTGCGCAATCAGCGACAATTCAGCGCGTCGGCGTCGAGCCGGCGCGTCAAAAAATCATGCACTCTCGCGCAGCTCAGGATTGTTTTGCGCGGGCATTTCCAATAATATATCCCGCAATCGATTTTCGGCCGGACGAGATTAGCTATTACCGGTACAGCCGGTTCAGACGCTGACGACCCTTCCAAAAATTCGATCTAACCAGCCCAGGAGACTGGGCTACGCATTTGGTATCTGAGAAGGGAACTACCCCGTGAGCATGGGAACCGTGAAGTGGTTTAACGCAACCAAGGGCTATGGCTTCATTCAGCCGGACGACGGCGGCAACGACGTGTTCGTGCACATCAGCGCCGTCGAGCGCGCTGGTCTCGGCACGCTGCGGGAAGGCCAGAAGATCTCCTACGAGATCGTGGCGGACCGCCGTTCGGGCAAGTCGTCGGCCGACAATCTCCGCGCCGCCAATTGAGCGACGCCGGGCGATCGCGCATGCGATTGCCCATCTGGACAACGAAAGGCCGCCTTGCGCGGCCTTTTTTATTGCCTTGATTGTTTGCCGCCGAGTTCTGCTCGTCCAAATGACCGTAGTGTCGATCGCTCCGGTTCGCAGGCGCGTATGCGACTGCGGCCCCGGGGCCGGGCGGGCTCCGTTGCGGCAGCCCTCACCTCAGCAGGAAGTCGCCGGGCTATACATCACACAGGTCGACTGCCGCGGGCGGGTATAGGCGACGTCGCTGAGATTGACGCCCGTCTTGCCCATGACGTAGCCGATCGTCGGAACGTACTGGTAGTTCACCTCGCTGAAGATCAGATAGGTGCCGGACACCAGCAATTCAGCCGGCACGCCGACCGTCATGCCGACGGTTCGCGGCGTCGATCCCTTGCTCCACTTCACCGTCGCCTGCTTGGTGGTGGGATCGACATAGAGCTCGGTGATCGTCGCATTCACCGGCGTCGTGGAATACGGGTACATGATGCCGGTCGAGGCGGCGAAGAAGTTCGACATGTCGCTGTCGCCAACCGAGGTCGATTGCGAGGTCAGATCCGACAGGGTGCGCGCCATCAGGGTGACCTTGCGGTCGACGGCGATGGCCGAGCAGAATTCGACCGTGCCGAAGAACATCACCAGCATCAGCGGCACGATGAATGCGAACTCGGTGGCCGCGACACCGCGACAATCGGCAGCGAAGGCGTCGATGCGACGCCACAGGCGCAGGCTCGAAGACATACCCGGCATTCTTCCCAACGGCATGATGAATTCCTGGTGTCACTCAGAAGAAGCTCGCGAGGTCAGCGTTATGAATACGGCTCGTTCTTGAATGCGGCCGTACCCACCAGCAGGCGCTTACTGCCGCTCAGATTGGCGATGTTGTAGCCGAGCCCCGTTACGAAGATCGGCCATTGATAGAACAGCCTGACGACGACGATGTCTCCGGCCGCGCCCGGGCTGTAGGTCATGTTGTTGACGAAGTTGCCACTGTTGTCGATCTGGTTGCTGATGGAGACGCTCCCGAACGAGGAGTAGCTCTTCACGTCGATATAGATCTTGTTGCAATCGAACAGCGCGGGAACCTGGGTGCAGACGTAGCTCGCGAACTGCGACTGCGTATAGGCGCCCTGTTGCGCCTGTCCGGTCAGGATCATGCGCGCCGAGTCCTGCGTGATCGTCTCGAGCACCTGGCCGGCAAAGAACATCAGCGCCGTTTCGATGATCGCGAACAGCAGCGCAAAGAAGACCGGCGCGACCAGCGCGAATTCGAGCGCGGCCGATGCCCGCCGGTTGCGCCGGAAGCGGCGCAACAGCCGGCGCATCGAAGCGGTCAAGGAGACGGGGGCTTGCATGGGGTCATCCGGACTGGGAAGGCACATCAACCTGGGTGAAACGAATAGCGGAAACTCCTTGGGAAAGAGTTTCCTACAATACGGACAGTATGGCCCGCCGCATCAACGTCCCGCTAACCATGCTTGGGGGGGTCGCTCGCAGCCAGCCCTTCGAGGCAGCGCGCCACCTGCCCGCCCCGATCATCGAAACCAAACGAATCGGGCGATCCAGCCGCAGCACCGGCGGCGAGGCTCACCGCATCGTCGGTGCGGAGGCGCGTGGAGATCCGGTCAGGCGCTGCCATCGACCCGGCCAAGCATGGCCAGGCCAGCGCTCAGTTGGTCTTCGAGGCCGCTGCCGCGTTGCCGCTCGCCGTGCTGGACATCGTTCCAGCCTGGTCGAGCACCGATTTGAAGTAGTTGTCGCCGTCGCCCAAGGTCACCCGGCGCTGGCAGATCGGCATGCAGCTATAGGTCTCGCGATCGACGCCCCGATACACCGTCACGAGCTGGTCGGTGGGTCCGGCGACCTGGATCTGGCGATCGATCAGCACCTGCCCGCCGCGATCCATCGCAATGAAGTTGGTGGCACCGTAGCTCTTGCCGGTGACGACGATGATGCCGCCGCTCTGCAAGGTCACATCGGCGATCATCGGATTGCCGACGACGAGCGTCGCGACCCGGTCGGGCAACTTGACCAGCTTGGCCTGGTCGACATTCACGGCGATGGCGGGATCAGGCTCCGCCAAGGCGGCAGCCGGCCACAGCAACACCGCGGCGACAGCCGCCCGCAATGCGAGGGAAACACTAGGACGACGCGACACACAGAACGACATACTCAACCCCGGGACATTGACGAGCCGTCTCAAGCGATACGCAGCGGTGACGGCGCCCGACGCGGCAAATCTGCGCTCAATTGGTGAATGATCTGCAAACGTCGCGATAAAGCCTCGGGCGGTTGCAGAACACGTCATCTTCGGAACGGAAAGGCGAGCTGACCGCCGAACTCACCGGGCATCGTCGCCTCGTCCTTGCCATAGGCCATGGGCAACTGCCCCTCCGGCATCCGGAACGTGCCGAACAGGATGTCCCAGATCGGGAACGTGCCGGCGAAATTGGTGTTGCCGCCCTGCTCCATCGACGTGTGGTGCCAGCGATGGAAGACGGGTGTGGCGAGGACATATTTCAGCGGGCCCAGCGTCCAGTTGAGATTGGCGTGGACGAAGGCCGAATGGAACGTCGTGAACGGTCCGACCCAGATCATGACATTGGGCGAGATGCCGGCCATCAAGAGGATGACGTCGACCGCGATCGTGCCGAGGATCAGGTTGATCGGATGGAAGCGGGCCGCCGAAATCCACTCGAGATCCTCCGACGAATGGTGAACCGCGTGGTATTTCCAGAACTCGCCGCCATGGAACAGACGATGCGTCCAGTACAGCATGAAGTCGGAGAGCACGAGGAAGAGCACCCCCTGCAGCCATTCGGGAAGCTGCGCCAGCGGGCCGTGCCCGTTTTCATAGAAGGCGATCAACTCGTCGGCGTCGCGGATCTTGAAGACAACGCTGGCGCCGAGCACGAGAAAGCCGATGCGGAGCACCCGCGCGAACACCGGTACGAAGAACCAGTAGACCACGTCGGTGACGAGCTCGCGCTTCTGCCACCACGGCTTTCCGGGATTGCAGGCCCAGAAGTGACTGAGCACCGAGAACACCACTGCCAGCATCAAGGTGATCGGCAACACCTTCTCGATGGTCTGGCCGAGCATCAGCGCGACTTCCCATGGCAGACCGGACATCACATTCCTCATCTCATGAACTGTTCCGAGGGGTACTCCCAGGCGCTTAAGGAGCCGTGAACCTGCGCGCCCGCAGAACCGCCCTGCCGATCGGCCCAGCGCGATCGACATCGAGCCACATGCTCCACCAGCCAGGTCGACACGGCCCCATGCATATAGTGTGGAATGCGGAGCAGGCCCGGCGATGGATGGGGCCGGGCATGACGGCCCAAACCCTGCGCTCGTCTTTTCAGCGAGACCGACTGCGGCGTGGCCATGCGTTATTTCGAATGGTCGTGCCGCGCTTCATCCAATGTTTACTCTGCACAATAACAGCCATTTGTCGCCGTGTTTCGGCGACCGAATTAACTACGCCGAAATTCCTGCCCCCTACGGTGGCCGCATGGTCACGGTGCTGAGAACGCCGCAACGACCAGAGTTTGTTCGACCAGCCACGTGTACATGGAGTTACCTATGAAGAATCTTCTTGCTCGCTTCGTGAAGGATGAATCCGGCGCGACCGCGATCGAATACGGTCTGATCGCCGCCGGCATCTCGCTCGCGATCATTGCCGCGGTGAACGGTCTCGGCTCCAGCCTGAGCTCCAAGTTCGGCGCGATCAACACCTCGCTGAAGTAAGCGGTCGTCACGGCCGAGCAAAAAGGCCCCGGACATCCGGGGCCTTTATCATTTCCACATTCAGCTTCGCGGCGTTCAGTGATGCGTAACCACGTTTTGTCCGCAGCCGCGTCCCGGCCTCCGTCCAGCGGGGCCGACGTCGCCTTGCGTTGGATCTGCGGCGGCCTCGGCCTGTCCATCCTCGCTCTGGCGGCCCGCATCGTCAGCGTCTGGTGAGAACGACAACCAGCCGGCCATTCCGGCTGTTTCCCGATCGTTTATTTCTTGCAGTTAGGCTCTGGCGCAGCGGCGCACCCATGCCCCGCGTCGATGCCATTGAGAGCCCATGACCCTCGATCTCGCGCGCCTTCTGCTGTTTCCGGCCCTGATGGCCTTTGCCGCGGCGAGCGACCTGTTCACGATGACCATTTCGAACCGGGTCTCCCTGGCGCTCGTCGCCGGCTTCCTGGTTCTGGCGCCGCTGAGCGGGATGAGCATGGCTGACATGCTGATGCATCTGGGCGCGGGCGCGACCCTGCTGGTGATTGCTTTCACCTGCTTTGCATTCGGCTGGATCGGCGGCGGTGACGCCAAGGTCGCATCCGCCGCCGCCCTGTGGTTCGGCTTCGCCCACCTGATGAACTACCTGTTGTACGCCTCGATCTTCGGCGGCGTGCTCACCCTCGCCCTCATGCAGTTCCGGCAATGGCCGTTGCCCTACATGCTGGCAGGGCAACCCTGGCTTGCACGCCTGCACGCCAAGGAGAGCGGCGTGCCCTATGGCATTGCGCTCGCCCTGGGCGCTCTGATGGTCTATCCGGAGACCGATTGGGTGAAGGCGATCGACGCTGCGCGCCTTGCATTGCTCTGAACACACCGTGTCAACGCGGTGTTAAGGCGATTTAGATACGCCTCATTAACCATGCTTTGACGAATAACTGCTCAACTCCCATCACGGCGGCGGAAACGTCGCGGCGTCATGTGGAAAGTGAAGCGTATGAATACCGCACGCATTGTGGTTCTGACCATCGCTGTAGGCGCTGGCGGCGTGGCCGCATATCTCGCGAGCGGGTCCGACGACCGGCCGGCTCAAGTCGCCGCGCCCGCGCCGCAGATGCCGACCGTCGACGTTCTCGTCGCCAAGGGCGACATTGCCCTCGGCCAATCCCTCAAGCCCGAAGATCTGCAGTGGCAGAGCTGGCCGGCGGCCACGGCCAGTGCCAGCTTCATCCGCCGCAACGAGCGGCCTGAAGGACAGACGCAGATAACCGGCACGATCGCGCGGGCGCCGTTCATTGCCGGCGAGCCCATCCGCGAACAAAAGCTCGTCAAGGCCGACGGCTCGGGCTTCATGGCCGCGATCCTGCCGGCCGGCATGCGCGCCGTTTCCACCGAGATTTCTCCGGAGACCGGCGCCGGCGGCTTCATCCTGCCGAACGACCGCGTCGACGTGATCCTGTCCAAGCGCGAACGCAATCCGGATCAGCCCAACGCGGGCGACGTCGTCAGCTCCGATATCATCCTGTCGAACATCCGTGTGCTGGCGATCGATCAGGCCCCCAAGGAAAAGGACGGCCAGACCACGGTGGTCGGCAAGACCGTCACGCTGGAGCTGAAGCCGGAGCAGGCCGAGACGCTCGCGCGTGCCCGTCAAACCGGAACGCTGTCCCTGGCGCTCCGCAGCATCGCCGACGTCAACGTGGCCGAGCGCCGCACGGACGAGACCAGCCGCAAGCGCAGCGACAGCGTTGCCGTCGTCCGCTTCGGCATTCCCAGCACGATGACGACGCAGAAGTGAGCAAGAGGACCACCCAGATGACCTGCAGCGAAAATCAGCGGAAGATGCGGACCCTGCTGGTCCGCGCGCTGTCGTTTTCGGCCGCCGCTGCGCTGACCCTCAATCCGGCGATCGCGCCGGTGATCGCGGCAGACTATCGCCCGGCGACTGCAGCCGCCGCCGCGGACGGCCAGATTAATGCGCGTTTCCTTGCGCTCGGCATCGGCAAGTCCGTCGTCATCGATCTGCCGCGCGACATCAAGGACGTTCTTGTCGCCGATCCGAAGATCGCGAATGCCGTCGTGCGCTCCTCTCAGCGCGCCTACATCATTGGTGCGGCGATCGGTCAGACGAATATCGTCTTCTTCGACGCGCAGGGCCAGCAGATCGCGGCCTACGACATCGCGGTCAAGCGCGACCTGAACGGCGCGCGGGCGGCGCTGAAGCAGTTGCTGCCGAATGCCGATATCCAGATCGAGGGCCTCGCCGACAGCATCGTGCTGACCGGCTCGGCGTCGAGCCAGATCGAAGCCCAGCAGGCCGGCGAACTGGCCGCCCGGCTCGCCGGCGGCGCCGACAAGGTCGTCAACTCGATCACCGTGCGCGGCCGGGACCAGGTGATGCTGAAGGTGACGGTCGCCGAGGTGCAGCGCTCGGTCGTCAAGCAGCTCGGCATCGATCTCTCCGGCCAGCTCAACTACGGAACTGCTGTCGTCAAATTCGCGAACTCCAATCCATTCACCGCCTACGGTAGCAATCTCGTCTCCAACAACGCCGTGACCGCAGCGTTGGGCGGGGCGACCCCGACGGTGCAGGCGACACTGCGCGCGATGGAGAACGCGGGCGTGATCCGTACGCTCGCCGAACCCAATCTGACCGCCATCTCGGGCGAGTCCGCGACCTTCATCGCCGGCGGCGAGTTTCCGGTTCCCGCCGGTTACTCCTGCGATCCGACGACCCATGTCTGTACGACGCAGATCAGCTTCAAGAAGTTCGGCATCTCGCTCAACTTCACGCCCGTCGTGCTCAGCGAGGGCCGGATCTCGATGCGGGTGATGACCGAGGTCTCGGAGCTCTCAAACGAGAACTCGATCACGCTGTCGCAAGCCGTCAGCTCGACGACGGTCAACTCGTTGACGGTTCCATCGATCAAGACCCGGCGCGCCGAGACCACGCTCGAAATTCCCTCCGGCGGCGCCATGGCGATGGCCGGCCTGATCCAGCAGCAGACCAAGCAGGCGATCAGCGGCATGCCGGGCCTGATGCAGCTGCCGGTCCTCGGCGCGCTGTTCCGCAGCCGCGACTACGTCAACAACCAGACCGAACTGATGGTTCTGGTGACGCCGTTCGTCGTCCGCGCCGTGGCACAGAAGGATCTCTCCCGCCCAGACGACGGCTTTGCGGCCGCGTCCGACCCCCAGGCCGATCTCCTGGGTAGCATCAACCGCATCTACGGCGTACCCGGCCGGGTCGAACCCGGACGTAACTATCGCGGCACCTATGGCTTCATCACGGACTGAGCCGGGACAAGGACCTGCAACGATGACCACCACATCCAGCCCCGCCCGATACCGACGCCTGCCCCTTGCCGCAGCGCTCGCCGCAGCCGCAGCCCTGCTCGGCGCCTGCAACTACACCAGAGACGCCGCCACCACGGCGAGCATCCCCGACGACTACCGGCTGCGCCACCCGATCGCGATCCAGGAGGCCCCGGACTCCCTGGTGGTCTTCATCGGCCAGGGTCGTGGCGGCCTGACGGCCGAGCAGCGCGCCGACGTGATGGGACTGGCCCAGAGCTGGATTCGCCAAGGCACGGGCGCGATCAGCGCCGACGTACCGAGCGGCACCCCCAACGCACGGGCGGCCGCCGACTCGATGCGGGAGATCCACTCCCTGCTGGCCGCCGCCGGCGTCCCGCCGCACGGCATCACCGTACGCAACTATCAGCCGAAGGACCCGCGCCAGATGGCCGCGATCCGGCTGAGCTATCCAAAAATGTCGGCCACGGTGGGGCCCTGCGGGATCTGGCCGGATGACCTCGGGCCGTCGATCAAGAACAAGAACTGGTTCGACAACAAGCCTGACTGGAACTACGGCTGCGCCTACCAGCGCAACATGGCGGCAATGGTCGCCAACCCGTCGGATCTCGTGCAGCCGCGATCCGAAACGCCGTCCTATACCACCCGGCGCACGGCATTGTTCGACAAATATCGCAAGGGACAATCAACCGCGATCACGTATCCAGAGGCCGACAAGGCCAAACTCAGCGACACAGGCAAATGATCAGCTACGCCCGACAGACCCAAGAGGAGCAGCCTGACGTCGTGCCGCCGCCGGCCGACGATCACATCGCGCCCGCGCCGCGCGTGTCCGTGCAGGCGTTCTGTGAGACGGTGGAAACCGCCGCGACGGTTCAGGCCGCCGGTGAGGACCGGCGCCTCGGCAAGGCCCATCTGAAGGTTCAGATGGGTGGCATGGCGGCGGCGATCGAGGCCTACCGGTCTGCCCCGACCCCGAACGTCATCATCCTGGAGACGGATGCACGCACCGACATCCTGGCCGGCCTGGATCAGCTTGCGACGGTTTGCGACCCGGGCACGCGCGTCGTCGTGATCGGCCGCGTCAACGACGTCACGCTGTATCGCGAGCTGGTTCGGCGCGGCGTCAGCGACTATGTGCTGTCGCCAGTGACGCCGATCGACGTCGTCCGCTCGATCTGCAACCTGTTCTCCGCGCCGGAAGCCAAGGCCGTCGGGCGCATCGTTGCGGTCGTCGGCGCCAAGGGCGGCGTCGGAGCTTCGACCCTCGCCCATAACATCGCCTGGGCGATTGCGCGCGACCTGTCGATGGACTCCGTGGTGGCAGATCTCGATTTGGCGTTCGGCACCGCCGGCCTCGACTACAACCAGGATCCCGCGCAGGGCATCGCGGACGCCGTCTTCTCACCAGACCGGATCGACATCGCCTTCATGGACCGGCTGTTGTCGAAATGCACCGATCATCTGAGCCTGCTGGCCGCGCCTGCGACGCTCGACCGGGTCTACGATTTCGGCGCCGAGGCATTCGATGCGGTCTTCGACACGCTGCGAGCCTCGATGCCATGCATCGTGCTCGATGTTCCGCATCAATGGGCAGGCTGGACCAAGCGGGCGCTGATCTCCGCGGATGACATCCTGATCGTCGCGGCGCCGGATCTCGCCTCGCTGCGCAACACCAAGAACATGTTCGATCTCCTCAAGGCCGCCCGGCCGAACGATCGCATGCCGCTCTACTGCTTGAACCAGGTCGGCGTTCCCAAGCGGCCCGAGATCAATGCGAGCGAGTTCGCCAAGGCGATCGAAAGCCCGCCGATCGCAACGATCCCGTTCGAGCCGCAGATCTTCGGCGCAGCCGCCAACAACGGCCAGATGATTGCGGAGATGTCTCCCAGCCATCGGACGACGGAGATGTTTCTCCAGATCGCGCAGCGGCTCACCGGCCGCAGCGAGACAAAGAAGCCGAAAGGCTCCTTCCTGTCGCCTCTGCTGGACAAGCTGAGGGCGAAGTAAGCACGCGTGGAGTTCTAAGTCGTGTTTGGTAAGCGTAGCGGATTGGACAACGATACCAGGGCCCTCAGGCCGGCCGCGCCGGCGCCCGAGCCGGCGCCGGCTGCACCACGCGCGGCGTCTCCGGCCGTGCCGTCGCCACCTCTAGCTCCGACCCGGCAGGCTCCGCCGCCGCCACCACCGGTTGTCGAGGCCCGGCGTTCGGACAGTTACTATCAGGTCAAGGCGACGATCTTCGGGGCGCTGATCGAGGCGATCGATCTCGCTCAGCTGGCCAAGCTCGACGGCGAATCCGCGCGCGAGGAAATCCGCGACATCGTCAACGAGATCATCGCGATCAAGAATATCGTGATGTCGATCGCCGAGCAGGAAGAGCTGCTCGACGATATCTGCAACGACGTGCTCGGCTATGGCCCGCTGGAGCCGCTGCTGTCGCGTGACGACATCGCTGACATCATGGTCAACGGCGCCGGTACGGTCTTTATCGAAGTCAACGGCAAGATCCAGCGCACGGGCATCCGGTTCCGCGACAACCAGCAGCTCCTGAACATCTGCCAGCGCATCGTCAGCCAGGTCGGCCGCCGCGTCGACGAATCGTCACCGATCTGCGACGCGCGTCTCGCCGATGGCTCGCGCGTCAACGCCATCGTTCCGCCGCTGGCGATCGACGGCCCCGCGCTCACCATTCGTAAGTTCAAGAAGGACAAGCTGACGCTCGATCAGCTCGTCAAGTTCGGCGCGATCTCGCCGGAGGGCGCGGAGATCCTGCAGATCATCGGCCGCGTCCGCTGCAACGTGCTGATCTCCGGCGGTACCGGTTCGGGCAAGACCACGCTGCTGAACTGTCTGACCAATTATATCGATCACGACGAGCGCGTCATCACCTGCGAGGACGCCGCCGAGCTCCAGCTGCAGCAGCCACATGTGGTGCGCCTCGAAACCCGGCCGCCCAACATCGAGGGCGAAGGCCAGGTGACGATGCGCGAGCTGGTGAGAAACTGCCTGCGTATGCGGCCCGAGCGCATCATCGTCGGCGAGGTCCGCGGACCCGAGGCCTTCGACCTGCTGCAGGCCATGAACACCGGTCACGACGGATCGATGGGCACGCTGCACGCCAACAACCCGCGCGAAGCGTTGTCCCGCTGCGAATCCATGATCACGATGGGCGGCTTCTCGCTGCCGTCGCGGACCATCCGTGAGATGATCTGCGCCTCGATCGACGTCATCGTCCAGGCGGCGCGACTGCGCGACGGCTCCCGCCGCATCACGCACATCACCGAGGTGATGGGCATGGAAGGCGACACCATCATCACCCAGGACATCTTCCTCTACGACATGATCGGCGAGGACGCGAACGGCAAGATCATCGGGCGCCACCGCTCGACCGGAATCGGCCGGCCGCGGTTCTGGGAACGTGCGCGCTACTACGGCGAAGAGAAGCGGCTTGCGGCTGCACTCGATGCCGCCGAAGTTGCGAGCAAGGACTGAGGAGAGACCCCATGAAGCTTCAGGCTCTCGCCCTTGCCTTCCTCGCCGCCACCGCGATCGGCGGCATCGCCTGGGTGTTCCTTTATCCCCTGCTGTCGGGTGAGCGGAAGGCCGAGCAGCGGCGCAGCACCGTCGCCAAGTCCGAGCCGGTGGTCCGACAGGCCGAACGCAGCCAACGCTCGCGCCGCGAGCAGGTCGAGTCGTCGCTGAAGGATCTCGAGGCGAAGGCCCAGAAGCAGAGTAAAGTCCCGCTGAACATGCGGATTTCGCAGGCCGGACTCGACTGGACCGTGCAGAAATTCTGGATCGTTTCCGGTGTCCTCGGCTTCGTCGTCTGCGCCGTTGCCTTCTTCGCCGGTGGCGGCCCGCTCGGCGCGCTCGGGCTCGGCTTCGCCGCCGGTCTCGGTCTGCCGCGTTGGATCCTCGGCTACCTCAAGAAGCGGCGCGAGAAGAAATTCCTGGCGGCATTGCCGGACGCCGTCGACGTGATCGTGCGCGGCATCAAGGCAGGCCTGCCGCTGTTCGAATCCATCAAGGTCGTCGCCGCCGACGCGCCGGAGCCTTTGCGCAGCGAGTTCCTCGGGATCATCGAGACCCAGGCGATCGGCATGCCGCTCGGCGAGGCTTGTGCGCGGCTCTATGAACGGATGCCGCTTCCCGAAGCCAACTTCTTCGGCATCGTCATCGCGATCCAGCAGAAGTCGGGCGGCAATCTCTCCGAGGCGCTCGGCAACCTCTCGAAGGTGCTGCGCGACCGCAAGAAGATGAGCGAGAAGATCCAGGCGATGTCGATGGAGGCCAAGGCGTCCGCGGGCATCATCGGATCGCTGCCACCGATCGTGATGCTGCTGGTCTATCTGAGCACGCCCGACTACATCTCGTTGCTCTGGACCCATCCGACCGGCCAGTTGATGCTGGTCGGCTGCGTGATCTGGATGTCGATGGGCATCCTGGTCATGAAGAAGATGATCAATTTCGATTTCTGAGGTGGACCATGGTCGACATTCTGGTCTCCAAGCTGCACGACCCGCACTTCATGACGATGTTCTTCGCCGCCATCGCGGCGACGGCCACCGTCTATACGCTGATCATGCCGCTGTTCGCAGGCGAGAACCTGAACAAGCGCATGAAGGCGGTCGCCAGCGAACGCGAGCGGATCAAGCAGCGCGAGCGCGAGCGGTTGAACGCCGGCGAGAAGGTCTCGCTGCGGCAGACGCCGAAGCAGCTCATCTCTCGTGTGGTGGAGGATTTCAACCTCACCAAATGGCTCGCTCAGGAGGCGGCCCGCGAGAAGCTCATCATGGCGGGCTACCGCGGCCAGGCGCCCTACATCACCTTCCTGTTCGCGCGCCTAGTGACGCCGCTGGTTCTGTTCGTCGGTTCCGTGCTGTACGTCTTCGTGATCGCGCATCTGCAGAAATCGATGCCGGTCAAGATCGGCATCTGCGTCGGCATGGCCTATCTCGGCCTGCAGGCTCCGATGCTGTTCCTCAGCAACGCGATTTCCAAGCGGCAGCTGTCGATCAAGCGCGCGTTTCCCGACGCGCTCGACCTGCTGCTGATCTGCATCGAATCCGGCATGTCGATCGAGGCCGCCTTCCGCCGCGTGGCGATCGAGATCTCGAGCCAGTCGATCGCGCTGTCGGAGGAGTTCACGCTGACCACCGCGGAGCTCTCCTACCTGCAGGACCGCAAGGTGGCCTACGAGAACCTCGCCCGGCGCACCGGCCTCGAAGGCGTGAAGTCGGTCTGCCTCGCGCTCCAGCAATCGGAGCGCTACGGCACCCCGCTCGGGCAATCGCTGCGCGTGATGGCGCAGGAAAATCGCGACATGCGCATGAACGAGGCCGAGAAGAAGGCGGCCGCGCTGCCGCCGAAGCTGACGGTGCCGATGATCCTGTTCTTCCTGCCGGTGCTGTTCGTGGTCATTCTGGGACCGACCGGCATCAAGGTCGCGGCCATGCAGTAGAGGTAGACCGCTCGCGAGAAATTTCGCTTGCGGTCGTGGCTCTACGCTGGAAGCTAGGCGGAGCATGATCGAGGTCTCCGCCTGATGTCCGACAAGCTCCGCCGCGCCGATGGCGCCCGCGTCCTCGCCGATCTGAACGCACTGCGCGCCTTCGGCACCTACAAGACCGGCGTGCACCGGCCGACCTTCTCCGACGCCCATCGTCAATCGCTCGCTTGGCTCGCCGAGCGCCTGCCCGACGCGCAGCTGACGCCTGATATCGACGGCATCGGCAACGTGCTAGGCACCAGCGCCAAGCCAGGCCCCAAGCTGCTGGCCGGATCGCATCTGGAGAGCCAGAACCAGGCCGGCTGGCTCGATGGCCCGCTCGGTGTCGTCTACGCGCTGGAGGCGGCGCGCGTGCTCAATCCCGATCCGTCCATTGTCGGTGCGGTGGAGGTCGCCTCCTGGTGCGACGAGGAGGGCCATTTCGGCAGCATGCTCGGCAGCCGGTCCTATGTCGGCGACGTCAGCGAGGCCGAAATCGATGCTGCCCGCGACCGCAGCAGCCCGCGTACGATGCGGGAGGCGCTTGCCGAGGTGGGCCTCGCCGGACGGCCGCGCCTGCAGGCCGAGCGCGGCCGGCATATCGGCTATCTCGAAGCTCATATCGAGCAGGGCGACACGCTCGAGGCGAGCGGGCTCAAGATCGGTGTCGTCACCTCGATCGTCGGCATCTGGCAATACCGCATCACCTTCACCGGCGAGCAGAACCATGCCGGCACGACGCGGATGGCGGTGCGCAAGGATGCCGGGCTCGCGCTCGCCAAGTTCTGTGTGGCGATCGATGCGCGCTTTCCGGCCGCCTGCGGCCCGCGCACGGTGTGGACCACGGGACGCATCACGCTCGATCCGGGCGCACCGAGCATCATCCCCGGCCAGGCCGAAATGCTGTTCCAGATCCGCGACGACAATGCCGCCGTGGTCGACCGGCTCGAAGAGCTGCTGCGTGAAATGGCTGCGCAGGCGTCAGACGCAGGTCCCTGCCATGTCGCCGTCGAGCGCATCCGGACCGGCGCGCCGGCCATGATGGACGGCACGTTCCAGGATGCGGTCGAGGCCGCCAGCCGCGATCTCGCGGCCGGCAAGTCGCTGCGGATGCCGAGCGGCGCCGGACACGACGCGCAGGTGCTGGCCACCATCATGCCGGCCGGCATGCTGTTCGTGCCGTCGATCGGCGGCATCAGCCATCACTGGACCGAGAACACCTCCGATGCCGACATCGTCACCGGCGCCGACGTGTTCGTCGACACCTGCCGCCGCCTGCTGACAGGCGCGACACGATAGGCAGGTCATCAGCGAGGCACGTCGTCAGTCCGGCTGGTTGAGCGCGGCCATCGGCGGATTGCGCGCCTTGCCCTTGCCCTGGCTCTGCCCCTGAATCATCTGCTTGAGATAGGCGACGTTGGCGGCGGCCTCGTCCGGCGGCAGATCGGCCCGTGCGATCTGCTCGGCCTCCGCGAAGCGCCCCTGCAGGCCAACGACGAGCGCGAGGTTCTGGCGCACCCGCGCGTCCGCCCCCTGCGAGCCGTAGGCCTGCCGCAGCACCTCCTCGGCCTTCGGCAGCTCCCGCGTCAGCATGTAGGACAGGCCGAGATTGGACAGCACCGAGGGCTCGCCGGGCACGATCTTCAGCGCGCTATCGTAATAGCGCCGCGCCTCCTCGTGGCGGCCCATCTGGTCAAGCACCGTGCCCTGCACCGACAGCAGCTTCCAATCGGGATTGTCCGGCGAGTGCGCGCGCGACAGCACGTCGAATGCGAGCTTGAAATTGCCGTTGTCGGCCAGCGCTCGGCCATAGGCCGCGAGCACGGTCTTGTTGCCGGCGTTGGCGAGCGTCGCCTGCTCCAGCACCGCAACCGCCTGCTCGCGCTGGCCGTTGTTGCGCAGCGCCTGGCCATAGGCGACCGCGATGGCCGCATCCTTGGGGTTGGCGCGGTAGCGCTCGCCATACACCTCGACCGCGCGCTGCGGGGTCGCGGGCGGCGGCGGCTCGGCCCGACCGCGCAGCGAGCCCGTGACGTCGGACATGGTCTGGCAGCCGCCGAGGCCCGCAGCGACGAGCGCGGTGAGGACAACGGACGTAAGCAGCCGAGGAATGGAAGGCGATTGACGCATGTCACGTGGACTCGAACGAGCGAATTGAACGCGCCAGCAATAAACTGTTAACGCTAACAGCCGGTTAATGGCGCGGCCACGGCGCCATCGTCACATCCGCGTCGGTTTGCGGGCTAGGCGGCCGGCGTGATTGCAGCGGCCTTCAAACTCTGCGAAGTCTGGCTGCCGCGCGCCAGTTAGGGAACCATTAGGCATGCCGTCGATGTTCGAGACCGCCTCCACAACGTCCGCCATCCCGATCACCTTCGTAACGAAGGCGAGCTGGCCGGGGATCAAGGAGAGCCTGTCGGCTGAAGCACGCAACTTCGCCGAGGCCAACGTCTACGCCGCCAAGCCCGGCAGCTATCTGGCGCTGCCCGCCGCCGACGGCCACATCGCGCAGGTGCTGTTCGGCCTCGAGGACGACGACGCCAAGCACCGTGACCTGTTCCGGCCGGGCGCCCTGCCCGGCCTGCTGCCCGCCGGCACCTACCGCTTCGCCAATGCGCCGCATGATGCACGGCTCGCCGCGCTCGCCTTTGCGCTCGGCAGCTACCGTTTCGGCCGCTACCGCAAGACCGAGACACCGGAGGTCCGCCTCGTTCCGCCCGATGGCGTCGACGCCGCCGAGCTGAATCGCCTGGCGGACGCGGCGACATTGGCGCGCGACCTCGTCAACACGCCGTCCAACGACATGGGACCCGAGGAGCTCGAGGCCGCGGCGAAGCAGGTCGCCGACCGCTTCGGCGCGCGCTTCACCAGCATCGTCGGCGACGATCTGCTGCGCCAGAACCATCCGCTGATCCATGCCGTCGGTCGCGCCTCGACCCGCGCGCCGCGCCTGATCGAGCTCGTCTGGGGCGATCCATCGCATCCCAAGGTGACCCTGGTCGGCAAGGGCGTCTGCTTCGATACCGGCGGGCTCGACCTGAAGCCGTCGAGCAGCATGCTCCTGATGAAGAAGGACATGGGCGGCGCCGCCAACGTGCTGGCGCTGGCGCAGATGGTAATGGATGCCAAGCTCAAGCTACATCTGCGCGTGCTGATTCCAGCGGTCGAGAACGCGGTCGCTGGCAACGCCTTCCGTCCGCTCGACGTGTTTCCCTCGCGAAAGGGCATCACGGTCGAGATCGGCAATACCGATGCCGAGGGCCGGCTGGTCCTGGCTGACGCGCTGGCGCTGGCCGACGAGGACAAGCCGGACCTGCTGATCGACATGGGCACGCTGACCGGCGCCGCGCGCGTCGCACTCGGTCCCGATTTGCCGCCGTTCTACACCCAGGACGAGGCGCTCGCCGCGGACGTCGCGCGCTGCGCTGCCGCCGAGAACGATCCGCTGTGGCGGATGCCGCTATGGGCGCCGTACGACTCGTGGCTCGACTCCAAGGTCGCGACCATCAACAACGCGCCCTCGGGCGGCTTCGCCGGCTCGATCACCTGCGCGCTGTTCCTGCAGCGCTTCGTCGAGCACGCCAAGAGCTGGCTGCATCTCGACATCTTCGCCTGGACGCCATCCGCCAAGCCGGGCCGGCCCGAGGGTGGCGAGTGCCAGGCGGCGCGTGCGCTCTACAAGCTCCTGAGCGAGCGCTATGGCTGATCCGCGCCTCACGCCTGCGCGCGGCGACGTCGCGGCGAAACATCTCCAGGGACAGGTGACGGCTGCGCGCTTCGTCGAGGGCGAGGCGCTGGTGGTCGTCGATTCCATCGCGCCGCTACGCCAGCAGCCGTTCTCCGGCGCCGAGCTGGCGACGCAAGCGCTGAGGGGCGAGCGCGTCATAGTCTACGATCGCAATGGCGAGGGCTGGGCCTGGGGCCAGCTTGCAGCCGATCAGTATGTCGGCTGGCTGCCGGAGGCGGCGCTGGCAACGCCGGCTGCGGCGCCAACGCACAAGATCAGCGCACTGCGCAGCTTCGCGTTCCCGGGTCCGTCGATCAAGCTGCCGCCGGTCGCGACGCTGCCGATGGGGTCCGCTGTCGCGGTGGTCCGCGAGGACGCGAGCTTCGCCGTGACGGCCGAGGGCTGGTTCGTGCCGAAGCCGCACGTGGCGCTGCTCGGTGCCATCGAGCCCGATTATGTCGCGGTCGCCGAGCGCTTCGTCGGCACGCCGTATCTGTGGGGCGGCAAGAGCAGCCTCGGCATCGACTGCTCGGGCCTGGTGCAGGTGTCGTTGAATGCTGCGGGTGTGCCGTGCCCGCGCGACAGCGACATGCAGCTCGCCGCGCTGGGGCGCTTGCTCGACGGGGGAGAGCCGCTTCGCCGCGGCGATCTGATGTTCTGGAAGGGCCACGTCGCCATCGTGCGCGATGCTGACACAATCGTCCACGCCAACGCGTTTCATATGGCCACGCAGATCGAGCCGATCGGCGAAGCGATTGCCCGTATCAAGGCGAGCGGGAGCGATGTGCTCGCGATCAAGCGGCTGGATTGACTCGCCTCATCGCGCTGGCGCGTCCTCCCGATGAGGTTTTGAGACGCAGGCTCCCTCCTCCGTCATTGCGAGCCTAAGCGAAGCAATCCAGAGTCCCGCCCACGACTCTGGATTGCTTCGCTGCGCTCGCAATGACGCGGAGAGAGCGGCGCAAGAGTCCGATATACCTATCAAACAGCAACAGGCCGCGCCAAACAGCAGGGCAAGCATCCGCATTCTCGCGGCCGCATCGGTCCGAGTCCTGCTGCAATCATCCGCCCTCGGCAACATGAGAGGGCGCAGGGAAGGCCGGGTGCCGACCGCACCCGTGGTTGCGTGCAACACAAGCACGCGGTAGTCACCACAGGTACGGGCCGAACATCCGGCCTTCCCTGCGCGATGTTTTGCGACTTACTTCGTGATCTCCCCAGGGACCGGCTTTCTTGCCCCTGTCGGCCGCAGGCCTCATCGGCTCCCGCGACCTTGACGCCAGCATCGGGGCGCCAGGACCACACGACTTCGCCGTCCGCATGACGCCGTTCGTCGGTGCGCACATGCACACTGCAACATCATCGCGGCCATCGCATCCCGCACCCGACGTCCGTGACGACGCGTACGTCCCTCTCGTGGGGCAGGACGGGGCGGAGTATGCACGATTTCCGAAAAAAAGAAAGATGAATATTTTTCGCGAGAGGACTGGACAGGCGTTCGCGGACCGCGCCCGTCGGCCAAATCACCCGCAATCGCGTGGGTTCTCGCCGCAGCCCAAGAGAGCTGAGATTCTGACTGTCGGCGCTTTTGGTAATTCGCCCGATCTCGAGAGTATAGCGACAGATTCGTGGCCCGGCAGACGATTGCCGCTTCTGTGAAGGGTTTCGGATGCCGGCCGCACGATTGACGGCGCGGCATGTTCGGGCGGCCGGCGTCCGAAAGCTTCCAAGGGAGGAAGCCGCGCATGGTGGGCAGAACTGGTGCGGAGGCGCATTCCACCGTGGCCGGTCGATGAGCGGCGGGCACGACGAACAGCTTTGCAGAACGGCGGTTGTGCGGTGATGAGGTGTCGATCCTGATGGCGCTGGTTGGCGCAGTCGGTCGATGGCGCGGCTGCCGTCGCCTCTGTTGATCTAGCGCAAGGCTGGAATTGAGAAGAACGCCCACGTTGATGCGACAGAGGGGCGGACCATGGTGCGCGCAGGACGCTGGCGGGTTCAAGGAGCGGCCGTCGTCGCCGCGATGATTCTGCTGGCATCGCCGGCGCGGGCGGGCTGCAGTCCAGAAGACATCGCGGATGCCTTTATCGGGACGCTGTCCGCCGCATATGTGTGCAAGTCGGTCTATGAGAATGACGCAAGCCGCTACGCAGCGATTGCACTGACCGCAGCACTCAGCGGCGTCGCCTTGTCAGGGTCGGACACGGGGAAAGGGCAAGCCCTGGTCAATCAATTCTGCGCAGAGGCGCAGGGCAACGCCGACCAAGTCGTCAGCAAGCTGAACACGATCTTTGGCAACGCGATCGCAGAAAATGTTCTCGGCGATCTTTCCAAGGAGCTCGCAGCCATTGGCGCGGCCGCAGACGTCGTGAAATGCGCCTGCAAGAGCGAGCAGAGCACCGTTGGATTGGGTTCCGAAATCGGCTCATGTCTTCAGGAGGTGCTGTGCTGGGGGCAGGAAGAGCTTGGCATGCAGTCCTGCGGCGATTGCGAGGTCCTTCCGCCTGTTCAAGCCACATGCGCCGCGATCAACGCGACGTGCGAAAAAGTACCTTACATGGAGTGGTGGAGGTACCCGGAATGTCAAGGCATCGGCGGTCCCGGCTCGATCTTCAGCCCTTCCAGCAAAGGCGTCTATCAGGATCAATACGATCGATATGGCGTGGGCATGGTGGAAACCGGCGACGGGACGCTGGTGGTCACGGATCCCGGCGCCTATGCCTGCCACACAGGGAGCAGCTACTGCACCTGTCCGAAACCGATGGTGCCGCACTGGCAACAGGTCCCCAACCCCGGATCCGGCGATAGCAAGTACGTGTTCTCGTGCGATTGCCCGAAGGACACCCATCCCGGCGCGTTGAAGTCGGACGGGCTCTCCGAGTGCCTGTGCGACGACACCAACCAGGTGGCGGTCTTCGGCTTTGCGCCCTACGGCATGTGTCCGCCCGCGGCCTGCCCGGCCGGACAGACAAGACTCGGCGGCGACAAGAACAGCCCCTGTGTCACGCCCTGCTCCGACAAGAGCCAGGGAATGGCCTTTGACGGGAGCTGCTGCAATCCCGCGCAGATGACCAATTGTGGAGAATGTTGCCCGCCCGACACCGTGCCCAACGTCAAGACCGGCTCCTGCGAGCCGCGGCCCAAGCAGCCGAAATGAGGCGGACCGACATGATTGAGCTTGGCCGACAGACGTCCTTGACAGCCGCCGTCCGTGCGATGCGGCACCTCGCCTGGCTGCTGATCCTGCCTCTCGCACTCGGGGGGCCCGCGTCGGCGCAAACGCCGCCCGGCGTTTACACCCCCGGCGATGCTGCAGTCACCGGATTCTCCGGGGCTATTCGCCCGTTCGAGATCGAGCCCGGTCAGGATCCCGACGTTCGGACCATCATCAATCCTGGAGGGCCGTCGCTGCGCATCGTCGATCTAAGACGCATGGGCGGTCCGCCCCAGGCGCAATTGGTCGGTGCGCCGAAACCGTTCACCGTCAGCGCGAAGTCGATCGGGCAGGTGTTTGGCGTCGCTCTGGACGACAGTTCCCCCGCCAACATTTACGTCGCGGCGACATCCGCCTATGGTCTCTCGATCGTCGCGCCGGGACCTGAAGGTCGACCGCAACATGTCAGGCTCGGGACTAGCGGCGCGACCTTCATGCCGGCACAATGGGGTCCGGGCGGCGGTCCGGGATCGATCTGGAAGATCAATGGCGCCACCGGCGCGGTGACGCTGTTCGCGAATGTCACCACGGGCGACAAGGCCAATTCGGGCGCGGCGCTCGGGGGATTAGCCTATGATCCGGCGACCAAGTCTCTGTTCGTCGCCGACCGTGAGACCGGGCTGATCCATCGCTTCGGCCCGAACGGCGTCGACCTCGGTGTCTATGATCACGGCGTCGCCGGCAGCGCAGCCGCGGAACTTCCAACGGCGCCGGCGCCAGCCGGGCCAGGCGTCGATATTACGAGTCCTCAATTCGACAGCGCGCAGCCCGAGACCTGGGGCTACGCGGCACCGGATCGGCGAGTGTTCGGCCTCGCCATTCGCGACGGCCGGCTCTACTACGCGGTCGCCGAGGGCTTGCGGGTGTGGTCGGTCGGGCTCAACGCGAACGGCTCGTTCGGTGCGGACGCCAGAATCGAAGTCGTCGTACCGTCCGCCGCCGGTCCCACCGAGATCTCCAGGATCACTTTCGACGATGAGGGACGGATGTTTTTGGCCGAGCGGCCGGCGCCGACCGGGGCGCAGGATTTCGAGGCCTTGTCCGCGCCGTCGATCGGCCGCGTGCTGCGCTATACGCTGATCGGTGTCACTGAGATCAAGCAGCCGATCTGGCAGCCCTTGCCGGACGAATATGCGGTGGGATTCCCCGAACGTTTCCGCAATGGCAATGGCGGCGTCGCGATCGGCTACAGCTACGACATGGGCGGGACCATGAATCCGGCCTCCTGCGGCGGCTTCGTCTGGACCACCGGCGAACAATTGCGCAACGCCACCGATCCCAAGCTCGTGGCTCAACTCGGCCAGAACGACGCGCTTGCGATCGACGGACTGCAGGGGAATCCGATCTGGCGCATCCGCCGCGGCGATGAGCCACCGCTGCTCAGTTACTTCATCGACTATGCCGACGCGCCGCCCGATCTATCAGCTCGCGGGCACATGGGAGATATCGCCATCTTGCGCGCGTGTACAAGGGAAGCCGCACGGATACGGCTGGCGCCGCGTCCAGCCGGCGCGCCGCCTCCCGCCGGCATGCCGAGGCCGCCGGGTCTGCAGACCTGCAAGACCCATGTCTGCGGTTCGGACGGATCGGTTTGTCCGCCCAATCAGATCTGGATCATCAAGACCAAGAGCTGCGCGTCGAGCTGCGCCCCGCCCAATGTTCTGGTCAATGGCCAATGCTGCTCGCCCAAAGACCTGCAGCCGGGGGGCATCTGTTCGAACAACAATCCGTCGACTGATATCGCCAAGCCGATGTGCGGCGTCAACCAGACGGCGATCGGCCCGAACAATGAATGCTGCGAGAACAGCCAGATCTATTCCGGCCCGATTGGCCAACAACTTTGCTGCGGGACGACCGTGGTGAACGGCGTGTGCGATCCGTTGAAGCCGAAAATTCCAGACTGGAAATGCCCCAGCTGCTGTGCGCCCGGCTATATGAAGATCGCCGGTAAGTGCTGTCTCAAGAGCCAGGCGACGTCGAAGGGACAGTGCTGCCCGGCCGGCCAGATTGCGAGCCCCGACGGCACGCTATGCATACCGCTGCACTGGCTGCCGAGACTTTCACAGTGTTGCGCCTCGGGCTTCGTGCCGACTGCGAATAGCAAATGCTGCGCGTCCGCGAATCTGACGACGAGCGGCGAGTGCTGCGCGGCCCCGGTCGACCCAAAGGATCGAAGCCAGTGCTCCAAGACGATCGAGAAGAAGTCCACCACGGTCGTCCCCGTGATTCCGAAGCTGCCGACGACGTGCCAACCTGGTGAGCGGCGCAATGCCGACGGCGTGTGCGTGGCCCGCAAGCCGGGGGTGACACGGGACCGGCGGGCGCCGGATGTCGGTCGCCCGATCGTCTGCCCCCCCGGTTGGATTCCGGGGCCGCTTGGCGCGCGCTGCCGGCCGACCGGCCGATTTGCGCCGCGCATGCCGGGGATCAGACCGGTCCCCCCGCCCGGCATGATGATGCCGCGACGATGAAGGAAGCAGCGATGCACGAGGACACGAATTCGCAAATCATTGCTGCACGCCAACTGCGGAAGTCGGCAGCAATATGGAGGATGACCGATGACCAATTTGATCCGTAGCGTTGCCACGGCGGCTGCCGTCTTCACGCTGTCTTTGCTTTGCGTGCAGCCCGGCCGAGCGGAGAGTTCGCGCAGCGACATCGAGGCGATCGTCAAGGACTACATAGCGACCCATCCCGAAGAAATCGAGCAGGTCGTGAAGGACTACCTCGCCAAGCACCCCGAAGCCGTGCAACAGGCCATCTCCGACCTGATCAAGAAGCGGCAAGCCGCGATGCCGGCGGCAGCGCCCGGCTCCGACAAGACTGAACTGGTCAAGCAAAATGCGCCGGCCTTGTTCGCGTCCGCGCACCAGGTCACGCTCGGCAACCCGCTGGGTGATGTCACCCTGGTCGAGTTCTTCGATTACAGCTGCGGCTACTGCAAGCGCGCGCTCGGCGAGATACTCGAATTGTTGAAGAGCGACCCCAAGCTCAAGATCGTGCTCAAGGAATTTCCGATCCTCGGCCCCGGCTCGCTGGAGGCGGCGCGCGTCGCGGTAGCGGTACGCATGCAAGACCCGACGGGCGCGAAATACCTCGACTTTCATCAGCGGCTTCTCCAAAGCAGCGGACCCGCCGACAAGGCGCGCGCGTGGGCCATCGCGCAGACGATCGGTCTCGACGTTGCTCAGCTTGAAAAGGACATGGACAGCCTGGAGGTGCGCCAAAGCCTCGATGAGAGCGGCAATCTTGCGCAGAAATTGGGATTGAGCGGGACGCCGAGCTATGTCATCGGCGGCAATGTCATCGTCGGCGCGGTCGGACTTGCCACGCTGAAGGCCAGAATTCAGCAGGCTCGCCAGTAGTACGCTCCGATCGCGAAGATATGCATCGACGCCCGAGGTCTCGATTTGTGCAGCGCGCGAGTCCGCTGCTGTGAAGGGCTTCGGATGCCGGCAGCATGATTGACGGCGCGGCACATTCGGGCGGCCGGCGTCCGAAAGCCTCCAAGGGAGGACACCACGCATGGTGGGCAGGACTGGTGCGGCGGGCTCTATGGGGATTTGAGCGCCGCAGGCGATCTGGCTGATTGAGCTCGAAATGATGCAGCGAGCTTCGCGACGATGGCGCGGCGGGTGAATGAGCGGTGGATGGCATGGCAAGCGGTCAATTGTCGGCGGATTGACGACGACAGATGGACGTTTGGGCGCATTCCACCGGGCCGGTCGATGAGCGACGGGCACGACGAGCAGCTTTGCAGGATGGCGGTTGTGCGGTCATGAGGTGTCGATCCTGATGGCGCTGGTTGGCGCAGTCGGTTGATGGCGCGGCGTTGCGCCTTGCTCAAAGACCTCGATGACGATCATGCGGCCGCCGCAGCATGGACACGGCGGCTTGCCACTGCACCCGTGCTGCCGGCTGTCGTGCCTTACCGCGCGAGCGGTTTAGTCCTTTGACCCATTGCGGACTTTGCGAAGAACCGGCTGCGCGATGAATGAGGTTTTACATCCTGCATCATACAACCTGTGGTTAAAATGTTACACTGGTTGATATTGACACACACGGCAACTGAACATTGTTGACCCTGGACCCGCGCCCCGAATAGCGTGGTTCAGGTCTCGTGCTGGGAGTGTGACGATGCGTAACGCATCCATGGCAATTATTTCTGCTATCTCAATCCTTCCATTTGCGCAGGCCGCGTCGGCGGCCGATCTGCCGCTGAAGGCCCCGCCCCCTGCGCCGCTTGCCGTGTTTAGTTGGACGGGATGCTACGTCGGCGCAAACCTCGGCGGGGGACAGGTGAAACACAACCTGACGACCGACGCGCCTCCGTTCCCGCCCAATCTCATCAATGGCGCTGCAAGAACGGCAATCAACAATGCCGGTCTGGCGAACCTTAGTCACACCGGCATTACCGGTGGCGGACAGGCTGGATGCAACTGGCAGCCAACAACGGCAGGCTGGTCTCACCTGGTCTTAGGTATCGAGGGCGATTTCAACGGCATTGACGGCAAGGTGTCGCGAAACACCGGCAATGTTGTCGAGCCGGTATCGGGGAGAACGGTTGCATCAGTCGACGACATTGGCATGAATTGGTTCGCCACGGTCCGAGGGCGCATTGGCTGGGCCTTTGACCGGATCATGATCTATGGCACGGGCGGCGCGGCGATCGCCAATGTCGACGCATCAAAGAGATTTGCGTGGGATTTTGCCGACGGCTGCCCGATCGTGAACGGCTTGAATCAATGTCATGTCGGCGGTCGCAGCAGCACCCGTGTCGGCTGGACAGCCGGCGGTGGCGCCGAATGGGCATTCCGAGACCATTGGTCCGCGAAGGTTGAGTATCTCTACGCCGACCTCGGCAACTTCTCCTATTCGACTTTCAACAACGGACCCGGATTTGGCCCCCCTGGACAAGTGGCAAACCATACGGTGAGCACGAAACTCCAGATCGTTCGCGTGGGCGTCAACTATCGCTTCTAGCGAACTACGTTGAATGCGTACTGAACTCGCAGAGCAACAATTGCGCTCCTTGGCGGAGCCGTTTGCCAATTGATTGCACTGTCACTGCCCCCCGCGGGTGGTCCATCAACAGCGCTTACGATCTAGCGACAAGTGGTTGGTCCGAATCTGGCCCAATTCCGGACCTGCCCATCGGGTCGCCGTAAGTCCGGTTACGCGGCCTGACCGGACGTGACCGCCGGGGGGCCCGAGGGATTCCGCTTCATCGGCGATTTCTGCGGCCATTCCGCAACGAACGTCGGACGAGGAGCGCCCGGTCCCTAGCTCGCCGCCGCGCCGTTCCCCGCGGTCTCGTTCCGGAACGCCGCCGCAAACAGCGCGCGGGTGTAGTCGGTCTTCGGCGCCTTGAACAGCTCCACCGCCGGCCCCTCCTCCACCACCTTGCCGTGGCGCATCACGATCAGGTGGCTGGCGAGTGAGGCGACCACGCGCAGATCATGCGAGATGAACATGTAGGTGAGATCGAGCTTGCGCTGCAGGTCGCGCAGCAGCGCGACCATCTGCGCCTGAAACAGCATGTCGAGCGCCGAGGTCGGCTCGTCCAGCACGACGAAGCTCGGCTCGAGCACGACGGCGCGCGCGACCGAGATGCGCTGGCGCTGGCCGCCGGAGAATTCGTGCGGATAGCGGAAGCGCGTCGCCGGATCGAGCCCGACCTCGTTCAGCGCCTTGATGACCTTGGCCTCCCGCTCCTCTTCGCTGAGCCTGGGCTGATGCACGCTGATGCCCTCGGCGATGATGTCGCCGACCGACATGCGCGGGCTGAGCGAGCCGAACGGATCCTGAAACACGATCTGCATGTCGCGGCGGAACGGCCGGACATCCTTGAAGGACAGGCCCTGGATCTCCTTGCCCAGGAACACGATCGGACCGTCGGAGGAGATCAGCCGCAGCAGCGCCAGGCCCAACGTGGTCTTGCCGGAGCCGGACTCGCCGACGACGCCGAGCGTCTCGCCCTTGCGCACGGCGATGCTGACGCCGTCCACGGCCTTGATGTGGCCGACCGTGGAGCGGAACAGGCCGCGCTTGATCGGAAACCAGACCTTGAGGTCCCTGGCCTGCATCACGACCGGCTGATCGGGCCGCGGCGGCGCCGGGTCCGGCTTCGGCTCGGCCGCGAGCAGCGCCTTGGTGTAGGGATGGGAGGGCGCGGTGAACACCTGCTCCACCGGCCCCTGCTCGACGATCTTGCCACCGTTCATGACGCAGACGCGATCGGCGATGCGCCGGACGATGCCGAGATCGTGGGTGATGAAGAGCAGGCTCATGCCGAGCCGCGCGCGGATGTCGGCGAGCAGCGCCAGGATCTGTGCCTGCACGGTGACGTCGAGCGCGGTGGTCGGCTCGTCGGCGATCAGCAGATCCGGCTCGTTGGCGAGCGCCATCGCGATCATCACGCGCTGGCGCTGGCCGCCGGAGAGCTGATGCGGATAGCTGCCGAGCCGGGTTTCCGGCTCGGGGATGCCGACCTGCGTGAGCAGCTCGAGCACGCGCGCCCGCGCCGCGCCGTTCGAGATCGGTCGATGCAGATGCAGGATCTCGCCGATCTGCCGCTCGATCGTGTGCAGCGGATTGAGCGAGGTCATCGGCTCCTGGAAGATGATGGAGATGTCGCTGCCGCGGATGCCGCGCATCTCGCCCTCCGACAGCGGCAGCAGATCGCGGCCGTTGAAGCGGATGCTGCCCGACGGGTGCGAGGCGACCGGATAGGGCAGCAGCTTCAGCACCGACAGCGCGCTGACCGATTTGCCCGAGCCGGATTCGCCGACGAGGGCAACGCACTCGCCGCGCCTGATGTCGAACGAGACGTGGTCGACGGCGGTCGACACGCGGCCCTGCTGGTGGAAGGTCACCGAGAGATCGCTGACCGAGAGCAGCGGCTGGCTGATCGCATCCATGTCGGTCACCTGAACGTCTTGCGCGGATCGAACGCGTCGCGCACGGCCTCGCCGATGAAGATGAGCAGCGACAGCATGATCGCGACCGAGAAGAAGCCGGTCAGGCCGAGCCACGGCGCCTGCACATTGGCTTTGGCCTGCGACAGCATCTCGCCCAGCGACGGCGAGCCGGGCGGCAGGCCGAAGCCGAGGAAGTCGAGCGCGGTCAACGTCATCACCGAGCTCGACACGATGAAGGGCAGGAAGGTCATGGTCGCGACCATCGCGTTCGGCAGGAGATGCCGCCACATGATGACGGCATTGGAGACGCCGAGCGCGCGCGCGGCCTGGATGTATTCGAAATTGCGGCCGCGCAGGAATTCGGCGCGGACCAGGCCGACCAGCGACACCCAGGAGAACAGCAGCATGATCCCGAGCAGCGTGAAGAAGCCGGGCACCAGCACCGCCGACAGGATCAGGAGCAGATAGAGATAGGGGATCGCGTTCCAGATCTCGATGAAGCGCTGGAACAGGAGATCGACCCAGCCGCCGAAATAGCCCTGCACGCCGCCGGCCGCGATGCCGATGATCGAGGAGAAGAACGTCAGGGACAGGCCGAACAGGACGGAGATGCGGAAACCGTAGATCAGCCGCGCGACGACATCGCGACCCTGGTCATCGGTGCCGAGCCAGTTGTATTCGAGATCCCGGCAGCTCTTCAGCCCCTTTCTCTCGACCACCGCCTTGCACTGCGATTCCTTCAGCATCCAGGTCGGCGGCGACGGCGCGGGCGTCGGCAGGTCGAGATTATGCGTGGCGTAGGAATAGCGGATCAAAGGCCAGATCACCGTACCGCCCTTGTCGGCGATCAGCTTCTGCAAATAGGGATCGCGGTAGTCGGCCGCGGTCTCGAAGTCGCCGCCGAATGCCGTTTCCGGATAGGAGACGAACGCCGGGAAGTAAAGGTGGCCGTCGAACTTGATCAGGAACGGCCGATCGTTGGCGATCAGCTCGGCGAACAGCGAGACGACGAACAGAAACAGGAATAGCCACAGCGACCAGTAGCCGCGGCGGTTGGCCTTGAAGTTCTGCCAGCGGCGCTGGTTGAGTGGCGACGGCCGGAAACGATGCCGCGTCGGCGGCACGGCCTCGCCGAGCGGGGCCTGCGCCGTGGTCTCGACCGGAGGGGGGGCTGTGATCGTCATCAGACCTCCCGTGCCTCGAAGTCGATCCGCGGATCGATCCACATGTAGGTCAGATCCGAGACCAGGTTGATGGCGAGGCCGAGCAGCGAAAAGATGAAGAGATTGCCGAACACAACGGGATAATCACGATTCAGAATGCTCTCGAACGAGAGCAGGCCGAGCCCATCCAGCGAGAAGATGGTCTCGATCAGCAGCGAGCCGGAAAAGAACGCGTGGATGAAGGTGCCCGGAAAGCCGGCGATCACGATCAGCATGGCGTTACGGAAGACGTGGCCGTACAGCACCTGGTTCTCGCTGCAGCCCTTGGCGCGCGCGGTCATGACATATTGCTTGCGGATCTCGTCGAGAAACGAGTTCTTGGTCAGCAAGGTCATGGTCGCGAAGGCGCCGAGCGCCATCGACACCAGCGGCAAAGTGAGATGCCAGAAATAGTCGATGATCTTCCAGTACCACGGGAAGTCCGACCAGCCATCCGAGGTCAGCCCGCGCAGCGGGAAGATGTTGAGGAACGAGCCGCCAGCGAGCAGGATGATCAGCAGGATCGCGAACAGGAAGCCCGGAATGGCGTAGCCGACGATGATCACGGCCGAGGTCCAGACGTCGAAGCGCGAGCCATCCTGCACCGCCTTGCGGATCCCCAGCGGAATCGAGATCAAATAGGTCAGCAAGGTCATCCAGATGCCGAGCGACATCGACACCGGCAGCTTCTCCTTGATGAGCTGCAGCACTGACGTGTCGCGGAAATAGCTCTTGCCGAAATCGAAGCGCGCGAAGTTCCAGACCATCAGCGCGAACCGCTCCGGCGCCGGCTTGTCGAAGCCGAACTGCTTTTCGAGCTGCTTGATGAAGGCGGGATCGAGCCCCTGCGCGCCGCGGTATTTCGAGTTCAGCTCGCTGCCGGATCCCACCTGTCCCGGCGGCCGCGCGCCGAAATCCGAACCGCTGCCGCCTGAAATCCGCGAGGTCCCGCCGGTGTCGGCGCCGGTCAATTGCGCGATGACGCGCTCCACCGGACCGCCCGGCGCGAACTGCACCACGACGAAGGAGATGAAGAGAATCCCGAGCAGGGTCGGGAGCATCAGCAAGATGCGACGGGCAATATAGGCAGCCATGAACTACTTCGCCTGCTCCAGCTTTGCGGCCTTGGCGGCATCGTACCACCAGATGTCGGGGGCGCCGACGCCCGAGGCGTATTTCGGCGGCTTCGGCGGATGGTCGAACTGATCCCAATAGGCGATCGGGTGGGTCTGGCGATACCATTGCGGTATCCAGTAGTGGCCGGCGCGGAACACGCGGTCGAGCGCCCGGCAGGCCAAGGTCAGCTCGCTGCGCGTCTCCGCGGCGATGGCCTTGGCGACCAGCGCGTCGAGCGCGGGATTGCTGATCCCGGCGAGATTGTAGGAGCCCTTGGTCTTTGCCGTGTCCGAGGTGAAGTAAGCCCGGAGGCCGTCGCCGGGGGTCGGCGACATCGACATCCGCTGAATGGCGATGTCGAAGTCGAAGTCCTCGACCCGCGCGCGATATTGCACGGCGTCGACGATCCGCAGATCGGCGTCGATGCCGAGCGTCTGCAGGTTCTTGATCAGCGTGCCGTGGTGCGGCTTGAACGAGACCTCGTCGATCAGGAACTCGATCGCGAACACCTCGCCGGACGGCAGCAGCCGCTTGCCGTCCTTGACCGGCAGGCCGGCCTGCTGCAGCAGTTGCGTCGCCTTGCGCAGCAGCGCGCGATCCTGGCCGGAGCCGTCCGAGACCGGCGGCACGAACGGCTCGCCGAACACATCGTCGGGCACCTGGCCGCGGAACGGCTCGAGCAGCTTCAGCTCCTCGGGCGAGGGCGGCCCGACCGCGACCATGTCCGAGTTCTGGAACGGCGACACCGTGCGCGCATAGGCGCCGTACATGATGGTCTTGTTGGTCCACTCGAAGTCGAACGCGTAGGTCAACGCCTGGCGGACGCGGGGATCCTTGAACTTGTCGCGGCGGGTGTTGATGAACCAGCCCTGCCCGCCGGACGGCGTCTCGTCCGGCAAGAGCTCGCGCTTGACGCGGCCGTCCTTGATCGCCGGGAAGTCGTAGCGCGTCGCCCAGATGCGCGCGGTGAACTCCTCGCGGAACAGATAGCTCTTGGCCGTGAAGCCCTCGAAGGCGACGTCGCGGTCACGATAGAACTCGTAGCGCACGATGTCGAAATTATACATGCCGCGGCTGACCGGCAGATCGGCCGCCCACCAGTCCTTGACACGCTCGAACTCGACGTAGCGGTTGATCTCGTATTTGCCGACCTTGTACGGCCCCGAGCCGAGCGGCACGTCGAGCGGACCCTCGTCGAACGCGCGGTTGGCGTACCAGGCCTTGGAGAAGATCGGCAGGGTCACGACATAGAGCGGCACGTCGCGCGCGCGCTTCTCGACGAAGCTCACCACGACGGTCGCATCGTCGATCGCCTCGGCCTTCACGAAGTCGCGCAGCTGAACAACGATCAGTGGATGGCCCTTCTCCTTCAGCGTGTTCAGCGAGAAGGCGACGTCTTGCGCGGTGATCCTGCTGCCGTCATGGAAGCGCGCCTCGGGCCGCAAGGTGAAGCGGTAGGCCAGCTTGTCCGCGGAGATCGCCACGGATTTCGCGACCAGCCCGTACACCGCGTCCGGCTCGTCGCTCGCGCGCACCATCAGGGTCGCGAACGTCATGTCCATGCCCTGCGCGCCCTCACCTTTCAGGACGTAGGCATTGAACGAGTTGAAGGTCTGATAGGACTGGTTATAGGCGCGCACCGAGGGGATCAGCGAGAACATCCCGCCCTTCGGAGCGTCGATATTGACGTAATCGAAATGATGGAAGTCGGCTGGATATTTCAGGTCGCCGAAGGCCGACGTGCCGTGCGACTCGGGGCCGAACTCCGCGGCCACGGCCGGCGTCAGCAGCGGATAGCTGAGCGCGCCGAACCCAAGCCCGAGCACGCCGCGGCGCGACAGATGCGGGAGCCGGCTCAAGAGCGCTTCACCTTGGCGGCCTTGTCGGCATCGTACCACCACAGATTCGGCCAGCCGGACCGCGCATATTTCGGGAACGGCGTGAAATGGCTGAAGCGGTCCCAGCGCGCGCTGCGCGCAAACGGGTAGGTGAACTGGGGGACGACGTAGAAATTCCACAGCAGAACCCGGTCGAGCGCATGCGTCGCCGCTTCGAGGGAGGCACGATCCTTGGCGTAGATGATCTTCTCGATCAGCGCGTCCACAGCGGGGTTCTTGATGCCGATCGTGTTCTTCGAGCCGGACTCGTCGGCGGCCTTGGAACCCCAGAAATCGCGCTGCTCGTTGCCGGGCGACAGCGACTGCCCCCAGACATCGATGATCATGTCGTAGTCGAAGGTGCGCACCCGGTTCTCATACTGGACGTTGTCGACCTGGCGTACCGTGACAGCGACGCCGAGGCGCTCCAGCGACGGCTTGTAGAACAGCACGATACGCTCGGAGGACGGGTCCTGGACCAAGAGTTCGACCGTGACCGGCTTGCCGGCGGGATCGACGAGCTTGCGGTCCTTGATCTCGAAGCCTGCGTCCTTCAGCAGCCTGGTGGCCTCGCGCAGATTGGCGCGAACGTTCTCGGGATTGCCGCCCACCGGGGCCTGGTAGACCGTGGTGAACACGTCCGGCGGCACCTTGTCGCGCAGCTCCTCGAGGATCTGCAGCTCCTGGCCCTGCGGCAGCCCGGAACAGGCCAGATCCGTGCCTTCGAAATAGCTGTTGATCCGCTTATACTGGCCGTAGAACAGCTGCTTGTTCATCTCCTCGAAATCGAAGGCGTAGTTGAAGGCACGCCGCAGCCGCGCGTCCTGGAATTGCGGACGCCGCAGGTTGAAGGCGAAGCCCTGCATGCGGCCGGAATCGCTGATCGGGAATTCGTCCTTGACCACACGCTTGTCGTTGATGGCCGGGAAGTCGTAGGCCGTCGCCCATTGCTTGGCGGAATTCTCGTTGATCCAGTCGGCCTGATCGGCCTTGAAGGCCTCGAGGGCGACGATGTTGTCGCGGAAATATTCGAACTGCAGCTCGTCGAAATTGTTCTGGCCGATCTGGACCGGCAGGTTGGCGCCCCAGTAGTCCTTGACGCGCTCCATCTTGATCGAGCGGCCGGGCACGAACTCCTTGATGCGATACGGGCTCGACCCGAGCGGCGGCTCCAAAGTCGTCGCAGTGACGTCGCGCTTGCGGCCCTGCGCGTCGGTGCCTTCCCACCAGTGCTTGGGCAGAACCAGCAGCTCACCGACGATGTGCGGCAGCTCGCGATTGCCCGGACCATCGAAGGTGAACTTGACCTCGAGGTCGCCGGTCTTCTCGGCCTTCACGACATGGCGGTAGTAGGAGGAGTAGTGCGGGCTGTTCTTCTTGAGCACGTCAAGCGAGAAGATGACGTCCTCGGGCGTCACCGGCTTGCCGTCGTTCCAGCGCGCTTCCTTGCGCAGCCGGTAGATGACCCAGGAGTAGTCGTCCGAATAGGCCGCCGACTCGGCGAGGAGGCCGTATTCGGTCGACACCTCGTCCTGCGAGCGCGTCATCAGGGTCTCGTAGACCAGCCCCGCCGCGGACGCGATGTTGCCCTTCACATACATCACGACGATGTTGAAATTGTCGAAGGTGCCGAGCGAGATCATCCGCGCTGTGCCGCCCTTGGGCGCGTCGGGATGGACGTAGTCGAAGCGCTTGAAGTCCGCCGGGTACTTGATCTCGCCGAACAGCGACAGGCCGTGGCGCCAGACCAGTTGCTCACCTGCCTGCGCCTGCGCGGCGTCGAGCGGGGCAAGGCTGGCGGCGGTGCCGAGCGCCGGGGTCATCGCAGCGAAGACGCTGCTCTGCAGGAGCTGTCGTCGGGTAATCGTCAAATGAGACTTCCTCTGAATAAGACCGCTTGAAGCAGGTGGTCGGCCGTGGCCGCTGCTGCTCCCAGATCCAACGTTCGATCGTAACCCAATTCGCAAGGGCAGGTTTCGCCGGCCTCAGCCAGGGTACTCCGGCCCCGCGAACCCGTTCCATTCAGGGGACCAATATACGGCAAGGTTTCGACCAATAACCTTGCTTTTTCCTCATGATACCGGGTTGTGAACGAGGTGGATGCGACCAAAGGTCCCAAATGCGGCGAATTTCGTCCCGCAAAGCAAAACGGCCGGGCTTGAGGCCCGGCCGTCGGAAATTGGGGGGTTTAGCAGCCGATCACTTGGCTGCGGTCGGCAGCGGCGCCGGATTGTCCGACAGCGAGTTCAGGTAGGCCAGCACGTCGGCGCGCTCCGAGTCCTTCTGGATGCCGGCAAAGCCCATCGCGGTGCCCGGGATGTAGCCCTTCGGATTGGCGATGAAGTGGTTGAGATCCTCGATCGTCCAGGTGCCGCCCTTGGCCTTCATCGCGGCCGAGAAGTTGAAGCCGCGGCCTTCGCCGATCTTGTCGCCGACGATGCCGTAGAGGTTGGGGCCGACGGCATTCTTGCCGCCCTTGTCGAAGGTGTGGCAGGCCGCGCATTTCTTGGCGGCGGCAGCGCCCTTCTCGACCGAGGCGGTCTGCAGCAGCTTCTCGATCGGCTCGGCCGCGGCCGGCGCAGCGGCTTCCTTGCCTGCGCCCTGGGCCTCCTTCACGGCGATCTCGAACCCCGGTTTCTCCGGCATTTTCGGCGCGAAGATCGCGCCAGCGGAGAAGCTCGTGACCAGCACGACCAGACAGGCGGCCAGAACGGCGCCGAGGATTTTGTTCAGTTCGAAGGAGTCCATTTTGGAATCAGGCTCCGAGGGCGGATTTCATTGCTTGGGAGGCCGCGGGGCCGCGACCGTGAATCGCCCCAGGATTCGTCAAGGCATCGAGCGGAATCGAGCCGTCGCGCCTCCCCCTGCGGCAGAAGTGAGATATCGGTTTGCCCGTGCTCTGGCAACCCGTATAAGCGGGCCGCCCCTGCTGTCCCCATCCAGTCCGGCCCGCGCTGTTGCGACCGGCTCCGACCTGCCGTTTCCCGGATGACCAAGTCCAAAATCCTCGTGCTGATCCCTGCCCGCATGGCCTCGACCCGCCTGCCCGGCAAGCCGCTGCTCGATATCGCCGGCCAGCCGATGATCGTGCAGGTGCTCCGGCGCGCGCAGGAGGCCGCGATCGGCCGCGTGGCCGTGGCAACCGACACGCTGGAGATCGCGAACGCCGTGACGGCGGCGGGTGGCGAGGTGGTGATGACCAAGCCCGATCATCCCTCCGGGTCGGACCGCATCTACGAAGCCATGTGCAAGCTCGACCCTGCCCGCGAGGCCGAGATCGTGGTCAATCTGCAGGGCGATTTCCCGACCATCGACCCGCAGAACATCAGCGACGTGCTGCCGCCGCTGGACGATCCCGCCGTCGACATCGCGACCCTTGCCGCGCAGATCCATACCGAGGAGGAGAGCCTCAATCCGAACGTCGTCAAGGCGGTCGGCTCGCCTCTCGGCGGCCGGCGCATGCGCGCGTTGTATTTCACCCGGGCCACGGCGCCGTATGGCGACGGACCGAGGTACCATCACATCGGGCTTTACGCCTACCGCCGGGCGGCGCTGGAGCGCTTCGTCAGCCTGCCGCCGTCGCCGCTGGAGCAACAGGAAAAGCTGGAACAGCTGCGGGCGCTGGAAGCCGGCATGCGCATCGACGTGATAGTCGTCGACGCCGTGCCCCGCGGCGTCGACACCCCCGCCGACCTCGAAACCGCACGCCGGCTGCTGTCCAAGTCTTAAGCTGCTGCTACAAGGCCCCTCATGAGCAAGATCTTGAAAATCGCATTCCAGGGCGAGCCGGGAGCCAATTCCCACATCGCCATTTCCGAGGCCTATCCGACCGCCGAGGCCATGCCGTGCGCGACCTTCGAGGACGCGCTGAGCGCGATCTCCTCCGGCGAGGCTGACCTGGGCATGATCCCGATCGAGAATTCGGTCGCCGGCCGCGTCGCCGACATCCATCACCTGCTGCCGGCCTCCGGCCTCTACATCATTGGCGAGTGGTTCCTGCCGGTCCGCCACCAGCTGATGGCGCTGAAGGGCACCAGGCTCGCCGACATCAAGACGGTCGAGAGCCACGTCCATGCGCTCGGCCAGTGCCGCCGCATCATCCGCCAGCTCGGCGTCCGGCCGATCGTCGCCGGTGACACCGCGGGCAGCGCCCGGGACGTCTCCCAGCGCGGCGACAGGAGCGTCGCGGCGATCGCCTCGCGCCTCGCCGCCGAGATCTACGGCCTCGACATCCTCGCCGAGGACATCGAGGACGAGGCCCACAACACCACCCGCTTCGTCGTGCTGGCGCGCCAGGAGCAATGGGCCGAGCAGAACTCCGGGCCGCTGGTCACGAGCTTCGTGTTCCGCGTCCGCAACCTGCCGGCTGCGCTGTACAAGGCGCTCGGCGGATTCGCGACCAACGGCGTCAACATGACCAAGCTCGAGAGCTACATGGTCGACGGCAATTTCTTCGCCACGCAATTCTACGCCGACGTCGATGGCCATCCCGACGACAAGGGGCTGGCCTTCGCCCTGGAGGAATTGAAGTTCTTCTCGCGCGAACTGCGCATCGTCGGCGTCTATCCGGCGCATCCGTTCCGCGCGACCTTCAGCGAGCGGATGGAATGATCGGACCGTCATCCCGCGGCTCCACATAGGCCGCCAGCTCGGCCGGCGTTCCCACCGGGAATGCCTGCTTCAGATGGTCGAGAAAGGCGGAGACGCGCGCGCTCAACAGCCGCCGCGACGGATACAGCGCCCACAGCGCAACCGCTGGCGCGTCCAAATCGCCCCAATGCGCCAGCCGGCCAGCCGCCAGATCGTGGCTGACGAGCGAGAGCGGCAGGCATGCGGCACCGACGCCGGCACGGACCGCATCGCGCACCATGATCAGCGATGACAACCGCAGGATCGGATCGATCGCGATGCGCGACGATCCCGTTGCAGCCAAGACGTCCCACGCTGCGATCTGCTCGGTGCTACGAACAACCGCAGGAACGAGCGCGCCGTCCGCCGGCCGCGTCAGGCTTGGGCTGGCCACGACCACCAGTCGATCGCGCAGGAAGATGCGGCCGACAAGGCTCTCATCGGGATCGGGATTGACCCGGATCACCAGGTCATAGCCCTCCTCGACCATGTCGACGGCGCGGTCGTCGGTCGTCACCTCGAGCCGGACCTCCGGATATCTGAGCGCGAACGTAGCGGCGAGCTTGCCCATCGCGGTCTGCGAGAACAGCAGCGGCGCGCTGATCCGCAACCGGCCGCGCGGCTGGTCGCCGCCTGAGGCTATCGCACCGACGGTCTCGTCGAGCTCGGTCAGCAGCGCGCCCGTGCGCTCGAACAGCGCCCGCCCTTCCTCGGTCAGCTTCAGTGTGCGCCCGCCGCGCTCGATCAGCCTGATGTCCAGGCTCGCTTCGAGCTCTGCGACGCGGCGGGACAGCGTTGCCTTGGGACGACCGCTGGCGCGGGCGGCCCGGCCGAAGCCGCCATGGCGGGCGACGAGCGTGAAATCGGAGAGCGCAAGCAGATCCATCTGTTCTGCCAATGAGACGACATGTCCAAATATAGCGCCTATTGGCTCGCATGTGGATCGATATCTTCCGGGTGTCTCAACACCAACCCGGAGTGATCCCATGACCATCCTCGTGACCGGTGCCACTGGAACCGTCGGCCGTCGCGTCGTCGAACAACTCGTCAGGCGCGGGGCCGATGTCCGCGCCCTCGTCCGCGATCCTGGCAAGGCCAACCTTCCGGCGGGCGTTCAGATCGCCCAAGGCGACCTGCTCGACGTCGATTCGCTGCGCGGCGCGTTCTCGGGCGTCTCGACCCTGTTCCTGCTCAACGCCGTCACGCCTGATGAATTCACTCAGGCGCTGATCGCGCTCAATCTGGTCCGCGAGGCCGGCATCGAGCGCATCGTCTATCTCTCGGTGATCCACAGCGACGTCTACGTCAACGTGCCGCACTTCGCCGGCAAGTTCGCCGTCGAGCGGATGATCGAGCAGTTGAGCCTGAACGCCACCATCCTGCGCCCCGCCTACTTCATGAACAACGATCTCGCGATCAAGGACGTCGTGCTCGACTACGGCGTCTACCCGATGCCGATCGGAGCCAAGGGCCTCGCGATGATCGACGTCAGCGACATCGGCGAGATCGCAGCGATCGAGCTGATCCGCCGCGAGCAGTCAGCCGTGCCGCTGCCGCTCGATCGCATCAACCTGGTCGGTCCGGACACGCTGACCGGCGCTGATGCCGCTGCGATCTGGTCTGACGTGCTGGGCCGCACGATCGCCTATGGCGGCGACAACACCGCGCAGTTCGAGACCAACCTCCGGCAGGTCATGCCGAGCTGGATGGCGTTCGACATGCGACTGATGGCCGAGCGCTTCCTGACCGACGGCATGGTGCCGGACGAGGGCGACGTCGCGCGCCTCACCACGCTGCTGGGCCGGCCGCTGCGCTCGTACCGCGACTTTGTCGCCGAGATCTCGGCCACGGCCTGAAGCCGAGCCGCTCATCATCCCCCGAAACCGAATTGCGCGGCGCGCTTCCGCGAATGCGCCCCCTCCATGGAGATCATCATGACCAGTCAAGATAGCAATGTCACCACACCCAAGTCTAACATCCTCGTGCTTGGCGCCACCGGCGGCACCGGACGGCTGATCGTGCGCGACGCGCTGGCGCGCGGCCATCACGTCACCGCGCTGGTGCGCTCGCCCGACAAGGCCGGGGACCTGCAAGGCGCGCAACTGATCGTCGGCGATGCGCGCGACGAAGCCACGCTTCGCAAGGCGCTCAAGGGACAGGATGTCGTCATCAGTTCCTTGGGCACCTCGCTCAGCCCGTTTCGCGAGGTCACCACGCTCTCGACATCGACGCGGGCGCTCGTCAAGGCGATGGAGGCCGAGAATGTTGCGCGCCTTGTCGCCATCACCGGGATCGGCGCAGGCGACAGCCGGGGACATGGCGGCTTCGTCTACGACCGGCTGATCCTGCCGCTGCTGCTGCGCAACGTCTATGCCGACAAGAACCGGCAGGAGGCGATCATCCGCGATAGCGGGCTCGACTGGGTCATCGTCCGTCCCGCCATGCTCAACGACAAGCCGGGCGGCCAGACGGTCCGCGCGCTGACGGACCTCACAGGTTTTCACGGCGGCACGATCGCGCGGGCCGATGTCGCGCGCTTCGCGGTGGACCAGGTGAGCGACGACAGCTTCCTGCGCCGCTCTCCGCTGATCACATGGTGAGACCGGCACGGCGCGCTTCGAAGTCCCGATCGCGCCATTGTTCGCCTCAACTCTCTGCACGAACTCCGTTCGTCCAAGTGGGGGCTAGTTCGAGCACACATCTTCGCGGCGACGGGATTTTACCTCGCCCCGCTTGCGGGGAGAGGTCGGATTGCATCGAAAGATGCAATCCGGGTGAGGGGGGCTCTCCGCGAATGCGGTGCTCGAGGAGAGCCCCCCTCACCCCAACCCTCTCCCCGCAAGCGGGGCGAGGGAGCCCACCGTCCGTGCCTTGAAGTGACTGGATCCGACTTCGAGATGCGTGCTCACGCTAGCCCCGTCGGGGAGAGCTGAATCTTGATGCTGCACGATCCAGAACTCATCGGCTGCTGGGTTCGTGCGGGACTACGCCGCCGCCTTCCGCTCCAGGCCGAAGGCGTCGGCAAGCAGGCTGTAGGAGCGCTTGCGGGCGTCGTGGTCGAAGGTCGCCGTGATCACCATCAGCTCGTCGGCCTGGCTTGCCGCGATCATCGGATCGAGCTTGGCCCGCACCGTCGCCGGGCTGCCCACGAACAGCCGCGAGCGGTTGCGTGCGATCGAGGCGCGGTCGGCGTCTGTATACATGTACGCCGCGGCCTCCTCGGGGCTCGGCAGCGGCAGGAACTGGCCGCGGTCGCGCCTGAGGCGGTTGAGGTCCATCGACGACGCCAGCCGCTCCGCCTCGGCGTCGGTCTCGGCCGTCACCACCGCGACCGCCAGGATCGCATGCGGCTGTGTCCGCCAGCGCGACGGCGTGAAATGGGCGCGGTAGGTTCGCATCGCGTCGACGGCGTCGTGGCTGGCGAAATGATGTGCGAAGCCGAACCCCATGCCGAGCTGCGCCGACAGCTCGCTGGAATAGTCGCTGGAGCCGAGCAGCCAGATCGGCGGCAATGGCGCGTCGTCGGGCATGGCGATGACGTTGTTGTAAGGATGATCGGCAGGGAACTCGCGGGTCTCCCACAGCATCAGCTCATGCAGCCGCTCCAGGAAGTCGTCGCCCTCGCGGCGGTCGAGCCGGCTGCGCAGCGCATAGGCCGTGGTGCCGTCGGTGCCCGGCGCGCGGCCCAGGCCGAGATCGATCCGGCCGGGAAACAGTGCCTCCAGCATCTTGAAGCGCTCCGCGACCACCAGCGGCGCATGGTTGGGCAGCATGACGCCGCCGGAGCCGACGCGGATGTGCTGCGTCGCTGCCGCGATCTGCCCAATCATGATGTCGGGCGACGGGCTCGCCACCGACGGCAGGCTGTGGTGCTCAGCCAGCCAATAGCGGACGTAGCCGAGCTGATCGACATGGCGGGCCAGATCGATGCTGTTGCGCAGTGCCGCCGAGGCAGGCGTGGCGGTGGTCGTGACGGAGAGGTCGAGCACTGAAAGCGGGATCATGGCTTCAACCTAATGACTGCGCGGCGTGCCACAATGGGCCAACCGCGGCGGAGCCCTGCTGGAAATGCAGGGATCGACATCATCCCGAGTTGGGACACGGACATTGTATACAACATCGCCATCGAGACGTCCCACACTCGATCTCGATCAAATCCGTTCACCCACAGCCAGCACACATTGAAACATCAACATTTTATCTGCCCATCACACAATCGATGACAGCGGACAAAAGTCATCAAAATACATACAAGTGGGCGAAATCCCATTTAGGGTGGGCTGTCTATTGCGACGCACTTCCCTTATCTTCCCACATCCAAAGAGCGATCCCCTCTTGAGTTGAAATTTACGCGCCACCGGGAACCTGCGCTGCCATGACCGACCTCGCCACCGCCATCGCCGACGGCCACTCCGCAATCATCCGGCCGAAGATCTCGTTCGAGTTCTTCCCGCCGAAGACCGAGGAGATGGACCGGACGCTGTGGGCCTCGATCGAGCGCCTCGCCCCTCTGGAGCCGAGCTTCGTCTCGGTGACCTACGGCGCGGGCGGCTCGACGCGCGAGCGCACCCACGCCACGATCGCGCGCATCCTGAAGGAGACCGCGCTGCTGCCGGCGGCGCATCTCACCTGCGTCGGCGCTTCGCGCCACGAGATCGACGAGGTCGTCGACCGCTATCACGAGGTCGGCGTCCGCCACATCGTGGCGCTTCGCGGCGATCCGCCCGGCGGCATCGGCACGCCCTACTACACCCATGCCGAGGGCTATCAGAGCTCGCCCGAGCTGATCGCCGGCATCAAGAAGCGCCATCCCGATATCGAGGTCTCGGTCTCCGCCTATCCGGAGAAGCACCCCGAGAGCCGCGACTTCGACGCCGACATCGACATGCTCGAGGCCAAGGTCGACGCCGGCGCCACCCGCGCCATCACCCAGGTGTTCTTCGACAACGATCTCTACTTCCGCTACCTCGACCGTGTCCGCGCCCGCGGCATCACGATCCCGATCGTGCCCGGCATCATGCCGATGCACAATTTCAAGCAGGCGCGTGGCTTCGTGACCCGCGCCGGCACGACGGTGCCGGACTGGCTGGCCGAAAAATTCGACGGTCTCGACGACGATCCCGAGACCCGCAAGCTGGTCGCGGCGACCGTCGCCGCAGGCCAGGTGCAAAAGCTCGCCAAGCATGGCGTCGACACCTTCCATTTCTACACCATGAACCGCGCCGACCTCGTGTTCGCGATCAGCCATCTGCTCGGCATCCGTCCGAAGTCCGCCAACAAGGCTGCCGCCTGATGTCCACCCCTGTATCTCCAGCGCGTGCCGCCTTCCTTGCCGCTGCAGCCAAGCGAATCCTGATCCTCGACGGCGCCATGGGCACGATGATCCAGGCGCTGCAGCTCGACGAGGCCGCCTTCCGCAGCGAGCGGTTCAAGGACTTCCATCGCGACCTCCGCGGCAACAACGACCTGCTGATCCTGACGCAGCCCGACGCCATCGAGGACATCCACGCGCAATATCTGCGCGCCGGGGCCGACATCGTCGCCACCAACACCTTCTCGGCAACCTCGATCGCGCAGGCCGATTACGACCTCTCCGACATCATCTACGAGCTGAACCGCGAGGGCGCCCGGCTCGCCCGCAATGCCGCGACCCGCGTTGCGGCCGAGGACGGCAAACAGCGCTTCGTCGCCGGCGCAATGGGCCCGACCAACCGCACCGCCTCGATCTCGCCCGACGTCTCCAACCCCGGCTACCGCGCCGTGACCTTCGACGACCTCCGGCTCGCCTATGGCGAGCAGGCGCGCGGGCTCCTGGACGGCGGCGCCGACATCCTGCTGCTCGAGACCATCTTCGACACGCTCAATGCCAAGGCGGCGCTGTACGCCATCGCCGAGCTCTGCGAGGAGCGCGGCATCGACGTGCCCGTGATGATCTCGGGCACCATCACCGACAAGTCCGGCCGCCTGCTCTCGGGCCAGATGCCGGAGGCGTTCTGGAATTCGGTCCGCCACGCGAAACCGCTGACCATCGGCTTCAACTGTGCGCTCGGCGCCGAGGATCTGCGCGCCCATGTCGCCGACATCGGCCGCGTCGCCGACGCGCTGGTGTGCGCCTATCCCAATGCCGGCCTGCCCAACGAGTTCGGCCAGTATGACGAGACGCCGGCCTACATGGCGCGACTGATCGGCGAATTTGCGCGGGACGGCCTCGTCAACATCGTCGGCGGCTGCTGCGGCACCACGCCCGAACATATCGCGGCGATCGCCGCCGCCGTCGCCCCGCACAAGCCTCGCGCCGTGCCGGAGATCGCGCCGCGGCTGCGGCTGTCGGGCCTCGAGCCGTTCGAACTCACGCCCGCGATTCCGTTCGTCAATGTCGGCGAGCGCACCAACGTCACGGGCTCGGCCAAATTCCGCAAGCTGATCACCGCCGGCGATTACACCGCGGCGCTGCAGGTCGCGCGCGACCAGGTCGAGAACGGCGCCCAGGTCATCGACGTCAACATGGACGAGGGCCTGCTGGATTCGGAAGCCGCGATGCGGACCTTCCTCAACCTCGTCGCCGCCGAGCCGGACATCGCCCGCGTTCCCGTGATGGTCGATTCCTCGAAATTCCACGTCATCGAGGCCGGCCTGAAATGCGTGCAGGGCAAGCCGGTGGTGAACTCGATCTCGCTCAAGGAAGGCGAGGAGAAGTTCATTCACGAAGCGAAGATCGCGCGTCGCCACGGCGCCGCCGTGGTCGTGATGGCGTTCGACGAGACCGGCCAGGCCGACACCTACAAGCGCAAGACCGAGATCTGCGCCCGCGCCTACAAGATCCTGGTCGAGCAGATCGGCTTTCCGCCTGAGGACATCATCTTCGATCCCAACATCTTCGCCATCGCGACCGGACTTGAGGAACACAACAATTACGGCGTCGACTTCATCGACGCGACACGCTGGATCCGGCAGAACCTGCCGCATGCGCATGTCTCGGGCGGCGTCTCCAATCTCTCCTTCTCGTTCCGCGGCAACGAGCCGGTGCGCGAAGCCATGCATTCGGTGTTCCTGTATCACGCCATCAAGGCGGGCATGGACATGGGCATCGTCAATGCCGGTCAGATGATCGTCTATGACGACATCGATCCGGAGCTGCGCCAGGTGTGCGAAGACGTCGTGCTCAACCGCGACCCCGGCGCCTCGGAGCGGCTGCTGGCGCTGGCCGAGAAATTCCGCGGCCAGGGCAAGCAGACCAAGGAGGCCGATCTCGCCTGGCGCGAATGGCCGGTCGACAAGCGGCTGAGCCACGCGCTGGTGCATGGGATCACCGAGTTCATCGAGCAGGACACCGAAGAGGCGCGCGCCGCGTCGACGCGGCCGCTCGACGTCATCGAAGGCCCGCTGATGGCCGGCATGAACGTGGTCGGCGACCTCTTCGGCGACGGCAAGATGTTCCTGCCGCAGGTCGTGAAGTCCGCGCGCGTGATGAAGCAGGCGGTGGCCTATCTGATGCCGTTCATGGAGGCGGAGAAGGCTGCCAACAAGGGCCGGGCCAACGAGCGCTCCAACGCCGGCAAGATCGTGCTCGCCACCGTCAAGGGCGACGTCCACGACATCGGCAAGAACATCGTCGGCATCGTGCTCCAGTGCAACAATTTCGAGGTCATCGACCTCGGTGTCATGGTGCCCGCGGCCAGGATCATCGAGACGGCCAAGGCCGAGAACGCCGACATCATCGGTCTCTCCGGCCTGATCACGCCCTCGCTCGACGAGATGGCGTATCTCGCCTCGGAGATGGAGCGCCAGGGTCTCAACGTGCCGCTCCTGATCGGTGGCGCGACGACGAGCCGTGTCCATACTGCGGTCAAGATCGATCCGAACTACCAGAATGGCCCGGTCGTTCACGTCAACGACGCCAGCCGCGCCGTCGGCGTCGCCTCCTCACTGCTGTCGCCGGAGCGCAAGGATACCTACGCCACGGAGGTTCGCAGCGAGTATCAGAAGATCGCCGCTGCGCATCTGCGCGGCCAGGCCGACAAGAAGCGGCTGAAGCTCGCGGACGCCCGCGCCAACGCGCCGAAGATCGACTTCGCCAAGGCGAAGCCGGTCAAGCCGACCTTCCTCGGCACCAAGACGTTCGTCGACTACGACCTCGCCGAGCTTGTGCCCTATATCGACTGGACGCCGTTCTTCCAGACCTGGGAGCTCGCCGGCCGTTTCCCTGGCATCCTCGACGACGCCAAGGTCGGCGAGGCCGCGCGCGCGCTGTATGACGACGCGCTGAAGATGCTCAAGCGCATCGTCGACGAGAAGTGGTTCACGGCGCGCGCCGCGATCGGCTTCTGGCCGGCAAATGCGGCCGGCGACGACATCGTGCTCTATGCCGACGAGGGCCGCACCAAGCAGATCGCGACGCTGCACACGCTGCGCCAGCAGCTCGAGAAGCGCGAGGGTCGCTTCAACACCGCACTCTCCGACTTCATCGCGCCTGTGGGTTCCGGCGTGCCGGACTATGTCGGCGGCTTCGTCGTCACGACAGGCCTCGGCGAGGATGCCGTCGCCGACCGCTTCAAGAACGCCAATGACGACTATTCCTCGATCCTGGTGAAGGCGCTGGCCGACCGCCTCGCCGAGGCGTTCGCCGAGCGCCTGCATGCCCGCGTCCGCCGCGAGTTCTGGGCCTACGCTCCGGACGAGGCGCTCTCGCCGGACGATCTGATCCTGGAGAAGTATCACGGCATCCGTCCCGCGCCCGGCTATCCGGCGCAGCCCGACCACACCGAGAAGGCGACCTTGTTCGAACTGCTCGACGCCGAGAAGAATGCCGGCGTGCGGCTGACCGAGAGCTTTGCGATGTGGCCGGGCTCGTCGGTGTCGGGCCTCTATTTTGCCTCGCCGGAGAGCTTCTATTTCGGCGTCGGCAAGATCGAGCGCGACCAGGTCGAGGACTACGCCGCGCGCAAGGGCATGACCGTCGCCGAAGTCGAGCGCTGGCTGGCGCCGATCCTGAACTACATTCCGGCAAGGGGCGGCCAGCAGGCGGACGCGGCAGCGCGCGCCGTCGCTTCGCCCGCTCCGGCCAACGACGCCGCCCCCGCCGAGCTCGCGAGCCATCCGGTGGGCTGCACCTGTGCCGTTCATCTCGCCTGGCGCAAGAAGGCGGTCGGCGCGAAGTAGCCGGCGCGGTCGCCCCATCCACAGCTGTCGTCCCCGCGAACGCGGGGACCCATACCGCGTGATCTACCCGTCGTCCGCGGTGGCTGATATCGCGCAAAACGACATCTCCCTGTGGTTATGGGTCCCTGCGCCGCGTGCGCAATTGCGCACTAGGCAGGGACGACAGCGGTTATGACGCCCCCTGCTCGGCTCACACGCTGCACTTGGACGCCCCTCCTCCGTGTCCCCCGCGCCACGGCCGCCGCGAATGACAAAGCGCCACAGCCGGCGCCATGCGATGCAGCGTGGACTTATCCCCGCTAACCGGCTGAAATGCCGCCGGGGCCTCCGGGTGGTTTTTCGTTCATGTCGTTGCAGTTCAGGCTTGCGTCCCGAAACCTGTTCCATGACAGGCTTCGATTCATTGCCACCATCATCGGCATCATCTTCTCGATCGTGCTGGTGACCGTGCAGATGGGCCTCTATGTCGGCTTCCGCCGGATGGTCACGACCATGATCGACCATTCCCCGGCCGAGCTGTGGATCATGCCGGTCGGCACCAAATGTTTCGAGGACCCCTCGCTGCTCGACGAGCGGCAGCGGTTCCGCGCGCTGGCGGTTCCCGGAGTGGCGGAGGCGACGCCGCTGGTGATCGGCTATGCGCAATGGCGGCTGCCGCAGGGCACCACGACGCCGGTCTTCGTGGTCGGCTCGGAACTGCGCGGGCTCGGGCTGCATCCCTGGAACGTGGTGGAGGGACGGCTGGACGACCTGTCCGTGCCGGGCGCGGTCGCCATCGACCAGACCTATTTCGAGCGGCTCGGCATCGGCGGCGCCGGCCAGGCTGCGGAGCTCCGCGACCAGAAGGTGCAGGTGATGGCTGTCACCAAAGGCATCCGCTCGTTCACGACAACGCCTTACGTGTTCACCGACGTCGACCGCGCCCGCGCCTATACCGGCATCGCCTCGAACAAGGCGTCCTATCTGGTGGTCAAGCTGGCGGCCGAGGCCGACCTCTGGACCGTGCAGCGGGCGCTGCGCGACAGCCTGTCCAATGTCGACGTGCTGACCGCAGCCGAGTTCGCGAGCCGCAGCCGCTCGTTCTGGCTGTTCGGCACCGGCGCGGGTGCCGCGCTGTTCGCCGGCGCCCTGCTCGGCCTCATCGTCGGCACCGTGATCGTGGCGCAGACGCTCTATTCCAGCACCAAGGATCACATCAACGAGTTCGCGACCCTGCGCGCGATCGGCTCGTCCAGCCGCTACATCTACACCGTCATCATCTGGCAGGCGCTGCTCAGCGCCATCGTCGGCTTCGCCGGCGCTGCGGCGATCGGCAGGATCGTGGCGGCCGCGACCGCGGAATCGGCGCTGCCGGTCATCATGACCCCGACGCTGACGGTCGCGCTGTTCGTGCTGACGGTGACGATGTGCGTCGGCTCGGCGATCGCGGCGATCCTCAAGGTCATGCGCATTGACCCGACCCTGGTGTTCTCGCGATGACCGACACCGTGCTCGAGGCCACCGATCTCGTGCATCACCTCGGCCAGGGGGCCGGCCGGGTGCAGGCGCTGAAGGGCGTGAGCCTGTCGTTGAAGGGCGGCGAGCTGGCGCTGCTGATGGGCCCCTCAGGCAGCGGCAAGACGACGCTGTTGTCGATCCTGGGCTGCCTGATGACGCCGGATGGCGGTGCCGTGCGGGTTGCCAACCAGCCGGTCGCGGGGCTCGATCCCGAGGCGCTGGCGAAGCTGCGCCGCGAGCGCATCGGCTTCATCTTCCAGTCCTATCATCTGTTTCCGACGTTGAACGCCGAGGACAATGTGCGGCTCGCGCTCGACGTGCGCGGCGAACGCGCGCGGGCCACGAAACTGGCGGCGCGCGAGGTGCTCGAGCGGGTCGGCCTCGGCCCGAAGAAGCGGTCGTTCCCGCGCCAGCTCTCGGGCGGCGAGCAGCAGCGCGTCGCGATCGCCCGCGCCATCGTCGGCAAGGCGCAGGTCATTCTCGCCGACGAGCCGACCGGCGCACTCGATACCGCAAACGGTCAGGCGATCATGACCCTGCTCGCCGATATCGCCAAGGATCCGTCGCGCGCGGTGCTGGTGGTGACGCACGATCCGCGCATCCTGCCGTTTGCCAATCGCGTCATTCACATCGAGGACGGCCGCATCGTCCGCGAGGAGAGCGGCGGCGAGTCCATGAAGAAAGTCTCGCACGCATGATATCGGGAATTCCAGAACGCGCTCACCTGCTCGGGCTCGTCGCCGCGGCTGCATTGGCTATCATCGTCACGCCGACCTCGATTCCACCGACGGCGCGTGCCGCCAATGCCCAGGAGGAACGCTGGCTGGCCGTGGCACCCGGCCGGGTCGAGCCGGCATCCGGCCTGATCAAGCTCGGCGCGCCGGTGGTTGGGCTGATCCAGGAGGTGCTGGTCAGGCCAAACGAGACCGTGTTCGCCGGCCAGGCCCTGGTGCGGCTCAGCGATGGCGAAGCTCGCGCGCAGCTCGCCAGCGCCGAGGCGCAGGTCGCGATGCGCAAGCGCGTGCGCAACAAGGAGTCGACGCCGTCTGGCGCGGGTCCCCGGCGCCGCGCCGAAGACGGCCTCGCCGATGCGCAGGCGGCGGTGTTCGACGCGCGGGCTGCGCTCGACAAGGCCGTGACCGAGCGGCGCGCCGGGCGCGGCGCCGATGCCGATGTCGACACCGCACGCACGCAATTGACAGCCGCGCAGGCGAAGCTGGAGCAGCAGGCCGACGAGCTGCGCAAGGTCACCGCTGATGCGCCACTGCCGATCAGCGCCGAGGGCCAGCTCAACGTCGCCCGCAGCGAACTGCAGGGCGCCCGCGCCACGTTGGAAAAGCTCACCATCCGCGCGCCGCTCGACGGCACGGTGCTACAGGTCAATGCGCGCACCGGCGAGATCGCTTCGCCGCAGACGACGCCACCGCTGGTGCTGCTCGGCGATACGTCCTCGCTGCGCGTGCGCGCCGAGCTCGACCAGCGCGACCTCGACAAGATCAAGGTCGGCCAGCAGGCGGTGGTCCGCTCCGACGCCTTCCGCGGCCGCGACGTCGCCGGCAAGGTCGCCGCCATCGCCCCGCTGGTCGAGAGCAGCCGCACTGCTGCGCTCAGCCAGCGCAACATGACCGACGTCGACGTGGTGGAAGTGCTGGTCGATCTCGCCGAGCCGGGCCCGTTCGCGGTGGGTATGAAGGTGGACGTGTATTTCAAGCCGTGAGGGGCGCGCCGCTCGGCCCACGCCTCTTGCGCTGCTGCCCACCCTCCCCTGGAGGGGGAAGGTCGCTCGCACGCGCAGCGGGCGAGCGGGGTGGGGCGAAGCCACGAGCACTGCTGCTGATGGAGAGATCACCCCACCCCGCCTCACGTTTCGCTTCGCTCATCGTGAGGCGCCCCTCCCCTCCAGGGGAGGGTGAGCACCGAGCAAGCGGCACGGTCTGGCGTCTCGATGGACTCCATCAATCCCCGCTCGGAGGGGCCAGCGGCTGGACGATCTCCTGGAATGGCGGCAGCGCCTCGCACCTTGCGGCGTGGGCCGCCAGCGCCGGATAGCGCGCGGCGTCGAACAGATGCGGATGCGCCTCGCGTGTGAAGCGCAGCGCGCAGGCGACGGCGATGTCGGCGTGGCCGATGTTGTCGCCATACCAATAGGCGCTCGTCGCATCTGCGCGCTCGGCCTCCAGCATTGCCAGCACGCCGGAGATCTGGGCCTCGCAGCGCGCGACCCACAGCGCGAGGCGGTCCTTGCGCAGCACGCGCTCGTAGATCAGGCTGACGGCCTTGTCGCCGAGACCGGTCGCGAGCGCGATCGTATGCAGCTGCCTGCGGCGCAGCGCGCCGCTCCGCGCCAGCATCGCGCGCTCGGGCCCGACGGTCTCGTCGAGATGATCGAGGATCGCCACCGAGTCGATCAGCGCCTCGCCGTCATCCAGCACCAGCACCGGCACGCGCAGCAGCGGATTGTACGGCGCGATCTTGTCGGCATCGCCGAAGGTCGACCAGGGCTTGTGCTCGAACGGCACGCCGTAGAGCTTGAGCGCGATCGCGGTGCGGCGGACGAAAGGCGAGTCGTATTGGCCGATCAGGAACATCGGTTATCCTCCTGTGCGGCGCATTGAAGCGCCGTTCGGCGCCGTTGTCAGCTCCGATGTTCAGGCCAACAGCGGCACATGCGCTGCGACGTCGCGCGGCAGCGTGCCGTCGAGGCGCGGGTCGGGGGCGATCTCGATCTGGCGGCGATAGGGGCGGAAGCCGGAGCGCTGGTAGAAGACGAGCGCGCGGGGATGATCGAAGCTGCAGGTGTGGACCCAGAGCCGCGTCAGCGGCTGCGCCCAGGCGCGGCGCAGCGCGTGGTTCATCAGCAGCCGTCCGGCGCCGGTGCCGATCAGCTTCGACGTGACGCCGAACAGCACCAGCTCGCAATCGGTCTTCTTGCGGAAGTCGAGCTCCAGCAGGGCTTCATCACCGCCGCCATGCGCCAAGGTGTAGATCTCGACTCCGTCAGCGCGAATCGTCTTGGCAAGCTCCGCATCGCTCATCCGCGTGCGCTGCGACCACAGCCACTCCCAGCCGACGCGGGCATAGAGGTCGCGGTACCAAGCGAGATCGGGCTGCGCGACGCGGCGAATGCTCCAGTCGCCGACCGGATCGGGCGGCAGCACTGGCGGTGCCAGCATTTCCAGCGAGGTCACCACGGCCGCGACCTTGCCGGGCGGGACGTCGACATATCCGTCGGGAATGGTCACTCAAGACGACCTGATTGAAGGGTGATCGGCAACCAGCTTACCCCAGACGTAATTGGAACCGCACAGCGGTCCCGGCATGGTCGGCGCATTCAACATCAGGAGCCATGCCCATGCAACGACGAGACGTGCTGCTGACCGCGGCAGCAGCCAGCTTCGCGGCGACGGGACCGAGCCTCGCCGCCGCACCGACCGCGGCGCGCCCCCGTATCCGCTGCAGCGACGGCGTGACGCTCTATCACGAGGAGTGGGGCAGCGGCCGGCCGGTGCTGTTCGTACATGCCTGGGCGCTGACCAGCGCGATGTGGACCTACCAGATCTCCGATCTCAGCCAGCGCGGGCTGCGCTGCATTGCCTTCGACCGCCGCGGCCATGGACGCTCCGACGTGCCGGGCAGCGGCTACGAGCTCGACCGCCTGGCCGACGACATCGCCGAGGTCATCGCGCAGCTCGACCTTGATGATGTCGCGCTGGTCGGCATGTCCATGGGCTGCAACGAGATCCTCAACTACGTCGCGCGGCACGGCACGGGACGCATCTCGCGCATCGCGATGCTCGGACCGACGACGCCGTTTCCGCTGCAGACCGCGGACAATGCGTTCGGCGCGCCCCACGGCTATTTCGAGCAGTGCTGGGCCGCGTGGCAGAGCGACTTTCCGAAATGGATCGAGGACAACAAGCTGCCGTTCTTCACGAAGGACGCCTCGCCGCAGATGATGGAATGGGTCGCGGCGATGATGCGCCAGATGCCCATTCCCGTCGCGGTCGCCACCAACCGCGCGCTGATCGCGACCGACCTGCGGCCGGTGCTTGCGAAGATCGACCGTCCCGTGCTGATCCTGCACGGCGACAAGGACGTCTCAGCGCCGCTCGACATGACGGCACGGCCGACCGCCAAGGGCATCAAGGGCGCCGAGCTGAAGGTCTATCCCGGCGGCCCGCATGGGCTATTCGTGACCCACATGAAGCAGGTCAATGCGGACCTTGCTGCGTTCCTGGCTTAGCTGCTGTGGGAGGCGAGCGCCCTACTCGCCCTCGCCGCTCGCCAGCACCCCCTTCACGGCGCGAGCCCAGCCGGCGAGCTTGCGCTCTCGCGTCGCCGCGCTCATCGCCGGCCGGAAGCGGTGCTCGAGCCGCCAATTGTCGGCGAACTTTTCCGGCTCCGGATAGACGCCCGCGTGGAGGCCGGCGAGATAGGCGGCGCCGAGCGCGGTGGTCTCCTGGATCATGGGACGGTCGACTGGTGCGTCGAGCAGGTCGGCGAGACGCTGCATGGTCCAGTCCGAGGCGGTCATGCCACCGTCGACGCGCAGCACGATCGTGGCGGCGGACGCATCGGGCCAGTCGGCGCGCATCGCGGCCCACAGATCGTAGGTCTGGTAGCACACGCTCTCCAACGTGGCATGCGCGAGCTCGGCCGGGCCGGTATTGCGGGTCAGGCCGAACAGCGCGCCGCGCACGCGCGGATTCCAATACGGTGCGCCGAGGCCGACGAAGGCCGGCACCAGATAGACCGACTGCATCGAGTCGGACTTGTCGGCGAGCGGGCCGGTTTCGGCGGCATGCTTGATGATGCCGAGCCCGTCGCGCAGCCACTGCACGGCCGAGCCGGCGACGAAGATCGAGCCTTCGAGCGCGTAGGTCCTGACGCCGTTGAGCTGATAGGCGATCGTCGTCAGCAGCTTGTTGTTCGATTTCACCGGCGTGGCGCCGGTGTTGAGCAGCGCGAAGCAGCCGGTGCCGTAGGTCGACTTCATCATGCCCGGCGTGAAGCAGGCTTGGCCGATGGTGGCCGCCTGCTGGTCGCCGGCGATCCCCGCGACCTTGATCGGGCCGCCGAACAGATCGGGCGTGGTGGTGCCGAAATCGGCGGAGGAATCCTTCACCTCGGGCAACATCGAGCGCGGCACGCGCAAGAGCTTCAGCAGCGTCTCGTCCCACGCACCGGTGTGGATGTTGAACAGCAGCGTGCGCGAAGCGTTGGTGGCATCGGTGGCATGCACCTTGCCGCCGGTCAGCCGCCACAGCAGGTAGCAATCGACGGTGCCGAACATCAGTTCGCCGCGTTCGGCGCGCTCGCGCGCGCCAGGGACGTGGTCGAGGATCCAGGCGACCTTGGTGCCGGAGAAATAGGGATCGATGATCAGGCCGGTTTTGGCGCTGACATCCGGCTCGTGGCCATCGGCCTTGAGCTTGGCGCAGATGTCGGCGGTGCGGCGGTCCTGCCAGACGATGGCGCGGTGGACGGCCTGGCCGGTGGCGCGGTCCCATACCACGGTGGTCTCGCGCTGGTTGGTGATGCCGATCGCCGCGATGTCCTTGGCCGTCAGTCCCGCCTTCTCAAGCGCATCGCGGCAGGTCATCACCGTCGAGGTCCAGATGTCCTCGGGCTCGTGCTCGACCCAGCCGGAGGCCGGGAAATGCTGCGGGAATTCCTGCTGCGCGACCGCGGCGATCGAGATGTCGGAGCGGAACACCATCGCGCGCGAGGACGTGGTGCCCTGATCGATGGCCAGCACGAAGGACATGGGTTTTCTTCCCGGTAGGTTGACGACGTTGGGCCGACAAGCAAGCGGATCGGGCGGGCGAGGTCAAGGTGGAGCGGCACGTGTCTATCCACCCTCCCCTGGAGGGGGAGGGTCGCCCGCGCAGCGGGCGAGCGGGGTGCGGTGAGCCACGGGCGATGGCGATTGTGGAGAGATCACCCCACCCCGCCTCACGTTTCGCTTCGCTCGTCGTGAGGCGACCCTCCCCCTCCAGGGGAGGGTGAACACCCGCGATCAGCTCCGCCGCTCGGATACGAAGGCTACACCGCGGCCGTTGTCACGCCGCCGTCGACGACGATGGTCTGGCCGGTCATGAAGGTCGACGCATCCGAGGCGAGGTAGGCGACCGCGCCGGCGATCTCGTGCGGCTCGCCGATGCGACGCAGCGGGGTGGTGGCACAGCGCTGCTTCAGGCGGGCTTCGTCCTCCCACAGCGCGCGGGCGAAATCGGTCTTGATCAGGCCGGGCGCGACGCAATTGATGCGCACGCCGTGCGGCCCCCATTCGCCGGCAAGGCTGCGGCACAACGCGAAGTCGGCGGCCTTGGAGATGCCGTAGGCGCCGATCACGGTCGAGCCGCGCAGGCCGCCGATCGAGGAGACAATGATCACCGAGCCCTTGCCCCGCGCGGCCATCGGCGGGATCGCCTTGGCGCAGAGCCAGAGATTGCTCTTCACGTTGGAGGCCATGATCTTGTCGAACGCCTCGTCGGTGATGTCGAGCAGCGGACCGTAATACGGGTTGACCGCAGCATTGCAGACGAGGATGTCGACCTGGCCGTATTGGTTGACGGCACCGTCGATCAGCGCGTCGACCTCGGCCCGCCGGGAGATGTTGCAGGGGATGACGTGGGCCTCGCCACCATTGGCGCGGATGGCGCTCGCGACCTCCTCGCATGCGTCCGGCTTGCGGCTGGAGATCACCACCTTGGCGCCGAGTTGCGCGAGCAGCTCCGCCGACGCCCGGCCGATTCCGCGGCTCGAGCCTGTGATGACGGCGACCTGGCCGGAGAGGTCGAAGGGATTGGGGGTCATGTCTGCTTCCTCCGCGTCATTGCGAGGAGCGAAGCGACGACGCAATCCAGATCAAGCATACCGCCCTGGATTGCTTCGCTTCGCTCGCAATGACGGCTCGATTGATCAAATCACTCCCGAGCCGGTCGACACCGGCAGCGTAGCCCTCTCAAATCCGTCATGCGCGGGCTTGACCCGCCTGCGGGGCCGAAGCCCCTTCGGCGCGGCGAAGGCCCGCGCATCCATCTTCAGAAAGCGATGGGTTGCCGGGTCAAGCCCGGCAACGACAAAGCTTTCTAGATCAACCCGCCCGCCTCGCTGACGCGGCGCATGTGGTAGTCGGTGTCGCCGAAGGTGCTCTCGATCATCGTCAGACGCTTGAAGTAGTGGCCGATCTTGGCCTCCATGGTCATGCCGATGCCGCCATGGAGCTGGATCGCCTGCTGGCCGACGAACTTAGCCGACTTGCCGATCTGCACCTTGGCCGCGGCGATCGAGGTGGCGCGCTCCTTGGCGTCGTCGAACTCGGCGGCCATGGTCGCGAACATCGACATCGAGCGGGCCTGCTCCAGCGCGACGAACATGTCGGACGCCCGGTGCTGCAGCGACTGGAACGAGCCGATCGCGACGCCGAACTGCTTGCGCGTCTTGATGTACTCGACCGTGGTCTTCAGCGACTCGTCCATCAGGCCGACGGCCTCCGCGCACAGCGCGATGCGGGCCTCGTCGACAACGCGCTCGATCAGCGGCAGGGCATTGACCGGATCGCCGATCGCGGCGTCGGCGCCGACTTCCACACCGGTGAAGGTGATGTCGGCGGCATGCAGACCGTCCTGGGTCGGATAGCCCTTGCGGGTGACACCCTTGGCGTCGGCCGGCACGATGAACACGCCGATGCCCGACTTGTCGCGCTGGCCGCCCGAGGTGCGCGCGGTCACGATCAAGGTGTCGGCGTTCTCGCCGTTGAGCACGACGAACTTTTCGCCGTCGATGACCCAGCCATCGCCCTTCTTCTTCGCAGACGTCGCAACGTCGAACAGGTCATAGCGCGACTGCTTCTCGAGCTGGGCAAACGCAAACGTCCTGCTGCCGTCGATGATCCCAGGCAGATGCGCGGCCTTCTGCGCCGCCGAGCCGCCATGACGGAGGAAACCGCCGGCCAGCACCACGGTTGCGAGATACGGCTCGAGCACCAGCGCGCGACCCATCGCCTCCATCACGATCATGGTCTCGACGCCGCCGGCGCCGAAGCCGCCGTCGTCTTCCGAGAACGGCAGACCGAGCAGGCCCTGCTCGGCGAGCTTGGACCACATCGCGCGGCTCCAGCCGCCCTTCTCCTTCATGTACAGCTTGCGCTTGTCGAAATCGTAGGCATCCGCCAGCAGGCCGTCGATGCTGTCCTTGAGGAGACGCTGCTCCTCGGTGAGATCAAAATCCATGCTCTCTATCCTCGTACCCGGAATTCATCATCGGCGTCATTCCGGGACGCGCCGCAAGGCGCGGGCCCGGAATCCATACTCACGATGGTGGTTATGGATTCTCCGACGCGCAACTGCGCGTCGTAGCTCGCCGCTTCGCGGCGCCCCGGAATGACAGCAACTCAGAGCCCCAGCACCGCCTTGGCGATGATGTTGCGCTGGATCTCGTTGGAGCCGCCGTAGATCGAGACCTTGCGGTTGTTGAAGTAGCTCGGCGCGATCTGGGCGGTCCAATCCATGGTTTCGTTGCTGTCGTCGTCGCCATGGACGTCGTAGGGCGCGGCAAACGGGCCGATCACCTCCATCAGCAGCTCGGTCGTGGTCTGCTGGATCTCGGAGCCCTTGATCTTCAGCACCGAGGACGCCGGATTGGGCTTGCCCTTGCCGTGCTTGCCCTCGTCGGCGACGACGCGCAGTTGCGTCAGCTCAAGCGCCTTCAGCTCGACCTCGCAGGCGGTGAGCTTCTCGCGGAACGACGGGTCTTCCAGCACCGGGCGGCCGCCGGATTCGATCTTGCCGGCGAGCTCCTTGATGCGGCGGATACGCTCCTTGGAGACGCCGACACGGGCGATCCCGGTGCGCTCATTGCCAAGCAGGAACTTGGCGTAGTCCCAGCCCTTGTTCTCCTCGCCGATCAGGTTCTCGATGGGCACCTCGACGTCGTCGAAGAACACCTCGTTGACCTCGTGGCCGCCGTCGATGGTCTGGATCGGACGCACCGTGACGCCCTTCGACTTCATGCTGAAGACGATGAAGGAGATGCCCATCTGCTTCTTCGCGGACGGATCGGTGCGGCACAAGCAGAAGATCATGTCGGCGTGCTGCGCGAGCGTGGTCCAGGTCTTCTGGCCGTTGATGATCCACTTGTCGCCGCGGCGCTCGGCCTTGGTCTTCAGCGATGCGAGGTCGGAGCCCGAGCCCGGCTCGGAGAAGCCCTGGCACCACCAGTCGTCGACATTGGCGATGCGCGGCAGATACTTCTTCTTCTGCTCCTCGTTGCCGAAAGTGTAGATGACGGGGCCGACCATGCTGACGCCGAAGGCGAGCGGCTGCGGCGCCGGATAGGCCTGCAACTCCTCGTTGAAGATGTAGTGCTGCACCGAGGTCCAGCCGGTGCCGCCATATTCCTCCGGCCAGTGCGAGACACCCCAGCCCTTCTTGTTGAGGATGCGCCACCAGGTCACCATCTCGTCCTTCGACAGATGGCGGCCTTCGATCATCTTCCGTCGCGTCTCCGCGGGCACGTTGTCCCTGAAGAACGCCCGGACTTCCTCGCGGAACGCCTGCTCTTCCTTCGTGAATGCAAGATCCATCGGATCCTCCCGTGTGTATATATTCGTCGACAAATCGAGCTGTCATTCCGGGGCGCCTCGAAGAGGCGAACCCGGAATCCATAACCACCATCGTGAGTATGGATTCCGGGCTCGCGCTCCGCGCGCCCCGGAATGACGAAGACCTATTGCAGCACCTCGAACAGGCCGGCGGCGCCCATGCCGCCGCCGACGCACATCGTCACCACCGCGTACTTGGCCTTGCGGCGGCGGCCTTCGATCAGCGCGTGGCCCGTGAGCCGCGCGCCCGACATGCCGTAGGGATGGCCGACCGCGATGGCGCCGCCATTGACGTTGATCTTGTCGGGGTCGATGCCGAGCTTGTCGCGGCAGTACAGCACCTGCACGGCGAACGCCTCGTTGAGCTCCCACAGGCCGATGTCGTCGACGGTCAGCCCGTGGCGCTTGAGCAGGCGCGGCACCGCGAACACCGGGCCGATGCCCATCTCGTCGGGCTCGCAGCCATGCGCGACGAAGCCGCGGAAGATGCCGAGCGGCTGCAGGCCGCGCTTCGCCGCGGTGGCGTCGCTCATGATCACGCAGGCAGAGGCGCCGTCGGAGAGCTGGCTGGCATTGCCGGCGGTGATCGAGAAGCCGTCGCCGCGCACGGCCTTGAGGCCGGCGAGGCCTTCGGCCGTCGTCTCGGGACGCGGACCTTCGTCCTGCGACAGGGTGACGTCCTTGAACGAGACGTTGCCGGTGGCCTTGTCGGTGACCGCCATCTTGGTCGAGATCGGCGCCAGCTCATCGTTGAACTTGCCGCCCTGCTGCGCGGCAGCGGTGCGGCGCTGGCTCTCCAGCGCATATTCATCCTGGCGCTCGCGGGAGATGCCGTAGCGCTTGGCGACGATCTCGGCGGTGTCGATCATCGGCATGTAGACGTCGCCCTTGATCTCGAGCAGCGCCGGATCGGTGGCCTGGAACGTGTTCATCTTGTCGTTCTGGACCAGCGAGATCGATTCACCGCCACCGCCGACCGCGATCTCGACGCCGTCGAAGATCACCGAGCGCGCCGCGAGCGCAATCGCCTGCAGGCCGGAGGCGCACTGGCGGTCGATGGTGGTGCCGCCGACCGACACCGGCAGGCCGGCACGCAGCAGCGCCTTGCGCGCGATGTTGCCGCCGGTCGAGCCCTGCTGCAGGGCTGCGCCCATCACGACATCCTCGACCTCGGCCGGATCGACCTTGGCGCGCTTGACGGCCTCGCCGATGGCGTGGCCGAGCAGCGTCGCGCCGCCGGTGGCGTTGAGCGCGCCGCGATAGGCCTTGCCGATCGGCGTGCGGGCGGTGGAAACGATGACGGCATCGGTCATGGGCGACCTCCTGTTGTTGTTACGGATGTTTGCTGTGAGACGTGGGTGATTGCTGCTGGCGCAGTTCGTGACGCGACAGCTTGCCGACCGGCGTGCGCGGCAGTTCGTCGACGAACTCGACCGCCGCCGGCAGCTCGTGCTTGCCGAGCTTGCCGGTGAGGAAGGCGCGGAGATCCTCGACCGGGAACGGCGCGAAGCCGTCGCGCAGCTTGATGAAGGCCTTGGCCGCCTCGCCGCGATAGGCGTCGGGAATGCCGATCACGATAACCTCCTGCACCGCCGGATGGGTGTAGATCGCCTGCTCGATCATCTGCGGATAGACGTTGAAGCCGCCGGAGATGATCATGTCCTTCTTGCGATCGACCAGGAAGTAGAAACCGTCGGCGTCGACATAGCCGATGTCGCCGGTCAGGAAATGATCGCCGACGAACGACTGCGCCGTTTCGTCCGGCCGGTTCCAATAGCCCTTGGTGACGTTCGGCCCCTTGATCCGGATCTCGCCGACCTCGTTCACGCCGAGCACCTTTGCGGGATCCTCGAGCGACACGACGTCCATCTCGATGCCGGGCAGCGTGATCCCGATCGAGCCGGGCTTGTCCGGGCCACCCTTGGGATGGGCGGTGCCGGGCGAGCAGGTCTCGGTCATGCCCCAGCCGCTCTTCAGCTTCATGCCGACGCGGCGCTCCAGGATGCGCGCGACCTCGACTGGCAGCGGCGCGCCACCGGAGCCAACGCTGGTCAGCGACGACAGATCGCGCGTGTCGAGATCGGGCAGGTTGGCGATCGCGATCCACATCGTCGGCACGCCGGGAAAATAGGTCGCGCGCTTGACCTCGATGTCGCGCATCACGGCTTCCAAGTCGAAGCGCTGGTGCAGCGAGATCAGGCTGCCGAGACGCAGCGAGGTCAGCAGCACCACCGTCAGTGCATAGATGTGGAACAGCGGCAGCACGCAGATGACTCGGTCGGAGCCGTTGCCGTTCGCGCGCGTCGCGCGGCCCCAGATTTCGGCGATCGACACTGCCGAGGTGAGATTGCCATGGGTCAGCATCGCGCCCTTGGGCAGGCCGGTGGTGCCGCCGGTATATTGCAGCAGGGCGATGTCGTCGGGCGAGATGGCCGGCCACGCTGCCGGCGCCACGGCGCCCTCGACGAAGGCACGATGGGTGGTCACGGCGGAGCTATCCGGCAACGGCGTCTGTGACGTACCGACCTTGCCCCAATGATCATCCTCGCAGACGATCAGGCGGTCGAGCAGGCCCTTCTCGAGGAACTTCAGCGCCGTCGGCAGCAGCGCCGACAGGTTCGAGGTGACGAGAATGCGTGCGCCGGAATCGCTGAGCTTGTGCGACAGCGCGATCTCGCCATCGAGCGGCGACAGGTGCACGACGCGGGCGCCGGCCTTGAGCGCGCCGAAGAAGTTGATCGGATGATCCGGCGTATTGCCGAGGAACAGCGCGATCGACGCGCCCTTGCCAAAACCGGCTCGCAGGAACGCGGCGGCAGCCTGGTCGACGAGCGCCGCGAGTTGCTTGAAGGTGACGGGGCGGTCGCGGAATTCCAGCGCGTCGCGATCGCCGAAGTCACTGACCGCCCTTGCCAGCAGATCTGGCAAGGTGCCACGCGCGATCGGCGCGTCCCAGCGGACGCCTTCGGGATAGAACTGTTCGCCAGGATGGGTCATGCGGACTCTGTGTTTCTTGCCGTAAGGCGGCCCCGCTCTTCCCGTTCCCTCCCCCCTTGTGGGGGAGGGCCAGGGAGGGGGGTGGCTCCGGGCGAGACTGCCGTTGTGGACCCCCACCCCCAACCCCTCCCCGCAAGGGGGAGGGGGGCGCAGCTGTGCACGGAGCTAGGGCAAAGCCTCAAGCGGCCTTCCCCTGCGCCAACGAGGCGAACGTCTTGCCTTCCTCCGCGAGCTGCTTCAGCAGCGGCGCCGGCTCGAGCGAGGGATCATTGGTCTCCTTGGCATAGAACGCCAGCCGCTCGGCGATGTGCTTCAGGCCGACGCTGTCGGCCCAGTACATCGGGCCGCCGCGATAGATCGGCCAGCCATAGCCGTACAGCCAGACCACATCGATGTCGGACGGACGCGCGGCAATGCCTTCGGCGAGGATCTTCGCGCCCTCGTTGATCATCGGATACATCATGCGCTCGAGGATCTCCTCGTCGCTGACCGCGCGCCGCTTGAGGCCGAGCTTGGCGAGCGTCTCGCCGATCAGCTTCTCGACATCGGGATCCGGCAGCGGCGCGCGCGAGCCCGCCTCATATTTGTAATAGCCCTTGCCGGTCTTCTGGCCGAAGCGGCCGGCCTCGCACAGCGCATCCGCGATCTCGCTCTTGATGCCGCGGTCCTTGCGCGAGCGCCAGCCGATGTCGAGACCGGCGAGATCGCCCATCGCGAACGGGCCCATCGGCATGCCGAACTTGGTGACGACCGCATCGACCTGCTGCGGCAGCGCGCCTTCGAACAACAGCTTCTCGGCCTGCTTGCCGCGCTGCGCCAGCATGCGATTGCCGACGAAGCCGTCGCAGACGCCGACCACGGCCGGCACCTTTGCGATCTTGCGCGCGATCGACACCGCGGTGACGAGCGCATCCGGCGCCGTCTTCTCCGCACGCACGATTTCGCACAGCTTCATGACGTTAGCCGGCGAGAAGAAATGCATGCCGAGCACGTCCTGCGGCCGGCTGGTCTCTGCGGCGATGGCGTCGATGTTCAGATAGGACGTGTTCGAGGCCAGCACCGCGCCCGGCTTTGCATATTGATCGAGCTTGCCGAACACTTCCTTCTTCACCGCCATGGTCTCGAACACCGCCTCGATGACGAGGTCGGCGTCCTTGACGTTCTCGAGACCGACCTTGCCGTCGATCAACGCCATGCGCTTGGCCGGTGCATCCGCCGGGATGCCGCCGCGCGCGGCGGTCGCCTCCCAGTTCTTCTGCATGACGCCCATGCCGCGCTTCAGCTGCTCCTCGGCGGTCTCGATCAGCGTGACCGGAATGCCAGCATTGGCGAACGACATCGCAATGCCGCCGCCCATGGTGCCGGCGCCGATGATCGCGACGCGCTCGACCTTGCGGCCCTTGGTGCCCTCGGGCACGCCGGCGATCTTGGCGGCCTCGCGCTCGGCGAAGAACGCATAGCGCTGCGCCTTGGACTGATCGCTGGTAAGCAGCTTGAGGAAACCTTCGCGCTCCTTCTTCAGGCCCTCGTCGAACGGCAGGTCGATCGCGTAGCCCACCGCGTCGGCCGCCGCGAACGGCGCCTCGAGCCCACGCGACTTCTTGGTGATCGCCGCCACCGCACTGGTGAAGATCGTGCGATCGGCCTTGGCGGCCGCCAGCTTGGAATCGTCATCGCGCAATTTGCGCAGCGGACGGTTCTCCGCCACCACCTTGCGCGCGAAGGCTTCGCCGCCCGATGCCGGCCCCTCGACGATCTCCTCGATCAGGCCCGCCTTCAGCGCTTCCGCTGCGCCGATCGGATCACCGCCGACGATCATCTTGACTGCGAGCTCGGGGCCTACGGCGCGCGGCAGGCGCTGGGTGCCGCCCGCGCCCGGCAGCAGGCCGAGCTTCACCTCGGGCAGTCCGAGCTTCGCCTCCTTGGTGGCGACACGATAATGACAGGCGAGCGCCACTTCGAGACCACCGCCCAGGGCCGTTCCATGAATCGCCGCAATGACCGGCTTGGGGCTGTTCTCGATCGTGCTCAGCACGTCGTTGAGCGCCGGCGGCTTCGGCGGCTTGCCGAACTCGGTGATGTCGGCCCCGGCGATGAAGGTACGGCCGCCGCAGGTCAGCACGATCGCCTTGATCGCGGGATCGGCGATCGCCGCCTTGACGTTGTCCAGGATGCCTCCGCGAACTGCGGCACTCAGCGCATTGACGGGCGGGCTGTCGATGGTGACGATGCCGATGATGTCATGACGGTCAAGCTTTGCCACTTCGCTCACGCGTAAGCTCCTTGGATGTCGTTTCTTTGCGGCCGGTTAACGCACCGGCCAATTCTTGGCTCTTCATTTGCGCAGAGTATCAGCCTTGCTTGCGTCTACCCGCTGCCGAACATCAATTCCGCAGTGCGAAATCTAATTCCACATCTTGACATCCAGGGTTATTTTGAAGCACGAGCGTTGTCAACGAGGCTCATCAATCAACAGCCGATGACATGAAACGCCCAGGGAAGAAACCCGCGACCGATCGGAGCTTCGTCGTCGCGCTGGCGCGCGGCCTCGACGTGCTGCGGGCGTTCCGGCCGAATGACGGCCTGCTGGGCAATCAGGAAATCGCCGCGCGCACCAACCTGCCGAAGGCGACGGTCTCGCGCCTCACTTACACGCTCACCAAGCTCGGCTATCTCACCCCGGTGCCGCGCTTCGAGAAATACCAGCTGGCCCCAGCGGCGCTGGCGCTGGGCTACGCCGCGCTCGCCAATCTGGGCATCCGCCATCTTTCCGAGCCGTTCCGCGAGCAGCTGATGCGCGAGACCGGCGGCGCGGTCGCCATCGGCGGCCGCGACCGGCTGAGCATGATCTATTTCGGCCAGAGCCGTCACGGCGTCATCAACGTTCAACTCGACGTCGGCTCGCGCATTCCGATTGCAACGACCGCGATGGGCCGCGCCTACATCTGGGCGCTGCCGGACGAGGACCGCGCCGCGCTGATGCGGGAGATGCGCGAGCATTACGGCAGCCGTTGGCCGAAGATCCGCGACGGCATCGAGCGCGCCGGCGAGACCGTCGCGAAATATGGCTTCACGATCTCCGCCGGCGAATGGCAGGACGACGTTCATGCGGTCGGCGTCGCGTTGCGGCTGAACGACGGAACCGGTCCCTACGCCGTGAATTGCGGAGCACCGGCATTCCGCTTCACGGAAGAGCGCTTGCGCACCGACATTGGACCTCGTCTCGTCGCGATGGTAAGGAACATCGAAGCGGCGCTCGGCGGCCTCGCGCCGTCAACTAATCAAACAAGCAGCCCATCAAACAAAGAACTCAATAAAAAGCCGAAGCCAGGAGGAAAAGTTGCCCGTGTTGCCGAGGGTATCAGATAGCCTGCATCATCGCGGTCGGCTGGCGCCGCGTCCTGACCTGAACGATTTGGGGAGGGGCGAGACGAGATGACGCAGGCACAACTCGCCCAGACCAACGATCCGCTGCTCGTCGTCCGCGACGTCAGCGTCGTGTTCGGCGGCATCGTGGCGCTGAACGGCGTCTCGTTCGAGATGCGCGAGGGTCAGATCCTCGGCCTCATCGGCCCGAACGGCGCCGGCAAGACCACCCTGTTCAACTGCCTCAGCCGGCTCTACCAGCCGAGTTCCGGCGACATCCTGATGGAAGGCCACAGCATCCTGAAGCGGCCGCCGCACCGCATTGCCGAGATCGGCATCGGCCGCACCTTCCAGAATGTCGCGCTGTTTCCCAATCTCTCCGTGCTCGACAACGTCCGCGTCGGCACCCATGCGCGCACCTCCAGCGACATCATCTCGGATTCGCTGCGTCTGGCCTGGGTCCGGCGCAGCGAGAATTCCGTCAACACCAAGGTTCACGAAATTCTCGCCTATCTCGACCTCGAGGAGGTCGCGCACAAGACCGTGTCCGGGCTGCCGTTCGGCACCCAGAAGCGCGTCGAGCTGGCGCGCGCGCTCGCCGCCGATCCCAAGATCCTGCTGCTCGACGAGCCCGCCGGCGGGCTCAATCATGAGGAAGTCCATGTGCTGGGCGATCTGATCCGGCGCATTCGCGACGACCGCAAGGTGACCGTGCTGCTGGTCGAGCATCACATGGGACTGGTGATGTCGATCGCCGACCACGTCGTGGCGCTGAATTTCGGCCGCAAGCTCGCCGAGGGCACGCCCGCCCAGGTGCAGGCCGATCCCGACGTCATCAAGGCCTATCTCGGGAGCAAGGATCAATGACGCCGCTGCTCAACGTCAAGGACCTGCGCGCCTATTACGGCCAGGTCCAGGCCCTGCACGGCCTCTCCTTCTCCCTCAACGAGGGTTCGCTGACGACCCTGCTCGGCGCCAATGGCGCCGGCAAGACCACCACCCTGCGCGCCATCTGCAACATGGTGCGCTCGACCGGTGCGATCGAGTTCGAGGGGAAGCCGCTCAACAACAAATCGACCGAGAGCATCGTGCGCTTCGGCATCGCGCACGTGCCGCAGGGCCGCGGCACCTTCACCAACATGACGGTGGAAGAAAACCTGCAGCTCGGCGCCATCACGCGCAGCGACAAGGCGGGCATCGTCGCCGACATCGAGCGGATGTACTCCTACTTCCCCAAGCTGAAGGAACGCCACACCCAGCAGGCCGGCACCTTATCCGGCGGCGAGCAGCAGATGCTGGCGGTGGCCCGCGCGCTGATGCTGCGACCCAGGCTGATGCTGCTCGACGAGCCGTCGTTCGGCTTGGCACCGCTGGTGGTCCGCGACCTTTTCGGCATCCTCGGCAAGATCAACCGCGAGGAAAAGGTCTCGATCCTCGTGGTCGAGCAGAATGCGCAGCTCGCGCTCGAGCTCGCCGATCGGGCCTATGTGATCGAGACGGGCCGCATCGTCATGTCGGGCGCGGCCTCGGACATCGCGAAAGACGAGAACGTCCGCAAATCCTATTTGGGCTACTAACGGAGGCGGGACAATGGAGCTCTTCACCAACCAGGTCCTGGCCGGCATTGCGACGGGCGCGATCTACGCCTGCATGGCGCTCGCCGTCGTGATGATCTACCAGGCCATCGACCATCTCAACTTTGCGCAAGGCGAGATGGCGATGTTCTCGACATTCATCTCCTGGCAGCTGATGCAATGGGGCCTGCCCTACTGGGTCGCCTTCGTGGTGACGCTGGCCTTCTCCTTCGCCGGCGGCATCGTGATCGAGCGGGTGCTGTTCAAGCCACTGACCAAGGCGCCGATCCTGACCCAGGTCGCCGGCTTCATCGCGCTGTTCTCGATCATCAACTCCTGCGCCGGGCTGATCTGGGACTTCACCATCAAGCAGTACCCGACGCCGTTCGGCTCCTCGCCGTTCCTGGGCAGCCAGCTGATCTCGACCCATCAGGCCGGCATGATCGGCATCACCCTGCTGCTCCTGATCGGGCTGTACTTCTTCTTCCAGTACACCCGTGTCGGACTTGCGATGCGCGCGGCCGCAGCCTTGCCGGAATCGGCGCGGCTGGTCGGCATCAACACCTCCTGGATGATTGCGCTCGGCTGGGGCATGGCGGCCGCGATCGGCTCGATCGCCGGCATGCTGATCGCGCCGGTGGTGTTCCTCGAGCCCAACATGATGGGCGGCGTGCTGATCTACGGTTTCGCCGCGGCCGTGCTTGGGGGCCTCACCAGCCCCTTCGGTGCGGTGCTCGGCGGCTTCCTGGTCGGCATCTTCGAGAATCTCGCCGGCACCTACATTCCCCACGTGGGCAATGAGATGAAGCTGCCGATCGCACTGGCCCTCATCATCTCCGTCCTAGTCATCAAACCGGCCGGCCTGTTCGGCCGCAACATCGTGAAGCGAGTCTGATCATGAGCGCAGTCGAGGACATCGCATCCCAGGCGCCCGCGGTCGATGCCGTTCCGAAGCGGGCCATGACCTTGAGTTCCGGCACCACCTTCGTCGTCGTGCTTCTGCTTCTCGTGGTTCCGCTGTTCGTCAAGAACTTCATCATCTTCCAGATGACGATGCTCCTGATCTACGGACTCGCCGTGCTGGCGTTGAACATCCTGACCGGCGGCTCCGGACAGTTCTCTCTCGGGCAGAGCGCGTTCTATGCGGTCGGCGCCTATACGTCGGCGATCCTGATGGAGCAGTACAATGTCAACTACGCGCTGACCCTGCCGGTCGCCGGCGTCATCTGCTTCGGCTTCGGCTTCCTGTTCGGCCAACCGGCGCTGCGGCTCTCGGGCGTGTATCTCGCGCTCGCCACCTTCGCGCTCGCCACCGCGATGCCGCAGATCCTCAAGCTCGGCTTCTTCGAGGAATGGACCGGCGGCGTGCAGGGCCTCGTCGTCACCAAGCCGGACGCGCCGTTCGGCCTGCCGATGTCGCAGGACATGTGGCTGTACTACTTCACGCTGGCGATCACGATCGCGATCTACGTGTTCTCGGTGAACCTATTACGCTCGCGTTCGGGGCGGGCTTTCATGGCGATCCGCGACAACGAGATCGCAGCGTCCGCCATGGGCATCGACGTCGCGACCTACAAGACGCTGGCGTTCGGCGTCAGCGCCGGCATCACCGGCGTCGCCGGCGGCCTCGGCGCCATCGCCGTGCAGTTCGTGGCACCCGACAGCTACACGATCGTTCTCGCGATCTCGCTGTTCCTCGGCATGGTCGTCGGCGGCGTCGGCTGGCTGCCCGGATCGTTCGTCGGCGCGGCCTTCATCATCTTCGTTCCCAACATCGCCGAAGGCATTTCGAAGGGCCTGTCCGGCGCGGTGTTCGGCGTGCTGCTGTTCCTCGTCATCTTCCTCGTGCCGCACGGCTCGCGGCAGGTGGCGATGGTGGCGCAGCAGCTGCTCGGCAAACTCAGAAAGAACTAAGGAGGAACTCTTGCAGGTCGTTCAACAACTACGAATCGCCGCGATCGCGACGGCGGTCATCGCCCTCACCTCGGGCGCAGCACTCGCCCAGAAGAAATACGACGCCGGCGCGTCGGATACCGAGATCAAGATCGGCAACATCATGCCCTATAGCGGGCCGGCGTCCGCCTACGGCGTGATCGGAAAGACCGAGGAGGCGTATTTCAAGAAGATCAACGCCGAGGGCGGCATCAACGGCCGAAAGATCAACTTCGTCAGCTATGACGACGCCTATTCGCCGCCCAAGGCGGTCGAGCAGGTGCGCAAGCTGGTCGAAAGCGACGAGGTCCTGTTCGTCTTCAACCCGCTCGGCACGCCCTCGAACTCGGCGATCCAGAAATATCTCAACGGCAAGAAGATCCCGCAACTGTTCGTCGCCACCGGCGCAACCAAGTGGAACGACCCGAAGAACTTCCCCTGGACCATGGGCTGGCAGCCGAGCTACCAGAGCGAGGGCCGCATCTATGCGAAGTACCTGCTCAAGGACAAGCCCGGCGCCAAGGTCGGCGTGCTGTTCCAGAACGACGATTTCGGCAAGGATTATCTGAAGGGCCTCAAGGATGGCCTCGGCGACAAGGCCGCGTCCATGATCGTCATGGAAGAGAGCTACGAGACCTCCGAACCCTCGATCGACGGCCACATCGTCAAGCTGAAGGCCTCCGGCGCCGACGTCTTCTTCAGCGTCACGACGCCCAAGTTCGCGGCGCAGGCGATCAAGAAACTTGCCGAGATCGATTGGCATCCGACGCATCTGGTCGTCAACGTCTCGGCCTCGGTCGGCAGCGTGATCAAGCCGGCCGGCTTCGAGAACTCGCAAGGGATTCTTTCGGCCGCCTATGCCAAGGACGCTGCGGATCCGCAGTGGAACGATGATCCCGGCATGAAGAAGTTCTTCGACTTCCTCGCGCAGTATTATCCCGACGCCAACAAGCTCGACAGCTCGACCGTCTATGGCTACGGCGCCGCACAGACGCTCGTGAAGGTGCTGCAGATGTGCGGCGACGACCTCACCCGCGCCAATGTGATGAAGCAGGCCGCCAGCCTGAAGGACTTCGCGCCCGACACCTTGCTGCCGGGCGTCAAGATCAACACCTCGGCGACCGACTTCGCGCCCATCGAGCAATTGCAGATGATGCGGTTCAAAGGCGAGAAGTGGGAGCTGTTCGGCGAGGCGATCAGCGGCGCCATCGAGTAATCGTGCAATCGAGCATCGCCGCCGAGAGCGGTGCCGATCTCAACCTCGCCCTCCGCGCCATCCGCGCGGAGGGCTTTTTCGTAGGTCGCACCGACGATGCCATGAACGGTGGACAGACACCGTTTAGCTGATCTCAGGCTGTTCTCGCAGAGCAATCACCCGCCCAAATTGTGCGCACTTCTCGCAACTGCGCAGATGTTGCGCGGACGCGGACCGATAAAACACGGACCGTGCCGTGATGTCGCAACCACGCCGCGGCGGCTCTGCTATAGTCCCCCGACACACGAGAGCTTCCGTCAAGGAGGCCACGGCACGTCATCCAGAACCAACACGGGAGAAACGCACCATGATGATCACGCGACGGGCCGCCCTTGCCTCGGCTGCCGCCATCGTCCTCGCCTCGAGTTCCGCGATCGCCGCCAACAAGAAGTACGACACCGGCGCCTCCGACACCGAGATCAAGATCGGCAACATCATGCCCTATAGCGGGCCGGCCTCGGCCTACGGCATCATCGGAAAGACGGAAGCGGCCTACTTCAAGAAGATCAACGCCGAGGGAGGCATCAACGGCCGCAAGATCAACTTCATCTCTTATGACGACGCCTATTCGCCGCCAAAGACGGTCGAACAGGCACGCAAGCTGGTCGAGAGCGATGAGGTGCTGTTCATCTTCAATTCGCTGGGCACGCCGCCGAACTCGGCAATCCACAAATACATGAACTCGAAGAAGGTCCCGCAGCTGTTCGTCGCCACCGGCGCCACCAAGTGGAACGACCCGAAGGATTTCCCCTGGACCATGGGCTGGCAGCCCAACTACCAGAGCGAATCCCGAATCTACGCAAAATATCTGCTGAAGGAAAAGCCGGACGCCAAGATCGCGGTGCTGTATCAGAACGATGATTACGGCAAGGACTATCTGAAAGGGCTGAAGGACGGGCTTGGCGCCAAGGCCGCCTCAATGATCGTGATGGAGGAGAGCTACGAGACCGCCGAACCCTCGATCGACAATCACATTGTCAAACTCAAGTCCACCGGCGCCGACGTATTCGTGAACATCACCACGCCGAAATTTGCGGCGCAGGCAATCAAGAAGGTCAAGGAGATCGACTGGAAGACGCTGCATATCCTCAACAACGTCTCCGCCTCCGTCGGCAGCGTCCTGAAGCCGGCTGGCTATGAGAATTCGCAGGACATCATCTCGGCGGCCTATCTCAAGGACGTCTCCGATCCGCAATGGAAGGATGACGCCGGGATGAAACAGTTCCTCGACTTCATGGCAAAGGATTTCCCCGAGGGCGACAAACTCGATGGCGGCACCGTCGTCGGCTACAGCGTGGCCCAGACGCTGGTGCAGGTGCTGAAGCAATGCGGCGACGACCTCACTCGCGAGAACGTCATGAAGCAGGCCGCATCGCTGCGCAACTTCCGCACCGAGATGCTGCTGCCTGGCATCACGATCAACACCTCGGCGACCGACTTCGCACCCGTCAGCCAGCTGCAACTGATGCGCTTCAAGGGCGAGAAGTGGGAGCTGTTCGGCGACGTGATCTCCGCCGACGTCGGCGGCTAACGACGAGACGCAGTTGAAACCGCCGCCTGCGGCCTCGCGCCGCAGGCGGCGCTCTCTCCAAGCATCTTTGCTGTCTTTGCCAAGAATTTCTTAAGCTAGGAGTTGAAAGAGAGGCGGTCATGCAGCGGCGGCGGTTACGCCGAGCGCGCGGCTGCGCTATGGGGACTCGTCCGGAGTGAAACGAGTCGCCCGCCTTGCGGGCGGATCCAACAACAAGGCCAAGCTCCAAGGCCGAGAAGGAGTCCCCACGTGACCACTGCCCTCACCCGCCGCACGCTCTCCAGCATGCTCGGTCTCGCCTTGGTTGGCGCCGCTGCCGGCAGCGCCCATGCCGACAAGAAATACGACACCGGAGCCAGCGACACCGAGATCAGGATCGGCAACATCGTGCCCTATAGCGGCCCGGCCTCGGCCTATGGCTCGGTCGGCAAGGCGATGTCGGCAGTGTTCAAGAAGGTCAACGACGAGGGCGGCATCAACGGTCGCAAGATCAATTTCATCTCCTACGACGACGCCTATTCGCCGCCAAAGACCGTCGAGCAGGCGCGCAAACTGGTGGAGAGCGACGAGGTGCTCTTCCTGTTCGGTGTGCTCGGGACTGCGCCCAACACGGCGATCCAGAAATACATGAACGCCAAGAAGGTGCCGCAGCTGTTCGTCGCCACCGGCGCCACCAAGTGGAACGAGCCCAAGACCAATCCGTGGACCATGGGATGGCTGCCGAGCTATCAGTCGGAAGCCCGCATCTATGCCAAATATCTCACCGCGCAGCAGCCGACCGGCAAGATCGCAGTGCTCTACCAGAACGACGACATGGGCAAGGACTATCTGAAGGGTCTCAAGGATGGCCTTGGCGACACGTCCCGCGTGGTGCTGGAGGAGAGCTACGAAATCGCCGAACCCACGGTGGAGTCGCACATCGTCAAGATGAAGTCGGCCAATCCGGACATCGTCGTGCTGTTCACCACACCGAAATCCGGCGCACAGGCGATCAAGAAGCTCGGCGAGATGAACTGGAAGCCGCTCACCATCATCTCGAACGTCAGCGCCTCGACCGCGGCGGTGATGCGGCCGGCCGGCGTCGAGAACTCGCAAGGGGTGATCTCGGCCGCCTATGCCAAGGATGCCTCCGACCCGCAATGGGCCAACGACCCCGGTCTTGGCGCGTTCAGGGAGCTGCTCGCCAAATATCTGCCGGAAATCAACCCCGTGGATTCGTCGGCGCTGACCGGTTACAACATCGCCACCACAATGGTCGAGGTGCTGAAGCGATGCGGCGACGAACTGACCCGCGCCAATGTCATGAAGCAGGCGGCAGGCCTGAAGCAGTTTGCGCAGGGCGGGCTGTTGCCCGGCATCACGCTGACCACCGGTCCGGACGACTTCCAGCCGATCGAGCAGCTGCAGCTGATGCAGTTCAAGGGCGAGCGCTGGCAGTTGTTCGGCGAGGTCATGAGCGGCGAGCTGAAATAGGCTCTGCACGGCAGACGGGCGGCGCCGCATGACCAGCCGCCGTCCGTTGTTGCGCTCAATCTTCGATGCCGCCGTCGCCGCGGCGCATCCCGACGTCGTGCTGCCGGCATTCCTGCCGGCGGCTCCCAAAGGACGAATCATCTGCCTCGCCGCCGGCAAGGGCGCGGCCGCGATGGCGCTCGCGGCCGAGCGCCATTACCTGGACACGCTCGGGTTCGATCCCGCGAAGCTGACCGGCATCGCAACCACCCGCCACGGCCATGGTGTGCCGACCCGGCGGGTGAAGGTGATCGAGGCCGGACATCCGATGCCGGACGAGGCTGGGCTGAAGGCCGCCGACGAGACGCTGCAATTGGCGGCAACCGCCGAGCCCGGCGACCTGATGCTGGTGCTGCTCTCCGGTGGTGGGTCCGCCAATTGGGTCGCGCCGGTGAACGGTGTCAGCTTCGCGCAGAAGCAGCAGCTGACCCGCGCGCTGCTCCGCTCGGGCGCACCGATCGGCGAAATGAATACGGTCCGCAAGCATCTGTCGCGCATCAAGGGCGGCCGGCTGGCGCGGGCCGGGCAGAAGGCCGAGATCGTGACGCTGGCGATCTCCGACGTGCCGCATGACGATCCCTCGGCGATCGCATCGGGTCCGACGGTGCCCGATCCGACCACGCTGGCCGATGCCCGCGGCATCGTCGCCAAATACAAGCTCGAGGTCGACCCGGCGATCGGTCGGGCGCTCGATGATGCCGCCAATGAGAGCTGCAAGCCCGGCGATGCCGCCTTCGTCCGCGCCTCGTTCGAGCTGATCGCGCGCCCCGCCAGCTCGCTGGAGGCGGCCGTGGCCAGCGTCAAGGCCGCGGGCTACGACGTGCTCGATCTCGGCGCCGATCTCGAGGGTGAGGCCCGCGAGGTCGCGGCCGATCACGCCAAACTGGCGCGCGAGGCCCGCGCGCTCGGCCGCCGCATGGCGATCATTTCCGGCGGCGAGCTCACCGTGACGGTGCGCGGCCAGGGCCGCGGCGGCCCGAACCAGGAATATGCCCTGGCGCTCGCCGACCTCCTCAAGGACATGGAGGGCGTCGCGGCGCTCGCCGGCGACACCGACGGCGCCGATGGCGGCGGCGGCAGCGCCTCCGATCCGGCCGGTGCGCTTGTCGATGCCGAGGTCATCGCCGCGATGCGGGCGCAGGGGCTGGATCCGCAGGCCTATCTCGCCAACAACGACGCCACCGCGTTTTTCGCCGCGACCGGCGGCCTGCTGCAGACCGGACCGACCCTCACCAATGTGAACGACGTCAGGGTCATCCTGGTCGATTGAGGGGCGCGACTGCGTCCTTCAGAACTCCTCCGCGATCTTGGTGAGCATCGCCAGCAGCGCGTCGCGGCCATCCGGGCCCAGCAGCTCGTTGAGCCGCGCCTCGTGCTTCGACACCACCAGCTTCTTGGCGCGGGCCAGCACGGCGCGGCCCTTCTCGGTCAGCATCAGGATGTGCGAGCGCCGGTCGTTGGCCGAACGCACCCGCGCACACAGGTCGCGGCTCTCGAGGCTGTCCAGCAAGGACACGAAGTTCGGCCGCAGGATGCCCAGGGTGTTGGCGATCTCGGTCTGGTTACGGCCCGGATTGGCGTCGAGCAGCAGCAGCACCGAGAACTGGGCCGGCGTCAGTTGCAGCGGCGCGACGCAGCGCAGGAAGTCCTCGAACACCTTCAACTGCGCCCGTTTCAGCACATAGCCAAGCAGATCCGACAGCTCGCCGAGCTGGACCGCTTGCGTCTCGTCGGCCGCTACGGCAGCTTCCTTGCGGCTTTCCCTCTTGCTGACGGGCTTGGCGCTATCGGCCATCACGGTCCGCCAAATTCATCGCATTTGCTTCCATCCCTGGTCTCGAATGCCGCAGCCGGAACAGCGGCCTTGAGATTATAATCGATAATTGTTATCCACTATATCAAACACGGGCAGCCCAATTCAACTGCCCAAGACCGGCGGACGGCGCAGGGCGCCGGCCGCGCCCGGTCACCACAGAGGGGGAGCGTCCTGTCTTGAACACAACGATCTTGCTGTTCCTGTTGCAGGACGGCATTACCAATGGCGCGATCTACGCGCTGCTCGGGCTGGCGCTCGTGCTGGTGTTTGCCGTCACCCGGGTGATCCTGATCCCGCAGGGCGAATTTGTCACCTACGGCGCCCTCACCTATGCCTCGCTCGCGGCCGGCCAAATGCCGGGCACCGCGAAGCTCGCCGTCGTGATCGGGCTCGCGGCCTTCGCCTTCGACCTCTACGCCATGCGCAAGACGCTGCACGCGCCGAAGATCGCGCGCACCTTCGGCCTCAACGTGGTCCTTCCTGTGGCCATTCTGCTCGCCAGCATGTGGGCGGCGAACCAGCGCATGCCCGCCGGCGTCAGCCTGGTGCTGTCGCTGCTGATCGTGGCCAGCATCGGCCTGTCGCTCTACCGCATCGTGTTCCAGCCGCTCGCGCACACCTCGGTCCTGGTGCTGCTGATCGCCTCGGTCGGCGTTCATCTCGCACTGCAGGGCCTCGGCCTGCTGTTCTTCGGCGCCGAGGGCCAGCGTGGCCCGACCCTGCTCAATGCCACGGCGACGCTCGGCTCGCTGCGCTTCACCGGGCAGGGCATGGCGGTCTACGGCATCACCATCGCCTTCATCGTCGGCCTCTGGCTGTTCTTCGGCCTGACGCTCTACGGCAAGGCGCTGCGCGCCACCGCCGTCAACCGGCTCGGCGCCCGCCTCGTCGGCATCCGCACCACGCTGTCGGGCCAGATCGCGTTCCTGCTGGCCTCCACCATCGGCGCGCTCTCGGGTATCCTGATCGTCCCGATCACGACGCTCTATTACGACACCGGCTTCCTGATCGGCCTCAAAGGCTTCATCGCCGCGATCATCGGCGGCCTGATCAGCTATCCGCTGACTGCGGTCGCCGCGCTCGTCGTCGGCATCGTCGAGGCGTTCTCCTCGTTCTATGCCTCCAACTTCAAGGAGGTGATCGTCTTCACGCTGCTGATCCCGGTTCTGCTGCTGCGTTCGCTCGCCGCGCCCGCGGTCGAAGAAGAGAAGGATTGAGCCGTGCGCGAGCGTTGGCCTCTCATCATCTTTGCCGTCATCGTCGCGGCGATCCCGTTCATCCCGGGCATGCCGCCGTTCTGGATCGTGCTGCTCGACAATATCGGCCTGTCGGCGCTGGTCGCGATGGGGCTGGTGCTGCTGACCGGCGTCGGCGGTCTGACCTCGTTCGGCCAGGCCGCCTTTGTCGGCTTCGGCGCCTACACCACTGCGGTGCTGTCGGCCAATTACGGCGTATCGCCGTGGCTGACCCTGCCGCTGTCGCTGCTGGTGTCCGGCCTCGCCGCCGTTCTGCTCGGCCTCGTCACGGTCAGGCTGTCCGGCCACTATCTGCCGCTCGGCACGCTCGCCTGGGGCCTCGGCCTGTTCTATCTGTTCAGCAAGCTCGCCTTCCTCGGCCGCAACGACGGCATCTCCGGCATCCCGCCGCTGTCGATCGGCAGCCTCAAGATGCTCGATCCCGGCACGATCTATTTCGCGATCTGGGCCGCCGTTCTGATCTCCGCACTGTTGACGATGAACCTGCTGGACTCCCGCACCGGCCGCGCCATTCGCGCGCTGCGCCGCGGCCACATCGCCGCGGAAGCGTTCGGCGTCTATGCACCTCGCGCCAAGCTGCTGGTGTTCATCTATGCCGCCGTGCTCGCCGGCCTCTCGGGCTGGCTCTATGCGCACTTCACCCGCGCCGTGAACCCGACGCCGTTCGGCGCCCAGGCCGGCATCGAATATCTGTTCGTCGCCGTGGTCGGCGGCGCCGGCTATGTCTGGGGCGGCGTGCTCGGCGCGGCGATCGTCGTGGTGCTGAAGGAGGTGCTGCAAAGCTATCTCCCGCTGCTGCTGCATGGCGAGGGCCAGCTCGAGACCATCGTGTTCGGCATTCTCCTCGTCACGCTTCTCCAGCTCGCCCCGACCGGCCTGTGGCCATGGCTGACGGCGCGGCTGCCGTTCAAGCCGGTTGCCAAGCAGCCGGACACGTCGGTCAAACTGCCGGCGCGGGAGCGATCTGCGACGACTCCAAACGTGCTGCTGCAGGTCGACAACGCGCGTAAGCAGTTCGGCGGCGTGGTCGCGGTCAACAACGTCTCGTTCGATGTCCAGGCCCGCGAGATCGTCGCGCTGATCGGCCCGAACGGCGCCGGCAAGAGCACGACCTTCAACCTGATCACCGGCGTGCTGCCGCCGACCTCCGGCAACATCTCGGTGCTCGGCAAGGCCGTCGGCAACGCCCCGCCGCAGGACGTCGTCAAGCTCGGCATTTCCCGTACCTTCCAGCACGTGAAGCTGGTGCCGGACATGACGGTGCTCGAGAACGTCGCGATCGGCGCGCATCTGCGCGGCCATTCCAACGCGCTCACGAGCATGTTCCGGCTCGATCGCGGCGACGAAGCCAAGCTGCTCGCGGAAGCCGCGCGGCAGATCGAGCGCGTCGGGCTCGGCGACCAGATGCACCAGCTTGCCGGCTCGTTGTCTCTCGGCCAGCAGCGCATCGTCGAGATCGCCCGCGCGCTGTGCGTGGATCCGATGCTGCTGCTGCTCGACGAGCCGGCCGCCGGCCTGCGCCACATGGAGAAGCAGCGCCTCGGCGCGCTGCTGCGCGACCTCCGCGCCGGCGGCATGTCGGTGCTGCTGGTCGAACACGACATGGGATTTGTCATGGACCTCGCCGACCGCATCGTGGTGCTCGATTTCGGCACCAAGATCGCCGAGGGCACCCCAGCCGCGATCAAGACCAATCCGGAGGTCATCAAGGCGTATCTCGGAGCCACCGCATGAGCACGCTGCTGGAAGTCACCGACGCCCATGTCTCCTACGGCAAGGTCGAGGCAGTCCGCTCGGTCTCGCTCACCGTGGCCGAGAACGAGATCGTCACCATCATCGGCGCCAACGGCGCCGGCAAGACCACCTTGCTCAGTGCCATCATGGGCGTGTTTCCGCTGAAGGGTCGCGTCTCCTTCCTGGGCGAGGACATGGCCCGGCTGGAGATCGAGGACCGCGTCGCGCGCGGTCTCTGTCTGGTGCCGGAGCATCGCGAGCTGTTCGCCACCATGAACGTCGAGGATAATCTGCAGCTCGGCGCTTTCAGAATGTCGAAGACCCACGCCGCACGCGGCTTCGAGCACGTCTACACGCTGTTTCCGAAGCTCAAGGAGCGGCGCAAGCAGCTCGCCGGCACGCTCTCCGGCGGTGAGCAGCAGATGCTGGCGATGGGGCGCGCGCTGATGGGCGCGCCAAAGATGCTGATGCTGGACGAGCCCAGCCTTGGCCTGGCGCCGATCATCGTCGCCGGCATCTTCGAAATCGTCGCCAAGCTGCGCCAGGAAGGCGTCTCGGTGCTGCTGGTCGAGCAGAACGCCAAGGCCGCGCTCAAGGTCGCCGACCGCGCCTATGTGATGGAGCTCGGCGAGTTCGTGCTCAACGGCAAGGCCAGCGAGATCGCCACCGACGAGCGCGTGGCGGCGAGCTATCTCGGCTTTGCCGAGGCGGCCGCGAGCTGAGCCTGATGTCGATGGGGTGAGGCACTGCTTCAGGAGGGCGCCTCCTTCGACAGCAGGAAATCGACCATCACGCGCTCCAGCGCCCGGTACATGTCGGTGCCGGTCGCCGTGAGGCAGCCGCGCTGGCGCGCAGCGGCGATGAAGGGCGAGACCTCGGGCCGGGTGATGACACAGCCGCAATAGGCCGACGGGCTGACGGTCGTCATGTCGACCGGCAGAGGATCGCCGGACTGCATGCCTGCCGGCGTGGCGTTGGCAACCATGTCGAAGCCTGTTGCGTTCATCGAGCCGACAACGGCGCGGCCTTTGCCCCGCTCGTTGAGGCGCGCGATCAGCACATCGCGGCGTCCGGCATCGCTGTCGTGAATGGCAAGCTCGCGCACGCCGGAATCGATCAGCGCCAAAGCGATTGCCGAGCCCGCACCGCCCGCGCCAATCTGTAGCGCGCGGCAGCCTGCAGGATCGAAGCTTGCCCCCTTCGCAGCGCCGATGAAGCCAAGGCCGTCGACCATGTCGCCATGCCAAAGGCCGTCAGGACCACGCCGCATCAGATTCACGGCGCCGATGAAATGCGCGCGCTCGGTGGCCGTCGCACAGGCGCGGTAGCAGGCGAATTTGTGCGGGATGGTCGCGACGATGCCGTCGAGATTCTTCACCCGTGTCATCGTCGCAAGGAAGTCAGTCAGGTCACCCGGCGCGACTTGGACCGCAACCAGGATCGCATCGCTGCCGCGCTCCGAGAACGCCTGGCTGACGCCGGCCGGCGCGCGCACCTGCGCGACGGGATCGCCGATGATGATGTGGAGCCGCGTGGCTCCGGTGGGGGCGGGAATCATGGTGGGGCTCCCAAAACGACAAAGATCGTCGTCCAAATGGCCGAAAGGCCGGCTCACCGAGCCGGCCTTCCTCACTCGAAGATATCGTCCGTCCGGTTACTTCGCCGGGACGTATTTGCCATCCTTCACCGTCAGGATGATGCGGGCGCGGTCGTCGAGGCCGGAGCGGTCCTTTTCGGTGAAGTTGTAGACGCCCTGCGAGGCCGCCAGATCCTTCTCGGTCAGCAGCGCCTGGCGGATGGCCTCGCGGAACTCCGGCGTGCCGGGCTTGGCGGTCTTCAGCGCCACCGGGATGATGCGCTTGAGGATCTCGAACGCGTCGAACGAATGGCCGGCGAACTGGCTGCGGCTGTTCGGGCCATACTTGCCCTCATACGCCTTGTTCAGCTCCATGCCCGGCTTCTTGGTCAGCGCGCTGTCGTCCTGCGTCTCCGGCGACATCACCGGACCGGACGCCATGATCACCCCCTCCGCCGCCTTGCCGGCGATACGGATGAAGTCCATGCTCGCGGCGCCATGGGTCTGATAGATCAGGCCGGTGTAGCCACGCTCGCGCAGCTCGGTCTGCGGCAGCGCCGCGGCGGTGCCGGAGGCGCCGACCAGGATGGCGTCCGGATTGGCGGCGACCAGCTTCAGCACCTGGCCGGTGACGGAGGTGTCGGGACGCGCAAAGCGTTCCTCGTCGGCGATGGTGATGCCCATCGGCACAGCCTGATTCTTCAGATCGTTGAACCAGAGGTCGCCGTAGGAGTCGGAGTAGCCGATATAGCCGACGGTCTTGATGTTGTGCGCCTTCATGTGCTCGTACAGCACCTTGCCCATGATCGGCACCGGCTGCGGCATCACAACCGACCATTTCATCCGCTCCGGCGTGACCGGGAACGGCGCCAGGCCGAAATGCGGAATGCCGGCTTCGTTGGCGACGTTGGACACCGCGATGGTCGGCGGGGTCAGCGCCGAGCCCATGATGATATCAGCCTTCGATTCCGTCACGAAGCGACGGGCGTTGGTCGTGGCCGTGGTCGGATCGCCGCCGTCGTCGAGCACGATCACCTTGAGCGGCACGCCGCCGATCTCCTTTGGTACGAACTCGAGCGCATTGCGCTCGGGGATGCCGAGCGCCGCGCCCGGCCCCGTCGTCGTCGTGGTGATGCCGATGGTGATCTCGCTGGTCTGCGCCAGCGCCGGCGCTGATGCCAGCATCGCGATGACGCCAGCCGCCGCCAGATAGGCCTTCCTCATAAAATCCTCCCTCAATCTTGTCGGTTCAGCTCGTGATCCGCCGATCCTGTTTGCAGTCCCGCCCCCTGTCTGGGGCATCTTCCAACACGACCGGCCGATATGTGTCCAAACGTGATCATAGCATTGAACACGAGAAGATCACTCCTCACCAGTCGACCAAAGCACGACAGCTGAACATCCTTAAGACGGCCGCATGTCGCACCCATTTCCGCGCCTCATTCCCCGAGAAACTTGGCTCGCATCTCCTCCGGGAAAGGTGCCGATTTCAGCTTGTCCGGGTCGGCCGGATCGCGCCCGACCAGCACCCGGGTCTCGAACCCTTCGATGGCCAGCGCCTCACCCTTGAACACCTTGTGGGTGACGTCGAAGGACGAGCGCTTGATGCTCTCGATCCGGCTCTCGATCGTGATCCAGTCGCCATAGGTCGAGGGGATGTAGAACTTGGCGCGGGTGTCGACCATGGGGATGCCGACCAGGCCGTAGCGGCGGACGATGTCCTGCTTGGAGAACCCGGCCGCCTCGAACATCACCGAGGTCGCATCATCGAACATCGCGAAATAGCGCGGGTAGTAGACGATGTTGGCGGGATCGCAGTCGCCCCACTGGATCTGCACGTCGCGGCGGTGAACGAACATGTCTTGAAAGCCTCACACCATCGCCGATAGCGATCTGGAGAGTGGGCAACGGCGCGCAGCGCCGAGCCCACCATTTTCAGCGGTGGTGGGCACGCTACGCTTTGCCCACCCTCCGTTTCTCTACGTCGTCATTCCGGGGCGCGCGGAGCGCGAGCCCGGAATCCATCTCTCAGCAGTGCTAGACGCCGAATGGATTCCGGGCCCGACGCTGGCGCGTCGTCCCGGAATGACAACCACGTGGACGTCGGCGCGCGGCACTTACTTCGGCGCCATGCGCAGCGAGCCGTCGAGGCGAACGACTTCGCCGTTGAGGTAGGCGTTCTCGACCATGTGCAGCGCCAGCGCGGCGAACTCATCGGCATGACCCAGACGACGGGGGAACGGGATCGCGGCGGCGAGCGAGTCCTGGGCCTCCTGCGGCAGGTTGGCGAGCAGCGGCGTCAGGAACAGGCCGGGCGCAATGGTCAGCACGCGGATGCCGAACTGCGCGAGCTCGCGCGCGATCGGCAGGGTCATGCCGACGATGCCGCCCTTGGAGGCGGAATAGGCCGACTGTCCGATCTGGCCGTCATAGGCGGCGACCGACGCGGTGTTGATGACGACGCCGCGCTCACCGGTCGCCTGCGGCTCCAGCTTGGTCATGCCGTTGGTGACCAGACGCAGCATGTTGAACGAGCCGATCAGGTTGACCTTGATGACCTTCTCGAAATCGGCCAGCGGCATCGGGCCGTCACGTCCGACGACGCGCTTGGCGACGCCGATGCCGGCGCAGTTCACCAGCACGCGCGGCTGCTGGCCGAGCGCCTCGACGGCCTTGGCAACGGCCGCTTCCGCGCCGGCGGCGTCCGAGACGTCGCAGACCACCGGCACGCCCTTGATCTCGGCCGCGACCTCCTCCGCCAGCTTGGCGTTGAGATCGAACACCGCGACCTTGGCGCCCTGCGCAGCGAGCTTGCGGGCGGTGGCGGCCCCGAGGCCGGAAGCGCCGCCGGTGACGATGGCGGCCTGGTCCTTCAACAACATTGTCGTTTCTCCCTTGGATGCGTCGATCAGCCGGCGATGATGATGTCGTCGTCCGGCGTCGCGGCGTAGATGCGTTCGATCAGGTCCTTGCGGTTCTCCAGCACGGCGCGCTGGTTGATCGATCCCTTGTCGGTGACCTCGCCCTTGTCGATCGACAGCGGCACGCCGAGCAGGACGGCGCGCGTGATGCGCGTCGATGAGCCGGTCGCGGTCTGCAGGAATTTTGCGAAGCGCTGACGGAAGGCCTCGATGATCAGCGGATCGGCCGCCGTGGCGGCGAGGTCGTCGAACGGCAAGGTCGCGTTGATCAGGCGGCAACCATCGAGATCGAGCACGACGATTGCGGCGATCTCGTCGCGGTTGATGCCGGCGATGATCACGTCGCGCGCCAGCGGCGCGCACGCAGCCACGAAGCGGGCCCGCAACGGGCCGACGGAAACCCAGGTGCCGCTCGCCAGCTTGAAGTCCTCGGCAACACGGCCGTCAAAGTCGAAGCCGGCATTGAAGTCGTCGGGATCGACGGGCTTCAGCGCGTCGCCCATCTTGTAGTAGCCTTCGTCATCAAAGGCCGCGGCCGAGACCTCCGGCAGGCGCCAATAGCCCGGCGTCACGTTCGGCCCCTTGGCGCGCACTTCCATCTTGCCGTTGTTGGGAACGAGCTTGGCCTCGTTGCCGGAGACGGGCAGGCCGACATGGCCGGAGCGGCTGGTGCGTGGATTGACCGACATGAAGAACGGTGCGGTCTCGGTGGAGCCGAGGCCCGTCAGCATCGGCACACGAGTGCCCGTCTCGGCCACCGAGAGCTCGTCGAGCTCGTTCCAGACATGCGGCGCCAGTGCGGCGCCGGAGAAGAACATCGCGTGCAGCCGCTGGAAGAAGGACTTCCGCAGCGCCGGGTCCTCGCGGAAATAGAGCAGCAGCGACTCGTAGCCCTTGGGGACGTTGAAATAGACCGTCGGCGAGATCTCGCGCAGGTTTCGCACGGTCTCCTCGATGCCGCCGGGCACCGGCTTGCCCTGGTCGAGATACATCGAGCCGCCGTTGAACAGGGTCAGGCCGATGTTGTGGTTGCCGCCGAATGTGTGATTCCAGGGCAGCCAGTCGATGATCACGGGCGGCTCGTCCTTGAGGAAGGCGAGCGTCTCGCGGATCATCACCTGGTTGGCGCAGATCATCCGCTGGGTGTTGATCACGGCCTTCGGATTGCCGGTCGAGCCCGAGGTCAGCAGGAATTTCGCGATCGTGTCCGGGCCGATCTTGTCATGGGCGGCGTCGAGGCCAGGAAACAGCGGCGATGCGATCAGATCGGCGAGCATCGTGATCTTGCGGCCCGGCACCGAGCCGAACGACGCCACGATCTCGGTGCCTTCGGGTACGTTGGCGATGAGCGCGTCGGCGAACTTGTCGGCGTCGTCGACGAAGACGAGGCCCGGCGTCAGCAGCTTCATCAGGTAGGCGAGCTTGCCGTAGTCGCGCGACACCAGCGAATAGGCCGGCGACACCGGACAGAACGGCACGCCGGCATAGAGCGCGCCGAACGCGACCAGCGCATGGTCGATCGAATTGCCCGACAGGATCATGACCGGCTGGTCCGGCGACAGCCCGCGCGCGAGCAGCCCCGAAGCGATGTGCCGGCTCGCCGCCAGCAGCGTGGCATAGCTCAGCTCGCGCCAGCCCTCCGGGCCAACGCGCTCGGCCATGAACACGCGCTCAGGCGTGGCTTTGGCGAAGTGATGCAGCCGGTCGGTGATCCGCGGCGGATAGTCGCCGAGCGGCTGCTTCGGACGGAGATAGATGGTGCCGTCGTCTCGGCGGTCGACCGTGACGGCCGGGTCATTGAACGAGATCGCGCGCAACGGATGAACACTGGCGCTGCGCGCCGTGTCGTCCGTTCCTCCCTGTGTGCTTGTTATTGTTTGTGCGGTCATGTCACGTCGGCTTCACTTTGGCGGTCTTGTGATCGAGGAAGGCGCGGATGCGATTCTTGGCCTCCTTGTCGCTCTGCGCGACGGTGGCCATCAGCGATTCCATCAGCAGGCCGGTCTGCGGATTGGCCTCGGCGATCATCGGCAGCGCCTGCAGCACCGCGAAATTCGTCAGCGGCGCGTTGTTCGCGATCTTCGCCGCCAGCTCCATCGCCTTGGTCATCGAGGCGCCGGCCTCGACCAGATATTGCGCGAAGCCGTAGGACGAGCCTTCGGTCGCCGAATAGACCCGGCCGGTCAGCATCATGTCCATCATGCGGGCGACGCCGATCAGGCGCGGCAGCCGCACCGAGCCGCCGCCACCGACGAAGATGCCGCGCTGGCCCTCGGGCAGCGCGAAGTAAGCCGACGGCTCGGCAACACGGATATGCGCGGCGCAGGCGAGCTCGAGACCGCCGCCGATGACGGCCCCCTTCAATGCGGCGATCACCGGCACGCGGCAATACTGGATGCGGTCGAACACGCGATGCCACATCTGCGAGTGCACCAGGCCTTCGGTGGCGTCACGTTCGCGCAGCTCGGAGAGATCGAGGCCGGAGGAGAAATTGTCGCCAATCCCGTGGATCACGATGCAGCGGACGTCGTCAGGCAGGCTGGTGAAGCACTCGCCGATGGCGAGGATGATGCCGTCATTCAGCGCGTTGCGCTTGGCCGGGCGGTTGAGCCCGATCGTCAGGACGGCGCCCTGCTGTTCGATCTGCAGCAGAGACGAATCCCCCGCAGGCGTGGCGGTGTCGGCGTTTCCCATGGGCTCTATTGTGTCCTGTTCAGAATAGTTATGTTTTATAACGATCTTCGCGGGAGTCAACAAGCGGCGCCCGACATCATGTTGTGCAATGCAAAAGAACAAGCCGCCGAGGGGCTCGGTCGCGCAGCATCGTAAGGCCCGCCTGCGCGCAAAGGCAAATGACATGATCCGGCATTCCCGCGGCGAAATCACGCCCGGGGCTTGCTGATATTCTTCACCCTCCGGTGCGGAGGGCGCAGGGAAGGCCAGGCGCCGGCTGACGCCTGCGGCCCGCCTGCGAGAAAAATGCAGGCGGCAGGTACCACAGGTGCAGCCGAGAACGCCCGGCCTTCCCTGCGCGATGGTCTTCACGCTTATACGCAGTCTCCCTGGTGCACCGGCTTGTTGGCCACCATGATCCGCGCGGCGCGTTGGCGCCATCGCGAACGTAACACCGGCAACGGGGTGTCAGGACGCTGCGACTTCACGTCCGCGTCACGTCGTTCGTCCGCGCGCCCGAAGACACGCTGCGACATGATCGCGGCCACCGCTCCCCGCCCCGCGTGTCGTGACGATCGCGCGCTACGCCCCTCGGCTTGGGACGGGATGGCGAGAGAAGATCACGCCTTCCGATAAAACGCAAGATATTTATTCTTATCAGAATATGCTGGGAGGATGCCGGTTAGGCCGGAGCCCCGGGGCGACTTCCGAGATGAACGGCCAACAACATTGCATTCAGGGTGGCTTCAAAGCCCGCGATGTAGAACGTCCCTACACTTCCCAATGGAGGGGACCATGGTTTCGCTGAAGACATCTCTCGCAGGCGGCATCGCCGCGCTCGCCGTCACCGCCACCCTGCTCGCCGGCGCGGCGCCGGCTCAGGCTCACGACGGGCGCAACGCGGCGCTGTTCGGCGGCCTGGTGGCCGGAGCTCTCATCGGGGGCGCGCTGGCGGCAGCGTCGGAAGCGCAGGCGTATGAGCCTGCGCCGGTCTACCGGTCCCACTATCGCGACGCGGCGTATGGCGGCTACGGCTACGGCTACGAGCGCTACCGCTATGTGCCGGCTCGCCACTATCGCAATTGCGACCACGACGGCTACGGCCGGGCTTCGGGCTGGGACGACGAGGATTAGTCGTAGGTCTACCGAATACGAAGCCGTCGCGACGAACAGCCACTTTCAACCAGTTACTCCGTCATGCCCGGGCTTGTCCCGGGCATCCACGTCGTTCGGAGCATGCAGAACCACGTGGATGGCCGGGACAAGCCCGGCCATGACGATGTGGAGACAGGCAAGCCCTAAACTCCCGACCGCTTTATGCGATCGCCCTTCGCAAGGAGAGCGTAGCCTACAGCACCACATGCACGTCGATGATGACGCGATCCGCGTGCCGCGCGGCGGAGCCTATGAAGACGTGCTCCATCAGCCAGCGATACTTCTCGTGGCCGGTCTCGAAGCGCGGGTGGGTGCGGAAGTAGATCAGCCTGGGGTCCACCGGCTCGCCGCGCTTGAGCTTCTGCAGCAAGTCGACCGGCCCAAAGCGGATGCCGCGGTTCTCGACATAGATGGTCGCGCCGTCGTCGGTCTCGAAGGCGTATTTGGCCTCGAGGTCGATCAGCTCGTTGGGGCGGATGATCTGGAAGTCGGCGCCGAAGTTGCAGATCCTGCCGCTGATGCCCTCACCGGCGCGACCGGGGCCCTTCACCTCTCCGCCATGGATCGGGATGATCCGGCGCACGCCGATGCCGGTCTCGCCGGCACTGGTGACGTCGCCGATCATCACGGTGAGGGTGAAGACGTAGCGAGTCTCGAGGATCGGAGTCGTCATCAGCGGGCCATCATCTGTTGCGGCAGCCAGGTGGCGAGGAGCGGGAAGGCGATCAGGATCACCAGCCGGATCAGGTCGGTCGCGACGAACGGCAGCACGCCCTTGAAGATGGTCGAGAACGACACGTCCTTCACCACGCTCTTGATCACGAACACGTTCATGCCGACGGGGGGATGGATCAGGCCAAGCTCGACGGTCATCACGATGATGACGCCGAACCAGATCGGATCGAAGCCGAGATGCGAGATCACCGGGAAGATGATCGGCACGGTCAGGATGATCATCGCCATCGCGTCCATCAGGCAGCCGAGGACGAGGTACATCACCATGATCAGCGCCAGCACCCCGTAGGGCCCGAGGCCGAGACCGGTGAGGAACTCCGTCACCTTCTGTGGCGTCTGCGTCACCGTCAGGAAGTAGCCGAAGATCAAGGCGCCGATCAGCACAGTGAACACGGCCGCGGCGGTGCGCGTCGCCTGCAGCAGCGAAGCCAGGATCTTCTCCTTGTTCAGCCGGCCGGTGAACACGCCGATCAGGAACGCGCCGGTGGCGCCGACGCCGCCGGCTTCCGTCGGCGTGAAGCGCGGCAGGAAGGGCAGACCGTAGAGGCCGCCGATCACGAACAGGAACAGCAGCACCGGCGCCCAGATGCCCTTCAGGCCGGCGATGCGCTCGGCCCATGGCAGCGCCTCACCCTTGGGCAGGAAGTCCGGCCTGACGCGGCCGATCACCGTGATGGTGATCATGTACATGGTCATCGCCAGGATGCCCGGGATGATGCCGGCGATGAACAGCTTGCCGATGTCCTGCTCGGTGATGATGCCGTAGACCGCGAGCACGGTGGACGGCGGCAGCATCGCCCCCAACGTGCCGCCGGCAGCGATGACGCCGGTGGCGAAGGATTGCGGATAGCCGAAGCGGCGCATCTCCGGATAGGCCACGGCCGAGAAGGTCGCGGCGGTCGCCACCGACGAGCCGCAGATCGCGGCGAAGCCGCCGCAGGCCGCCACCGTGGCGATGCCGAGCCCGCCGCGCAGATGGCCGACGAAGCCGTTGGCGGCGCGGAACAGCTCGCGGCTCATGCCCGAGTTGGACACGAACGTTCCCATCAGCAGGAACATCGGGATCACGCCGAACGTGTAGTCCGTGACCGTGCGCATCGAGGTCTGGCCAACCAGCTTCAGCGCCGCCGTACCGTTGACGAGATAGGCGAAGCCGGACACGCCGACGAGTCCCATCGCCATGCCCACCGGCACGCGCAGCAGCATCAGCGCAAACAGCGCAACGAAGCCGATGACGGCAACCGCATCCGTGCTCATGCGGCACTACTCCGTGGGCTTGACTTGAGGGTCATGAATCTCCTCGGGGTGGAAGATCAGGCGATAGGTCCGGATGGCGATCAGGAGCACCGCCGAAACGTCGCCGATCCAGGCGACGGCGAAGAACGGCCAGGTCGGCATGTGCAGATCGAAGGTGAGGACGTTGTCCTCATAGGTGCCGCGCACCTTGTCGAACAGGGTCCAGGTCTGCACCGTGACGACGAACAGCAGTACCAGCGTTGCGAAGATGTCGATCCAGCGCTGATAGCGCGGGCCGACATTGCCCCAGATGAGATCCACGGTGATGTGGGTGCCGCGGTATGACGTCGCAGCGATGCCCCAGAAGATCAGGATGCCGAGCAGCATGCGCCCGATGTCGAAGGAATCGGGGATCGAATAGTTCAGCGTGTTGCGGAGTAGCACCGACAGGAAGATGTCGAGCGCGACGATGCCGACGAAGAACGCGGCGATCCACTCGATCCCGTCGATGATCCGGTCCATGAAGGCGCGCTGCATGGCGTCCCCGTGTCAGAAAGCTTGGTGGTTATGGTGGATGCGAAGCGAGCTGCTGCGTAGCGGGCGGTTCTTAGCCTCTCCCCGCTCCCGGGGAGAGGCCGGATTGCATCGTAGATGCAATCCGGGTGAGGGGCTCTCCGCACGGTCGGTGCGTGCGGCTGCCCCTCACCCCAACCCTCTCCCCGTAAGGAACGGGGAGAGGGAGCGCACCGTCCGCCGCGCAAGAGCTTGGGTATGAAAAGAAGCTACTGTGCCAGCGCCTTGTACTTGGCGAGCGAGGCCTTCAGCTCGGTCATGGCGGCCTCGGCATCGACGCCGGTCTTCTTGACGCCATCGGCCCAGGTCTTGAACAGCGGCTCGGAGGCCTTTTTCCACAACGCGGTCTGCTCCGGCGTCAGCTTGTAGACCTCCTGGCCGGACTCGGCCTTGATCTTGTCGACGCCGGCGTCCTCGAACTTGCCCCAGGGCTCACCGACCTTGCCGGCGGCCTCCGTGTTGCAATTGTCGTCGATCGCCTTCTTCTGCATCGCCGACATCTGGTTGTACTTGTCCTTGTTCATGACGAACACGAAGGTCGTCACGTAGAACGGCGCATCCATGTGGTACTTCGTGACCTTGTCGACTCCGAACAGCACCAGCGAGCCCGCCGGAAACGTGACGCCGTCGGCGACGCCGCGCTCGATGATGTCGCGCACTTCCGGCGCCGACGACTGCACATTGGTGCCGCCGAGCAGGGTGACGAAATTGGCGATCGTCGCATCGGCGGGACGGATCTTCATGCCCTTGACGTCCTCGGGCACGACGACCTTCTTGGTGCGGGTGTGGAAAGCCGACGGCGTGTGAACGAAGGCGAGGCAGTACTTGACGTCCTTCATCTCCTTCTCGGCATATTTGCGATACCACGCGTCCAAACCTTCCGAGCCGCCCTTGGCGTCGGAAATCAGGAACGGCAGCTCGCCGGCGCCGATGATCGGGAAACGGCCAGGCTGATAGCCGGGATTCACATAAGTGACATCGGCGATGCCGTCGCGCGCCATGTCATAATGGTCGAACGCCTTGCCGAGCTGCTGGGCCGGGAACACCTTGCCCTTGATGGTGCCGCCCGAGGCCTTTTCGACCGACGCGGCCCAATCCTCCAGCGCCTTCTGCAGCGGATGGCTCGCCGGCACCCAGTGCGAGATCTTCAATTCGAATGTCTTGTCCTGCGCGAGCGCGGGGGTCACACCGGCGGCCAGAGCCAACGCCAGAAGCGTCTTCCTCATCGGGATCGTCTCCTCCATCAGTGGGCCTTCGAGGGCCCTTTGCTTCATTGTTATAGCATATAAGCATCATTGCAAGCGCGGCGGCAGGTTGGCCACCAGTGCACGCGCCAAGCGGAGCCTAGCGCGCCCGCCAGCGCAAGTCTGGCAGACGAAAGTTGCAGGCCCATGGCCATTTCATTAACACGTTAAGGATCTCGCCTGCACCCGAAATTGCACGGCGGGAGCATCGCACCACGAAATTGCCGCAGGGCCGCACCGGACGCCCGGCGACATCGCGCGCGACCCATCCGCGTGCATCCGATGCGCAACGTGTCAAACGCCCGCGCAAAAGACGTTTGAAACTTTGTAGGCGGTGCAAAATCCGCGCTGATGTCGTTGACTGCGGACATCGCCAGCAACGATCGAGACACGCATGAGCAGCGTCCCCGCCGGATTCGAACCGCATTTCCGCAAGAGCCCGTTCACCGATCCCTGGGAGCCGCTCTACGCCAAGAAAACCGACAAGGCCGTCATCCTCGGCCTGCGGCTCGCCACGCCGCACACCAATTCGCGCGGGCTGATCCATGGCGGGCTGATCGCATCGCTGGCCGACAATGCGATGGGCTATAGCTGCGCCCAGGCGCTTGGCTGGGAGGCGTCGCTGGTGACGATCAACCTCGCGGTGGACTACATCGGCAGCGCCGGGACCGGACAGTGGCTCAGCGTCGAGAGCGACGTCATCAAGAGCGGACGCACCGTCTGCTTCGTCCAGAGCCTGGTGCTGGCCGACGACGCCGTGATCGCGCGTGCGAACGCGACCTTCCGGGTGGTGCCGAAGAAAGGGTGATCGAAACCGCCGATCTTTCGCATCAAGACCAGCGTCGCACCAAGGCCGGCGCAATCGCATCCACTCGTCATTCCGGGTTCAAGGCCTTCGGCCTTGCCCCGGAATGACGGGGTGTGGCGTCGTAGTCGCTTTCAGTCGAAACGCCAGTCGCAGGTTGCGGTGATCAGGTCGATGAAGGCGCGCACTTTGGCGGAGAGCAGGCGGGAGCTCGGAAATACGATGTGGATCGGGAGCGGCGGAGGCTCGTATTTCGCCAGCACCCGCTTGAGACGGCCGCCGCGCAGCGTGTCCGCGGCCTGATAGGCCATCACCCGTGTCACGCCGCCGCCCGCCTCGGCATACTGGATCGCGGCGTCGGCATTGTTGGTGACGAGCCGCGGGCTGACCGCCATCCGCAGTTCCCTGCCGTCCTTGACGAAGCGCCATTCGTCGGACGGACCGAACTGGATGGTCTGGTGCTTCGTCAGCGCCTCGGGCGTCCGCGGCTCACCATGGACCTTGAAGTAGGCGGGAGCTCCGACCACGATCCGGCGCATGCTGCCGACCTGGCGGGCCACGAGCGACGAATCGCCGAGATGCCCGATACGAACGGCACAGTCGACGCCGTCCTCCACCAGATTGATCTGGCGGTCCTCGAGGCGCAGCTCGGCCGCGACCTCGGCATAGCGGCTCAGATACGCGGCCATGACCGGACCGACATGGAGCCGGCCGAAGCCGACGGGCGCCGAGACCACCAGCCGCCCGACCGGCTGCAGGCGCTCGCTCTCCGCGGCGCGCTCCGCCTCCGCCAGATCGGCCAGGATGCGGCTGGCGCGGTCGAGATAGCGTCGTCCGGAATCGGTCAGCGTCACTGAGCGCGTCGTCCGCTGCAGCAGGCGGACGCCAAGATGCGATTCGAGCGCGGCGACCAAACGGGTGACCGCCGATGGCGACAGCTTGAGCCGGCGCGCCGCCGGTGCGAAGCCGTTCAGCTCGGCGACGGTGACGAAAGCCTGCATGGCATCGATGCGGTCCATGGGATTATTGCAGCATCCGCAACGATCCAATGTCAACTGGCCAGATTATTTCCGAACGGGATTGGGACCATATTGGCTCCACGGCGGCAGTCACTGCCGCAGCGACAAGGAGTCATTGCGATGACCCAGACAACCATCCAGGCACCCGGCGACGTCATGTTCTCACCCGCCGCCAAGGCGATCCAGGCGCGCAAGGGGTCGCGCGAGAGCTACGCGCATGTGGAGCAGAGCCGCGGCTTTCGCCACGAGGTCGACGCCGATCTCGCCGGCCGCCTCGCCGAGGCCACGAGCTTCTATCTCGCGACCGCCTCGGCCGACGGTCAGCCCTATATCCAGCACCGCGGCGGACCGAAGGGCTTTCTCAAGGTGCTCGACAGCCACACGCTGGCCTTCGCCGACTTCAGCGGCAACCGGCAATATATCACCCAGGGCAATCTGTCGGAGAACCCGCACGCCTACATCTTCATCATGGACTACGCGCATCGCCGCCGGGTGAAGATCTGGGGGACGGCGCGGGTGGTGGAGGATGATGCCGCGCTGACGGCCACGCTGATGCCGAGAGGCTACAAGGCGCGGCCCGAGCACGTCATCCTGTTCACGATCAGCGCGTGGGACACCAACTGCCCGCAGCACATCCCGCAGAAGTTCGACGCGGCCGACGTCGCGGAAGCGCTGGCCGTTCGCGATGCTCGCATCGCGGAGCTCGAGGCCGAACTGGCGCGGTTGAAGGGCGAGAGCAAGCCCTCCGCCTAGGTCCTGCGCGCTGCGGGCCGCGCCTTTGGCTTGTTAGTCATTCCGGGGCAATCGCCAGTGCGCAGCGGCGCACTGGCGATTGAACCCGGAATGACGGTGAGTGGGACTCGACTGATCAGCTCACGCCGCCTCGGCCGCCCTGCCCCATTCGAACTCCGGAAAATATTGCGCCATCATGCGCTCGGCATAGGCGACCAGATTGCCGAAGCTTTCGGTGCGGCGGCGCAGCTCGGACTCGAAGAACGGCGTGAGGATGCCGGCGACGACGGCGAACGCCGTCGCGTCGGTGCCGCAAGGACGATCGCCCATCAGATAGGGCCGGTCGCCGAGCTGCACCGACAGCGCGCGCAGCGAGCGTGCGGCGAGATCGACGTCCTCGTCCGGCGCGTGGCGGCCGAGCCCGGAGATCAGATAGTTCTCGGCGACGCGAAACTGCGCGTCCTCGCGCAGCTTCTCGCGCTTGTCGGCCGGCACGCCGTCGAAGAAGTGCGCCGGCCCCTTGGCGAAGTTGACCGGATCGACCCAGCGCGCCCCGACCAGCGCGAAATACAGGTGATGCTCGATCATACGCTCGAACCCCCAGGCCTGCGCCCGCGCGCGCACGTCGAGCCCATGATCGAAGTCGAAGCCATATTTGCGCTCGACATGGGCGCGGATGAAGGTCGAATCGGCGATCAGCTCGCCGCTGTCGTCGATGAAGGGCAGTTGCCCCTTCGGTGATGCCGGCGGCATCGCCCGCTGCTTCCGAAAAGCGAGGCCCGCCATCTTCAATTGCACCTCCGTCTTGGTGACGAAGGGGCTGATCTCCGGCAGGCCGAAGCCCGCGCCCAAACCGAACAATGTGATCATGACAGCACTCCCGACTTCCTGAGCAGACGCCGGACGCTACGAGCATGCTGCTGCCACCATGGTGTCAGCAGCGGCAGTAGCGTGGTGGCAAGGCCAAGGCCATAAAACATCATCATCGACATCACCCCTTCAATCTCGTTGTTGGCCCGGTATAAGGACAGGCTGCTGCCAGCATCCTGTCAGCATCGGCGGGGGTGCTCGCCCATGCAGGACACACCATGAGACGCGCCGACCGGCTATTCCAGATCATCCAGGTGCTGAGACGCACGCGCCGCCCATTGACGGCGGATGCGATCGCGGCCGAGCTCGAGACCTCGAAGCGCACGATCTATCGCGACATCGCCACCCTGATCGGCCAGCGCGTGCCGATCCGCGGCGAGGCCGGCATGGGCTACATCCTGGAGAAAGGTTTCGATCTGCCGCCCTTGATGCTGACGCCGGACGAGATCGAGGCGGCGGTGCTTGGCGCGCAATGGGTCGCGGTCAACGCCGACCCGGTGCTGGCGCGCGCGGCGGAGGACCTGATGGCCAAGATCGCCGACACCGTGCCGGAGCGGCTGCGGCCATTCGTGCTGGAACCGGCGAGCCGAGCGCCGCGGCCGTGGATGCGCGAGCCGGACCGCATCGACATGTCGCGCACGCGCTCGCAGATCCACGAGGGACGCAAGATCAGGCTGCGCTATCGCGACGAGCAGGGCCGCGACAGCGAGCGCGTGATCTGGCCGATCGCGATCGGCTATCATGACGCGGTGCGCATCCTCGCCGCCTGGTGCGAGCTGCGCCGCGACTTCCGCAGCTTCAGGACCGACCGTGTCGTCGAGGCGGATTATCTCGACGACAAATATCCCGAAAGGCGCGAGGCGCTGCGCGCCAAATGGCGGCGCAGCCTGGTGTGGGAGGTTCCCAAGGATGTCTGAACCGATGTCTGGCGAGACTGACAGCAGCCCCTGTCAGAGCTGCGGCGCGTGCTGCGCCTATTCGTCGAACTGGCCGCGCTTCACGATCGAGGAGGATGCCGCGCTCGACCTGATCCCGGCCGAGCTGGTCAACGAGCGGCTGTCGGGCATGCGCTGCGACGGCAACCGCTGCTGTGCGCTCGATGGCGAGATCGCGCGCGCCGTGGCGTGCCGGATCTACGCGATCCGCCCCGAGGTGTGCCGCATTTGCATGCCGGGTGACGCCGAATGCGCGATGGCCCGGCGCAAGTTCGGGCTGCCCGTGCTCGCCTGAACAAAGGCAAGGAAGACGGGCAGTCAGGCCGTGACCGGCTCGGGGCTGTCGTCGAGATCGTCCTCGAACGGCTTCATCACCGAGAGTGGCTTGGTCGACAGCGAGATCGGCTTGCGGCTCGAGGTCGCGCCGGCCGGACCCGCCCGACCACCGCGGGACTGCGCATACAGCACCGATCCGACCCGGCCACCGAACTGCGACAGGACCTGCTCGCTGCACGTGGATGCAATCGCAAGCGCCAGCGGGTGAAGATGCGTGCGCCGGTAACAGAATAGCGCCAGCATGGCCCTCACATCGGCGGAGACGCTCTCGACCAGCGCGGGTAGCCCGTTGGCGTCGGCACGGTAGAGTTCACCGAGAAGCTCGTCGCCGACCGGGCACGAATCGCTGTCGAACGCATCGCGGCTTTGAAGCATCGGTTTGATTGCCATGACGCGACGATGCAGCGCGAATCGCTAATGACCGGTTAACCAAACCGAACGGTCGTCCCACCCCCGGCTTGACACGGGACTGCCGCGGTCGGTGCGGCTTCGCCGCGACGCACCGTGGCCGAACGCTCAGCCATTTGCGGCCATGAAGATCGAGAGCCCGAATCCGGTGAGGTGATGCAGCGCCTGGTCGACGCCGATCAGGGTCCAGAACCAGGGGTGCTCGGTATTCATGCCGAACCGCGACGAGCAGATGCCCTTGAGGCGATCGATCGTGATGTGAATGGCGAAGTCGATCACGGCGACGAACCAGAATCTCGGCGCGACGATCAAGATCAGGACCATGGCGACGGCGAGATGGATCAGGCAGTGCACCAACAGCGGCAGCGCCCAGCCCTTCCGCTGGTCCTTGCCATAGGCCATCCAGGCGTTCTGCAGCACGAAGTCGCCAATGATGTGCTTGAAGGTCAGCAGCAGCATCCAGCCGACCAGCGCACCAACCGGAACCTGCGACGACAAAGAGGGAAAAGACAAAGCTGACGCTCTCGCTACGACTAACCCTTGGAACCAACCCTTGGACGCACGGGGAACTGGAGGCGTTCAGCGCAATCTGATGAGAATACCCGGCCAATTCGACGCGTATGCGACGCTTATGACATCTCCGGTAGCGAATTGCACGCGAAAGGGAACTTCAAATCGCACCTTGCTACCCTTCGCGGCAATCCCGCCGGGGGTAATGTTACCTACGCCGCGGCGCATCCGGCGGCAACCGTCGCCGCGGCGACGTCATTCCGCGGCGTTGGTCTTCGGCACTGAGAGCGCCCTCGCCCGGATCTGCGCGATGGTCCGCATCAGCGCCCCCTGTCCCGGCTCTCCCAGCGCAACGGCGCGCGCCTCGGCGATGGCGGAGGCGAGATCCGAGATCGGCAGGACGCCATCGAAGGTGGGCTTGGCCAGGCCATCGATGATGGCATGCCAATCGGCGAGACCCTGCCGGTAGCCGTCGCCCTGCCCCTGGATCATGGTCGCCGTCGCGATCACGGCGGGTGCCGCCGCAGGCTGCTTGTCCAGCGCGCGCGCGATCATGTGCAGCCACCGCTCGGCCCAGGCGCGCTCCTCGCCATAGCGCACCGACTGCAGCCGCCAGCGCCGCAGGCCGGCCATCAGCTTGAGGCGGCGAATGGCCAACCGCGATCGGACCGAAAAGCGGACCTTGACCCGGCGCCGACCTAACCAGCCGATCTGCTCGAAGGCTGCCAGCAACGATTCCGCCACGGCTTGCGGCAGCGCACCGATCAGCTCGTCGAGGCGAAACCTCCTGACGTCGTCGCTCTCGCGTCCCCCCGGGCGCTTCCCCATGTCGAGGCTGATCAATCTGAGCTGGGCGATCCGGATCGGATCCTCGTAGGCCATGCGGGCGGCCAGCAGCTGCGCGATCTGAGACAGCATGCCGGCATCGACGTTCGATCTGCGCACGAACCGCTTGATGCGATCGACATAGAGCTGCGCGTAGCTCGCGCCCTGATACTCCATCAGCAGATGGATGCCATCGCTCACCGCCGGCACGGCGGCGTCAGGAAGGCCCTGAGGCAGAAAAGGCGGCTCGCCATCGTCGACGCCGATGACGTCGGCGAACAGATATCGCAGCGAGGACCGGACGCTTTCCACTGGGCTTCAGGCTCCCCGGATCACGCCGGCTTGGCGACGGGCGCCGGCGCGGTGGTCTGTTGCGCCAGCCGCCGCTCGAGCGTTTCGATGTTCTGGAACAGCCGGGCGCTGGCGAGGCGCAGGAAGTAGAAGGCGAAGGCGGGGTTCTGGACGTAGAGCTGCTCGACCTGGTCGTAGGAGACCGACAGGATCAGACCGCCCTCGACGCATTCCAGCGTCTGTGTGCGCGTATTGGACGGCGAGATCATGCCGAACTCGCCGACGATCGCACCGACCGGCAGCTCGATACCGGATTCGACCAGGCGGAAGCGGCCACTGACGATGTAGTACATGCTGTCGGCCTTCTCGTCCTTGTAGAACAGCACCTCGCCTGGACCGCATTTGCGCTCGGTCATGAACGGCTTCAGCCATTCCATGGAGAGGTCGCTGTTGACCGACTGCTTCACGTCGCGGACCAGCTGCAGCATCTGGTGGAGCCGGTAGCTGTTGAGCGGCAGCAGCACCCCGTGCAGGATCAGGACCGGGTAGTTGTGCATCGGCACCGCGGTCGCGATCAGGACGATATTGGTGAGGATGGCGAATACCCGCAGCGGAATCATCGTCCGCATCGACAGCGTGGCGACCACGAAGATCGAGGCGAAGAGGCTGCCGGCGGCGCCCGCATGTTCGACCAGGTGTGAGGTATCCATCGGGATCAACCAGACTCTTGGGACGCAGGAGGGCGGAGGCTCGGTTCCGAGCCTCCTTTTGCCTAATTTAGCGTGTCCATGCCGACCTCTGATATACGGCGAACAGACGACGTTTGAACCGGTATTTGAGCCGGTACGGAAAAATTCCCCGCTCGAAGTAGAACGGCTGGACCTGCCGGATGACGCTGCAAAACCGATCCACCCGCATCGTTGACGGGATTCCCCCGATCGGGGCACCTTGACGCCGCCGCGATCTCCTGCGGCTCTGAGATCAGCGACTGACGCCCGCCCGCAATGACCAAACCGCAGCACCCTGCCCTGGCGGCATTCGTCACCGCGCTGACCGGACGCAACATGACCAGAGCGGCCTATGTGGCCGTGGCGCTCGGCATGAGCGCCATGGTGTTGTTGACGATGGACCCCGCCTACGAGGCCGGGGGGCGCTGGATCATCGCCCTGCTGTGGGGATGCCTTGTCTTTTTCGTCGTCGAATGGGCCGCTCGGGTTCAGCAGGCCGTGCGGGCGCATCGCGCCGCCGCCTACCTGATGTCGGGCCGGGGACTGCTGGACACGCTCTCCGCCCTCGCCGTGCCGGTTGCGCTGGTCTCGGGCATGGAGTCACGTACCGCGTGGCTGCTGGCGGTCATCTGGGTGCTCAAGGTGATCCCCGGCGTGCCTGGCCTGCGCCAGCTCCGCCGGGTGCTCGTGGTCGAAGCACGCCCGCTGCTGTCGGTGCTGGTGCTGTTCCTGCTGGTGCTGTTTCTCGGATCGGTCGCCGAATACGCGCTCGAACATGACGAGCAGCCGGCCACCTTCGGCACCATCCCCTCCGCGCTATGGTGGGCCGTCGTGACCCTCACCACCACGGGCTATGGCGACGTGGTGCCGATCACGCCGCTCGGGCGGGTGGTTGCCGCCACGGTGATGATCTCCGGCCTCGGCGTGTTCGGCCTATGGACCGGCATCCTGGCGACCGGCTTCGCCGCGGAAACCCGGCGCGACAACTTTCTGAAGACCTGGGAATCGGTCAGCAGGGTACCGTTCTTCGCCAGCCTCGGGCCCGCCACGATCGCCGACGTCGCGCAGATGCTGCGCACCATCGACCTGCCGCCGCGCGCCACCGTGATCCGCAAGGGCGAGCCGGGGGACTGCATGTATTTCATCGCCGCCGGCGAGGTCGAGGTCGACCTTCCCGGCAAGAAGGTCCGGCTCGGCGAGGGCGCGTTCTTCGGCGAGATGGCGCTGCTCGGGAACAACCTGCGTTCGGCCGACATCAGCACGACCGGACTGTCGAAGCTGCTGGTCCTCGACCTCGTCGATTTCCGCGTGCTGATGGCACGCCACCCCGATCTGGCGCAGAGCATCGATGCCGAGGCCAGGCGCCGAACCATGGAGAACAGGACATGACGACAGGACGGACCAGCCAGGCCGATGACGCACCGAGCATGCCGCTCCTGACCATCGACGGCGCACGCGCCACCATTCGGCTCAATCGTCCGCAGCATCTCAACCGGCTCCAGCCGGAGGATCTCGGCGAGCTGCTGGCGCTGTTCGACCGGGTCGAGGCCAACGCCGCCTTGCGCGTGCTGGTCCTGACCGGCACCGGGCGGGCGTTCAGCGCCGGCTTCGACCTTGGCGCCATCGGCGCAACGCCGGCGGATACGGCCGAGGCTTCCAGCCCGGCATTCGAGGAGGTCGTCGACCGGCTGGAGGACCTCGCGCTGCCGACGATCTGCCGGCTCAACGGCGGGGTCTATGGCGGCTCGACCGATCTGGCGCTGGCCTGCGATTTCCGGATCGGGGTCGATACCAGCGAGATGTTCATGCCGGCAGCGCGGCTCGGGCTGCACTACTACCCGAATGGCATCAAGCGCTACGTGTCCCGCCTTGGTATCGACAATGCCAAGCGTCTGTTCCTGACGGCGGAGAAGATCGACGCGGCCGAGATGCTGCGCATCGGCTATCTCACCGGCGTGGCGACGGCCGATGCGCTCGACGCGGAGGTCGACCGGTTGGCGGCCATTCTGGCCGGCAACGCCCCGCAGGCCATGCGCGGCATGAAGCGCGCCATCAACGAGTTTGCACGCGGAGCCCTCGACGATGCGGCGGCTCGTCGCAGGCATCGGGACAGCATGAGCGGCGCCGAAATCCAGGAAGGCATGAAATCGTTTGCAGAGAAGAGAACGCCGAAATTCTGAGCGCAGCCGCGCCCCGAACTGATAAATTTTGCATGCAAACGTCTGTATCCAGCCGGTGTTCTGACACACGCTCAACGAACTATCGACCTGAATCTCCAATTTGCGGTTGACAGCCTTTTGTCCGTGGCTAGCTTGAACCACGGGCGGAGACTTTCACATGCAAGTGATGGACGCGTATTGGGGACGACGAGCTCTGGAGTACGTCGATGCGATCGAAGCGTCGAAGACCAGCGCGAGCGTGCTCTCCCAGTTCGAGAAGATGATCAGCAACCTGGGCTTTCACGCCTACATCATGGCCGGCGTGCCGACCTCGGGCCAATCGCTGCAGCAAACCATTCTCGCCAACGGCTGGCCGCGGGAATGGTTCGACATGTATGCGCGCGAGCAGTTTCACCGCTGCGATCCGATTCCGCGGCACTGCATCTCGACATTGAATCCATTTGCGTGGTCGGAGGCTCCCTATGACCGCGAGGACGAGCCCGGCGCGCACGAGGTGATGACGCGCGCGAAGGACTTCCGATTGAACGAAGGCTTCTGCGTTCCCATCCACTACGACGATGCCGTGGGCGCCGTCAGCATTGCAGGCGAAAATCCGAATCTCGCTCCCGATGCGCGGGGCGCGCTGCACCTGATCAGCATCTTCACGCACAGCAGGCTTCGCGCACTGGCGCGCTCCGCCGCGAGCAACCAGAGCCGACGCCTGTCGCGAATCGAGGCCGAGGTGCTGGGCTGGGCGGCGCGCGGCAAGACCGCGTGGGAGACGGCGCGCATCCTCGGTGTCTCCGAACGCAACGTCCGGTGGCATCTGGAAGAAGCACAACGCAAGCTAGCAACCAAGAACAAGACGGCGACGGTTGCGACCGCTCTTGTCAACGGCGAGATCTCGATCTGATCTGTCGTTTCTCCCACTGGATCAATTCGAGCGCATCGGCAATCTGCAAACCCCAATTTGATTCAGACGACCGGGGGTTTCGATGCCTGAGATTCATGTCGTTCGAAAAGATAATCGCGCTCTGTACGAGAAATATTTCGATCCGTATTACCGGCTGCGCCACGAGATCTACGTCAAGCAACGCAAGTGGATGGCGCTCGATCGTCCCGACGGGCGCGAGATCGATCAGTTCGACACCGAGGATTCGGTCTATCTGTTCTGCATCGACAACGGCCAGTTGATCGGCTCGATGCGCGCGGTGCCGACGCAGTTGCCGACGCTGATGAGCGACATCTTCCCGTATCTGAATCTGCGCGGCCCGATCCAGCGCCCCGACGTCTACGAACTGTCGCGCATCTTCGTGATCCCGGAGCGCCGCGGCGAGCATGCCGGCCCGCGGATCGACATGCTGCTGCTCACCGCAATCATGGAGTACGGCATCTCGATCGGGTTGACCGGCTTTTCGATCGTGCTCGAAACCTGGTGGCTGCCGCGGTTCGAGAAGTGCGGCTGGAAGGCGCGGCCGCTCGGCGTACCTCACATGATGGACGGGATGTCGGTGATGGCCGTGCTCGTCGACTGCGATGAAACGACATGGAAGTCACTCTGCGAGCAGATCGGCCTGACGCGGCCAACCCTCACGTGGCAGGGGCTCGAAGACGTCAGCCGCCAGGCCCTGCCGGATATCTTTCTTCATCTTCCACCAGCCGCTCAGCCAGCGCAATGATCTGTTCCCTGTGCCGCTTCAGCCTGAGCTTATGGAAAGCCTTCAAGAGGCGGTGACCAAGGAGCGTCGCCTCGTCCACCTCGAGGGCATAAAGGTTGGACGGCGTGTTCATGGAATCCATCGCTGACACTTCAGGTTTTGAGCCGTGACTGAACCTTCAATCGAGAAGATCATCGAGCGTCTGCAATTTTGCATCGTTGACGCTCGGGCGATGCAACTCAAAATGTTAGAGAGAATTTTGTCAATATCATTGCTTGAAGCCCACGAGCTGAAGGAAAAGTGCGCGCCCAATTCGACCAACAGCAGCCATTAGCGCTCCTGCACCGACTCTCGCAACACGTCCGGTCCCTGCAGCGGCGCGTCTCGATTGGTGCATCGCAGACACAAACTGTTGATTTCAGGGCGGCTTTCGATGTGAAGGTCGGACAGGAGGGCACGAGCATCGTTGCCGAAACACGCTCGCCGAACGTGGACGACACCTCGGCAAAATCATGGCGCCGCCGCCGGAGCTGCTCCCTGTTCAGCAAACTCGGTTTACAAAAATGGACTCGTGGGGCGTCTCGCCCCCTCCGGAGTCCCGGATAACGGAACTCCGCCGGCAACAAATACGCGCGTGCGACCTACGGACAGGAAGTTATTCGTCGTGAAAGCGGACCGTTTCGGCGACCGTGGCGCGGCTGGTGCGGTAGGAGTTGGCCTTGTCACCGAGATCGGGACAACCGAACGAGATGCCGCAGACCACCTTGCGGTCGGCGCCAAGCCCGAAGTGCTGCCGCACCACGTCGGAGTGAAACGCGAGCGCCGCCTGCGGCACGGTGGCAATGCCGAGTGCCTGCGCCGCCAGCATGAAGCTCGTGACGTAGCCGCCGCAATCGATCGCGCCATAGGTGCCGAGCGCCTCGTCGCTGTGGATGACCGCCACATGCGGCGCGCCGAAGAAATTGTAGTTCTCCAGCGCCTGCCGGGCATAAGCCGCCTTGTCGCCGCGCGGGATGTCGAGCGCGTTGTAGAGCTGGAAACCGCTCTCGCGCCGCCGTTCCAGATAGACGCCGGTGTATTCGCGCGGGAAAGGAAAGTCGCCCGACGCCGCCTTGCCGCTGGAGGCCGCCGCATACATCACCTTCCGGAAAGCCTCGGTCGCCGCACCAGAGGTGATCTCGACACGCCACGGCTGGCTGTTGCACCAGGACGCAGTTTTCTGCGCCGCCGTCAGGATGCGCTCGATGGTGGCGCGCGGCACGGGCTCGGGCTGGAATCTGCGGCAGGAGAAGCGCGCGGCCATCAGCTCTTCGAGAATGGTGATGGGATCCTGCTCAGACCTTGGCGCCGCAGATGACATGACAACCTTCCGTACAGTTCGACCGGCGACGCTCGCTTTGTGCTCGCCCTCCACCCCCCGTCTTTCCGGACCGGTCGCAGCGACCGACCCCGGAAGACGGCCGTCGTGATGCCGTCGGATCAGCTGCGCCCCTTGGTCGGCACCTTGTTGAACGGCACGTCCTTGTCGACCCGGATGTCACCGGGCAGACCGAGCACGCGCTCGGCGATGATGTTGCGCAGGATCTCGTCGGTGCCGCCGGCGATGCGCATCGAGGGCGAGGTCAGCAGCATCTGCTGAAACTGGCCCTGCGTCACCGCCTCGTCCGCGCCGGTCAGCACGCCAGCGCCGCCCTCGAGATCCATCGCGTAGGTCGCGATATCCTGCAGCATGACGCCGGCGACCAGCTTGCCGATGGAATTCTCAGGTCCGGGCCGCTCGCCCTTGGACAGCGCCGAGATCGCGCGGTAGCTCGTGTATTTCAGCCCGCTGGCCTTGACCGCCCACGACGCCAGTTTCGAGCGCGTGGCGCGATCGTCGATGGCGAGTCCGCTCTCGGTCATCAGATTGGCGCAGAACTCGAACATCTCCGGGAAGCCGGTGGCGAGCCGCGCGCCGATCGACATGCGCTCGTTCATCAAGGTGGTCAGCGACACGTTCCAGCCGTCGCCGACCGCGCCAAGGCGCTGCGAGTCCGGGATCACGACGTCGGTGAAATAGACCTCGTTGAACTCCTGCATACCGTTGGCCTGCTTGATCGGGCGGACCTCGACGCCCGGGCTCTTCATGTCCAGGAAGAACATCGTCAGGCCCTTGTGCTTGGGCACATTGGGATCGGTGCGCGTGATCAGCAGGCCGTAATCCGAGTAGTGCGCCCCCGACGTCCAGATCTTCTGGCCGTTGATGAGCCAGTCGTCGCCGCGCTTCTCGGCGCGGGTGCGCAGGCCAGCGACATCGGAGCCGCCGGCGGGCTCGGAGAACAGCTGGCACCAGATCTCCTCGCCGGAAGCGAGCTTCGGCAGATAGCGCCGCTTGTGCTCTTCGCTGCCATAGGCCATCACGGTCGGGCCGCACATGCCCTCGCCGATCTGGAACGGCTGCGTCAGCTTGCCATAGACGCCCTCCTCCTGCTGCCAGATCACCCGCTCGATCGGCGTCGCGCCGCGGCCGCCATACTCCTTCGGCCAGTGCAGGCAGGCCCAGCCGGCATCGGATTTCTTCTTCTGCCAGGCCTTGCCGACCTCGACGATGTCGGCGTGCTTGAGCCGGATGCGGCCGAGCGAGGAGCTCGCGAGCTCCTCCTCCAGCTCCCTCGGCGCGTTGGCCGCGATCCAAGCGCGCGCGGTGTCGCGAAAAGCGGCTTCCTGCGGGGTGTCGTCAAAGTTCATGCCTGACCCTCACTTGATATGCGTAGGGCGGGGGTTGGCCGAAGGCGTAACCCGCCACTTGATCAGCGTTGTACGAGCTAGCGGCGGGTTACGCTGCGCTAACCCGCCCTACGACTGCACTTGTTAGCTTCGTCCCTTGGTCGGAACCTGGTTGAACGGAAGGTCCTTGTCGACGCGGATGTCGCCAGGAAGACCCAGCACGCGCTCCGCGATGATGTTGCGCATGATCTCGTCGGTGCCGCCTTCGACGCGGGTGCCGGGCGCGCGCAGCAGCATCGCCTGGAATTTTCCGGCGAGCTCGGCCTCGGGACCGCTGAGCACGCCGGCGGCGCCCTGCAGGTCGAGCGCGTAGGTCGCGACGTCCTGGATCATCGGTCCTGCGACCAGTTTACCGATCGAGTTCTCAGGTCCCGGCCGCTCGCCCTTCGACAGCGCCGAGATGGCGCGGATGCTGGTGTATTTCAGCCCGCTCGCCTTCACCGCCCAACTCGCGAGCTTCGAGCGCACATTGCGGTCCTCGATCGCGGGACGATCGTCCAGCATCAGGTTGGAGCAGAAGTCGAACAGCTCCGGGAAGCCGGTGGCGACGCCGGCGCCGATCGACATGCGTTCGTTCATCAAGGTGGTCAGCGCGACGTTCCAGCCGTCATTGACCGCGCCGAGACGCTGCGAGTCCGGGATCACGACGTCGGTGAAATAGACCTCGTTGAAATCCGAGTGCCCGCTCGCCTGCTTGATCGGCCGGACCTCGACACCCGGGCTCTTCATGTCCAGGAAGAACATGGTGAGACCCTTATGCTTGGGCACTGTTGGATCCGTGCGCGTCAGCAGGATGCCGTAGTCGGAGTAGTGCGCGCCCGAGGTCCAGATCTTCTGGCCGTTGATCACCCAGTCGTCGCCGCGCTTCTCGGCGCGGGTGCGCAGGCCGGCGACGTCGGAGCCGCCGGCCGGCTCGGAGAACAGCTGGCACCAGACCTTCTCGCCCGAGGCCAGCGGCGGCAGATACTGCCGCTTATGCGCCTCCGAGGCGTAGGCCATCATGGTCGGCCCGCACATGCCATGACCGATGATGAACATGCCGGACAGCTTGCCGTAGGGCCCCTCCTCCTGCTGCCAGATCACGCGCTCGATGGGTGAGGACCCGCGACCGCCATATTCCTTTGGCCAGTGCAAGCAGGCCCAGCCGGCCTCGGCCTTCTTCTTCTGCCAGGCCTTGGCGACGTCGAGAATGCTGGCGTTCTTCAGCGCGGTGCGGCCAAGCGAGGACGCGCGCAGTTCGTCCTCGTACTGCTTCGGCGCATTGGCGGCGATCCACGCGCGCGCCTCGGCGCGAAACGCGGCCTCCTGCGGAGTGTCATCGAAGTTCATGAGAATTCCTTTCAGATCGTCATTCCGGACGACCCGCAACGCGGGTCGATCCGGAATCCAGAGGTGAGTCATCTCGAGATTCCGGGTTCGCTCACTCCGCGCAAAATGGCATGGTCATTTTGTCGCGCGCGAGCGCCCCGGAATGACGGGCTTGGGTCACGCCGCATTGCGCTTGCGCATGCGGTCGATCAGTTGGTCTTCCCAGTAAGAGAGGCTGCCGAGGCCGAGCGCGAGCGCGTTGGCGCGTCGGTAGTACATGTGACAGTCGAACTCCCAGGTGAAGCCCATGCCGCCATGGACCTGGATGTTGTTCTTGGCGCAGTGTTGAAAGGCTTGCGTCGCGCTGATGCGCGCTGAGGCCGCGGCCTCCGGCAATTCCGGCGCATTAGTCGAGAGCGCCCAGGCGCCATAATAGGAGTTGGAGCGCGCCAAGGTCGCCGAGACGTACATGTCGGCCAGCATGTGCTTGACCGCCTGGAACGAGCCGATCGGACGGCCAAAGGCGATCCGGTCGAGCGCGTAGTCGCGGCCCATCTCCAGCGCGCGGTCGGAGCCGCCAACCTGCTCGAACGCCGTCAGCACCGCGGCGCGATCGAGCACCTGGGTGATGATGCTCCAACCCTCGCCGGCGGCGCCGAGCGGCTCCGCCTTGCAGTTCTTGAAGGTGAGCTCGGCCTGGCCGCGCGTCGGATCGAGATTGGTCAGCGCCTTGGCTTCGACGCCGCCCGCCTTGGGGTCGACCAGGAACAGCGAGATGTCGCCGTCGCGGCCGGTCGAGCCGGTACGCGCGGCAACGATGATGAGATCGGCGATGGCGCCGTCGGCGACCGGCTTCTTGGTGCCGTTGAGCACGCCGTTGGCGGCCTCACACTTGATCGCTTTGGGCGACGGATTGCCGGTGCCCTCGAACAACGCCAAGGTGCCGATCGCCTCGCCATTGGCGATCTTCGGCAGCCAGGCCTGCTTCTGCGCATCGCTGCCGGCCAGCATCAGGGCCTCCGCGGCAAGATACACGGTCGACGAGAACGGCACCGGCGCCAGCGCGCGGCCGACCTCTTCGGCGATCACGCAGAGCTCGAGATGACCGGCGCCCGCGCCGCCGTACTCCTCAGGAATGGCGACGCCGAGGAAGCCCATCTCGGCGAAGCCTTTCCACAGCGCTCGGTCATACGGCTCCTTGCCATCGAGCACGACACGCACCGCCTTGGGCGGACACTTCTCGGCGAGGAATTTCCGCGCCTGGTCCCGCAACTGCTTCTGGTCGTCGGAGAAATCGAAGTTCATGGCCTCACCTGCTTCCTGATCGTCATTCCGGGGCGATGCGCAGCATCGAACCCGGAATCTCGATCTGATTTATCTCTGGATTCCGGGTTCACTCGCTTCGCGAGTGCCCCGGAATGACGGTTTCAAAATGCGTCGTCACAGCACGATCACGTCGCTGTCGGGCTCGGCCGCGTAGAGCCGCTCGACCAGCGCGGCGCGGCGTTCGAGACCGGCGCGCTGGTTGATGTAGCCCTTGTCGGTCAGCTCATGACCGTCGATCGAGGGCGGCTCGACCATCAGCATGGCGCGGCCGATGCGCCGGCTGGTCGCGCCCTCGCACTCTTTATTATGGGCTTCGAGACCACGACGGACGCAGTCGATGACGGCCGGATGCTTCACCACGTCCTCGAACGTCGCGTTGGGATCGCCGACCAACTGGCGGCAGGCGTGCAGATTGGGCCAGGCCAGGAGACCGACATATTCGCGGTCCTGCCCGGTCACCAGTGCATCGTGGATCGCCGGCGTTGCGGCTGCGATCGCATCGGTGCGAAGCGAGCCGACATGGACGAAGGTGCCTGTCGTGAGCTTGAAATCCTCGACCACGCGGCCGGCGAAGATGATGCCCTGCGCCGGATCGGCGGGATCGACGAACACGCCGGCATCGCCGATGCAGTAGAAGCCTTCCTCGTCGAACGCCTTCTTCGTCAGCTCGGGCTGGCCGAAATAGCCGGGCATCACGTTGATGCCGCGCAGGCGCAGCTCGTATTTGTCGCCGGTCGGCACCATCTTCAGCTCGACGCCGGGGAACGGCAGGCCGATGAGCCCGACCCGCTCCGTGTTCCAATAGGTGCCGGTCGAGGTCGGCGCGGTCTCGGTCGAGCCCCATCCGGTGTAGAACACGATGCGCTCGCCGGTGGTCTTGACCGCCAGCGCCTGCATGCGCTCGTACAGATCGTCCGGCAGCCGCGCGCCGCCATAGGCCATGATGCCCAGATCCTTGAAGAAGGAGCGGCACAGCGCATCGTCCTTCTCCATCGCCGCCGCCAGCGCCGCATAGCCGGCGGGCACATTGGCGTAATAGGTCGGCGACACCTCGCGCAGGTTCCGGATGGTTTCGTCGAACATGCCGGGCATCGGCCGGCCGTCGTCGATGTAGAGCGTGCCGCCCTCGATCAAGAGCGGATTGAACAGCGCATTGCCGCCCATGGTGTGATTCCATGGCATCCAGTCGAGCACCGTCGAGATCGGCGCATCAGGCCCGCGCGGCCGCGTCTGCATCATCATCGCCGCATTGGCGCACATCATGCGCTGGGTGTTGATGACCGCCTTGGGCATGCCGGTCGAGCCGGAGGTGAACAGCAGCTTGCCGACCGTGTCCGGTGTGATCTGCGCAATCGACGCGTCGACCGCGCCGGTGACCGGCGTCGCGGCGAGATCAGCGAAGCTGATGCTCGCAATGCCCTCGCACGGACGCGCGACATGAACGACGGTGACGCCGTCGAGATCGAGCGCCTTCAGCGCCTTCTCGAAGGTCGGGCCGTCCTGCACCATGACCACGCCCGGCTTCACGAGGCCGAACAGATATTTCAACTTGAGATGATCGTGGCTCATCAGTGAATAGGCGGGCGACACCGGAGCGGCCGGCGAACGGGCCTGCATCGCGGCCATGGTGATGAGCGCATGCTCGATCGAATTGCCGGAGAGGATGGCGACGGGGCGGCCGTCCAGCTTCAAATCGAGCAGGCCCTGCGTCAGCCCATCGACGGTGCGCTTGGCCTCGGCATAGGACAGCTTGCGCCATTGCCGCTCGGCTCCGCTGCGTTGCGCGAGCCAGGTCCGCGTCGGCGCCTCCTTAGCCCAGCGGGCGAGCGGCGCCGCCAAATGCGGCTCATAGGCCTGCAGCGGAATGCGCGATTTGATGACGATGACGCCGTCACCGCGTCTCTCGATATCGATGTCGCGCGCCAGCCAGTTGACCTTGCGGAATGCCGGCTTCTCCAACACCTTCGCTGCCGTCCCGTCCATTTTGCGTCTCCCGAAATATCGTCCTTTGCGGATCTTGATATCTAGCGGTTGGTATAGACCGGCTTGCGCTTCTCGAGGAAGGCTTGAATGCCCTCCTTGAAATCCTCCGAGCGGCTGCACAGCACCTGGTTGCGATCTTCCATCGCGATGACGGCTTCGATCGACGACGCATCGACGCTCATGTTGAGACATTCCTTTGAGAGTCGAAGTCCGACCGGCGAGGCCGTCATCATCGCATCGACGAAGGGCGCAGCCGCGCCCTCGAGCATATCGTCCTCGACGATTTCCGACACCAGCCCGACCATGAGCGCGCGCTCGGCTCCGATGAAGCGGCCGGTGAGGATCAGCTCCGATGCGACGGAGACGCCGACGAGGCGCGGCAGGAAATAGCTGGTGCCGATGTCGCAGCCCCCTAAGCCAAGCTTGATGAAGGCACAGTTCATCCGCGCCGAGCGGCTGGCGATGCGGATATCGGCCGCGAGCGCCAACGCAAAGCCGCCGCCGGCGGCTGCGCCCTGCACCAGCGCAATGATCGGCTGCGGGCAACGCCGCATCAGCATCACGATGTCGGCGATGCGGCGCTGCGAGTCCAGCGACTCGGTCACGCTGGGCGGCTCATTGACGCCGCCGCGCCGCTGCATCGCGGCCTTCAGATCGAGCCCCGCGCAGAAGTTCTTGCCGGCACCCTTGAGCACGACGACTCGCGTGGTGCGATTGCGCTGCAGGCTTTCGAAATAAGCGTTGAGCGCGTCGATTAGCGCCGGGTCGAGCGCGTTCAGGCTCTCGGGGCGATTGAGCGTCACACGGTCGACGCCATTGTCGTGTTCGATCAGCAGCGGTTGGGACATGGCGCGCGCTCCACCCTCAGTGTCATCCCGGCGAACGCCGGGATCCATAGCCACCGGCTTGATTGGTAAGAGTGCGGCGTCTGCCAGTCTGCCTATCACAGACGCCGCGGAGTATGGGTCCCCGCATTCGCGGGGACGACGGCAGAGTTTGCCGTCAGCGCGGGGCCATGCGGATGGCGCCGTCGAGGCGGATGGTTTCGCCGTTCAGCATCGGGTTCTCGACGATGTGGACGGCGAGGTTACCGTACTCGGAGGCGTCGCCGAGCCGGGCCGGATGCGGCACCTGGGCGCCCAGGCTCTTGCGCGCTTCTTCGTTCAGTCCCATCAGCAGCGGTGTCAGGAACAGGCCGGGCGCGATGGTGTTGACGCGGATTTTCTGGCTGGCGAGATCGCGCGCAGCGGGCAGGGTCAGGCCGACGACGCCGCCCTTCGAGGCCGAATAGGCGATCTGGCCGATCTGGCCTTCATAGGCCGCGACGCTGGCGGTGTTGATGATGACGCCACGCTCCTCGCCGACCGGCTCGGCGGTGACGAGGCGCTCGGCAAACAGCCGCAGCACGTTGAAGGTGCCGATCAGGTTGACGTTGATGATGCGCGCGAACTTGGCGAGCGGATAGACGCCGTCCTTGCCGACGATGCGCTGCGAGCCGCCAATGCCGGCGCAGTTCACCAGCACGCGGGCGATGCCGTGGGCCGCCTCGGCCTTGGCGAGGCCGGCCTTGACCTGATCCTCATTGGTGACGTCGGCATGCAGCGCGACGCCCTTGATCTCGGCGGCGATCTTCTCGGCGTTTTCCAGGCTCTGATCGAGCACGGCCACCTTGGCCCCCTTGGCCGCCATGGCGCGCGCCGTAGCTGCGCCGAGACCCGAGCCACCGCCGGTGATGAGAACGGCAACGTTGTTCAACTGCATGTCAGGTTTCCTCCCTAGACGTTTTTGCTTGCGAATAGCGAATAGGGAGTAGCGAATAGAGGCTTCCCCCATTCGCTACTCCCTATTCGCCACTCGCCCGTTTCAATATTCCACCGCAGATCAGCGCCTCCATATGGGCGATGTACTGACGGCAGACATCATCGGTGACCGGGCCGACGCCGATCGCGCGCGACATCGCGTGGCGGCCGAAGAACAGGTGATCGCAGGCGCCGATCAGGCTGGTGTAGAACAGCACCGGATCGACGGCGCGAAACTCGTCCCTGGCGACGCCCTCCTCGATGAGCCGGCGATGGAAATCGAGCAGCGGCGCCACGAAGAACTTCGACACTTCGTCGGCCGCCTCCGCGCTGCTCTCATGCAGCAGATAATGGATCAGCCGGTTCATGTAGGGAAACCGGTGATAGGCGCGGATGATGCCGCTGATGTGCAGCTTCAGCTTCGCCGTCGGCGGCAGCGGCTGCGCCAGGAGATATTCGAGATTGGCCACCTCGGTCGCCGCGTCGCGGGCGAGCAGCGCCAGCAGCAGGCCGTCCTTGTTGCCGAAATGATATTTCACCAGCGCTGCATTAGAGCCGGACTTCTGCGCGATGTCGCTGAGCGAGATTTCGATCGAGGACCTCGCGATCATCAGCTCGCTGGCGGCGTCCAGCAGCTTCTCCGCCGTCGCATTCCGCCCCGCGGGAAGTTTCTCTGGCACGCTGTTGTGAAGCTGAGGTCCCAAGACATGTCTCGCGCTTGATCGAGGCAGATAAGCCGAAGCCGGAGTTGATCTCAAGAGTTAATTGATCGATTGACTAACGCTCGATCGGGCATTTAAATCGCGGCCAATCACGAACACCAAGTCTAGGGAGGATACGTCATGGCGGAAGCCTACATCGTCGCGGCCGCACGCACGGCCGGCGGCCGCAAGGGAGGACGGCTGGCTGGCTGGCATCCGGCCGACCTCGCGGCGAAGGTGCTGGACGCGCTGGTCGATCGCTCCGGCGCCGCGCCGGACCAGGTCGAGGACGTGATCATGGGCTGCGTGATGCAGACCGGCGAGCAATCGAACAACATCGCGCGCAATGCGGTGATGGCCTCGAAGCTGCCGGAGAGCGTGCCGGGCACCTCAATCGACCGGCAGTGCGGCTCGTCGCAGCAGGCGCTGCATTTCGCCGCGCAGGCAGTGATGTCGGGCGCGATGGATGTCGTGATCGCCGCCGGCGTGGAGTCGATGACCCGGGTGCCGATGGGTCTCTCCTCCACGCTTCCGGCGAAGAACGGCTTCGGGCACTACAAGAGCCCTGGCATCGAGAGCCGCTATCCGAACATCCAGTTCAGCCAGTTCACCGGCGCGGAAATGATGGCGGAGAAGTACGGTCTCTCCAAGGATGAACTCGACGAATATGCCTATAACAGCCATCAGCGCGCGATTGCCGCCACGCAGGCAGGCCACTTCAAGGACGAGATCATCCCGCTCGCGATCACCCGTGCCGACGGCTCGACCGACACCCACCACATCGACGAGGGCATCCGCTTCGACGTCAGCCTCGACGGCATCAAGAGCGTCAAGCTGATCGCCGAAAACGGCAAGCTGACGGCGGCCACGGCCAGCCAGATCTGCGACGGCGCGTCCGGCGTCATGGTCGTCAACGAGCGCGGCCTGAAGTCGCTCGGCGTCAAGCCGCTGGCCCGCGTCCATCACATGACCATGATGGGCGGCGACCCCGTCATCATGCTGGAGGCGCCGCTCCCGGCGACGCAGCGCGCGCTGCAGAAGGCCGGCATGTCGATCGACGAGATCGATCTCTATGAGGTCAACGAGGCGTTCGCTTCCGTGCCGACCGCGTGGCTGAAGACCATCGGCGCCGATCCGAACCGCCTCAACGTCAATGGCGGCGCGATCGCGCTCGGCCATCCGCTCGGCGGCTCCGGCACCAAGCTGATGACCACGCTGCTGCATGCGCTGAAGGCCCGCAACAAGCGCTATGGGTTACAGACGATGTGCGAAGGCGGCGGCATGGCCAACGTGACGATCGTGGAAAGGCTGTAGGAGGCGAATAACGAATGGCGAGTGGCGAATAGGGAGAGCGATCCGCTCCGCTCGCCCAGACGCTCCGCTATTCGCCATTCCCTATTCGCTACTCGCCATTCGTTACTCGCGCCTCCCCGCCGGAGTCTTTCATGACCCACCCTTCCATTCACGCCCGCAGCCATCCCGACAAGATCGCCTATCAGATGGCCGGCACCGGCAAGGCCATCACCTATCGCGAGCTCGACGAGCTCTCGAACCAGGGCGCTCATCTATTCCGTGCGCTGGGGCTCAAGGCCGGCGACCATATCGCCTTCCTGATGGAGAATCGGCTGGCGTTCATGGAAATCGTCTGGGCGGCGCAGCGCTCCGGCCTGTACTACACCGCGATCAGCCGCTATCTCACCAAGGACGAGATCGCCTACATCATCAGGGATTGCGGCGCCAAGGTCTTCATTACCTCGCCGAAATGCGCCGAGCAGGTGCGCGATCTCGTGAGCGCCACGGACGGCCCGCTGTTCTTCATGGTCGACGAGCCCGAGCCCGGTTTCCGCTCCTGGGACAAGGAGGCCGGCGCCCAGCCCAAGACGCCGATTGCCGACCAGGTCGCCGGCTACGACATGCTGTATTCGTCGGGCACCACCGGACGGCCGAAGGGCATCAAGAAGGATTTCGAAGGCAATCCGATCGATCAGCCGAACCAGTTCCTGCGCGTGCTGTGCGCCGACATGTGCGGCATGAATGCCGAGAGCACCTATCTGTCGCCGGCGCCGCTCTATCATGCAGCTCCCTTGCGCTTCAACATGATGGTCTCAGTGCTCGGCGGCACCTCTATCATCATGGAGCATTTCGACGCCGAAGACTTCCTGAAGCTGGTCGAAAAGTACAAGGTCACGCAGTCGCAGCTTGTGCCGACCATGTTCGTGCGCATGCTGAAACTGCCGGAGGACGTGCGCAAGCGCTACGACGTGTCGACCCTGAAGGGCGCGATCCATGCCGCTGCGCCCTGCCCGGTCGACGTCAAGGCCAGGATGATCGAGTGGTGGGGTCCGATCCTGATCGAGTATTATGCCGGCTCCGAAGGCAACGGCGTCACCGTCTGCACCTCGAAGCAGTGGCTGGAGCATCGTGGCAGCGTCGGACGCGCCGTTGTCGGCAAGATCAAGATCCTCGGCGAGAATGACGAGGAGCTGCCGACCGGCGAGATCGGCACGGTGTATTTCGCCGACGCGCCGGTGTTCTCCTATCACAACGATCCGGAGAAGACGAAGCGGGCCTACAACGACAAGGGCTGGTCGACGCTCGGCGACGTCGGCTATCTCGACGCCGACGGCTTCCTCTATCTGACCGACCGCAAGTCCTACATGATCATCTCCGGCGGCGTGAACATCTACCCGCAGGAGACCGAGGACGTCCTCATCACGCATCCCGACGTCGCCGATGTCGCCGTGTTCGGGGTGCCGAACGAGGAGATGGGCGAGGAGGTCAAGGCGGTGGTGCAGCCGCACGACATGGCGCGCGCCGGCAAGGCGTTTGAGGAGCAATTGATCCTGTTCTGCCGCCAGCATCTGTCGCCGATCAAGTGCCCACGCTCGATCGATTTCGAGCCGGAGCTTCCGCGTACGCCGACCGGCAAGCTGGTCAAGCGCCACCTGCGCGAACGCTACTGGCCGAAGAAGGGCGCGGCCTAGCTCCAATAACGGTAGCTGTCGTCCCGGCCTTGCGCCGGGACCCATAGCCACCGCAGCCGATGATGCGAAGGGTATAAGCTCCAGCTTGGCGCCACATGAGCGCCTGTGGTTATGGATCCCGGCTCGCGCTCGCTTCGCTCGCTTGGCCGGGACGACGCGAGGAGAGTGCACGCCATGTCCCAGTCCTTTCCCCCGCTTCCCCTCCCACCCACGATCCGGTCCCGCTTCGTCGACGGCATCAACGGCCTGCGCATGCACGTGCTCGAAGCTGGCTTCGAGACGCCCGGCCGTCCCTGTGTGCTGCTGCTACACGGCTTTCCCGAGCTGGCCTATAGCTGGCGCAAGGTGATGCCGGCGCTGGCCGCCGCCGGCTACCACGTGCTGGCGCCGGACCAGCGCGGCTATGGCCGCACCACAGGGTGGAGCGCCGACTATGACGGTGATCTCGCGCCGTTTCGCTTCACCAATCTGGTGCGCGATGCGCTCGGCGTGGTCTATGCATTCGGCCATCGCCATGTCGCGTCTGTCGTCGGCCACGACTTCGGCAGCCCCGTCGCGGCGTGGTGCGCGGTGATCCGCCCCGATGTCTTTCGATCGGTCGTGATGATGAGCGCACCGTTCCCGGGGCCACCCGCAGCACCGTTCGACATCGCCAGCCATCCCCTCGCGGCGCAGGAGGATCCCGTGCATCGCGAACTGGCTGCGCTGCCGCGTCCGCGCAAGCACTATCAATGGTACTACGCGACGCGGCAGGCCAATGCGGACATGCATCATCCCCCGCAGGGGCTGCATGAATTCCTGCGCGCCTATTACCATCACAAGAGCGCAGACTGGGCGGCCAACGCCCCTTCTCCTCTGCAGGCCTGGGACGCGGCCGAACTCGCCAAGCTACCGACCTACTACGTCATGGACCTCGACAAGACGATGGCCGAGACCGTCGCCGAGGAGATGCCGGATGCGGCGGCGATCGCGGCGAATCGCTGGCTGCCGGACCATGAGCTCGCGGTCTATACCGCCGAATATGAACGAAACGGCTTCCAGGGCGGGCTGCAATGGTACCGCTGCGGCACGTCTGGTCTATTCGACGCTGAATTGCAGACCTGGTCGGATCTCACGATCGACGTTCCGTCCGCATTCATCTCCGGCCTGCAAGACTGGGGCATCTACCAACGGCCCGGTGTGTTCGAAGCGATGCAGTCCCGAGTGTGCACCAACATGATCCTGTGCGAGCTGATCGATCGCGCCGGACATTGGGTGCAGCAGGAGCAACATGAACGAGTCAATGAGCTCCTGTTCACGTTCCTGAACAAATCGACAGCCTGATTTCGGACGCCGTTCCGACGTATTAGGCGAATCGAGGAACGAACATTCGGGGTTGACGTTTTTGCATCCGGGCAATGCGCATCAGGAGAAGATTTATGGATAAGAAGATCGCAGGCTTGTTGGGCGCGGTCGCCGCTGTCGGCGCGCTCGGCACGGCGCAGGCGTCAGCGGCTCCGGCCCCGAGCGACGTGCTGAAGGCCAACTCCTACGCCGATCTGCTCGAGCCGATCCCGAATGCGGCCAAGGTGCTGCAGGCGCTCGACGAGCAGGCGCCGCCGGAGGCCGAACCGAAGGTGCAGCTGGCGCAGTGGTACCATCACCACCACCATCATCACCACCATCACCATGGCTACTGGCGCGGCTATGGCTACGGTCCTGGCTATGGGTACGGCTACGGCCCCCGGGTCTATGTGGTGCCGCGCCGGTACTACCATCACCACCACCATCATCACCATCACCACTGGTACTACGATCGCTACTGATCGTTGAGAGGTGAAAGCTCAGGGGGCGCCGACCGTGAGGTCGGCGCTCTTTCGTTTGAGGAAGACGGAAGCGTCAGGACTTGCGCGCCTTGTCCTTCGCCGCGCGATGCAGGTGGCGGTAGGTGCCGTCGAACACCGTGTCGGTGCTCGACACCCATTCGGTCTCCTTGGCGAGCACCGGACGGCTGGCGTGGATGCGGCGCGACTGCAACTCGCGCTCGGCCGCCTCGTCCGGAGTCATGGGCTCGACCGTGAAGTTTGCCTCCTCCGGAATCACGATCACCTGAGCGAACGGCTCGCCCGGACGGAAGATATGCGTCCGCCCTTCCGCGGGCGCCTTGAACACGCAGAAGAACAGCATCGGCCAGAAATTGCGCACCAACGCCGGCACCGCGATCGGGCAGGTATCGCTGCGGTCGGTATAGAAGCGCGGATGCGGCTCGGTCCGGATCGCGAAGCCGTTGGGCACCTTGAGATCGAGCAGGATCTGGTAGGTGTAGAAGGCATCGCCAAAATTGCGGAACGGCGGCCATTGCAGGCTCGGGCTCGGCGGCTCGCCCCAGTCGCCGGAGAGCTCCAGCTTGCCGTCGCGCGTGGTGACGTGCAGCTCGAAGTCGTACGGATAAAATAGCTCGATGCCATATTGCGCACCTTCCGAGAATGGTACGCAATGCCAGACCTGCTCATGCGAGCCATTCGCTCGTGGCTGGCGTTCGCCTGCCCAGCCCGGGATATCCATCCGGGTGCGGCGCGGCGCCAACCCTGGATCGTTGAGCCGATATTTGACGCTATCCATGAGAACTCCTTAGGTGGCTGAGCGGAACGCGAACGACGGACTATCCTCGCAGTTCCATGACTGGAGCTTGAATGCGCTGTCACCAAAGGGTTTCGCGACCAATCAGCGGCCGGAGTTTGACCGCGGTGCGGCAAATCCATATAGACTTTAGAAACGTTCTAAACACTCGAATGTTGAGAGCGAGAGATCCGGGGACCTTGGAATGAAGAACTTCGCCGACCTCACCGAGCGCGAGATCCTGGCAATCGCGATCTCGGCCGAAGAGGAAGACGGCCGTATCTATATGAGCTTCGCGGAGGATCTGGCGGAACGTTATCCGGATTCAGCCAAGCTGTTCGAGCAGATGGCCGAGGAGGAGAAGGGCCACCGCCACATGCTGCTCGAACTCTATGAGGAGCGCTTCGGCAAGAACCTGCCGCCGATCCGGCGCGAGAACGTCAAGGGCTTCATGCAGCGCCGGCCGATCTGGCTGACCAAGAACCTGTCGCTCGACGCCATCCGCCGCGAGGTCGGCACGATGGAGTTCGAGGCCGAGCGCTTCTACGCCAAGGCGGCCGAGCAGGCCAAGGACGTCGGCGTGCGCCGGCTGCTCGGCGATCTCGCCGAGGCCGAGAAGGGCCACGAGAAGGTTGCGGCGAAACTGACCGACAAGATCCTCAGTCCGGATGTCCGGCACAAGGAGGACGAGACGCGGCGGCGCGTGTTCGTGCTGCAATATGTCCAGCCCGGTCTCGCCGGCCTGATGGACGGCTCGGTCTCGACGCTGGCGCCGCTGTTCGCCGCCGCCTTCGCCACGCATCAGAACTTCCAGACCTTCCTGGTGGGCCTTGCCGCCTCGATCGGCGCCGGCATCAGCATGGGCTTTGCCGAGGCGCTGTCCGACGACGGCTCGCTGACGGGCCGCGGCTCGCCGTGGCTGCGCGGCGCCGTCTGCGGCGCGATGACGACGCTCGGCGGACTGGGGCACACGATGCCCTATCTCGTCCCGGACTCCTGGACCAACGCGTTCTGGATCGCGACCGCGATCGCGAGCCTCGTCGTGTTCTTCGAGCTGTGGGCGATCGCCTATATCCGCGCGCGCTACATGGATACGCCGTTCCTGCAGGCGGTGTTCCAGATCGTGCTCGGCGGCATCATCGTGCTCGGCGTCGGAATATTGATAGGAGCGGCCTAGCATCCGCACCCCCGCGTCTTGCCAAACGCTCAGCCGCGAGGCTGATGGCGCCGGACCGATCACAACGGAAAACTCGTCATGACGCCACGCCTGCATTACGGCACGCCCGCGAAGATCCTGCACTGGCTGGTGGTGGCGCTGCTCGCCATCCAGTATCCGATCGGCTGGCTGATGCCGGACCTGCATGCCAATACACCCCCCGGCGCGCCGATGATCCTGCACATTTCATTCGGCCTCACCATTCTGGCATTGATCGCCGTGCGCTTCGTCTGGCGGCTCACCCATCCGGTCGCACCGGAGAGCTCGCTGCCGCCCTGGCAGCGGCTGAGCTCGGAGGTCGTGCACTGGATGCTCTATGTGATGGTGCTGGCGAGCACCATCACCGGCTGGCTGTTCGCCTCCTTCCGCGGCTGGAGCGTATCGTTCTTCTACCTGTTTCCATTGCCGATGCTGGCCGCGCGCAACCCGGCCGGTAACCGCGCCATCGACGGGCTGCACCAGGCCTCCGAATGGCTGCTGCTGATCCTGATCGTCGTTCACGTCGCCGCCGCGCTCGCGCACGTCTTCATCTATCGCGACCGTGTCATGCAGCGGATGCTGCCGGGCTAGAATCCGCAATTTTGGTCAAGCGATCGCCATCCGCATCGGTTAGGACTCCCGGCAAACATCTCACCGGGAGGATCGACCTTGGCCGCACCGCAATGGACGTTCGCAACCGCCGTCGACACGGCGAAGGCGTTGGCAGATCGTCAGATCTCGTCGGTCGAGCTGACCAAGCTCGCCATCGACCGCATCGAACGTCATGACTCCGAGATCAACGCCGTCTGCGTGCGCGATTTCGAGCGCGCGCTCGCTGCCGCCGACGCCGCCGACGCGGCGCTGGCGCGCGGCGAACGGCGGCCCCTGCTCGGCCTTCCGCTCACGGTGAAGGAATCCTACAACGTTGCCGGCCTGCCGACGACCTGGGGTTTTCCGCAGCACAGGGATTTCATCGCGGCCGAGGATGCGCTGACGGTGACGCGCGTGAAGGATGCCGGCGGCATCGTGCTCGGCAAGACCAACGTGCCGCTCGGGCTCGGCGACTGGCAGAGCTACAACGACATCTACGGCACCACCAACAATCCCTACGATCTCGGCCGCACGCCGGGCGGTTCGTCAGGCGGATCGGCCGCGGCCCTGGCGGCCGGCTACGGCTCGCTGTCGCTCGGCTCCGATATCGGCGGCTCGCTCCGGGTGCCGGCGTTTCATTGCGGCGTCACCGCGCACAAGCCGAGCTACGGCCTGGCGGCCTCGCGCGGCCATACGCCGCCGCCGTTTCAGCCGCTGCCGGGCGAGGCCGACCTCGCCGTCGTCGGCCCGATGGCGCGCTCGGCCGCCGATCTGTCGCTGCTGCTCGATGTGATCGCAGGCCCCGACCCGCTCGAGGCCGGCAAGGCATATCGCCTCGACCTGCCGCCGCCGCGCCACGGTCGCCTGCCGGATTTCCGCGTGCTGGTGGTCGCGAGCGATCCGCTGCTGCCGACCGACAGCGCCGTGCGCGGCGCGATCGAGCGGCTGACGGCCGACCTCGCACGGGCCGGCGTGAGCGTCACGACGGACAGCCCGCTGCTGCCGGACTTCGCCGCATCGAGCCGGCTCTACATGCGCATGCTGCTCGGCTTCATCGGCGCCACCATGCCGGCGGAGGTCCACGCCGGCGCCAGTCACGCGGCCGCGCAATTGCCGAAGGAGGCAGCGAGCCTCGCGGCCGAGCGGCTGCGCGGCATCGCGCTCAGCCATCGCGACTGGGTGCAGGCCGGCGGGGCGCGGGCGCGGCTGCGCGCGCAATGGCGAACGCTGTTCGAGCAATTCGATGCCGTGATCTGCCCGATCATGCCAACGCCGGCCTATCCGCACGACCATTCGCCCGACCAGGAGCAGCGCCGCATCAGCATCGACGGCGTCGAGCATTGCTACACCGATCAGCTCGCCTGGCCGGGCATCGCCACCTTGCCCGGACTGCCCGCCACCGCGATTCCGCTTGGACTCGCCGACGGCCTGCCGGTCGGGGTGCAGATCGTCGGCCCGTTCCTCGAGGACCGCACGCCGCTCAAGCTCGCCGACCTGATCGAGCGCGAATTCGGCGGCTTCGTCCCGCCGCCGCGGTTCGCGAACTAGTTCGCGATCGGGCTTATTCAACAACGCCTCGCCAAATTCCGCCGTCGTCCTACATCGTCATGGCCGGGCTTGACCCGGCCATCCATCTTCCAGAGAGGCTGGATGCCCGGGTCAGGCCCGGGCATGACGGGTAACTAATAGGCAGACCCGCCGAACCTCATCACCTGCCTCACACCCGACCACCCACCTCACGCATCGAACATGATCACGCTGCGCAGCGTCTTGCCTGCCTTCATGTTGGCAAAGCCCTCGTTGATCTCCGACAGCTTCAGCTTGGCGGAGATCCAGTCCTCCAGATGCAGCTTGCCGCGCAGATAGAACTCGACGAGGCGGGGCATGTCGACGCGGAAGTGGTTCGAGCCCATCGACGAGCCCTGGATGCGGCGCTCGCGCAGGAAGTCGAAGCCGTGCAGCTCGATCTTCTGGCCGAACGGGATCATGCCGACGATGGTCGCGGTGCCGCCCGGCGCCAGCATCGCGAACGCCTGCTCGGCGGTCTCCTTGCGCCCGAGCACCTCGAAGGCGTGGTGCACGCCGCCCTTGGTGAGCTCGCGCACCTGGGCCACGACGTCGCCCTCAGTGGGATTGATGATGTCAGTCGCGCCCAGTTTCGTCGCAAGCTGCAGCTTGGCCGGATTGGTGTCGATGGCGATGATGCGGCCCGCGCCCGCGATCTCGGCGCCGTTGATCGCAGCCATGCCGACGCCGCCGCAGCCGATCACGGCCACCGTCTCGCCGGCCTGCACCCGCGCCGTGTTGACGACCGCGCCATAGCCGGTGATGACGCCGCAGCCGATCAGCGCCGCGAGATCGAGCGGCATGTCCGGGCGGATCTTCACGATCGCGTTCTCGTGCACCAGCATCTGCTCGGCGAAGGACGAGAGGTTGAGGAACTGGTGCAGCTTCTCGCTTCGTCCCCATGACAGCCGGTTGGAGGCGCCGGGCGGCATCTTCACCGTCGTATCGGTGCACAACACCGGGCGGCCCGTGGTGCAGTTGTCGCAGGTGCCGCAGAACACGGACAAGCACGTGACGACGTGATCGCCCGGCTTCACATAGGTCACGTCGGCGCCGACCTGCTCGACGATCCCAGCCGATTCATGGCCGAGCACGGCGGGCAGCGGATGCGGATACAGGCCTTCGATGAAGTGCAGGTCGGAATGGCAGAGACCGGCAACCGCCGTGCGGATCAGCACTTCCCGCGGCCCCGGCTTGGGCACACTGATGTCCTCGATCACCAGCGGCTTGTTGGCCTCCATCAGCACGGCGGCTTTCATTGGCGTTCTCCCGATCTTGTTTGTTGTTGGTCGCGGCAAGCCTACGCCGCTGACAGCAGTTCGCCAACCTCCTCCATGTCAGCGGTACGTTCGCCGAGCAGCAGTGTCGCGATGGCATCATCCATCCTATTTTCCGCGAGCCGGAACGGATCGGACGACGTCAGCCGGTGCGCGACGACGAGCTTTGCCAGCAACAGCCTGCGCGCGTCGCCGCGCATCGCGTGGATGCGCCCGCTTTCCCAAGTCGTCGAGACGGCGCTCGCCACGTGATACAGCAGGCTGGTGGCGCGGCGCGCTTCGGACTCATTGTCGGCGCGTCCCGCGACCTCGCGCGCAAAGCCCACGGCACGATCCACGAGTCGATGCAGCTGATCGCGCCAGGCCTGCGGCACGACGGCGCTGTCGTCGAGCCGCGCATGCAGGTCGGCTGCCAGCGCGGCCTCCGCACCGTGCCGGCCCACGGCGCGCTTCAGCGCATCGAGCGCGACGATGTTGCCGGTGCCTTCCCAGATCGAGCCGAGATGGGCGTCGCGCAGCAGCCGCGCGGTCACGAACTCCTCGACATAGCCGATCCCGCCGCGCATCTCCAACGCATCGCCGCAGACCTTGCGCGCGTCGCGCGTGGCGCGGAATTTCAATGTCGGCGTCAGAATGCGCAGCAGCGCCGCGGCATCCTGGCTGCCGGCCTCGGCACGGTCGAGCGCGTCGGCGGTGAGGAAGCTCAGCGACAGCGCCTGCTCGGTCGCGAGCAGGATCTTCAGCAGTTGCCGCCGCCCGAGCGGCAGGTCGACGATGCGTTTTCCGAACACCACGCGGTTGCGCGCGACCGTAATTGCGTCGTGCCAGGCCCGCCGCATCAGCGCCGTCGACTTGACGCCGTTGGAGAGACGCGACGAGTTGACCATCTCGGCCATCTGCACGAAGCCGCGATCGAGCCTCCCGACCGCATAGGCGACGGCACCCTCCAGCTTGATCTCGCCCGAGGCCATCGAGCGCGTTCCGAGCTTGTCCTTCAGGCGCACGATCCGATAGTGATTCTGGCTGCCGTCATCGAGGAAGCGCGGCATCAGGAACAGGCCGACGCCGCGCGTTCCCGCTTCGGCACCTTGCGGCCGCGCCAGCAGCATCACGACTTTCGCATCGGCATTGGAGCAGAACCATTTCTCGCCATGCAGGCGCCAATGGTCGCCCTCCGGGACGGCGACCGTCGTCAACGTGCCGACATCGGAGCCACCCTCCTTCTCGGTCATGAACTGGCCGCCCTGGGTCAGCTTTCTCATGTCGGTCTGCGTCAGGCCATCGAGGTACTTGGCCTTGAGCCCGTCGCTGCCGAAGCTCGCCAGCAGCTTGGCGCATCCGTCGGTGACGTTGATCGGACAGCCCAGCCCGAACTCCGCCTGGTTGAACAGGAAGGTGAAGGCGTGCTTGGCCGTGACCGGATACTTGGTCGGCCAGCCGAGAATGCCCTTGCGGATCGACATCGCGTGAATGCCGAACTCGCCAAAGGCGGCGCGCTCGAGCTCGCGATAGGCCGGATGGTACTCGACCCACTGCACGTCGCGGCCGAAGCGGTCGCGCTGGTGCAGCACAGGGCCATGGCGGTCAGCCAAGCGGGCGCATTCGTCGAGATAGGAGCCGGCGAGCTCGCCGAGACGGTCGAGATGCGGCACGAGGTGCCGAAACAGCGCCTCGGGCAGATGAATGCGCAGGAGATCGGCGAGCGCGGGGTCGGCGCGATAGAAGTTCAGCCCGGTGGTATCGGGCGCCAGCAGCTCCGGCCTTGCGCCGCCGGTCATCACGTCATCGCGCCTCAGGAACTGATGCATGATCGTTAAGCCCTCGTTCGTTTCCGCAAGTCTCTGATGGACTCTTCGACAGGTTGCGCCTGATCGGATACACAACAGGCAGCGGCGTGCGCCGAACCGGGAGCAGATCCATGACCAATCAGCCGACGGAGGTTTATCGCATCTTCGGGGCGGAGATGTCGCCCTATTCGGTCAAGGTGCGATCGTATCTGCGTTACAAGGGCATCCCGCATCACTGGATATTGCGCAATGCGGAAAGCGAGGCGGAGTTCGCGCGGCACGCCAAGCTGCCGATCATTCCGCTGGTGGTCGCCCCCGACGAGGTGCCGATGCAGGACTCGACGCCGATCATCGACGCACTGGAGCTCGACTTTCCGCAACCCACGATTCATCCCGGCGACGCGCTGACGAGCTTCATCTCGGCCTTGATCGAGGAGTTCGGCGACGAGTGGGGCAACAAGTGGATGTTCCATTATCGCTGGGCGCGCGATCTCGACCAGCGCGCCTCGGCCGGACGCATCGCCCGCATCCGCGCCCCCAGGGCGGACGAGGCCGAGTTGGGCGAGCTGGCCGAGAAGATCCGCGCGCGCATGGTCGAGCGGCTGTGGTATGTCGGCTCCAACGAGATCAACGCGCCGCAGATCGAGCAGGGCTTTGCCGAAATGCTCGACCTGCTCGAACGGCATCTCTCGGTCAGGCCATATCTGTTCGGCCACCGTCCGGCCTACGGCGATTTCGGACTGTGGGGCCAGCTCTACGAGCTGTGGACCGATCCGACGGCCGGCGCCCTGATCGAAGGCCGCGCGCCGCATGTGCTGGCCTGGATCCACCGCATGCTATGGCCGCGCGCCGAAGGCGAGTTCGAGCTGTGGCCGGAACTATCACTGACCTTGATGCCGATCCTGACCCGCCAGGTCGGCGCGCTGTTCATGCCATGGACGCTCGCCAACGAGCAGGCACTGGCCGAGAACCGCAGCGTCTTTCGCGTCCAGTTCGGCGACTTCACATGGATGCAGAAGCCGCAGAAGTATCACGCACGCTCGCTGGCGATGCTCCGCGGCAAATACGCCTTCCTGCACGATCGCAGCCGGCTCGATGTCGTGCTTGAGGAGATCGGCTGCCTCGCCGGATTGCAGCCGCGTCCCACCTGAGGACGCGCGGCAAAAATGTGGGGACGAGCCGTAGGAAGTCGGCCGCCGGTGCACTAGCTTGATGTCTGCGGACGCTTTGGCCCAAGGACATGCCCATGGACATCCCTGCCTACAAGATCGCCCTCATCGTCGGTGCCGGCGAGGGGCTCTCGGCCTCGTTGGCGAGGCTGTTCGCGCGCGAGAAGATCCGCGTGGCGCTTGCCGCCCGCAAGATCGAGAAGCTCGGCGCGCTCTGCAACGAAACCGGCGCCCGCGCCTACCCCTGCGATGCGACCAATCCGGAGGAAGTCGAGCGGCTGTTCGGCATCGTCGAGCGTGAGATCGGCGCGCCTGATCTCGTGGTCTACAATGCCAGCGCGCGGGCGCGCGGAGCGCTCACCGATCTCGTGCCGGCCGACGTGCAGCAGTCGATTGCCGTCAGCGCCTTCGGCGGCTTCCTGGTGGCGCAGCAGGCGGCACAGCGCATGCTGCCGAACAAGCACGGCGCCATCCTGTTCACCGGCGCCTCCGCCAGCGTGAAGGGCTACGCCCAGTCGGCGCCGTTCGCGATGGGCAAGTTCGCGCTGCGCGGCCTCGCCCAGAGCATGGCGCGCGAACTGTCGCCGCAGGGCATCCACGTCGCGCATTTCGTCATCGACGGCGCGATCAAGAGCGCAGAGCGTCAGGAAGCCGCGGAGCGCCCGAATTCGATGCTCGATCCGGATGCCATCGCCGCAAGTTATTGGAGCGTGCTGCAGCAGCCACGGAGTGCCTGGAGCTGGGAGATGGAGCTGCGGCCGTGGGTGGAGACGTTTTGAGAAGTTGATGTTCCGTATGACGTGGGCAAAGACGCACCACGATCACCGTCATTGCGAGCGAAGCGAAGAATCCAGGGCGGAGCAAGGACTCTGGATTGCTTCGCTTGCGCTCGCAATGACGCGGATCGGTGGTCGCCTCATAGCAACTGTGATCGCCCGGCTCGACCGGGCGATCCAGTACACGCAACCGACAGCTGGTGACACGGTGAGGCCGCGGCGTACGGGATGCCCCGCCTTCGCAGGCATGACGTCATTTGATCTCGGACGTGGCGACTTGCGGCGCGCGACCGACCACGCGCAAATCTGGCCCCACTGAATGAGCCACCACTCCGGTTAGACCCTTCTCGAACCGCACCAGGGTCCAATCGTCCGCATGCGGCTTGATCGTGAAACCGGCCTTGCGGGCCACTGCAATCATCACGTCGTTGGTACGCAGCGCATCGCCGGACAGGATCACGCCACCCAACGCGAGCGCGCGTCCTTCCAGATTCGCGATGAGCGCCGGACCGATGCCGTGGCCTTGCCAGCGGTCATGGACCGACAGGCCAAACTCGACACGACCGACGCCGCGATCGAATGCGTAGCGCGCCTCGGCCACGATGGCTTCGACACCTTCATGGTCCATCGTCGCGATCAGGCTGTAGCGGTCGTTGCGGCCGAGCGCGACGAAATCCTCGAGCACCGCCTTTGGCAGCTCGTTGAGTGCGCCGAGGAAACGCTTGTGGCGCGAGCGTTGGCTCAAGGACCGGACATAGCTCTGCAGCGCCTCGGCGTCGTCAGATGTGACGAAGCGCAGGCGCACCTCCTCGCCACGCCGCGTGTGAATGATGTTGGAGCCGGCAGCGAGATCGGCAATGGCGGGCGTCGGCATGCGCGGCTCCAACCGGGAAGCTTGCCGGCGCCCTCCTTTGCGGTGCGGCACCGGCGCGGCGGGATGAGTAAGGGGGATCAACCCCGCCAGAACGGCTTGTCGATCTCGGCGGCGATATCGCTGCGGGACAGACCGAGGTCGTGCAGGTCGCGCTCCGACCATTGCGCCAGCTCGTGCCGCGTGCGGTAGCGGAAGCGCCAGGCGGCGAGCAGCTCCACGACGCCGGACCAGAACCCCGGGCCATGATGTTTCGTCATTGACGAGGAGACGTAGATGGACATGAAGGCCTCCTGAAAATTCCTTGAGGCTGCAATATCGAGCGCTTGCGCTTCATCCACAAACGACATTTACTACCGTTTCGGATGAAATAACGTCATGAACCGGGGAGGCCGTGAATGGCCCGACTGCCGTCGCTGAATGGATTGCGGGCGTTCGAGGCTGCGGCGCGGCATCTGAGCTTCACCCGCGCGGCCTCCGAGCTGAACGTGACGCAGACCGCAATCAGCCATCAGATCAAGCGCTTGGAGGACGAGCTCGGGCTGCGCCTCTTCGTCCGCCAGAACCGTAGCCTGGCGCTGACGCCGCAGGCCCGCGACTATCTCCCGCTGGTGCGCGCCGCGTTCGACGATCTCCGGCTGGCAACGGAACGGCTGGTCCGCAAGGACAACGCCAAGGTGCTGACGGTTTCCACCATCGCCTCGCTGGCCGCCAAATGGCTGCTGCCGCGGCTGACGGCCTTTCAGGAGGCCCATCCCGGCATCGACGTGCGGATCACGACGTCGACCGGCCTAGTCGATTTTCGCAAGGACGACGTCGACGCCGCGATCCGCTATGGCCGTGGCCATTGGCCGGGCGTGCGGGCGGAGTGGCTGATGGCCGACGAGCTGTTTCCGGTGTGCAGCCCGGCGCTGCTGCAGGGCGACAAGCCACTACGCTGTCCGGAGGACCTCGCACATCACACGCTGCTGCAGGTCAGCGGCGGCTATGACGACGACTGGCGGCTATGGCTGACCGCGGCGGGTCTGCCGGTGGAGATGTCGAGGCAGGGTCGGCTGAGCTTCGACCTGTCGCTGATGACCGTTCAGGCCGCGATCGACGGGCTCGGCGTCGCGATCGGGCGTACGGCCTACGTCCAGGACGACATCGCCAAGGGCCGGCTGGTGGTGCCGTTCAAGATGACGCTGCCGAGCGATGCCGGGTTCTATCTGGTGACGCCGGAGGGCCGGACCGATCCGCCGAAGCTGAAGGCGTTCCGGCAATGGCTGAAGGGTGCAATGCAGCAGAAATCGGCCGCCGCCAATTCTGTTCAGGCCTAGGGCACCTTGAGCGCAAAGCTATTGGCCGCCAGGGCTTGGCGTGGCAGATTGTCGCACCTTTCCCCTCGGCCGGCGTAGAAATCCTCCGCACGAGCCTCTCGACGGTAGGAGTTTCCCCGCGTGTCCTCAACGTCAATCCCGCAGCCGGCTACGATCCATTCGCGCATCGGCGCGATCCTGCGCGCCACCAGCGGCAATTTCCTCGAGCAGTTCGACTTCTTCCTGTTCGGCTTCTACGCCCCGATCATCGCCAAGGCGTTCTTCCCATCGGAGAACGAGACTGCATCTCTGCTCAATGCCTATGGCGTGTTCTGGCTCGGCGCCCTGATGCGACCGGTCGGCGCCATCGTGCTCGGCGCCTATGTCGACAAGATCGGCCGGCGCCAGGGCCTGATCGTGACGCTCGGCATCATGGCGATCGGCACGATCGTCATCGCATTCTGCCCGACCTATGCGACGATCGGCATCGCGGCCCCGATCATCGTGCTGCTCGGCCGGCTGTTGCAGGGCTTCTCGGCCGGTGTCGAGCTCGGCGGCGTGTCGGTCTATCTGTCCGAGATCTCCACGCCCGGCAATCGCGGCCTCTACACCTCGTTCCAGTCGTCCAGCCAGCAGGTCGCGATCTTCGTCGCGTCGGTCATCGGCTACGTGCTCAACCAGGCCATGCCGGCGGACATGGTGGCCGCCTGGGGCTGGCGCATTCCCTTCTTCATCGGCTGCCTGATCATTCCGCTGATCTTCTTCCTGCGCCGCACGCTGGAGGAGACGCCAGCCTTCCTCGCGATGAAGAAGCACCCGACCGCGCGCGAAGTATTCGCCTCGGCGCTGGAGAACTGGCGCATCGTGATCCTCGGCATGATGATCGCGGTGCTGACCACGACGACGTTCTACTTCATCACCGTCTACGGTCCCGGCTTCGGCAAGCAGCTGAAGCTGTCGGCGGCGGATTCACTGCTCGTCACTTTGCTGGTCGCCGTGACCAACTTTCTCTGGAATCCGGTCGGCGGCGCGGTGTCGGATCGGATCGGACGCAAGCCGGTGCTTGTGACCATCGCGACGCTGGCGTTCCTCACCGCCTATCCCGCCTTGCACTGGCTCGCGGCGGCGCCGAGCTTCGGCAAGCTGCTCGCGGTCGAAATGCTGTTCTCGTTCTATTTCGGCGTCTACAGCGGCACCATGCTGGGCTGCCTGGTCGAGATCGTGCCTGCGCATGTCCGCACCACCTGCTTCTCGATCGCCTTTGCGCTGGCGGCTGGGCTGTTCGGCACCGCGACGCCGGCGGTCTCGACCTGGCTCATCAACAAGACCGGCGACAAGGCCTCGCCCGGCTACTGGCTGATGTGCGCCGCCGTGCTCGGTATCATCGCAGCGATGACCGTCTATCGCGGCGGCCGCCAGGCCGTCGCGGCGCGCGAGCCGATCATTGCGTGATCGCTGCGAGGGGCAGCGCCTTCCTTGGCGCGCGCTTTCGGCGCATGATGGTGGGGAATGAACAGCAGCCGGCAGCGGCGGGTGTCGACGCTGCCGAAGGATGAACGCCATGCAGCACCTCATCGCTGTCGCCGAGAAGGTCGCGGCGCGGCTGACCGCCAAAAAGCAGACCATTGCCGTTGCGGAATCCTCCGCCGGCGGCCTGATCGCGGCGGCGCTGCTCGCGGTGCCCGGCGCATCCGCCTATTTCCTCGGCGGCGCCGTGGTCTATACGCGCGACGCCCGCCGCGTGCTGATGGACATTCCGGACGAGGCGATGAAGGGCATCCGCTCGGCGTCGGAGCCTTATGCGGAGCTGCTGGCGCGGCAGATCAGGACGCGCTTTGCGACTGATTGGGGAGTGTCGGAGACCGGTGCCGCGGGTCCTGCCGGCAATCGCTACGGCGACGCGGCGGGACATGCGTGCTTCGCGGTTGCGGGGCCCGCGACCGCAGTCGTCACTCTGGAGAGCGGCCACAGCGACCGTTTTGCCAACATGCAGCTGTTCGCGAAGAGCGCGCTGGAGCTGTTACTCAAGAAACTCGACGAATAAACCGCTGTCGTCCCGGGCAAGCCCGATGACGCGCAGCGTCGGCGGGCGCCGACCCAGGACCCATACTCCCCAGCAGAAATGGGGCGCGACGCGAGACGTCACGAGCATCTCGCGCCACGACTGCTCCCTGTGGTTATGGATCCCCGCGTTCGCGGGGATGACAGCGAGATTGGAGCGCTGCCCGCCGTCTCTGCAGGGACGGCAGCCGGGCCCCTCACTTCTCCCGGAACGCACGCATCAGCTGGTCGTGCAGCGGCTTCATCAGGTAGGAAATGACAGTGCGGTCGCCGGTCTGCACGAATGCCTCGACCGGCATGCCCGGGATCAGCTTGACGTCGCCGAGCCTTGCGATCTCCTCGGGCGGCATCGAGACGCGGATGGTGTAATAGCTCTGGCCGGTGCGCTGGTCGGTGGTGACGTCGGGCGAGACGCGGCTGACGACGCCGTTCAGCTCCGGCGTGGTGCGCTGGTTGAAGGCGGACAGCCGCAGCAACGTCTTCTGGCCGACCTGCAGCTTGTCGATGTCCTGCGGATTGACCTTGGCCTCGACCTGGAGATCGTCGCTCTGCGGCACGATCAGCATGATGGTGTCGCCGGCGGTGATGACGCCGCCGACGGTATGGACGCTCGACTGCAGCACCATGCCGTCCTGCGGCGCGCGGATGTCGACGCGGCGAAGCTGGTCCTCGGCGGTGACCTTGCGCTCGACGAACTCGCCGATCTTGTCGGTGGTCTCGCGCAGATCCTTGGACACCTCGCTGACCATGTCCTTGTCGACCTGGATGATCTGCAGCTCGGTCTCGCTGATCTTGCCCTTGGCCTGGGCACGCGCGGCGATGAATTGCGCGCGCTCGCCGTTGAGGCGGGCAGCGTCGCGCTCCAAGGTGGTCAAGCGCGACAGCTGCACCAGATGCTGCTCATAGAGCTGGCGCACGCCGTCGAGCTCCTTCTGGACCAGCGCGATCTCCTGGTCCTTGGCGCTGACCTGCGCGGAGAGTCCCTCGATCTCCTCGTTCAGCTGGGTGACGCGCTCGCGCAGCTGCGCCTTCTGACCAATGCGGCCGTTGACGCGGACCTCGAACAGCTTGGTCTCGCTCGCCGTCAGGCTCTTGACCTCGGGATCGCTCATGCGCTGCAGCAACTGCGGCGGAAACAGGATCTTGGCCCAGCCGCGCTGCTCGGCCTCCAGCCGGGCGGCGCGCGCCTGCAGCGCATCGAGGTTCTTGGTGACGATGGCGAGACTTGCCTTGGTCACGGTGTCGTCGAGCCGCACCACGATGTCGCCGGACTTGACGACGTCGCCGTCGCGCGCCCGAAGCTCGCCGACCACGCCGCCGGTCGGATGCTGCACCTTCTTGACGTTGGATTCGACCACGATCTGGCCGGGCGCGATCAACGCGCCGGAAATCTGCTGCGTCGCGGCCCAGCCGCCAAGCCCGCCGGCGACCGCAACGACGACGCCCATGCCGATCAGCAGGTGGCGGCGGATCGACTCGCGCACGCTCTCCGTCTTGCGGCCGCCAGGAAGTGGACCGGCAACGACCTGACTGCTCATGGCTTTGCCACTCCGGCTTCCGAGACGATCTTGATCGGCGACGGCGCACGCGGCTGCAGCACCTGCGCCAGCACCGTCTCCTTCGGACCGAACGCCTGGGCACGGCCGTCCTTCATGACCAGCACCTGGTCGACCGCCTCGATGCCGATCGGCCGGTGCGCGACGACGACCACGATCGCGCCGCGCGCCCGCGCTGAGCGCACCGCGCGTGACAGCGCCTCGTCGCCTTCGGTATCGAGATTGGAGTTGGGCTCGTCGAGCACGATCAGGAACGGATTGCCATAGAGCGCGCGCGCCAGCGCCACGCGCTGCGCCTGGCCTGCCGACAGCGCGGCACCCTGCTCGCCGATCTCTGTGTCATAGCCGTCGCGCATCTTGATGATCATGTCGTGCACGCCGGCTTCCTTGGCGGCGGCGATGATGCCGTCGGCGGAGGCCTGCGGATCGAAACGGCAGATGTTCTGCGCGACGGAGCCTGCGAACAATTCGACATCCTGCGGCAGATAGCCGATGTGACGGCCGAGCTCGTCCGTCGACCATTGGTCGAGCGCCGCACCATCGAGCCGGACATGGCCGCGCACCGGACGCCACACACCGACCAGCGCCCGCACCAGCGACGACTTGCCCGACGCGCTCGGACCGATGATGCCGAGGCCGTTGCCGGCCGACAACGCGAAGCTCACGTCCTGCACGATCGCCTTCTGGTCCCCCGGCGCGACGATCGAGATGGCCTCGACCGAGAGCTTGCCGACCGGCGGCTGCAGCAGGGTCGGCGCCGGTCGCTGCGGCATCGTCTGCAACAGATGGCTGAGACGGCGCCAGCTCTGGCGCGCGGCAACGAAGCTCTTCCAATGTGCGATCGCGAGATCGACGGGCGCCAGCGCCCGCGCGCTCAGGATCGAGCCGGCGATGATGATGCCCGCGGTCGCCTCCTGATGGATCACGAGATAGGCGCCGACCGCGAGCACCGTGGACTGCAGCATCATGCGCAGCACCTTGGCGATGGCGCCGAGGCCGCCGGCGACGTCGCTGGCGCGCTGGTTGCCGGCGAGATATTTTTCGTTGGTCTCGCTCCAGCGCGACAGCATGCGCCCGGTCATGCCCATCGCGACCAGGACCTCGGCGTTGCGGCGACTTGAGGTGGCGAGATCGTTGCGGCGGGCGGCGAGCCCCATCGCCTCCTTGGCGGGCGTGCGGGTGAGGAATTCGGTGATCAGCGTCAGGGCGACGAGGATGATGGCGCCGGCCAGCGCGGTAACGCCGAGCATCACGTGAAAAGCGAAGCAGATCGCCAGATACAGCGGTAGCCACGGCAGATCGAAGAACGCGCCCGGCCCCTGGCTGCCGAGGAAGCTCCTGATGTTATCGAGGTCGCGCAGCGGCTGCAGGCCCTCGTTGCGGCCGCCGGCGGACAGCGGCAGCCGCACCACGGTGTCGAACACCCGCGCGTTCAGGCTCTCGTCCAGCGCGGTGCCGATCCGCCCGAGAATGCGGCTGCGGATCATGTCGAGCGCGCCCTGGGCGGCGTAAAGCCCCGCGGCGATGATGATCAGGCCGATTAGGGTCGGCACGGACCGGCTGGGCAGCACCCGGTCGTAGACCTCGAGCATGAAGATCGAGCCGGTGAGATACAGCAGGTTGATGATGCAGCTCATCACCCCAACGCCGATGAAGGCGCTGCGGCAACCGCGCAAGGCATCGCTGAGCTCGGATTGCCTCACGTGAGGTGCAGCCGCCATCACCACCATCTCTTCAATTGATCAAATGAGCTGCGTGACCGCCGATCAAAAGCACGGAACTGGCGGCAAACAAGGCGAAATATACTGATTCCCGCGGAGAGCGTCCAACGATGCTCACTTTAGCGTAAATTAGCTATGTGCTGGGGTATGTCGCGTGGCGCAGTGCAAACGTTCAGCCACGCCGGATCGCAAGCCCTAGAGCCGCCCGCCGGTCCGCACCAGCCGCACCACCAGCAGGAGAATGATGGCGCCGAGCGCGGAATAGACGATTTCCGACACGAGGCCGGTGCCGATCCGGACGCCAAGCCGCGGGAAGATCAAGCTTGCGACCAAGGCGCCGAGCACGCCGATCACGATGTCGCCGACCAGCCCGAAGCCGGTGCCGCGGACGATCTTGCCGGCCAGCCAGCCGGCAACCAGGCCAACGAACAGAATGACCAGGATACCTTCGTTCGATACGTGCATGGCGTGTCCTCATCCAGCGCGGACGATCGGTCCCACGCGTGGCAGCACCTTAGCGAGGCCGTTGCGACGCTTCGACACGCGATGGACGGTTTCGGCCGGAGACGAGCGCGTTTCGGGCGAACCGTTACGTGGCCGCCACACTTGCCGGCGCCTCGGCCAGGACGCAGCGCGCCAGCCGCTGGGGTCCGAGCGCAATGTTCGGCGGCATCGCCTCCGAGCAGCGCGGCTGCGCCAGGCCGCAGCGCGGTGCGAACGAGCAGCTCCGCGGCGCCCGGTCGAGCGAGGGTGGCGTACCGGGAATGGTCTGCAGCCGCTCGCCGCGCCTGGCACCATGGATCGTCGAAGCCAGCAGGCCGCGCGCATAGGGGTGAATGGGTTGGCGCACGATCTCGCGCAAGCTGCCCTGCTCCACGATCTCTCCGGCATACATCACGGCGAGGCGGTCGCAGATCTCGATCGCGACGCCGATGTCGTGGGTGACGAAGATGACGGACATGCCGAACTCGCGCTGCAGTTCGCGCAGCAGCAGCAGGATCTGGATCTGGACGGTGGCGTCGAGTGCGGTGGTCGGCTCGTCGGCCAGCAGCACTTTCGGCCGGCACGCCAGCGCCAGCGCGATCATCGCGCGCTGGCGCATGCCGCCGGACATCTCGTGCGGATAGGACTCCAGGCGACGCTTCGCCGAGGGAATCCTGACGACGTCGAGCATCTCCAGCGCCCGCGCCTGCGCTTCCGCAAAACTCTTGCCCTCGTGCCGCATGACGGTCTCGGCGATCTGCCGGCCGATGGTGTAGACCGGATCGAGTGCAAGCCCCGGCTCCTGGAAGATCATCGACACGGAGCGGCCGCGAAACTGCGACAGCTCCTCGTCGTTCATCGCCAGCACGTCGCGGCCCAGCACCTTGACACTGCCGGAGATCTGCGTCCGCTTGTTCGGCAACAGCCGCATCAGCGCCCGCATGGTCACGCTCTTGCCCGAGCCGGACTCGCCGAGCAGGCCGAGCACCTCGCCGTCGCCGAGCGACAGGCTGACGTCGTTCACCGCATGCACGGTACGCTCGCCGGTGAAGCGGATGGTGAGATTGTCGATCTCGACGAGGTTGGTCATGGGGAGGCTATCTCACCTTGCCGTCAGGAACACCGTGGCCAATTGCGAAGTGAGCTGCGACCCTCCCCTGGAGGGGGAGGGTCGGCTCGCATGAAGCGCAGCGGAATGCGAGACGGGGTGGGGTGACAGCCCCTCCATGGACTTGCTTCCAAGGGGAGAGACCGTCACCCCACCCCGATTGCGCATGAGATGCGCAATCGACCCTCCCCCTCCAGGGGAGGGTGAGACCGTCGGACGGTATGCACAGGTCTCCCTCATGGCAGCGTCGGCACCCTGGCGTGGAAATCAGTCGCGCGCTGGAAGGCGGCGCCGATGGTCAGAATCGTAGCCTCATCGAAGGAGCGGCCGATCAGTTGCATGCCGACAGGAAGCCCCGTCGACGTGAAGCCGGTCGGGATCGCCAGCGACGGCAGGCCGAGATAGTTCACCGGGCGGGTGAAGCGGGTGATGCGCTGGATCACAGCTTCCGCACCCGGCGCGCCGCCGACATCGCTCTCGGCGATCGAGGGCGTCACCAGCGGCGACACCGGCGCGATCACGGCATCGACGCCAGAGGTTGCCGCGACATGCGCCGCCAGCGCCGCACCGCGCCAACGCAGCGCTTCGAGATAGGCGACGCCGGAGACGGCCAGAGCGTTCTGCAGCCGCATCAGCACCTGCGGGCCATAGTCCTGCGGACGCTCGATCATCCAGCGCTTGTGGAAGGCGGCCGCCTCGACCGCTAGCACGAGCTGGCAGGCTGCGGTGAGCTGGCGCTGATCCGGCAGCTCGACCTGAACCACATCGGCGCCCTCGGTCTTCAGCACCGCGATCGTCGCATCGAGACAGCGCGCCACCTCAGGATCGAGGTCGTCGACATAGAACGCCTTGGGCACGCCGATCCTGAGACCCTTGATCGAGGCCTGGGTGGCGGCGACATAGTCCGGCACGGGCGCCGCGCTGGCGGTGGGATCCTCGGGATCGGGACCAGCCATCAGCCCAAGGATCAGCGCACAATCCTCCGCGGTCTGCGCCAGCGGCCCGACCGTGTCGAGCGACTGCGACAGCGGCATCGCACCGGCGCGGCTGACGCGGCCCCAGGTCACCTTCAGGCCGGTGACGCCGCAGAAATTCGCGGGCATGCGGATCGAGCCGCCGGTATCGGAGCCGAGTGCCGCGAAGGTCAGGCGCGCGCCGACCGCCGAGCCGGAGCCGGACGACGAGCCACCGGTGACGTAGCCGAGCTTCCAGGGATTGTGCACCGGACCGTAATGCGCGTTGTGTCCCGTCGGGCCATAGGCGAATTCGGCCATCTGCAGGGTGCCGAGCCGGATCGAACCGGCATCCTTCAGCCGCTGCAGCGCGGTCGAGGTCGTCGTTGCGACGAAGTCGCGCCGAATCAGCGAGCCGCAGGTCGAGATGTGGCCGGCCTCGTAATACATGTCCTTGTGCGCAAGCGGAACGCCGTGCAGCGGGCCCTTGGGGCCGTCCTTGGCGAGCGCTGCATCGGCTTCGGCGGCGGCCTTCAGCGCCGGCTCGGATTCGATCGCCATGAAGGCGTTCAGCTTCGGCTGCCACTGCGCGATGCGATGCAGGCAGGAGCGCGTCACCTCGACCGAAGAGAGCTTCCTGTCCGCAATCGCCTTCGCGACGTCGGTCAGGGTCATCAAGGCAGGTTCGGTGCTCATCGGCCCACCTTCAGCGTCTGCGCCAGGACGTAGCTCGCCGGCTCCAGGTCGAATGGGAGTGTACCGGCAACCGCGGCGAAGTTGTCGAAGGCCGGTCCGATCGAGTCGGCGATGCGGGTGGCAACCTCCTTGTCGACCGGCAGGCCGGAGGCCTCCGCGATGGCACTGACTTGCTGGGGCGTGGGTCTGGTCATTCCGCTTCTCACTGCTGGTGTCTGCCCGTCAGGCGGCCGGCGCCCGGCTGTGTCCCGAGCCTGGGATCGCCATGTGGCAGGCGGCCTGATGGCCCATTGTATCCAGCTCCGTCAATCTTGGCGCGACATTCGCGCATGGCGCCTCGGCAAATGGACAGCGGGTGTGGAAGCGGCAGCCGGCGGGCGGATCGATCGGGTTGGGTGGATCCCCAGACAGCGGCGGCTCCTCCGTGCGCCTGTCGGGATCGGAGGACGGCATCGCCGCCAGCAGCGCCCGTGTATAGGGATGCGCCGGCCTGGCCCAGACCTGCTCGACCGGACCGAGCTCGACGACCTCGCCGAGATACATCACCAGCACGCGGTCGGAAATGTAGTTGATGACGTTGAGGTCGTGGCTGATGAACAGATAGGTCAGGCCGAACTCGCGCTTCAGGTCCATCAGCAGGTTCAGCACCTGCGCCTCGACCGACTTGTCGAGCGCCGACACCGCCTCGTCGAGGATCACCAGTCGCGGCGACAAAGCGAGTGCACGGGCGATGTTGACGCGCTGGCGCTGGCCGCCGGAGATCTCGTGCGGATAACGGTTGGCGAAGGTCTCGGGCCTCAGGCCGACCTTGCCGAGCAGCTCGCGCGCCAGCGCACGCGCCGCAGTGTCGGTCATGCCGTGCACCTTCGGCCCGAATGCAATCGACTCCTCGATCGTCAGCCGCGGATTGAGCGAGGCATAGGAGTCCTGGAACACCATCTGCATGCCGCGCCTGAGCTCGCGCAACGACATCTCGTGGCCGACCTGCCGGCCGTCGAAGATGATCTCGCCGGCATCGCGGTCCATCAGATGCATCAGGAGCCGCGCCGTGGTGGACTTGCCGCAGCCGGACTCGCCGACGATGCCGACCGTCTCGCCCTTGCCGATGACGAACGAGACGTCGTCGACGGCGCGCACCGTCTTGCGCGCGCCGAACAGGCCGCCACGGACCGGGAAGTGTTTCGTCAGGCCATCGACCCGCAGCAGCGGCTGCGCCTTGCCGCCGAGGTCCTCGATCGGCTGCAGTCCGGTGACTTCCGATGCTTCATTCATGCCTCTCAGCTCCGGATGTCCATCGCGCTACGCAGGCCGTCGCTGAGCAGGTTGAAGCAGATGGAGACAGCGAAGATCATCACGCCCGGCAGCGCCGCCACCCAGGGATTGACGTAGATCGCCGTACGCAAGGTGTTCAGCATCAAGCCCCATTCCGGCTCCGGCGGCTTGGTGCCGAGACCAAGGAACGAAAGACCGGCCGCGAGGATCATCGACACCGAGATCAGCCCCGTCGCATAGACGAAGATCGGTCCGAGCACGTTGCCAAGCATGTGCGCGCGCATGATCGTGAACGCGTTCGCGCCCGAGGCGCGCGCGGCCTCGACGAAATCGCGATTGCGCACACCCGTGGTGACGCTCTCGGCGACGCGGGTGATCTGCGGCACGAACACGATGGTCAGCGACACGATGGAGTTGGTGATCCCGGCGCCGAGCGCGCCCGAGATCGCGATCGCCAGAAGCACCGAGGGGAAGGCGTAGAACACGTCGATGGTGCGCATGATCGCGGTGTTGACCCAGCCGCCGACATAGCCGGCGACGAGGCCGAGCATCGTGCCGATGCCGAAGGCGAGGATCACGGGCGAGATGCCGATCAGCAGCGACAGCCGGCCGCCATAGATCAGCCGCGCCAGCATGTCGCGTCCCAGCTCGTCGGTGCCGAGCGGATAGTTCGGCGTGCCGATGTGGCGCAGGCGCCGAATCATCGAGCCCTGATAGGGATCCGCGAGATGCAGATAGGGCGCGAGCAGCGCGGAGAGAAAGATCAGCAGCAGAATCGCGACGCAGACCATGCTGAGCTTGTCGCGGACGATCCGGCGACCGACGGTCGCCCAATAGCCGCGTGCGTTCGCGATCGGCGCGGCCTGCAGCGAGGCGTCGTTGAGGGCGCCGGGGGTACTGACGCTCATCGTTAGCCTCGCTTGATGCGCGGATCGATCGCGGCCTGCGCGATGTCGACCACGAGATTGAGGATGACGAAGAACATCGCCAGCACCAGGATCGTGCCCTGCAAGAGCGGCAGGTCGCGCTGGAAGATCGCCGAGTTCAACAGCAGACCCGAGCCGGGCCACGAGAACACAGTCTCGATCAGGATCGAGCCGCCCAGCATGTAGCCGAGCTGCAGGCCCATGACCGCCAGGGCGGTCGGCGCGGCATTCTTCAGCACGTGGCGGAACACCTGGGTTTCGCGCAGGCCCTTCGCGCGCAGCGCCTCGACGAAATCCTGGCTGAGGATGTCGCCGGTCAGCGCACGCACGGTGCGCGTGATGATGCCCATCGGAATCACCGAGGTGGTGATCGCGGGCAGGACCAGGAAGCGGATATGGGCCCAGTCCCACGACCATGCGCCCGAGCCGGACGGACCGGCGCCGACCGCAGGCAGCCAGTTCAGCTCGACCGAGAAGATGATGACGAGCACCATGCCGAGCCAGTAGTGCGGCAGCGATACGCCGGCGATCGCAATGGACGTCGCCACCTTGTCGATCCAGCTGTCGCGGAAATAGCCGGCGACGAGGCCGAAGAACAGGCCGAGCGAGAAACCGATGATGGCGGCGGCGATCGCCAGCGTCACGGTGTTGGACACGGCGCGCAGCACCTCGGCGAGCACGGGACGGCCGGTGGCGATCGAGCTGCCGAGATCGCCATTGACGGCGCGCCACAACCACAGCCCGAACTGCACCGGCAGCGGCTTGTCGAAGCCATAGGCCACGCGCAGCTGCTGTGCCAGCTCCTGCGACGCGTCGGCCGGCAGCACCGCAACGAGCGGATCACCCGGCGTGATGTGAACGAGCATGAAGCAGACGAGCGCGACGCCGATGATGATCGGGATCGCATAGACCATCCGCCTGGCAGCATAAGAGAGCACGAGTCACCTTCATAAGCCTCTCCTCATCGGCGGAGAGTCGCGAGATACAAGCGGCACCAAGAAAGCTCCCCTCCCCCTTGCGGGGAGGGGTGGGGGGTGGGGGTCCACACAAAAACTGCCGCCGGAGTACCCCCCTCCCCAACCCTCGCCCACAAGGGGGGAGGGAGCGCAGCGGGGCAAGCGGCGAGATCAGCCTGCGAACGTGGACAAATACTCCACCACGCGAACGGCTACTCCACCGAGATCGGCGAGAAGTCGATGAACCAGCTCTTCGGCTGCACCACGCCCTTCACCTTCGGGCTCATCGCGCGCGGGCCGACGTCGTGCGCCACGTAGAGGAACGCCGCGTCATCGACCGACGCCGCATGCAGCTCCGCCAGCGCCTTGTCGCGCTCGGCCGGATCGAAAGTCTGGCGCGCCTTCTTCACCAGCTCATCGAACTTCGGGTTGTTGATGAAACCCCAGTTGTTGGAGACCGGCGGCGCCATCGAGGACTGCAGGAAGCGCACCAGCGCAAAGAAGGGGTCCATCGCCGCGTAGGTGACGTTGGTGGCGCTGGCGCCGTTGGCGGACGGATCCTTGGCGCCGCGGCGCCAGTTGGTGAACAGCGTGTTCCACTCGATGACGTCGAGCTTGACGTCGAAATAGCACTCGGCCAGTGCCTGCTGCAGATATTCGTTCATCGGCAGCGGCTGCATCTGGCCCGAGCCCGACGCCGACGTCTGCGTCTTGACCTCGAGCTTCTTGTTCGGGCCGTAGCCAGCCTCCTGCATCAGCTTCTGCGCGGCCGCCTTGTCGTACTTGATCTCGAAGGTGACGTTGCCGCGCCAGGGATGGCCCTTCTCGAAGGTTCCGGTCGCCGGCACCATCAGTCCGGCAAGCAGGCCGTCGCGCAGGCCCTCGCGATCGATGCAGAGGTTGGCGGCCTTGCGAACGCGGATGTCGTTCCACGGCGAGCCTTCGACGCGCGAGAACTGCCAGGGCCAGACATGCGGCTGCTCGTTGGCGTAGAGCTTGAAGCCGCGCTGCTTGATCTCCGGCAGCGCATCTGGCGCCGGCGCCTCGACCCAGTCGACCTGTCCGGACAGCAGCGCCGCGGTGCGCGCGTTCGCCTCGGGCATCGGCAGCAGGATCATCTTGTCGGCCTTGGGCACACGCGCCTTGTCCCAATAGGCATCGTTCTTGACCAGCTCCAGCCGCTCGCGCGGCGTGAACTTCGCCATCTTCCACGGACCGGTGCCCGAGGCATCCTTGGCGAAGGCGGCCCAGGCGGCTTGCGACTTCGCCTTGTCGTCGGCGCCGGTCGCGGACTCATAGAGTTTCTGCCACTTCGTCGGGCTCGCCATGAACAGATTGGTGAGGTTGATCGGCAGGAAGCTGTCCGGCTCCTTCGTCGTCAGTTCGACGGTGAGATCGTCGATCTTGCGCGCCGATGCCAGCGTCGGCATGCGCGAGGCGGTGACGCCGACCTGGCTCGGATCGAACTGCGGCGCGTCCTGCTTCAGCACCTTCTCGACGTTCCACACCACGGCGTCGGCATTGAACGGCGCGCCGTCATGGAAGGTGACGCCGGGACGCAGCTTGAACGTCCACTTGGTCTTGTCGGCATCGTCGACCTTCCACTCGGTGGCGAGGCCGGGAATGACGACGCTCGGCTTGTCCGCCGACGACAGGTCCCACATCGTCAGCGCGTCGTACATCGTGAGGCCGGTGAAGCGGTTGCCCTCGAAGCCCTGATCGGGCTGGCCGAGCGTGCGCGGAATGTCTGCGGCAGTCATGCCGATGCGCAATACGGTTTCCGCGCCCGCCTGCGCCGGCAGCACGAGGATGGCAGCGCTGGTCATCATGGCGGCCGCAACGGCCACGCGCGTCGTCATTGACGTAGCAATACGCAAAAGCACGATCAAGGTCTCCGATCCGCTGGCTAAATTCTGGGCAGCATTATGCAACGCCTATGCCAGCGGTGCTCCCGATCTCGTGCCTGCGACGCGAGGTCACAACCGTTTGTGCTCGAACGATCCGGTCAGAGGCTTGGCACCCCGATTGCAGGTCTTGCGCGTCGAATTTGATCCGGTTTCAACGGAGCTTCATCTTCATGCGTATCCGATTCTCATTACTCGCCACTGCGCTCGCGCTCAGTCTTTCCGCGGTCGCGGCGCGGGCCGAAACGGTTCTGCGCTACGGCATCTCGATGGCGGACATTCCGCTGACGACGGGCCAGCCCGATCGCGGCGCCGGCGCCTATCAGTTTACCGGCTACACGATCTATGATCCGCTGGTGGCCTGGGACATGAGCATCGCCGACAGACCGGGCAAGCTCATTCCCGGCCTCGCCACCGAATGGAAGATCGACGAGGCCGACAAGACCAAATGGCGCTTCACCCTGCGCAAGGGGGTCAAGTTCCACGATGGCAGCGACTTCAATGCCGATGCGGTGATCTGGAATCTGGACAAGGTGCTCAACGATAAGGCACCGCAGTTCGACAAGCGGCAGAGCGCGCAGGTCAAAACACGCCTTCCCTCAGTCGCGAGCTACGCCAAGATCGACGACTCCACGATCGAGATCACCACCAAGACGGTCGACTCCTTCTTCCCCTATCAGATGCTGTGGTTCCTGATTTCGAGCCCGGCGCAGTACGAGAAGCTCGGCAAGGATTGGGACAAGTTCGCCAGTCAGCCCTCCGGCACGGGACCATTCAAGCTGACCAGACTGGTGCCGCGCGAGCTCGCGGAGCTCACCAAGAATTCCGAATATTGGAACAAGGACCGGCTGCCGAAGACGGACAAGCTCGTGCTCGTGCCGATGCCGGAAGCGCTGACCCGCACCAACGCGCTGCTCGCCGGCCAGGTCGATCTGATCGAGACGCCGGCGCCGGACGCCGTGCCGCAGCTCAAGGCGGCCGGCATGAAGCTCGTCGACAACGTCACACCGCATGTCTGGAACTATCATCTCAGCGTGCTGCCGGGCTCGCCCTGGACCGACATCCGCCTGCGCAAGGCGCTCAATCTCGCGATCAATCGCGACGAAGTGGTCGGGCTGATGAACGGCCTCGCCAAGCCCGCCAAGGGCCAGGTCGACCCGTCGAGCCCGTGGTTCGGCAAGCCGAGCTTCGAGCTGAAATACGATCTCGCCACCGCCAAGAAGCTGGTCGAGGAAGCCGGCTATTCGCCAGCCAAGCCGCTGAAGACGACCTTCATCATCGCGCAGGGCGGCACCGGCCAGATGCTGTCGCTGCCGATGAACGAATATCTGCAGCAGAGCTTCAAGGAGATCGGCATCGACATCGACTTCAAGGTCGTCGAGTTGGAGACGCTGTACACGCATTGGCGCAAGGGCGCCGCCGACGAGATGAACGCCGGCATCACCGCCAACAACATCGCCTATGTCACATCGGACCCGCTCTACGCGATCGTCCGCTTCTTCGCCTCCGACCAGATCGCGCCCGTTGGCGTCAACTGGGGCGGCTACAAGAATCCCAAGGTCGATGCGCTGATTGCTGAAGCCAAGCAGACGTTCGATCCGGCCAAGCAGGACGAGTTGATCGCGCAGGCGCATGCGGCTGTGGTCGACGATGCGGTGCTGGTCTGGGTCGTGCACGACACCAACCCGCACGCGCTATCGCCGAAGGTCAAGAAGTTCGTGCAGGCGCAACACTGGTTCCAGGACCTGACGACGATCGGGGCGGAATAACTGACCGGGCCGGCTGCCGTCGCGCTCGCAAAGAAAGAAGCCCGGCGTTTTGCCGGGCTTCCTCCTCAGCACGATAGCCAGTATTTCATTTCCCGAAGGCGCCCGAGTCAAACTTGTAGGAGGCCTGGAGAAAGCCGCCGTACCGCTCGTAGCTGAAGGTCGTGGGCGACCCCGGGACTCCAGGAAATTGGGTGGTCCCACTGGTCGTCCGGGCGTACCAATAGCGGCCACCGACGCCGACGCTGAAATTTCTCGTCACGTCGTATGACACAATGCCCTCGAGCTGGTAGCCCCAGCCATTTCCAGATTGCGGAAGCGGATTGATGTCGGGCCGCAGCCAGTGATTGTCGAATCCGCTCAGCCGGACATAGGGCAGAACGGCGCCATCGAGGGTGACGTTCCAGTTCTGGCCGAGCTTGAAGACGCCGTTCAACCCCACGCGGAGCGAATCCCAGTTCTCGGTCTTGCTGAGCACCAGCACGCCCCCCGCAACAGGATCGAGACCACAGATAAACGGATTGGTCGCGACCTGGGTACATCCGTATGCGTTCACGGTTTCGTAGAAATGATTGTAGCCGACGAAGCCGCCGACCTTGAACGCCGGCCCCCTCCAGAAATTGTAGCCGGCGTCGATCGTGCCGTACCAAAGCCTGCCGCTGTTCACGCTGCTGTCCGTATTCGAGTACGGAATGACGGCCGGCGGGAAGTCTTCGTCGTTGAGCCTGCCGCTGAAGATGTTGCCACCGCCCGCAAAGCCCTTGGCGAAGAAACCCAAACTGTGATCGGCCCTGGCGAACCCCTCGCCGGCCTGGCTGTTGAGATTCTTGTAGGTCAGCAGAGAATTGGTTTGGCCAGCGACGAAAGGATCGCCCAACGTGTAGCGGGTGCGGCCCGAACTGTAGAAATAGCGGGCGCCGACCTCGAACTCCCACAACGAGACCGGCGGAGGCGGCGCCTTGACCGGGAGATCCGCGGCCGACACCGCGCCCGCCCCGAGCACACAAGCCACAGCAGCAATGAGGCTGCCCGCAACTGGTAGAGTGAAACGCTTGATCGCACCCCGTGCCGGCCTGCCCTGCGTCAAACCGGCCGCACTCCCGTCCTCAGAAGACTGCATCGATGCCCCCCATCTGCATGCACTTTCTATCTTGAGTAGAAAAATGCTACAAGCACGCGCAGATTCATGCAATCGACGTCACATGACACAAGTTGCTTCTTATCCCGCTGTTGCAACCTCGCAACAAACGCGATGCGCTCGACGCCTGCTCGATTGCGCTATCCTTGTACCCGTCCCGCAGACTGGAGCGCGCTATCGTTCGGTCAAGCTCGTCATCCTGTCGCTCGCATTCATCGGCAAGCTCGCGGCGGTGGACGCCCAGACATCATCCAATGGGCCTGTAAACCCCTTCGTCCCATCGTCATCGAAGCAGGATGCGGGCAAGCTGCCGCGTGCCAAGCGAAGTCTCCCGCCACGGCATTCCACCCGCCCCGTCCCCGGCACGGATGAGCGCAGCAAGCGTTGCCCGCCCTATTCGGCTTATGTGGTCTGCAAATGATGAGCATACTCATCGCGCGGGCACCGGACCAGGCCAACGAGGCCGCCGCGACATGATGCGAACTCGGGAACGGACCACCGGCTACTTCGTCAGCAGTGCGTACGCCCCGTTCCAATCCTCGGGCGGCGGATTGACCTGGTAGTTGCGGATGCGTGCGTCATAGAGATCATAAAGCTTGGCCAAGTCTTGTCCCTGGTCGCTCTTGCGGCCGCGCTCGATCGCGGCCAGCGCCCCTTCCCAATCGCGGCTGCGATAGCTCGCCAGCATCTCGATGGTGAGGTTGCGGAGCAACTGGAAGCGCTCGGAGTACATCACGTCCTCGCGGCCGGCGATGGCGTAGATCACCTCCGGTTCGGTCTTACCCTTGACCATGATGAAGTCGAGCTCGAGAATCGCGAGCCGGTCCTTCACGGCCATCGCAGTCGCCGAGCCGACGATGATCGGAAAGCCGTACTCCTTGGTCTGGCCCTCCAGGCGCGACGCGAGGTTGACGCTGTCGCCAAGCGCCGAATAGTTGAACTTCAGGTCGGAGCCCATGTTGCCGACCACGCCGATGCCGGTGTTGAGGCCGATGCCGACCTTGAGCGGAATGTAGACGTGGCCGCCATGCTCGGCCTCCTGCTCGCGTTCGCCGTTCACCTGATCGATCCGCTCGAGCATGTCGAGCGCCGCCTCGCAGGCATTGATCTGATGATCCTTGTCGGCGAGCGGCGCGTTCCAGAACGCCATGATGGCGTCGCCCATGTATTTGTCGACATAGCCCTTGCGGGCGATGATGGCGTTGGTCAGCGGCGTGAGGAAGCGGTTCATCAGCTGCGTCAAGCCCTGCGGATCGTGCTTGTAGCTCTCCGAGATCGTGGTGAAGCCGCGCACGTCCGAGAACATCACCGTGATCTCGCGCTCCTCGCCGCCCAGCGTCGGCGGCGATTGGGCAAGCTGCTCGACCAGCACCGGCGACAGATATTGCCCGAACACCGAGCGCATCTGCCGGCGCTGATTCTGCTCGCGGACGAAATTGGCGAAGATCAGCGTCAGATAGATCGCCGTCGTCGACAGCATCGGATAGGTGAAGTCGATCAGGAGCCGGTGCTGGGTGTAGAAGTACCAAGACAGGCCAAGCAGCGCGCTCGCGAACACCGCTCCCACGATCACCAGCGTAATGGCGCCGAGCTGCGGAGCGAAGACGATGACGAGCAGCCCTAGCAGGAGCGCGCCAAAGAACTCGACCACGACGCCCCAATAAGGCCGCGCCAGGATCGACCCGGTGAGCACCGACTCCAGCACCTGGGCGTGCACCTCGACGCCCGGCATCGCCGAATAGACAGGTGTTGTCTTGATGTCATTCAGGCCAATCGCGGATGGCCCGATCAGGATCAGCTTCCTCGCGATCTTCTCCGGTGGTACGCGGCCCTCGAGCACGTCGATGGCGGAGACATAGATGGATGGGTCATGATTGGCGTAATGGACCCAGATCTTGCCGTTGCCGTCAGTCGGAATGTGAACGCTGCCCAGCCCGATGCTGGTGATACCGCCTGGATCGGCCTTGACCAGAACAGTGCCGGACCCGGTCAGGACCCGCAGCATTTCGAAGCTCAGCGCCAGCATCTTGATGTCCTGGGCTCGCATGACCATGGGCACCCGGCGGACGATGCCGTCACGCTCCGGCTCGATCGTGAACAGGCCCCGGCCGGCCGCCGCATGCTCGATCAGCGGCACGTTGCGCAACAGCCCCGGGAACGGCTCCATGAAGGGGATGGGCTCCCCTACCATCGCAAATCCGGTCTCCGGCAGCGTCTTGTCGGGTTCGGCCCGCACGTCGCGGCTCGCCGTCTCGCCGAGGACGACGCGCGACCGGCGCAGGGAATCGGCGAGCACCTGATCGTTCGACGGCAGCGCCCTCAGCTTTTCGCGCGTCGCTTCGTCGAGGCTGGGAAAGGTCTCAGCTGCAATCGCGGGATTCAGCCGGTCCGGCTCGGCGAACACGACGTCGAAGGCGATGACAAGCGCGCCGAGCTGCGTCAGTTTGTCGACGATCTCGGCGATCCGCGTCCGCGGCCATGGCCACTGACCGAGCTTGGGGTCGGCGACACTCTTCTCATCGATGTCGACGATGGTGACCGGGCGCATCGTCTTGACCCGGGGGCTGAACGCCTGGAAGTTGTCGAAGGCGCGGAGGCGTAGCTCCTGCATCGGCGCGGGATCGGCAGCGCGCAGCGCCGCGAAGGCGACCAGCAGCACCAGGCACATCAGGCGCGCAAAGCCGAACTTGCGTGCGAACCATCGAGGAACTGCTCTCAATCGCTTCATGCAGCATCCGATATCACGCCGAGGCGGGCGATCCGAGGCGTCTGATCGTCTCCAAAGAGCGCTCGGCTTGGCAACGCCGGCGCCCGCATCGCAGACGGACGTGCGGGCTCAGACGAGGTGGAAACCGTCGTGATGCGCCTTGAATTGATCCAACGTCACCCCCTTGAGCGTGAGCGTATCATGCACCGCATCGGTGATGACGGTGTCGTGGCCGCCATTGGCCGACTGCGCGGCAGCGACCATCGCTTCGACGCTGGCAAACAGCGAATGATCGAGCTCGACGATGTCCTTGTTGAGATCGAAATCGCCGATCGTGGCGCTGCCGAAATGCGGGTTGAAGACGAAGGTGTCGTTGCCGTCCTTGCCGAAGATCGTCACGCCGCCGCCGACATTGACGAAATTGTCGTTCTGGTCCGTGCCGTTGATCGTCGATGCGCCGTTGCCGGCCAACGTGACGGTCAGCGCCTTGGTCGCAGTTCCGCCTCGGCCGTCGCTGACGTCCGCCTGATAGGTCACGGTCAGCGTGTCACCGGGATTGAGAAAATCCAGGTTCACATCGGCCGGATGATATGTCCAGTGCAGCACCTCGGAGCCGCCATCGGATATCGCGCTGTCGAAGGTGATCGCGTGGGCATCGGCCAGCGCCTGGACATGCGCGTTCGAGGGCAGGCTCGGCAAGCCATTGTATTTGATCACGCCGTTCTGGACCACCGAAGCGGTCAGCGTGTCGCCGACATCCCTGTCGAGCACCGTCAAGGTGCCGGACATGCCGCTCGTCAATTTCACCGGCTGATCGGCGATGAAGCCGGCCGAAACACTGTCGAGCTCGAACGCATTCTGGCTGCTGGCGAGCACCACCTTGTTGAACGGCGACAGGCCGAGAAACTCGACATAGCCGTTCGAGGCCAGCGACGCCTGCCCGCCATTGGCGAGCAGCGGCGCGACGTCGCTGCCCGTGTAGGACGCCACCAGCTTGTTGCCGTTGTAGAAGGAGATGCTGTTGTAGCTGTCGACCGAGCCCCAATACAGCCCGAAGCTGTTCTTGACGCTGTCGAAGGTGATGGTCTCCTGGGCGTGGCTGCCGACGCTGAGATAGTTGGTCTTGTCGGCGCCGTCGGCCATGTAGGGCGCCGCCGACACCGGGGAGGAGCCGTGCACGATTCCCGCATTGCCGCTGGCCGTGAAGGTTGCGTGCAGCGCCTCGCTGTAGAAGCTGCCGTGACCGCGCCCGTTGTCGGAGATCGAGCCCTCCGACACGCGATCGAACGTCTCGGTCGGCATGCCCTCGGCATTGGTCTTGGCGGTGCTCGCCAGCACGGTCGCCCGCTCGGCCAGGACGACGGTCTGCACGGTCGGATCGGTCTCGCCGGCGATGACGGGCGCGTCCTCGGCGCCATTGACCGTGATGGTCACGGGCACGTTCTGAACGCCGCCGTGGCCGTCGGCGATCTCGATTGTGTAGGTCAGCGTCACGTGCTGGCCGGCTCCGAGATAGTCGAACGCCTTGTCGCTGGCAGCGAAGCTCCAGGCCTGCGATCCCGCACCGTTGCCGGACTCGGTGAGCGCACCGAGTGACAGCCAGCTCTTGAGCACGGTCATGTCCGACGGCAAGCCGCCGTCGTTGCCCGAGGTCGCGACGTCGCCGATCACCTTCAGGACATGCGTGTCGGTGACATCCGCGTCCGTGAAGGTGATGGTGCCGCTCGCGGTGTCGGGCAGATCCGAGCCGGACTTGGCCGCACGCTCGGCGACGTCGGCCGCCTGCGCATCGCTCGTCACGACCGGCAGATCGTTGGTGCCAGTGATGGTGATCACAATGTCCGAGGCCACCATACGGCCCTGGTGATCATCGACCTGAACCGTGGTGGTCACCATAACGGTCTGGCCGGCGCCGAGAAAATCCAGCTTCCCGTCCGCAATGGCATAGGTCCAGTCGATCTTGCCATTGTTGGCGTTGCCGCCCTGGCTGAGCCGCAGGGCGTGTTCGAGCGCAGCGATCTGATCCGAGTTCAGCTGATTCGACAGATCGGTCTGCTGGTCAGACGCAGTCCAGGTCACGCTTTGCGTACCGATCGATGCGGTCGGCCGATCGGTCAGGTCGACATCGGCGAAATGAATGCTTCCGCTGGCTCTCTGCGGATCGGACGCGCCCGTCTGCGCTGCCGCTTCCGTGATCGCACCCGGCCGGCCGGCATCTGTGATCACCGGCGCAGTGTCATCAGCGATCAGGGTGATCAGAGTGCCACCATTCGCGTCTTTGCTACCGGCGAAATGCAAGTCGCTGAAATCGCCGACAAGTGTGAGGGCGATGCTGTGCCCTTGGCCATCGACGACGGTAAGTACGCCCGTGTCCGCATCGTAAGACGCCGTCGTGGCCTCCGTCCATTTGATCGTCTGTAGATCGATCTTGTCGCCTACTCCGAGGCCGGCGAGTTTGGCGGAGAAGCTGGCGTCGTCGATGACGATCTCGCTGCTTCCCTTGCTGCTGAAGTCGATCGTCTGTTCGATATGGCCGTCGATCTTCAGGATGGCGTCGGCATCGACCTTGATCTGGCCGGAGCCTTGGACATCGCCAGTGATCTCGAACGTACCGCCCGTGATCTCGATCGTGCCGTCGTTGTAGATCGTTCCACTGAGGCCGCTCGTGCCGCTCGCCGTGATCGTGCCATGGACATGCAGCTCACCATCGCCGCTCACCTTGGTGTCGGCGAGATCGAGGTAAGCGCCGAGATCGACGGTGAAGACGTGGAGATTCTCGACGTCTACCCCGCTCAGCGTCACGTGACCGGCGATCTCCAGCGTGCCCGCGATCTGGATCTTCAAGGTGCCGCCCGTGAGCGTCGTGCTCCCGTCGAGCACCAGCGTCGACGGGACCGGCATCTCACCATCCTCATCGATGATGATCTGACCGTCCGTGTTATCGATGGTGACATTGTCGAACGTGGTCGCCACCGCAGTCTCGACATGCACGATGCCGTGGTTGACGAGATCGCCGCCGGTGATCGTGCTGCTCTCGATCACTAGCACCGCGCCGTCGTCCACCTGGACTGTGCCGGAATTGTCGACGGTGACACCGGCCAGGGTCGCGGTCTCGTCTGCAGCGACCTCGAGCGTCGAGCCGTCGCCGATCGTGATGCCGACGTCGGTCAACGACGCGCCGCCCTGAACGGTCAGGATCGCCGTCATTTCCGCAAGCGGACCGGTCTCGCCGATCAGCAGTTCTCCGCCAGCGACGGCGCTGCCGTCGATCGTGCTGTCGCCGTCGACGGAGATCGTCCCATGGCTGGTGATAGCGCCGCCGGCGATGCTCGTGCCGCTCAGAGAGAGAGCACCAGCCAGCGCAATGGTGATCGCGGCGGCGTTCGCATTGGTGATCGTCTCGTCCTCGAACGCATTGCCGCTGCCGGACACGGCGATCGTGTCGAAATTGTCGAGCGTCCCGCCGATCAGCGCGGCGTGGCCGATCAGGGCCACCGCTCCGCCGGACTCGTTGATCAGCGTGCCGCCGCTGACGCGCGCCTGTGACAGGGTCAGCGTTCCGGCGTCTTCGACCGTGATCGTACCATCGGTATTGTCGATGCTGGTGTCGTTGGCGAGCGCGAGCGCGCCACCCGCCTTGATGTCGATCAGGCCGACGTTCGTGACGATCTCGTTCGAGATGGCATTTCCGGCGCCAGACACATCGACCGCGCCGAAATTGGTCAGCTGGCCATTGCTGATGTCGGCTCCGCCTTTCAGGACGAGCAGACCGTTGGCTTGCGGCGGCGTTTGCCCGTCGTTCTCCAGCGTGCCAAAATTCTGAACGATCGGCATTCCCTGGATCAGAATGGTGCCGCCATCGATGCTGCCACCCTCCAGGGTCAGCGTCGCGCCCTGGTCGACCTGGATGAGGCCGGAGGAGTCCTCACCGCCGTTGGTGACGTCGCCGTGCACGGTCAGCGTACCGCCGGACAGCTCGATCGTTCCGGTGTTGAAGATGCCGGCGCTCGCCCCGAACACGCCGCCACCAGCCAGCAGCACGGTGCCGGCATTGTGAAACTCGCTTTGCTCGAGGATCTGCACCGAGCCGCCGACGGTGATCGTCGCACCCGAGAAGTTGTAGATGAGCGAGTCGGCCTTGGCCGTCAGCGCGCCGCTGATCGTCAGCGTGCCGTTATTGTCGAGCTCCGGAACGGCGCCGCCGCCGAAATCATTCAGCGTGACCGATTTGGCATAGGCGTAGGCGTCGTCATCGATCGTCACCGGAAAGGCCGGCGTCAGGCCGTGCAGCTGATCGGTGATGATGATGACGTCATCATCGGCGGTCGGAGCCAGACCGGTTGCCCAGTTCGCGCCGTCGCTCCACAGATGAACCTGCCCCCCGCTGCTCTCGCCAGGCTGCGTCGTGGCGATCCAGACCACCGCCGGATCGTCGGTGCCGGTGATCGTCACCGTGACCGTCTGCGTCGATGTCGCGCCTTGCGAGTCCGTCACGGTCACGGTGTAGGTGAGCGTCAGCGTCTGGCCTGCGGGAATGAAATCCGCGACATAGACCGGCAGGTTGGCGAAGCTCCAATTGATCTTGCCGGTGCCGCTTCCGGTGCTGTCGGAGGCCAGAGACGCAGTCAGGGCCTGTTCGAACAGCGCGAACGGGGCCGGCGGAATGCTGCCGCCGCCCTCCAAAACCGCGCTGGTCAGCTTCGCCGAGACGGTATGGCTGTCCGTGAGATCAACGTCCGTGAAGGTCAGCGTGCCTGAGGTCGGATCGTCCGATGTCAGCGGGCCGCCGGGCACGCTGGTGCCGCCCTCGAACGCGATGGTCTGGACGCTCGCGACGATCTCGGGCTTGTCGTTGGTCCCCGTCACGGTGATCGTGATCGGGACCAGAGCGAATTCGTTGGACGGCGCAAAGTTGTTGTCGACGCGGACGATGTAAGTCAGCGTCAGCGTTTCACCTGCCGCCAAAAAATCGAAATACTTGTCGGGAACGCTGTAGGTCAGCGTCGCCGTGCCGAAATTCTTGTTGTTCGGATCGGGCGTGACCGTGATCTTCACCGCGGTCGCCAGGACGTCCTGCAATTGTAGGGCATTCAACGAGGCCGTGACGTCGGCCTGCTGCGCGCTCTTATAGGCGTAGGAACTGAAACTGACGGACACCGTCGGCCGGTCGATGCCATTGACGTCGACGAAATTGACGCGACTGAGCACGGCGTCGAGATCGGCGCCGTTCCCGGTCTGACCGGCGCGCTCCATAATTCCGAAAGCCGTCGTCAGCCGGCCGCCGGTATCGAGAATCCTGACTTCCGGCGGACCCGGGATGTGCGACAGCTGCTCGCCGGTCTGGCCAGTCCCGGTCGTCGCGCCGGTGTCGTCGACCACGCGGATGATCGGCGTCGCGCTGGTGCCATTGGGCAAGGTCAGCGGCGTCAGCGTCTGCGGCACCCCGATGTCGGTGAAATGGGTCGTCGACTTCGGATTGCTGTTGTCGGTGAACTTCAGCGTGAAGACGTCATTGATGAGCTTCTGGATGTCCGGCGTGAGCGGGACAGCGCTCTGATTCACGATTCCGTTGCTGATCTGGATCTGCTGTCCGGCCTGATTCACCACAGCGATCGGCTGCAGCGTCGTCTTGTCGAACAGAACGTAGGAGCCGGTGTGGCCATCGGGCTCGACCAGCACCTGGAACTTGGCATCGGGCAGACTGCCCTGCCCCGGCACCGTGAAGTCGATCTCGACCAGCACGGCCGTGCCGCGAATGCCCATGGTCGCCACGGGCGTGTCGACCTTCATGTCGCCATGCTTGGCGGTCTCGCCGGCCACGAACGAGATCGTGCCGGCGACGAGGCTGATCAGCGAGGAATTGTTCGACCCGTTGGGGTCGTACACCATTTCATTCAGCACCATCCGCGCATTCGACGACAGGCCGAACACGGTGCCGTCGATGAAGGTGATGCCGAGCGTCGAATCCGAGCCGGACTGGACGACGTCGCCCTTCTCGACGTTGTCGCCGTTGTGAAGGAGGATCGAAACGCCGTTGCGGATGACCGTCGCGGTGCCCTGCAGCTTGGTCACATGGCCGATGACCTTGCTCACGCTCGCGGCCGCCCCGGCCTGGCTGACCTGCACCGCGCCGGAGAGCGCGTTGACGAGGTCGCCGTTCAGATGCGCGCCGTCCGGCGAGGCCAGCGGCGCGCGTTTCTCGCCCTTGAAATAGTCCGGCAGCACCATCTCGCGTCCGTCGGACGACAGGATCAGGTCGAGACCAGACCGCTTGAAATCGGCATTGAACAGAAAATGCGCGTCCGGAACGACGATCGCGTCGGTCGGCGCATGGGCATGCGGCGTCTCCAGCCGCACGTGACCGTGCGAAGAGGCGCCCCGGCCTTCGGAGAAAAGCGCGGCGTCAAAATTGCCAGCGTAATTCAAGGGGCCACCGACTATGGTTAATGAATACATAAGAATGAGTGTTCAAGGCGTGCATATCACTGGCAAGTGTCTGGCGGAACCACCTTCAGCTTGTGCTTCAGGTGGCCAAAAACGGCGGCTTCCGCGGGATCGCTACGATGTTGTCGAGTTTCTGCCCTCTTTAAAGCTGACCCCGGCCGAGACCTGCCAAGTCAAAATTCACGTCGCTTCAGAAAATCAAAGTAATTCCAAGTATTCATAGGCCATCCAATACCTTTGCCGACATCAACATCCGCACCGGCTTACCCCTGACAACGGATTTCAAGTGGAGGACTGCGGGTGGGAGAACAAGAATCGACGAATTGCATCAATTTGGCAGGAGCTGCGGATGGGTTCGAAGCACAACTTCACCGCGAACCCTCCAGACCTTCGCGACCATCGTTCAGCTTTCGCTAGGATTTGTCGCATCGGAGCAACACAACGTTCAGCGTAAATCCTGCGATTTGGTCGCCGGATTGCCGGTTTTAAGCAGAGGCCAAGCCTTCGCACCCATGCTGACCCCCAACAAGCATCCGGTTCCGTCAGGCGCTGCGTCGCGCCGGCCGAGATCCGGGCACGGGGCGTCACATGAATTTTCTCGCGCTGATGCGCGCATCGCTGGCGGTCGCGGCCGCCAGCGCCGCCATATGGATCGGCAGCCCAGCGGGCGCCGGTCCTGTCGCGCAGCCATTGGGGTTCGCAACCGCCATCGAGGATACGGCCGAGCCATTCGGCCTGCCGCGGGTCGGCCTGGAAGCAGGCCCGTTGCGCGACAAATGGTTGGCGCTCGCGCGCAAGCTCGAAGACGAGCGCGTGCAGCTTGCGCTGTGCGATGGCGACCGCGAGCGCTGCGTCTCCCCTGCCGCCCTCAGCCTGCTGGCGATCATCGATCAGGGCCGTCTCCGGGCGGGACGGGCAAGGCTCGGCGAGATCAATCGGGCGGTCAATCTGGCCATCCGGCCGGCCAGTGATCTCGCTCAATATGGCCAGGTGGACGTGTGGGCCTCCCCTCTCGCTACCTTCGAACGCCGTGCCGGCGATTGTGAGGACTACGCGATCGCCAAGCTCGTCGCGCTTCGGATGGCCGGCGTTGCCATCGACGATCTGCGGATCGTGATCCTGCACGATGTCGTCCGGGACGAGGATCACGCCGTCGCGGCGGCGCGCCTCGACGGGCATTGGCTGATGCTCGACAATCAGCGGATGGCGATGATCCAGGACAGCGATGCGCGGCAGGTGCGGCCGTTGTTCGTGATCGACGAGACCGGCATCTCCCGGTATCAGGCCTTGCCCCTGATGGCGGAGGTCCGGGCGCTGTCGCCTGAGGGGACGGCTTCCGTGAACTATTGACGATCGCGCATCGTTGCCGCGTGCCCACAACTTGAGACGTGGCCGGGAGTTCACGGGACGAGGACGGCAGGAATGCGGCCAGTGCGCCGACGGAACCGGCCGGCACCGAAGGACACGATGCGGCGGCTCGTTCACCGCGCCGCAACGAGTTGCATCCACATTGCAGACGCGAACCGAACGAGGCGATAGTGCCGTCATGACCCCAGGCAGCCCCGCCCTCGCCGTGCGAGGACTGACGAAATGTTTCGAGCGGCCGGCGGTCGATGCGCTCGACCTCGTGGTGCGCTCGGGTGAATTCTATGCACTGGTCGGCCCGAACGGCGCCGGCAAGACGACGACGCTGCGCATGGTCGCGGGCCTGCTGCGGCCGGATGCCGGGCGGATCGAGATCTTCGGCATCGATGCACTGCGCGACCCGATCGCCGCCAAGCAGGTGATGGCCTGGGTCTCCGACGAGCCCATGATCTACGACAAGCTCACGCCGCTCGAATATCTCGAGTTCGTCGCCGGACTGTGGGGCATCGATCCGGCGGCCTCGAGTAACGCGGCAACCGAACTTCTGGTCTCGCTCGGGCTGGAGCCGCATCTGCACGAGCGCTGCGAAGGCTTTTCCAAGGGCATGCGCCAGAAGGTCGCGCTCGCCGGCGCGCTGATCCACGACCCGCGGCTGATCATCCTGGACGAGCCGCTGACGGGCCTGGACGCGGTGTCGGCGCGGCACGTCAAGGGCCTGCTCGCCGAGCGCGTCCGCCGCGGCGGCACGGTGATCATGACCACGCACATTCTCGAAGTCGCCGAGCGCATGGCCGACCGGATCGGCGTGATCGCCGCCGGGCGCGTCGTCGCCGAAGGCACTCTGGCCGAGCTGCGCCAGCAGAACGGACGCACCGACACCAGCCTGGAGGAGTTGTTCATCGCACTGGTCGACGTCGAGTCCGCGGCATGACGCGGGCGGCGACGCTCGCCTGGTTCGCCCGTCACGAGCTCCGGCTCGCCTGGCGGGAATGGCTCGGCATGATCACGGCCGGCAGGCGCCGCCGCACGCGGGCCGCCATCATCGGTCTCGTGCTGTTCGGCGCCCTCATGCATCTGCCGGCCTGGGTCGTGGTCGGTCGCTACGCCGATCTCGAGCTGCCGCTCGACAAGACCGCGCTGATCGTCATCACCGCGACCATCATGCTGTCCTGGGCGCTGATGCTGTCGCAGGCGATCGAATCCGTCACACGCGTGTTCTACGCCCGTGCCGACCTCGATCTCATCATGTCGTCGCCGGTGCGGCTGGCCGAGATCTTCTCCGTCCGGATCGCGGCGATCGCGCTCTCCGTGACCAGCATGGCGCTGCTGCTCGCGACCCCCTTCGTCGACGTGCTGCTGATCGAGGGTGGCACGCGCTGGCTCGCGGCGTTCGTCGTGGTCGCGGCCGTCGGCCTGTCGGCGGCCGCGGTCGCCATTGCCATCACGATCGTCCTGTTCCGCCTCATTGGTCCGGCGCGAACGCGGCTGGTCGCCCAGATCCTGGCGGCCGTGATCGGCGCCGGCTTCGTCATCGTGCTGCAGATCGCGGCGATCGTGTCCTATGGCACGCTGTCGCGCTTCGCCATCCTCACCTCGGATGCCGCGGCCGCCATCGCGCCCGATCCCGACAGTCTTGTTTGGCTGCCGGCTCGAGCGGCGCTCGGCGACGGCCAGGCGCTGCTGATTCTGCTGGCAGCCGGACTGTTGTTGCTCGGCGTCGTCATGATGGTGTTCTCGCCGCGCTTCGCCGACACCGCGATCAGCGCCGCGGCCCAGGGCATCTCCAGCCGCGCCGGCGCACGCCTCAGGTCGTTTCGGGGCGGCTCGCGGCAGCAGTCGCTGCGGCGCAAGGAGTTCATGCTGCTGCGGCGCGATCCCTGGCTGATCTCGCAGACGCTGATGCAATTGCTCTATCTGGTGCCTCCGGCGCTGCTGCTGTGGCGCAGCTACTCCGACAGCTCGCAGGCGGTGTTCCTGATCACGCCGGTCGTCGTGATGGCGGCGGGCCAGCTCGCGGGCGGCCTCGCCTGGCTCACCATCTCCGGCGAGGACGCGCCCGAGCTGGTGGCGACGGCGCCGCTGCCGGCGACGCGCATCGTGCGCGCCAAGGTCGAGGTCGTGCTGATCACGATCGCGATGATCTTCGCTCCGCTCGTGCTTGCGCTCGGTTGGGGCGCACCGGCGCAGGCGGTGGTCACAGCCGTTGCCGTTCTGGTCGCGACCGTCTCCTCCACGGCCATCCAGCTCTGGTTCCGGATCCAGGCGCGTCGCAGCCAGTTTCGCCGCCGCCAGACCTCGTCGCGGCTGGCGACCTTTGCCGAGGCGTTCTCCTCGATCGGCTGGGCGGCGACCGCGGCGCTGGCGCTCGCGCTGCCCGAGGCCGCCATCGTCTGCGGCCTGATGACCGCGGGCCTGTTGCTCGCGGCCTGGAAGCTGAGCCCGGCGCGGGCCTGAAGCGTTCAGCGCAGCAGCTCCGTCACGGCGGCGGCGAACGCCTCCGGCTCTTCCTGCGGCAAATTGTGGCCGGCCCGCGCGATCACGCGATGGCCGATCCGGTTGCCGAACTTCGCAGCATGCGCCTGGCCGTCCGTCGCCGGGATCACGCCGTCGGCGTCGCCATCGAGCGTGATCGTAGGCACGGTGATGACGGGCAGGGTCGCCAATCGCCGCTCCAGCTCCTGATAGCGCGGATCCCCATCGGCCAGCCCGTAGCGATGCCGATAGCTGTGGATCACGACATCGACGTGATCGGGATTGTCGAACGCCTCCGCCGCGCGCGCGAAGGTCGCATCGTCGAAGCGCCAGTGCGGCGACCATTGCCGCCACAGCAGCCGTGCGATGTCGGCGCGGTGGGCGGCGAGCCCGGCGCGGCCGCGCTCGGTCTGGAAGTACCACTGATACCAGAACGCGAACTCGCGCGGCACCGGCGCCGGCTCCAATGCCCGCGCGATGTCCTGGATCAGATAGCCGTTCACGGAGACCAGGCCCGTGCAGCGCTCGGGCCACAGCGTCGCGCCGACGCAGGCGGCCCTGCCACCCCAATCATAGCCGGCGAACACGGCGCGCGGGATCGCCAGCGCATCCATCAGCGCGACCAGATCGGCGCCGACCGCGGCCTGCTGGCCCGAGCGCGGCGTCGATGCGTTGCGGAAACGAGTGGGTCCATAGCCGCGCAGATAGGGCACGATGACGCGGCAGCCCTGCGCGGCGAGGCGCGGCGCGACCTCGACATAGGAGTGGATATCGTAGGGATAGCCGTGCAGCAGGATGACGACGGGGCCATCGGCCGGCCCGCTCTCGACATAGGCAATGCGGAGCACGCCTGCGTCGATCTCCCGCAACGGCTGCAACACCCGATCCGTCATGCCATCTCTCCACGTCGTCGCGCCGCGCTCTCGAGCCGGGCGTTGCGCCGAGGATAGTTCTGATCCGGATTCCCCGCTACACTCACACGCGCTGTCGAAGGGGAACTGCCATGCTGCGCTCGCTGGTCTCGCTGCTTGCCGTCCTGGTCGCGTTCGCATCGCCCGCTCTGGCGCAATCGGGGCCGCGCACCAGCGAGTGCCTGGCGATGGCCGGCGACCAACCGCGCGCGATGCCGGTCAGCCTGCGCCGGACGGCGTCTGCCGGCAACGAGGTGACGATCACCTATGCCGGCCACTCGACCTACTTCATCGACACGCCGATGGGCATCCGCATCGCGACCGACTACAGCGGCGCCTATCAGGTCGGACGGCTGCCCGACGTGATCACCATGAACCGCGCGCATTCGACGCACTACACGCTGGCCCCCGATCCGCGCATCCCGCATGTGCTGCGCGGCTGGGGCGACGACGGCAAGCCGGCCCAGATCTTCGAGCGAATCGGCGACGTGCTGATCCGCAACATCACCACCGACATCCGCCGCTATTTCGGAGATTCCGTCGGCATCGACATGATCAAGGACGGCAACTCGATCTTCATCTTCGAGGTCGCCGGCCTGTGCATCGGCCATCTCGGCCACCTGCACGTCAAGCTCGACGAGACGCATTTCGCCGCGATCGGCCGGCTCGACGTGGTGATGGTGCCGATCGACGGCACCTACACGATGTCGCTCGACGGCATCTCGGAGATCACCAAGCGTCTGCGCGCCTCGGTGGTGCTGCCGATGCACCGCTTCGCGACGCCGCTCGACGAGTTCATGCGCAAGATCGGCCAGCAGTTCGAGATCGACCGCCGCGCCGAGCGCACCTTGAAGATGTCGCGCGAGCTGCTGCCACAGGTCCCGACCGTGATCATCCTCGACGGCGTCTAGGCGCCCGCAAGGCTGGTGCCGCGGCGGCCTTCCGGCGTCAGGAACATGCGCTTGAGCTTGTTGATGATCCGCACCGCGAGGCCGAGCACGTAGGGCTGCGTCTTCAGGCAGAAAGCGAGCTTCTTGACGTGGCCCTCGACATGCCATTTGGCATGCGCGCCGTCGCGGAAGAAGATCACGTCGCCCGGCCCATAGCGCTTCGCCGGCATGCCCTCGCTCTCGAGCGTGATCGCGCCTTCGAGGATCAGGATGGTCTCGTCGAAATCGTAGTACCAGTTGAACTTGCCCTCGGTGCAATGCCAGACGATGGTCGAGCCCAGCCCGTCGCTGCTGCGCGCGATGGTGCAGGAGGTCGCGGTCGGATTGCCCTCGATGATCCAGGACGGCTCGATCGGAGCGGGCGCCAGGTCGACGGTGAGATTGGCGGTTTCGATCAAGGACGGAGACATCTTGGACCTCAAATGCATGGGACTGAAATGACCGGGCGAACGCCGGCATGAGCCTGCGACCGTAGCCGATTGCACCTAATGGCTGCTTTCCGCAGTCGTTAAGATTTGAACCAACCGCCGCGACCAGCCGTCGCATCACAAACACGCAAGCGCTATAAACTTCACGCGAACGCCGCAATTTGTTCGCGGCCTCGCCAAACCTGCTGATCTACTGTTTGCTCGCACTGCAAGATGCGGACAGGCGCCCCTCCGGTCGCCCTGCCCATCCTGCGCCGTGCCGTCACCTTTAAAGATTTGCCGCCTTCGCAGAGATAAGGATTTCCCAGGATGCGCCGACTGAGCCTCGCACTCGCCCTCACGCTGTCCGCCGCCGCCCTTGCAACCAGCAGTCTCGTCATGGCGGGCGAAACGCCCGCCCCCGAAAACGCCAAGGCCTACTTCATCAACCTGAAGGACGGCGACACCGTCTCCTCGCCGGTCCTGATCCGCTTCGGCCTGTCCGGCATGGGCGTCGCGCCGTCCGGCACCGAGGCTCCCAACACCGGGCACCACCATCTGCTGATCGACGCGCCCGCGCTCGAGGGCGACGCACTCAACGAGGCGATCCCGGTCGATGCCGGCCACGTGCATTTCGGCAAGGGCCAGACTGAAGCCTCGGTCAATCTCACGCCGGGCAAGCACACCTTGCAGCTCGTGCTCGGCGACTGGAGCCACATCCCCCACAACAAGCCGGTGATGTCGGAGCGGATCACGATCGACGTGCAGGCCACCACCGGCAGCGCCAAGCAGTAGGCAGGTTCGATCGACGACGACACCGCCGCGAGCATCGCTCGCGGCTCGCTTCGGGCCGGTGCACGCGTGGCGCCGGCCCGTCATGCGTCAGGCCCACTCGCCCTTCAAGCCCACTCGCCCTTGCGGAACACCGGGACGCGGCGGCCGTCTTCATGGAGACCGTCGATGTCGGTGTCGGCCGCGCCGATCATCCAGTCGATGTGGATCAGGCTCTGGTTGCCGCCCTGGGCTGCGATCTGCTGCGGCGACAGCGACGTGCCGTTGACGAAGCATTTGGAGTAGCACTGGCCGAGCGCGATGTGCGAGGCCGCGTTCTCGTCGAACAGCGTGTTGTAGAACAACAGGCCGCTCTTGGAGATCGGCGAGGAGTGCGGCACCAGCGCGACTTCGCCGAGCCGGCGCGCGCCCTCGTCGGTGTCGAGCACCTTGTTCAGCACCTCCTCGCCCTTCGAAGCCCTCGCCTCGACGATGCGGCCCTCCTCGAATCTGACCTGGATGTTGTCGATCAGCGTGCCCTGATAGGACAGCGGCTTGGAGCTGACGACGTGACCCGACACACGGCGGCAATGCGGCGTCGTGAACACTTCCTCGGTCGGAATGTTGGCGTTGCAGGTGATGCCGTTCTTGGCAGTCGAGGCGCCGCCCTCCCATTCATGGCCGTCGGCGAGACCGATCGTCAGGTCCATGCCGGGTCCGGTGTAATGCAGCGCGCTGAAGCGCTGGCCGTTGAGCCACTCGGTGCGCTCGCGCAGCACTGCGTTGTGGCGCTCCCAGGCGGACACGGCATCCTCGCGGTCGACACGCGACGCTGCGAAGATCGCGTCCGCGAGTTTCGCCACCGCGACCTCCTCCGGCACGTCCGGGAAAACCAGCTTGGCCCAGGACGGGCTCGGATAGGCGATGATGTTCCAGTTGGTCTCGAAATTGGTGATCTTTTCCAGCGCCGGCTGATAGGCCTTGGAGTTGGCCTTGCTGGCGCGCGCCACCTTGGCCGGATCCTGGCCGGACAGCAGCATCGGATTGTCGCCGACGATCGCGAGCCGCGCGGTGTTCTCCGAGAACGCCTTGGCCATGCCCTGGTAGAGCCAGTCGGCGGCGCGATCGAAGCTGTTGTCACGGCCAAAACGGTAGCGCGCCAGCGTCAGTTCCTCGTCGGAGAAGAACGAGGTCACGATCCCGGCGCCGGCCTTGTAGGCGTGCTCGGCGACCTTGCGCACCAGCGGCAGCGCCATCGAGGGCGCGGTCAGCAGCAGATCCTGACCCGGCTGCAATTGCAGGCCCACCTTCACCGCCACCTCGGCCAGGCGGTCGAGCTTCACGGGATCGATGGCAGTATCGAAGCTGCTGAAATGTGCGGTCATCAGGGGATCCAGTTCCGTTTCTTTGCGGTGTTGAAGAGATAGGCCAATCGATGGGGCGGTCAATGGCGAAGGGGAGACGGCTCCTGCATCGCCTCTCCGCCCTCGTCGCCGTGCAGGGCATGGCCCGGACAACTGCCGTGAAGGTGTTCGGAGACATAGCCGACACCTCAAAACGGGCCCTATGGATCCGCATCAGTCGCTCTCCAAAGCTAAGCCACGAGCTCGGTGCCCACCCTCCCCTGGAGGGGGAGGGTCGCCTCGCGGTGAGCGAAGCGAAACGTGAGGCGGGGTGGGGTGATCTCTCCACGTGCACAAGCGCTCGCGGAGAGATCACCCCACCCCGCTCGCCCGCTTCGCGTGCGACCGACCCTCCCCCTCCAGGGGAGGGTGGGCACCGAGCCATTGGCGCCGTCGTGATCAACAATTTTGAGGCATATGGGATGTGCATATGGGGATGTGCGTCCGTAGCCTCGCGGCGCCCCGGGCGTCCGAGTGATACAGTGATCTCACCCTCTTCAAACGAGAGGGTGCAGGGAAGGCCGGACCTCGACTGAGGCCCGTGGCCCGCCTGCTCAAAAAATGCAGGCGGCAGGTACCACAGGTCCAGCCGGACGATCCGGCCCTCCCTGCGCGATGGCGCTACGGCTGCTTCGCGTTCTCCCCGGTGCGCCGGGCTTTTTGGTCACCGTCACCCACGCGGCGCCATTGGCGCCAGCGCAGGCTTGATACTGGCATCGGAGTATCAGGACCACGCGACTTGACCGTGCGAGCCGATGTTGTTCGTCCGCGCGAATGACCACGCTGCAAACCGGCCCGCCCATCACATCCCGCACTCCACGCTTCGTGACGACCGCGCAGCGCCCCTCGTCGATGAGGCGGGACAGCGACAAACAATCATGATTTTCCGAAATCGCCAAGCAGGATATTTTTTCTGCCGGGACTGGACAGCCCAAATCAGCCTGAACTTGCTCGTGAAATCGGATTCCGGACGCCGCGGCGGTCGGGCGGATATGAAGCCTCGACAGGCTTGTCCGATCTCGGCGTGAGGGGCATGAGTCGCCCGACGAGCGGCATTCTGATTGCGTCAGTCCTCGACGCGCAGCCCGTCACCATCAACGTACCAGTCGGCACGTGACGCCCAATGCACGTGTCGATCGGGAGCGGCGCCGAGCGGCTCGTCGAAGCTCCCGGCGGGAATGATCACCTCGCGGCCGCTGCGCGTCAGATGCGGCATCGGGCTGCCACATGTGCTGCAGAAGGCGGTGGCGAAGCTGCGCGCCTGCGGCAGGTCGAACCGTGTGACGTTCGCCTTGCCCCGCATCCACCGCAGCGCCGACGCCTTGACGATGACCTCACAGGAGTGCGCCGTGCCGCTGGCCTTGCGACAGCGCGAGCAATGGCAATTGAGGAAGTTGTCGAACGGCCCATCGACCTCGAAGCCGACCCGGCCGCAGAGGCAACTGCCGCGGAACGTGGTCATGACGATCTCCTGTCGTGGTCTGGAACGGAATGCCCAAGAGCGCGGCACGCGTGGAGGATGTTATTTATCCTCATTACATCTTTGTGGCTATTAGGACGACTGAAGGCCGGCCGCGGTCGCCGCGCTGTTAGTAGGTAGTCTGATCTTCCCAAGGCGGAACATTCATTTGTTGTGAGTCATTCTCGACGTCGAGAGTCAATCACTTCGAATGATTTGGAACCAGCCCGAGCGGGCAGCGCCTTCCCGCATTTGCATGGCTCAGGGGTGATTCGGTCACTTTGAGGACATGTTTGGACGTTGATTGGCGCGCGGCAGGGGGATTTCACAGTGTACAGGAGTCCTCCGAATGTACCGCGTTGTAATTGTCGTCGCCGCATTGCTGGCTCTCTCCGTTCAAGCCGAGGCCCGTCCTCGTCACCATCATCATCACTACTCGTACCGACACCATCACTCCTTCATGAACGCCATGGCCTCGATCCCCGGCGAGGGCCGCGTCGTCGGTGGCCGGCCGTCGGGATGCCCGCATGCCTTCTGCGGCTGCGAAGCGTCGCTCTACACGTTCGGCCGGGTCATTCCCGAGTTGAATCTCGCATCCAACTGGCGTCGCTTTCCACGCGCGGCTCCCGCACCGGGCATGGCGGCGGTCCGCTCCGGCCACGTCATGATCCTGCAGCAGCAGGTCGCCGGCAATGTCTGGTATGTGCATGACGGCAATTCCGGCGGTCACGTCACCCGCGAGCATCCGCGGTCGATCGCCGGCTACGCGATCGTGAACCCGAACGGCGGTTCCACGATGTTCGGCGCAGCGGCTCGTGTCACGCGCGAGGCCCGTGCGCCGAGATATCAGCGGTTCGCCCGCAATGCACGCTCCGACGGCTGGATGGCCAGCGCGGCGCCGATGGCCTTCAACTAGGTCCCGACGCCGTCGCGGGCGGGCGGCATGCAGCTATCAAGTCGGGAACTGCATGCCGCTTATGCCGACGCGGACCGCGCCTCGCGTCTGAACAGCACGTAGAGCGCCGGCAGCACCAGCAGCGTCAGCATCGTCGACGAGATGATGCCGCCGATGACGACGGTGGCGAGCGGGCGCTGGACCTCGGCGCCGGCGCCGGTCGCGATCGCCATCGGCACGAAGCCGAGCGAGGCGACCAGCGCCGTCATCAGCACCGGCCGCAATCGCGCCAGCGCGCCCTCCTCCACCGCGGCCCGCACCGAGCGTCCCTCCCGGCGTAGCCGTTCGATGAAAGCGATGATGACCAGGCCGTTGAGCACGGCGACGCCTGACAGCGCGATGAAGCCGACGCCGGCCGAGATCGACAGCGGCAGGCCGCGCAGCAGCAGCGCCGCGATGCCGCCGGTCAGCGCCAACGGCACGCCGGAGAACACCAGCGCGGCATCGGCGAACGAACCCATGCTCATGAACAGCAGCAGGAACACCAGCGCGAGCGCGATCGGCACCACGATCGTGAGACGCTTGGTCGCCGACACCAGTTGCTCGAACTGTCCGCCCCAGCCGATCCAATAGCCTGGCGGCAGCTTGACCTTCTCCGCGACGGCGGCCTGCGCCTCGGTCACGAACGAGCCGAGGTCGCGGGCGCGAACATTGGCTGACACGACGATCCGCCGCTTGCCGTTCTCGCGGCTGACCTGGTTCGGCCCCGGCGCCGAAGCCACGGCCGCGACCGACGACAGCGGCACGTAGCGCGGCTGTGCGGCCGAGGAGAAGGCGGTGCGCAGCGGCGCGGCATTCGCCTCCTCACCCGCCGGCAGTGGAATCGGGATCGCGCGGATCGCATCGAGATTGCCGCGCAGACGCTCGGGGAGGCGGACGACGATGTCGAAGCGGCGGTCGCCGTCGAACAGCTTTCCGGCCGCCTTGCCGCCGATCGCGATTTCGACCACGCTCTGCACCTCGGCCACGCTGAGGCCGTAGCGCGACAGCGCCTGGCGGTCGATCCTGACCGTCAGGATCGGCAGCCCCGCGACCTGCTCGGTCTTGACGTCGGTCGCGCCATTGACGCCGCGGATCGCGGCTTCGACCTGGCGCGCCGCGCCCTGCAGGATATCGAGATCGTCGCCAAAGATCTTGATACCGACGTCGCTGCGCACGCCGGAGATCAGCTCGTTGAAGCGCAACTGGATCGGCTGCGAGATCTCGTAGTTGCTGCCGGGGATCTCGTCGGCCGCCGCCTCGATCTCGGCGACGAGCTGCGCCTTCGGCTTCGCCGGGTCGGGCCACGCCTGGCGCGGCTTCAGCATGATGTAGCCGTCACCCTGCGACGGCGCCATCGGATCGGTCGCGACCTCGGCCGTGCCGATGCGGGTGAACACGTCCTTCACCTCCGGGATGCGTCGCAGCCGCGCGTCCAGCGCCTTCTGCAGGTCGACCGAGAGGGTGAGGCTCGTTCCGGGGATGCGCAGGGCCGCGAGCGCGACGTCGCCCTCGTCAAGGCTCGGAATGAACTCGCCGCCCATGCGCGTCGCGGCAAAGCCGCTCGCCGCGACGATCACCACGGCCAGGGCTACGACCATCAGGCGGTGCGCGATCACGCCGCGCAGCAGCGGCGCGTAGACCCGCCGCGCGCCGCGCATGATGAGGTTCTCCCGCTCGGATACCTTGCCGGTGACGAAGATCGCGACCGCTGCCGGCACGAAGGTGATCGAGAACAGCACGGCGGCACCGAGCGCCATCAGCACCGTCAGCGCCATCGGCGTGAACATCTTGCCCTCGACGCCGGTCAGCGTCAGCACCGGAAGATAGACCACGGCGATGATGCCGGTGCCGAACAGGCTCGGCCCGATCACCTCGCGCGCGCCGCTGATGATGGTCTGCAACCGCTCGGCGGTCGTGAGCAGTCCGCCCTTGCGATGCTGCGCCTGGGCCAGCAGCCGCAGGCAGTTCTCGACGATGATGACGGCGCCGTCGACGATGATGCCGAAATCGATCGCGCCGAGGCTCATCAGGTTGGCGCTCACCCTGCTCTCGACCATGCCGGTTATGGTCATCGCCATCGACAGCGGGATGATGCAGGCCGTGACCAGTGCGGCCCGGATGTTGCCGAGCAGGAGGAACAGCACGACGACGACCAGCGCGGCGCCTTCGAGCAGGTTCTTCTCCACGGTGCGGATCGTCGCTTCGACCAGATGGGTGCGGTCATAGAGCGTGCGCGTGACCACGCCCTCGGGCAGCGACTTCGCGATATCGTCGAGCCGGGCGGCGACGCGGCGCGCAACGGCGCGACTGTTCTCGCCGATCAGGAGCATCGCCGTGCCCAGGATCGTCTCCTCGCCGTTGAGCGTCGCCGCCCCCGTGCGCAGGTCGCGTCCTTCGGTCACCTCGGCGACGTCTCCGATGCGCACCGGCGTGCCGCCGCGGGCGCCGATCACGATGTCCTTCAGCTCGGCTGCGCTGCCGACCTGGCCGGGCGCGCGCACCAGATATTGCTCGCCATTGCGCTCGATATAGCCGGCGCCGACATTGGCATTGTTGGACGCCAGCGCCGCGATCACGTCACGGAAACTGATGCGATAGGCCATCAGACGGCCGGGATCGGGCAGCACGTGGAATTGGCGCTCGAAGCCGCCGATCGTGTTCACCTCGATCACGCCCGGCACGCCGCGCAGTTGCGGTCGGATGATCCAGTCCTGGATGGTGCGCAGATCGGTCGGCGAGTAGTCGGTGCCATCAGGCGTCTTGGCGCCGGGCTTGGCTTCGACCGCATACATGAAGATCTCGCCGAGCCCGGTCGAGAGCGGTCCCATCGCGACCTCGACGCCCGGGGGCAGCTGATCCTTGATCTGCTGGATGCGCTCGTTGACGAGCTGGCGCGCGAAATAGATGTCGGTGCCGTCCTGGAACACGACGGTGACCTGGCTCAACCCATATCGCGACAGCGAGCGCGTGTAGTCCAGCTTCGGCAGGCCGCCCATCGCGGTCTCGACCGGGAAGGTGATGCGCTGTTCGGTCTCGAGCGGTGAGTAGCCGGGCGCCTTGGTGTTGATCTGCACCTGCACGTTGGTGATATCGGGCACGGCGTCGATCGGCAGCCGGGTGAAATTCCAGGCGCCGAATCCGGCGGCGGCGAGCGCAACGATCAGCACCAGCCAGCGCTGGCGCACGGCAAATCCGAGGACCGCGTCAATCATGCTCGGCCTCCCCCTTGCCCATCTCCGCCTTCACCACAAAGCTGTTCTCGGCAACGTAGTGTTCGCCGGCGGCGAGGCCATCGCGGATTTCGACATAGGTCGGGTCGGACTCGCCAGTGACCACGGGGCGCGCCTCGATCTTGTCGCCCTCCTCGCGCACGAACACGACGGTCTTGTTCTCCAGGGTCTGGATCGCGCTCGCGCGGACCGCCACGGCGACGCTGCGCTTGGCGAGAACCAGCCGCGCGGTGACGAACAGGCCCGGGCGCAGCCGGCCGTCGGGATTGGCCAGCACGACGCGGGCAAGCGCGGTCTGCGTCTCGCTGGCGCCGACGGGGGCGATGTAGGACACGTGGCCGCGGATCGCGCCGCGTCCGTCATCTGGATCGATCAGCACCTCGTCGTCGAGCCGGACGCGCCGGAGATCCTGGCGATAAATCGACAGGTCGACCCAGATCGTGGAGAGATCCGCGACCACGAAGGCCGGCTTCTGCTCGGAGGCGTATTCGCCGAGCGAGATCTGGCGGTCGATGATGGTGCCGCCGATCGGCGCCTTGAGATCATACGAGGTCAGGCTCTGATTGCTCTCGATCGCGGCGAGCAGTTCGTCCTTGGCGACGGTGTCACCGATGCGCTTTTTGATGGCACGGACGATGCCCGGAAAGCGCGGCGTCACCTGCACCAGCGCTTCCTGATTGGCGCGCAGCACGCCGTTGAACGCCAGCGTATCGGACAAGGTCGCAGGGCCGGCTTCGGCGAGCGCGACGCCGGCCGCGGCGAGCTTCACGTCGCTGATGCGGATGCGGTCGGCGCCATGCTCGTCCTGCTCGACATGGTCCTTCGGTGCCTTCTCGGCATGATCGGCATGGCCGACGGTTGCCTGGGCCTGCGGCTCCGCCTCGACCAGCAGGCGCGATGCGCCGGCGCCGGCGGCGGCCGCCAGGATGACAATGAGGATGACGGTGGATGGTCTCATCGCGCAGTCTCCCGTTCCAGGGTGAAGGGACGGCCGACCAGGCCTTCGATCGTCGCCACGGCGACATGGATGTTCTGCAGCGCCTCCTGCTCGCGCAGCCGCGCCTGCGCCACGCTCGCCTGTGCGTCCAGCACCTCGAGCAACGAGAAGCGGCCGGCGCTGTAGCCCTGCGCGATCTCGTCGGCCGCCTCCTGCGCCTTCGGAATTGCGATCTCGCGCAGCACGGACAATTCCCGCAGCGAGCCCTGCAGCGAGTCGTAGGCGCGGCCGGCGATCACCAGCAGCGCGTTGCGGTTGGCCTTGCGCTCGGCTTCGGTCTTGGCGAGGCTTTCCTGCGCCGAGAGGATGTTGCCCTGGTTCTGGTCGAACACCGGGATCGGCACGGAGACGCTGAGCCTGACGGCGTCGTCCTGCGTGTCGTTGAAATGCCGCCAGCCGGCACCGATGCGGACGTCGGGGTACGGCTTCAGCCGCGCCAGCAGCAGCTCGGCATTGCGCTGCGCGTAGACCGCGGTCCAGCGGACGAGCTGCGGATTGGCATCGATCGCCGCGATCACGGTCTGGAACGCCGGCGGCTGGCCGGTCGCATCGAACCGGCCGGTGACGGCCGGGAGCTTCGCCGAGCTGTCGCCGATCAGCACGGCGAGCTCGCGGCGTGCGCTCGAAAGCGTCGCCTTGACGCGCTCGCGATCGGCTCGCACCAGCGCCGAGGCGACCTCGGCGCGGCCGGTCTCCGCCGGCGACGACGCGCCCGCCTCGACGCGACGGCGCAGCAGCGGCGTCAGGCGATCGAGCGCTGCGACCTGATCGTCGAGGATCTGGATGCGCCGCTGCGTGGCGAGCACCGTCACGAAGGCGATCGCGGTCTCCGACAAAATCTCCAGCCGCACCGCCTGGCGCTGGATCTCGGCGACGCGCACACCGGCCTGTCCGGCGGCGATGCGGGCGTCGCGCTTGCCGAACCATTCGAACGCCTGGCTGATCTGCAAGGTCGTCTCGGCCGATCGCGTGCCGCGATATTGACCCGTGCCGAATGAATTGTCCTGCTCGTAGGACAGCTCCGGATTGAGCAGCGCGCCGGCCTGGAGCCGCTGGCCGGAGGCGATGCCGATGTCGCGGTCGGCGGCGGATAGCCGTGGATTGGCGGCGAGGGCGCGGGAGAGCGCCGCGCGGAGGGTCAGCGTCTGCGCCGCGGAGGCGTGCACGGACAGAGCGAGCAGGGCTGCGGCGCCGATGGCACGCGCAGCCATCCCGGGGAATGGCATGAGATGAACCTGTCTGGACGGGCAAGGATGGACGGCGTCGGCCGTCCGGCACGTTGCGTCAGCTCAGGTGTTTTGGCGGCGGAGACTCGGACTCGGGGAGGACGCCTGCACTGAGCAGGGGAACGGCCCAGCCGGTTGCGGCCACGACCTCGGCCGGGACGGCGGCGAACTGCGGCTGCGGCACGGCCACCGAGAAGCAGCCATGGCAATGATGGTCGGCGATGCCGCGCTGATCGGTGTGGCCCGCTCGGTCGAGCAGCGACGCGATCTCCGGCTTGCCCGCGGAGGGATGGGCGACGTCGATGTCACAAGCGCCGTGCAGCGCGCCCGCGAGGACATAGGCGAGCATCAGGCAGGCAGCCACGATCCGGCGCAGCATGCGCGAACGGCTCGTGATGTCTCGTTTGCCAATGCTGCGCACCGCGCCCCCTGTTCGGCGAGCGGATAGCACGTGGCCGGCGCGGTTGTCGATCAGCAACAATGTAACAAGCGGAACCGCTCATGGCGCGCCAAGGGCGGGCGCCAGGATCACGCAGGCGAGCAGCGCCAGGGCCGCAGCGCTGCAGCGATAGCCGAGCCACGCCGGCACGACATGTCCGAGACCGCAGCGCAGCGTCGCGCCGAGCACGATCCAGGCTCCTCCGATCGTCGCGGTCGAGAGCCCGAGCACGACCAGGAACGGCCATAGGCTCGCCGCATCGCCTTCCGGCGGCAGCAAGGTGAAGGCGAAGATGATGGCCTTTGGATTGAACAGCGTCGTGATGAACACGCCGCGCAGGGTGACCGGCGCCGCATCGCTTGCGCCGCTGCTGCTGCCATGGCGCCAGAGCGCGGCCGCGAGGTGCAGCAGATAGAGGACGACCACGACACGGAGAGCATGTCCGACCAGCGGCGCGGTCGCAACGAGCGGACCGAGCGTGATGCGCAGCGTCGCGATCGCGAGCAGATAGCCGGCAAGCTCGGCGAGCAGCAGATGAACGGAGGCGCGCACGCCACGACTCGCACCGGCAGTGGCGAGCAGCGTGTTGGTTGGGCCGGGCGTGACGAGCAGCGCGGCGCCCGCCGCGCCGAAGGTCAGGATATCCATGACCGCATCAAGCACGCGCGCCATGCGCCGGCCTTGACGAGCGTCAACGTCCGGCGCCGCGGGCCGCAGTCCCGTTTTCCGGAACGGCTCGTATGTCGGCTTCATTGCGGACGATGGTCGGCCGCGCCGCATGATAGGATCGTATGGCAGCATGCAGGGCGATTGATTGACTTGGCTCTCGTGCAAACTAAGGTTCGCGGCGCCGGAAGTGGAACAGCGCCTGATCATCGCACCGTTCGGACGCGTAGCATCGATGGTCGGCGCGCAAGGATCGGAAGACAGATGACGTTGGCGATGAGCTGGGACGAGTGGGCCCGGCATGATGGCATGGCGCTGGCGGCGCGCGTTCGCAGCGGCGAGCTGACGGCGGCGGAGCTGGCGCGGCAGGCGGCTGAAGGCATTGCCCAGGTGGATCCCGCGCTATCGGGCGTGGTCGAAGTCTTCGCCGACGCCGTCGAAGATCCCATCAAGGCGGGCGCCAATGCCGACGGCGCCTTCGCCGGCCTGCCGTTCCTGATGAAGGATCTCGGGCCGACCATGGCCGGGCGCCTGCAGGAGCAGGGCTCGCTGTTCATGCGCGGCAACCGTCCCGCCGCCGACACGCACCTGACGGCGAAGATGCGCAAGGCCGGCCTCAACCTGATGGGCCGCACCACCACGCCGGAGTTCGGCGTCTGCAGCTCGGCCGAGAACCCGGCCGTCTATGTCACGCGCAATCCGTGGAATACCGACTACACGACCTGCGGCTCGTCGGCCGGCAGTGCCGCCATGGTCGCGGCGGGCGTGGTGCCGATCGCGCATGCCACCGATGGCGGCGGCTCGATCCGGATTCCCGCGGGCGTCAACGGCAATATCGGGCTGAAGGTCTCGCGCGGCGTGTTCTCGATCGCGCCGCATCTGTCGGATCTAAGCGGCCTGGTCTCGATCCAGGGCTGCCAGTCGCGCAGCGTGCGCGACACCGCGGCGTTCGTCGACCATTGCCGCGGCGGCGCGCCGGGCGAGTTCATGCCGTACTGGACCACGCCGGAGCCTTACGTCGAGCTGATCAAGCGCGATCCCGGCAAGCTCAGGATCGCGCTGTCGCATCAATGGGGCGACTATCGCGCCGCGCCGCACATCGCTTCAGAGCTGGCGCGTGTCGGCAAGTTCCTCGAGGGCCTCGGCCACCACGTCGACTACGCGCTGCCCGACCTGGATTATCGCGCCGCATTCGCGGCGCAGACCACCTGCTACATCTCCAACTTCGCGATCGTCATCAACAACCTGCTCGCGTCGCGCAAGCTCGAGCGGCCGCCGGCCGAGCTGATCGAGCCGATCAACATCCGGATCTGGGAGGCCGGCCGCGATACCAGCTTCGCCGAGCGCGCGGCGATGCAGGCGGTGTTCAACACCACCTCGCGCGCCTTCGGCGCCTTCTTCGAGGACTGGGATATCATCCTGACCCCGATCACCGCGCTGCCGACCCCGAAGATCGGCACCACCGAATATCTGACGATCAGCGACAATCCGGACGTGCTCGACTGGTTCGAGAATCTCTGGCGCAACTTCGCGTTCACGCCGCTCGCCAACCTCTGCGGCATTCCGGCGATCTCGCTGCCGCTCGCGACCAACGAGCACGGCCTGCCGCTCGGCATCCAGGCGATCGGCAAGCAGGCCGACGACGGCCTGCTGCTGCAGTTGGCCGCCCAGATCGAGCGCGCGATCGAGGGCAAGTGGAACGGCGGTACCACGCCCGCCGTCCACGTGACCAAAGCCTGAGCCGCAACCACGAGCGCCCCGCGGGCCACTGATCCGGCGGCGCTCATCGATCGTTGTTCAGCGTGGACGGTGCCGGCCGGAGCCGGCGCGTCGCACTGATCGGCGAGGGCGAACGTGACGGACGAGCGGATTGCGACGCGTTCCGGCAGGGAGGCGGCAGATGCCGCCCTGCCCCGGCGCGGCATCTGGGTCGCGTGGTGACGCCATGCCGAAGATGCGGCGCAAGGCCGACTTGCCGACCAGGATATGCGCTGCGTGCGGCCGCCCGTTTGCGTGGCGGCGCAAATGGGCACGCGACTGGAACGAGGTGAGATACTGCTCGGACCGCTGCCGATCCGACCGCGGCCGGACGCCCACTGCGATCGCCAGGAGCCGCGGAGGCTAGCGTCATGATGTCCGGCGTCCCCGCTTCGATGCGCATTCTCGGCCTCGCCGGGCTGATTCCGTTCGCGGGCCTCGCGGTCTTGGCGATCGCAGGTGACGATCCGATCCGGCTGGCCGCGCTGCGCGCGCAGATCGGCTATGGCGCGGTCATCGTGAGCTTTCTCGGCGCGATCCATTGGGGCGTCGCCGTGCAGACGCCGGCGCTGGCAGGCTGGCCGCGCATGAGCTGGGGGGTGATGCCGTCCCTGCTCGGCTGGGTCGCGCTGTTGCTGCCGGCGCTGCCCGCGTTGGTGCTGCTCGCAGCCGCGCTGCTGACCGCGTTGGTCTACGATGAGTTCAGCTTCGGCGGCGACGATCGACAGGCCTGGTTCCTGAAGCTGCGGCGGCTGCTCAGCCTTGGTGCAATACTGTCTCTGCTCGCCACGCTGATAGGCATCGTGGTCAAGGGCGCGCTCTGACGGCCACCGTTGTGGACAATGCGGCAATCCCTCGGGCAAGCTCGCATATCCACTCGCGAGGCGCCATGAACATCCTGCTGCTCAATCCCAACATCCGCACCGACATCACCGACCTGATGCTGCAGGTCGGCCGGGAGGCTGCTGCGCCCGGCACCACCCTGATCCCCTGCACCGCGCCGCGCGGCGTGCCCTACATCGCCACCCGCGCCGAGGCGCAGATCGGCGGCGCCGTCGCACTGGAGATGCTGGCGGAGCGTCACGGCACCTTCGACGCTGCGATCATCGCCGCGTTCGGCGATCCCGGCCTGTTCGCGGCGCGCGAGCTGTTCGACGTGCCGGTGATCGGGCTTGCGGAGGCCGCGATGCTGACGGCCTGCATGGCCGGACGGCGCTTCGCGATCGTCACCTTCGCGCAGGCGCTCGGCCCCTGGTACGAGGAGTGCGTGCGCATGCACGGGCTGATGGAGCGCTGCGCCGGCATCCGCATGCTCGACGGCAGCTTCAAGCAGATCTCCGACGTGCAGCATGAAAAGGAGGAGCTGCTGGTCGAGCTGGCGCTGCGCGCGGTCGAGGAGAATGACGCCGATGTCCTGATCTTCGCCGGCGCGCCACTGTCGGGGCTCGCCGCTCGGGTCGCGCATCGCATTCCCGTCCCCGTGGTCGATCAGGTGATCGCCGCGGTGAAGCAGGCCGAAGCACTGCTCGCCTTGAAGATGCGCAAAGCCACCGCCGGCACCTTCCGCCGCCCCGCCGCGAAGCCGACGACAGGCTTGCCCGAGGCGCTGGCCGCACGGCTGGAGCATCGCGACGGTTAGCTGGACGGCACTGTTAGTGGGCTTGCTCGATCCGTGCCTCTCCCCGCAAGCGGGGCGAGGGAGCGCATCGCCGTCGGCGCACGCCCGTGCCTCCTAGCTGGAATGGCATCTTAATACTGGCGTACCTGTCATATCCTCTTTTGTACACAAGCAGCCGCCACTGCCTGAAAAGGCGGCACGCTTCTTGCTTTTTCAAACGAATAGAGCAGGAAGCCCATGGCCAGCGTATCGGAAGCCAAGTCGCTCGTTCTGGATCGGATCACGCACCGCTTCGCCAGCGGCACGATGGCCGTCTCCGACATCAATCTCGATGTGAAAGGCGGCGAGATCATCGCCCTGCTTGGGCCCTCGGGCTGCGGCAAGACCACGCTGCTTCGCATCATCGCCGGCTTCATCGGCCAGAGCGAGGGGCGCGTCATCATCGGCAACGACGTCGTCGACGCGCTGCCGCCCAACCGCCGCGCCGTCGGAATCGTGTTCCAGAACTACGCCCTGTTTCCGCATCTCTCGATCACCGAGAATGTCGGCTACGGCCTCGCCGCGCGCGGCGTCGAAAAGGCGACGCGCAACAAGGAAGCGCAGCGGCTGCTCGACATGGTGCAGCTCGGCCCGTTCGGCGAGCGGCTGCCGCGGCAGTTGTCCGGCGGACAGCAGCAGCGCGTGGCGCTGGCGCGCGCACTGGCGATCAAGCCGTCGATCCTGCTGCTCGACGAGCCGTTCGCGGCGCTCGACAAGAATTTGCGGCTCGACATGCAGATCGAGGTCAAGCGGCTGCAGCGCATGGCGGGCACCACAACCTTGATCGTGACGCACGACCAGGAGGAGGCGCTGTCGATGGCCGACCGCGTCGCCGTGCTGAGCCATGGTCATCTCGAGCAGTTCGGCACGCCGTCCGAGATCTACGACCAACCGCAGACGCTGTTCGTGAACAGCTTCGTCGGCACGGCGAACAAGATGAAGGGGACCGTGATCGCGACCGACGCGGGCAGTGTCAAGGTTGGCCTGGAGGCCGGCGGCGAGATCATCGCGCGCGCACCGCATCCGGTCAGTGCCTCAGACAAGGTCACCGTCTGCCTGCGTCCCGAGCACCTCACCTTCGTCAGCGACGACACCGGCTTTGCCGGCGAGATCGGCATGGCGTTGCCGCTCGGCGCCACCGTCGTCCACGAGATCAAGGCCAAGGACGGATCCAGCATCAAGATCTCGCAGGCCCGCACCGGCGGCACGCCGCTGCGCGAGGCCGGCGCCCCGGTGCGGGTCGCGCCGATCGCACCCGGCCTCGCCATCGTCTTCCCGCAATAGACCAACAGACACATCGGAGTGGAACATGATGCTTGATCGCCGCCGGCTCCTGACCAGCGCCTTGACGCTGGGAGCCATGCACGCCTTCCCGGGCTTGAGCCTCGCGCAGGCGCGGCCGCTGGTGTTCGCGACCTTCACCGGCAGCTGGGAAGAAGCACATAAAGCCGTGCTCGTCCCTGCCTTCCGCAAGGCCAACGCCGATGCGGCGATCGTGCTCGATCCGATGCTGTCGGTCGACCAGATCGCCAAGGTCAACGCCGCCAAGGCCAATCCGCCGATCGACGTCATGCTGCACGACCCGGGTCCGGCGCTGGTCGCGATCGGCCAGGATCTCGTCGAGCCCTACCCAGCCGACAAGAGCACCTATTTCAAGGACCTGATTCCGGAAGCGCAGGACGCGATGGGCCCGGCGCCGTTCTTCCAGGTCGTCGGCCTCACCTACAATCCAGAGACGGTGAAGACGCCGCCGACCTCGTGGGCCGATCTGTGGAAGCCCGAGTTCAAGGGCAAGGTCGGCATCACCAATCTGAACTCCACGCTCGGCACCGGCTGGCTGGTCGAGATCGCGCGCATGCGCGGCGGCTCGGAAGCCAATGTCGACGAAGGCTTCAAGGCGCTGGAGGAGCTGAAGCCGAACCTCGCCGCCGTCGCCGCCAATCCCGGCGCGCTGGCGACCCTGTTCCAGCAGGGCCAGATCGACATCTCGCCCGGCAACTTCAACGCCATCCAGATCCTGAAAGCGCGCGGCGTGCCCGTCGAGTTCGTGGCGCCCAAGGAAGGCGCGATCGCCTTCAAGACCACGATCCACATCGTCAAGAACTCACCGAACAAGGAGCTTGCCTTCAAGCTGATCGAGGCGGCGCTGTCACCGGAGGTGCAGACCACGCTGATGAACTCACCGTATCTGATCGTGCCGACCAACACCAAGGTCGCGATGTCCGGCGAGATCGCAAAGGTGCTGGCCAAGGACACCGCGGAGCTGAAGAAGAAGTTCGTGTTCCAGGATTGGAAGAAGATCAACGAGCAGCGCGCGTCCTGGATCGAGAAGTTCAACCGCGACATCAAGATCTGACGCGATGAAGAGCGCCACGACCGCACCTGGAGACGTGACCAGCTTCAGCCTAGGGCTTGCTCTGCCCTTGGGCCTGGTGTTCGCGATCTTCTTCGTGCTGCCGCTGGCGCAACTTCTTTTTCTCTCGCTGCACAACGACACCGCGGCGACGGTGTGGGGGCTCGGCCAGTACGTCAAATTCCTGACCGACCCCTTCAGCCTCGCCGTGCTCGGCTCGACGCTTCTGCTCGGCGCCGAGGTGACGCTCGCCTGTCTCGTGCTCGGCTATCCCATCGCCTGGCTGTACCAGCGCTCCGGCAGCCGGGTGCAGACCCTGATCATCATGATCGTGCTGCTGCCGCTGCTCACCAGCGTCGTCGTCCGCACCTTCGCCTGGATCGTGATCCTGGGCCGGCAGGGCATCATCAACTCCGTGCTGCAATCGCTCGGGCTGATCGGCACGCCGCTGCGCATGATCTACACGCAAGGCGGACTGGTCGCGGCGCTCGCGCAGGTACAGATGCCGCTGATGGTGCTTCCCCTGATCACCGCGATCGGCCGCATCGATCCCAATCTCTCCGACGCCTCGGCCTCGCTGGGCGCCGGAAGCTGGCGCACCTTCGTCAAGGTGATGCTGCCGCTGTCGATGCCAGGCATCATCGCGGGCTGCACCCTGACCTATGCGGCTGCGATCACCGCTTTCATCACGCAGTCGCTGGTCGGCGGCGGTCAGATGCTGTTCATGCCGATGTATCTGTATCAGCAGGCCTCGACCTTGCAGAACTGGCCGTTCGCGGCGGCGATCTCGATCATCTTCCTGTTCGCAGTGCTCGCCATCGTCGCGCTGTTCTCGACACTCGGGCGGCGTGCGCGCGGCTATGGAGACGCCAGATGAGCCAGCGCCAGCGCAACTGGGAAGCGCTGAGCTTCCAGATCGTGATGACGGTGGTTGCCGTGCTGGCGCTGATCCTGATCGTGTCGCCGTCGCTGGTCGTGGTGATCGTCTCCTTCACGTCCGGCTTCTCGCTGAAATTCCCGCCGCCGGGCTATTCGACCCGCTGGTACGTCGAATTGTGGAACGCCTGGCAGCTGCAGTTCGCCGCACGCAACAGCGTCGTCGTCGCGCTATGGTCGACGGGTCTGTCGATCATGCTCGGCGTCGCCGCGGCGCTGGCGATCTCGCGCTCGAAGACGCTCACGGCGAAGCTCCTGGACTCGTTGTTCATGTCGCCGCTGGTACTGCCGGCACTCGCCTTCGGCTTGGCGGCGCTGATGTTCTTCTCGCTGATCGGCCTACCGGTGTCGCTGCTGACCCTGGTGATCGGCCACACCATCGTCTGCGTGCCCTATGTCGTCCGCAACACCGTCGCGGCACTGGCCCAGCTCGAGCCGACCCTGCTGGAAAGCTCGGCGATCCTCGGCGCCTCCAGGCTCTACACGTTCCGCCGCATCGTCTTGCCGCTGATCCGCCCCGGCATCATCTCCGGTGCCTTCATCGCCTTCATGTCATCGTTCGACAACGTGCCGGTGTCGCTGTTCCTGCGCGACGCCGCCACCGACATGCTCCCGATCCGCATGTGGCAGGACCTCGAAGGCAAGCTCGACGTCACCATCGCCGCGCTGTCGAGCGTGCTGATCATTGCCACGATCGCGCTGATGACGATCATGGAGCGCACCACCGGACTGTCGAAGCGGCTGACGGGTTGAGGCTGAGTGCCCGTTCCTGAAATTGGGAGTTCGTGCCCGTCCAACTCCAAGCCGTCATGGCCGGGCTTGTCCCGGCCATCCACGTCGGCCGGCGATCGTGGATGGACGTGGATGCCCGGGACACGGGCATGACGAGTATTTCCTTGGCAGGCAGGATCGTCCAACCATCAGCGTACGACGGCGCGAGCTGTACCTCAGGCCCCACGGAAGATCGAATAGCCCCAGGGAGTGAATTTGAGCGGCAGATGAAAGTGCTCCTCGACCTTGTCGATCGCGAAGCGAAACGGCACTGTGGTGAGGAATTTCGTCTGAGCGCCAGTCCCGAAGAACTCGCCGACATGAAACAGCACCTCATACTCGCCGGCGGTCACGCCGTCGCCCTCGACGACCGGCGCCTGCAGAGTGCCATCGGCGCCGAGCTGTCCCTCCGCGAGCAGCGTGCGATCGGGCGTCACGCGCCAGATCGCGACGCGCAGGCCACGCGCGGGGCGCCCGTTCGCCACATCAACCGCATGAACCGAGATTCCACCGGCCATTTCGTGCTCCGCCATCAGGTTGTCGCGGCATGATAGCCGCGAAGCAAGCATCAACGCCAGCGCCGCCGCTGTGGCCTGCAGTCGCTGCGATGACCGCGCTGCAGGCCCTGGTGTCGCTGGCGCTGTTCGCGCCGGGCGTCGTGGCGCCGCGCGCTGGACTGAGCATCGAGCAACTGTCGCTGTTCTCCACCACAGCCTTCACCATCAGCCTCGTCTCCTCGTTCTGGGGCGGCACGCTGGTCCAGCGCGTCGGCTCGCTGCGCGTGGCGGCCCTGTGCGCGGTCGCCGTCTGCGCTGGCATGTCGCTGGCGCTGTTCGAGAGCGGATGGGCGCTGCTCGGGGCCGGGCTGATGCTCGGCCTTGCGGTCGGACCGGAGACACCGGCAAGCTCGGCGCTTCTCGGACGGCTCGTGCCGGCCGAGAAGCGCGCGATGGTGTTTTCGATCCGGCAGACCGGCAACCAGATCGGCGCCGTCGTCGGCTCGCTGCTGCTGCCGCCGATCGCCGTGCTGCTGGCGCCGAGCTCCGCCTATGCCGCCGTGATCGTCTGCGCCGCCATCGCCGTCGCCGGCTTCGAGCGTCTCAGACCGGCCTATGCCATGACGCCGCCAACCATGCCGCGGCTCGGCCTGTTCGATCGATTGCGACTGATCAGCGCCGACCGCCGCATGGCCGCGCTCGCCGTCGCCTCGATTCCGTTCAGTGGCATGCAGGTCATCCTCAATACCTGCTTCGTCAGCTTCGGCACGTCAGAGCTCGCGCTGAGCCATGTCGAGGCCGGCTGGGTGCTGGCGTCGGCGCAAGGCGCCGGCCTGATGGGACGGCTGGGCTGGGGCGTGGTCGCGACGCGCCTGCGCTCGGCGCGCGCCGTGCTGGTGATGGCGGGCGTGGGCATGGCCGTCTGCGCGATGCTGCTCGGTCTCTGCGGGCCACTGCTGAGCCGATCGATCCTGATCCTGCTCACGATCGTGTTCGGGCTGACGGCGAGCGGCTGGAACGGCGTGTTCATCGCCGAGGTCGCCAATCTCGCCAAGCCCGGACGCGTCGCCGAGGCGACAGGCGCAGTGCTCACCGCCTCGTTCCTGGGCCTTGTCGCCGCACCGCTGCTCGTCGCGCTGCTGACTCCCCGCGTGGGACTCGGCGGCAGCTTCGTCGCACTCGGATTGACGGCGGCCGCAGGCACAGCCGTACTGCTGATGGAGCGATCCCATGCGCGCAAGTGACATCGCACGCGCTGTCATGGCGCGGCAAAGCACCGCCAGAGAGATGGCCGAGCAGGCGCTGGCGCGGATCGCGGCGGCCCATGACCTCAACGCCGTCGTCACCACAGATCCGGCGCGAACGAGCGCCGAGGCCGTTGCCGTCGATGCGCGCGTGGCCGCCGGCGAAGCAATGCGGCTCGCCGGCGTGCCGATCGTGGTCAAGGACAACATCTGGGTCGAGGGCTGGCGCATCACGCAGGGCTCGCGGCTGTTTGCTGATTTCATCGCGCCCGAGGATGCGATCGCGATTGCGCGGTTGCGCCGCGCTGGCGCCGTGATCGTTGGCATCGGCGCAACTTCCGAGTTCGCCTGCAAGGGCGTGACGACCTCGCGGCTGTTCGGACCGACCGTTCATCCGCAGGACCGGCAGCTCACGCCCGGCGGCTCGTCGGGCGGTCCCGCCGTTGCGGTGGCGGCTGGGCTCGTGCCGCTCGCGATCGGCACCGATGCCGGGGGCTCGAGCCGCCGGCCGCCGGCCCATGTCGGCGTGGTCGGCTTCAAGCCGTCGTTCGGCGCCATTCCCTACGGCCCGGGATTCCCCGAGCCATTCTGGCGCATCTCGGTGATTGCGCCGATCGCGGCCGATGTCGGCGATGCCAGGCTTGCGTTCGAGATCATGGCCGGCGCCGACCCGCGCGATCCTGATACGTTCGATGTGGCCGCGGCGGATCATGCAACGCCGCCGCGCGTGGCGTTCTCGCCGCGGCTCGGGCTGGACGTCGCGGTCGATGACGACATCAGCGCTGGCCTGCGGCGGGCGGTCGACCGCCTCCGCGCCGGCGGCATGCCGATCGTCGACAAGGATCCCGTCTGGCCGGCCGGCCTTGCCGAGGACGCGGTGATGCCGCTCCAGCATGCCGGGCTGGCCGCGCTCTACGGCGATGCCTTCCACAATGATCCGGCGCAATTCGATCCAGATATCGCCAAGCAGATCGAGCGCGGGCTCGGCCTGAGCGGCGCCGACGTCGCGCGTGCGCTCGAGGCAAGCGCGCAGATCGCGCGGGCCTTCGCAAGCTTCTTCACACAGGCCGACGTGCTGCTGGCGCCGACCGTGCCCTGCGTCGCCTGGCCGTTCACGCAGCTCGGCCCGTCCGAGATCGGCGGCAAGCCGGCGAGCCCGCGCGCGCATGCGGTGTTCACGCCTTACGCCAATCACGCCGGCGTGCCGGCGATCTCGATCCCCTGCGGCGCCAACGTTCACGGGCTGCCATTCGGTCTGCAACTCATCGCGGCCCGCGGCCACGACCGCCTGCTGCTCGATGTCGCTGCCGACGCCGAGCGGATCCTTGCTCAGTCCTGATCGAACTTCTTCGCCAGCCGGGCCCGGGTGATGTGGCCGATCTGGTCGATGGCGTTGGCGATCTCGCTGTCCGGGTCGTTGCCGATGCGACGCTCCATCTCGGCGATGACCGAGGGGCGGTCGGCGTGCAGCGCCAGAGCGACGATCAGCGGCATGCCGAACTTGTCGCGATAGCGGCGGTTGATGTCGGCGACGCGCTCGAACTCGGCGCGCGACAGCGAGGTGAAGCCGAGCCGACCCTGCTCGCCGATCGAGTCGTTCGTCATCTCACCCGCCAGTGCCTCGCGGCCGGCGAGCTCCGGATGGGCGCGGATCAGCTTCAGCTTCTCGTCGCGGCTCATGGCGCGGACGACGTTCATGAGCGTCGTATGCAGCGCATCCGCGGCGTCGTCGAATGCGGACAGGCCGGCGCGATAGGCGCGGTCGGCAATCTCCGGGGAGTGCTCGAAGATGTCGCCATAGCGCTCCACGAACAGCACGCGCGACATCTGCGAGGGCCGCCACGCGCCGGCCGGCGGATGCGTCCGGATCCAGTGCCGCGCGATGTCGAGCCGGGTCGCGACCCAGACCTTGTCATGACCCGTGATGTAGTCGAGGAAGCGCGCCAGCGCGGCCGCGCGCCCGGGGCGGCCGACCAGCCGGCAGTGCAACCCGACCGACATCATGCGCGGGCTCTCCGCGCCCTCCGCGTAGAGCGTATCAAAACTGTCCTTCAGATAGGCGAAGAACTGGTCGCCGGAATTGAAGCCCTGCGGGGTGGCGAAGCGCATGTCGTTGGCATCGAGCGTATAGGGCACGATCAGTTGCGGGCCGTGCGGCCCTGCGATCCAGTACGGCAATTCGTCCGCATAAGAATCGGCGCTGTAGACGAAGCCCTGCTCGTTCAACACGATGTCGAGCGTGCGCTCCGACGTGCGGCCCTGGTAGAAGCCGAGCGGCCGCTCGCCCGTCAGCTCGGTATGGAGCCGGATAGCCTCCTCGATATCGGCGCGCTCGTCGACCTCGGGGACATCGCGGTAGTCGATCCATTTCAGGCCGTGGGAGGCGATCTCCCAGCCGGCTTCCTTCATCGCAGCAACAGCATCCGGATTGCGCGCCATCGCGCTCGCGATGGCGAACACCGTCACCGGCAGCTTGCGCGCGGTGAACATCCGCCACAGCCGCCAGAAGCCGGCGCGCGAGCCGAACTCGTAGATCGATTCCATGTTCATGTGGCGCTGGCCCGGCCACGGCTGGGCGCCCACGATCTCGGAGAGGAAGGCTTCGGAGGCAGCGTCACCGTGCAGGATGTTGTTCTCGCCGCCCTCCTCGTAGTTGATCACGAACTGCACCGCGATGCGGGCATCGCCGGGCCAGCGCGGATGCGGCGGCGTGCGGCCGTAGCCGACCATGTCGCGCGGATAGACGTCAGCACTCATCCGGATCAGCTCCCGCGATAGGTCTGGTAGCTCCAGGGCGTCGCGAGCAGCGGCACATGATAGTGCGCGCCGGCGTCGGCGACGGAAAAGCGGAGCGGGATCAAGTCCAGAAACAGCGGGTCTTCAGAGGCGAGGCCATGGGCCTTGAAATAAGCTCCCATATGGAAGGTCAGCATGTAGGTGCCGGTGGTGAAGTCATCGGCCGCCAGCACCGGCTGGTCGGTGCGCCCGTCGGCATTGCTCCGGACCTGCTTGACGCGGCGCCAGGAGCCGTCCGGCTCGAGGACATCGAGATCGATCGCGACGCCGGCCGCGGGCTTGCCCCTGACCGTATCCAGAATATGCGTGCTCAGCCGCCCCATGCATCGTTCCCTCTGCTGCCGGTTCGGAACACTATCAGCGCCAGGTTAAAGGTTCGAGGCGATTTGCAGTTCAGTCTCAGCCTACGGGCTGGTCACGTCGCGCTCCTTGCCGAAGCGCTCGACCAGGAAGTCGATGAACAGCCGCACCTTCACCGAGAGGTGCCGCGTCGGCGGATAGATCGCATACAGCGCGAGCGGCGGCGCGGCGTAATCGGCGAGGATCGCGGTCAGCGCGCCGCTCTCGAGCGCGTCCGCCGCAATGAAGCGCGGGATCAGCGCAATGCCCTGTCCCCTGATGGCGACGTCGCGCAGCACCTCGGCATTGTTGACGCACAACGACCACGCCGGCTGGACCCAGTGGTCGCCGTCGCGGCCGGTGAGCTTCCACTGATTGCCGGTCAGCAGGAAACCGTAGGTGAGAGAGGTGTGACGACGCAGCTCCTCCGGGCTGCCAGGCGTGCCGTGCCGCGCGAGATAGGCCGGCGCGGCGCAGATCACGCGCTCCACCGGCATGATCCGCCGCGCCACCAGGCTCGACGATTCCAGCTCGGCGATCCGCAAGGTCACATCGAAACCGTCCTGGACCGGATCGAGCAGGTCGTCGCTCAGCACGATCTGCAACTGCAGCTCGGGATAGCGGGCCATGAAATCGGCGACGACGGGACCGAGCCGCATGGTGCCGAACGACATCGGCGCGTTGACGCGCAAGAGCCCGCGCGGCGCGGCCTGCGACTGGCTGACGGCCTGATCGGCGGCGTCGAGCTCGGCGAGAATCGAGACTGCGCGCTCGAAATAGAGCTGTCCGGTCTCGGTCGGGCTGGCATGGCGGGTGGTACGGACGATCAGCTGGACGCCGAGGCTCGCCTCCAGCTCGCCGATATATTTCGAGATCGCCGAGCGCGACAGCCGCAACTGCCGGCCGGCCTCGGCGAAGCTGCCGCTCTCGACCACCTTCACGAAGGCCCGCAGGCTGCTCAGCTTGTCCATAGGCCCGCCATTGTCGCCAAATCGTAGACAGAGACGTCACAAGAGCACGGATTGTCTCCAAATCAAAGCCGGCCAATATTGTGCCCAGGAATTCAACGGTCCTTTCGGGGGCCCATCGACAGGAGACCCACATGCCCGGACTGCACCACGTGACTGCGATTGCCGGCGATCCGATCCGCAATTTCGGCTTCTACACCCGCGACCTCGGGCTGCGCTTCGTCAAGAAGACGGTCAATTTCGACGATCCCGGCACCTATCATTTCTACTACGGCGATGAGACCGGCCGCCCCGGCACCATCCTGACCTTCTTCCCCTGGGCCGGCGTGCGGCCGGGCCGCCGCGGCGTCGGCGAGACCCACCAGACCGCGTTCCGGGTGCCGCAGCGCTCCCTTGGCTACTGGACGCAGCGCCTGACCGAGAAGGGCATCGCCTATGAGGCGCTGGAGAAGCGCTTCGGTGAATCCGTGCTGCCGTTCGCCGATCCGGACGGCATGGCGCTCGCGCTGGTCGGTGTCCCCGGCGCGGAGAACGAGCCCGGCTACAGCAATGGCGACATTCCGGCCGAGCACGCGATCCGCGGCTTCCACGGCGTGACCCTGCTGCTCGACTCCGCCGAGAAGACCGCCGCCGTCCTCACCGATGTGTTCGGCTTTGCAGAGCAAGGCTGCGAAGGCTCGGTCATCCGCTTCAAGGCGCCGGGCGACGCGCAGGGCAGCGTGGTCGACATCTACGAGGCCAAGGGCTTCCTGCGCGGCGCGCAGGGCGCCGGGTCGGTGCATCACATCGCCTTCCGCGCCGCCGATGACGCCGCACAGGGCGTGATGGCGCAGCGGCTGGTCGATCGCCACGGCCTGCATCCGACCGAGCAGAAGGACCGCAACTACTTCCGCTCGATCTACTTCCGTGAGCCTGGCGGGGTGCTGTTCGAGATCGCGACCGATATCCCGGGCTTCGCGGTCGACGAGCCGGTCGCCGAGCTCGGACGAAACCTGAAGCTGCCCGCTTTCCTCGAATCGCACCGCAAGCAGATCGAAGGCGTGCTGCCCAACCTCGAAGAGGCCGCATCATGACCGTGGCATTGTCCTTCACCCACCGCTTCCAGCCCGGACACACGGCGGGAGCAGCTCCACTGCTGCTCCTGCACGGCACCGGCGGCGACGAGAACGATCTGCTGCCGCTCGGCGCCACGCTGTCGCCCGGCGCCGCCCTGCTGTCGCCGCGCGGCCAGGTGCTCGAGCATGGCATGCCGCGCTTCTTCCGCCGGCTTGCCGAGGGCGTGTTCGACGAGGACGACGTCCGCCGGCGCGCGCTGGAGCTCGGCGCCTTCGTCGGCGAGGCGCGTCAGCACTACGGGATCGGAGCGCCGGTCGCGGTCGGCTACTCCAACGGCGCCAACATCGCCGCCGCGCTGCTGCTGCTGCAGCCGGAAGCGCTGACCGGTGCAGTGCTGTTCCGCGCCATGGTGCCGCTGGCGCATCCTCCGGCCGCCACGCTCGCGCGCCGGCCGGTGCTGATGCTGTCGGGGCTCGCTGATCCGATCGTGCCCGCCAGCAATTCGGCGAAGCTGTGCACGCAGCTCACCGAGGCCGGCGCCGACGTGACCCACACGACGCTTCCGGCGGGGCACCAATTGTCGCAGGCGGATGTGACGTTGGCGCGCGACTGGCTCGCCGGACTGCCGCAGGCGATCGCCGCCTGAAGACGCTTGCGGCTGTCGCGGCTCCTGGCCAAGAATGTGGTCTCATCGGCACCAGCATCGGACCGCCCCTCCGGCGGCTCCGATGCTGGCGGATGGATGGGAAGGATCGTGCATGGCCGTCGACAAGCTGTTCATCAATGCGCGGCTCGACCATGGCGCGCGCCATGCGATCACGGTCGACGGCGGCCGCATCAGCGGTGTTCTCGCTGAGACCGAGCGCCCCGAGGCGTGCGAGGTGATTGATCTCGGCGGCGCGCTGCTCGTGCCAGGCTTGGTCGAGGGCCACATCCATCTCGACACCAGCTTCTACGGCGATGCCTGGAAGCCGCACAAGCCGTGCACCAACGGCTTCGACGTGCATGAGCGCGTCACGTTCCAGGCGCAGAACATGGCGGCGGCGGCGCCGATGGACGTGCGCGCCCGCAACCAGCTCGATCTCTGCATCGGCCACGGCACCACGCGGATGCGCAGCCATGTGATGGTCGACGGCTCCGTCGGCCTCACATCGCTGGAAACGATCCTGCGCGTCCGCGACGAGTATCGCGAGCTGATCGAGATCCAGCTCGTCGCCTTTCCGCAGAGCGGCATCCTCAAGAGCCCGGGCACGCCCGAGCTGCTCGACGAGGCCATCCGGCTCGGCGCCAACCTCGTCGGCGGGCTCGACCCCGCGAGCTTCGACCGCGACGTCGAGAGGCATCTCGACGTCGTGTTCGGCACAGCCCACAAGCACGGCGTCGATGTCGATATCCATCTGCACGATCCGGGCATGCTCGGCCTGTTCGAGCTGGAGCAGATCGCGGCGCGCACGCGCGCCCTCGGCATGCAAGGGCGCGTCGCGGTCAGCCACGCCTACGCGCTCGGCGACCTGCCTGCTGACCCGCTGAAGAAGATTGCCGACGTCCTGGCGGCGTCTGGCGTCGCCATCATGACCAACGCTCCGGGCGCGCGGCCCTTCCCGCCGGTGGCGGTGCTGCGCGCGGCGGGGGTCACCGTGTTCAGCGGCAACGACAACATCCGCGATTCCTGGTGGCCCTATGGCGACGGCGATCTGTTGAACCGCGCCATGATGGTCGGCTATCGCTCCGGCTTCTATGTCGATGACGAGTTGCGGATGGCCTTTGACCTCGTCACCGAGGCCGGCGCCAAGGCCTTGAGGCTTGCGGACTACGGCCTGCGCGTCGGCGCGCGGGCCGACTTCATCACCCTCGATGCCGAGCACGTGCCGGAGGCCGTCGTCGCCGTGCCAAAGGGCCGCTCAGTCTACAAGGACGGCCGCCTCATCGCGCGCGACGGCCGTGTGATCAGGCAGCCGACCTAGGCCCGCGTCGTTGTGCCGGCTCGACCGGTGCCTGTGAGCGCGGCGGCTCGGCGCGCGACACCGTCGCGGACTCGATCCAGCGCGTCACGGCCGACAATTGTCCGCCGGACTCGCGATAGGCCTGCAGCTGATAGTCGGCCGAGCTGCCGAACTGCATGATGATGCGGCAGTGCTCGACCTCGGCGAGACATCCAAGAGCCTCCGCATGCGGTGCGACATCCGCGATCATGCGGTTGAGGATCTCCTGGCCCGTCACGGGACCGTCCTCGGTCACGAACAGACAGTCGGTGCCATAGCGCTGCGCCCGCCACTTGTTCTCGACCGCGATAGCGCGCTCGACATTGCCGACGGTCTCCGCAAGATCGGGATTGAGATAGAGGTAGCGTGCCAAAGCGCGATAGAGCGAGGCAATCGCCACGGCGTCATCCATCGACGTGCAGACGTCGGGCGCACGCAACTCCAAGGTCGGATGCCGCAGCGACGGCCGCATCGCCCACCAGACATGGCTCTCGTCCGGCATCACGCCGGACTTCGTCAGCGCCGCGACATAGCGATCATATTGCTGCTTCGAGGTGAAAAGCTCGGGCAGGCCGCTGCGCGGCAGCTCGTCATAGGCGGCGAGCCGATAGCCCTTCAGGCCCGTCTCGCGCGAATTCCAGAACGGCGAGGACGCAGACAGCGCGACGAACACCGGGATGTGAGGGAGCATCGCCCGCATCACCGCGAAGCGCAGGTCCGGGTCCGGCAACTGGACATGCACGTGCATGCCGCATAGCATGTTGCGCTGGCCGACGATGCGGAGGTCCTCCATCATCTCCGCGTAGCGCGGCTTGGGGCTCGGCTGTGAGCTGCGCCACGTCGCGGTGGGATGCGTGGAGCAGGCCAGGATGGTCAGGCCATACTGACTCGCCACGCTGGCAACCTCGCGCCGCAGGAATTTCAGCTCCTCGCGCGCATCGCCGACATCGACATGCACGTTGGTGGCGACCTCGAGCTGCGCCTGCAGCATCTCGCGCATGGCCTGCCCGCCGGTCGACCAGTTGGCGGCCTCGAACAGATCGTCCGGCGTGCGGATCGCGACATCGCGCGTCTGCGCATCGACGAGAAAGTACTCCTCCTCGATGCCGAACGAATATTCCGTGACTTCCTCGCTGCCGGTGGCCGAGCGGATCACCAGACGACGCTCGTCATCGCTCAGGCCGAGCCGCAGCTTCTCCAAGATGCGTGGATCCAATCCCATGTGATCAATCCTGTCAGACGTCAAATGCCGTGAGTCTGAAGCCATGCCTCGAGCAGGGCCGCCTGCCACAGCCGCGAATGTCCCTTGGGGCTCATCTCGGTTTCGGGGTTTTGCAACATGTGGTCGATAAAGTCGCGCTGGTAGAGACCGCGTGCGCGCGCCTTCTCGTCGTTGAGCACGTCGCGGACATAGTCGAGAAACGGGCCGCGCAGATAGCGCAGCGACGGCACCGGAAAGTATCCCTTGGGACGGTCGATCACCTCCGCCGGCACGCAGCGGCGGGCCGCCTCCTTGAGAATGTGCTTGCCGCCGTTCTTCACCTTCAGCTCGGCGGGCATGCGCGCGGCGAGCTCCACCACGTCGTGATCGAGGAACGGCACGCGGGCCTCCAGCCCGAACGCCATCGTCATGTTGTCGACCCGCTTCACCGGGTCGTCGACCAGCATGATCTCGGTGTCGATCTGCAGCACCTTGTCCACCGCCGAGGCGCCAGCGTGAGCTGCGAAGAAGCGCTCCACGAATGCCAGGCTCTCGTCGTCTTCGCCGAGCAACTCCGGCGCCAGCAGCCGCTGCAGATCCGAATGCGTCCAGTCGAAATAGGCATTTTGATATTGCTGAACGGGATCGTTGGCCGAGAGAAAGCCCGGATACCAGCTGTACCCGCCGAACACCTCGTCCGCACCCTGCCCGCTCTGCACCACCTTGACACGCTTGGCGACCTCGGACGACAGGAGATAGAATGCGACCGCGTCGTGGCTGACCATCGGCTCGGACATGGCGGCGATGGCATGGGGCAAGGCGTCGAGCGCGCAGGTGCCGCCTATCCTGATCTGCTCGTGGTTGGTGCCGAACGTCCGTGCAATGATGTCGGAGTAGTGGAATTCATCGCCGGCGTGCTTGCCCACAGCGTCAAAGCCGATCGAGAAGGTGCGGATGTCCTCGTGGCCCAGCTTGGACAGCAGCGCGACCAGCAGCGACGAATCCAGCCCGCCCGACAACAGCACACCGACGGGCACGTCGGCGACGCGGCGACGGTCCACCGCCGATGTCATCGCGTCCAGCAATGCATCCGACCATTCTTCCTGACTCATGGCACGATCGGTGGAGCGCGACGCGCCGACGCTGAACTGCCAGTACCTTTCGCGGCGCTGCGTTCCATCGGGCTCGATCGTCAGCAACGTCGCCGGCTCGAGCTTCTTCACGCCATTGAGGATCGTACGCGGCGCCGGAACGGCGGCGTGAAAACTGAAGAAATGATGCAGCGCCGTTCGGTCGATCGAGGTGTCGACATCACCACCGGCGAGCAGCGCCGGCAGGGACGAGGCAAAGCGGAGGAAGCCCGGCCCCTCGGTGTAGTACAGCGGCTTGATGCCGAGACGGTCGCGCGCGATCACGACGCGTCCGCTGTCGCGCTCCCACAGCGCGAAGGCGAACATGCCCTTGAAGCGCTGAACGCAGGTCTTGCCCCAGGCATGATAGGCCTTGAGGATCACCTCGGTATCGCCGTCGGAGAAGAAGCGATAGCCCTTCGCCTGCAGCTCGGCGCGCAGCTCGCGGAAATTATAGATGCAACCATTGAACACGATGCCGAGGCCGAGCGCGGCATCGATCATCGGCTGCTGCGCGGCGGCTGATAGATCGAGAATGCTGAGACGACGGTGGCCCAGCGCGATTCCGCCCTGCACGTAGAGGCCAGCGGCGTCGGGACCGCGCGCCTGCATCGCATCGTTGACGCGGCCGAGCGCCGCGAGCGCGGGCTGTCCGGAAATCCTGACTTCACCACAAATGCCGCACATCGCGGATCATCCAGTTCCTGTTGTTCTTAGGTGCCGCCGACAACCCTCTGTCTTCGTTTGTGTTCCGCGGCGAAACCGGCAGAGTCTGCGTCAAATAGCGGAACGATTTCAGCGCGTCTGGACGCGCGCGCGACCAGCACGTGATCGGGCGGAACCTCGATCCAGTCCGGCTCCTTGTCAAAAGGCTCGGAGACGGCGATGACCTGATCACCATCTTCCCGGTAGTAAAGCGAGTTGGCGCGATCATTCGCAGCGAAGCGAAATGCGTAGAGATCGTGGCCGTTCGACAGGGCGGACGTGAAGCGCAGGTGCTCACGCAGACCGTCCTCGTTGACCAGCTGGCGGAGCGCGCGCAGCACGTTCGATGTCGCACCGATCGGGTCCTGATCGATGCCGGCGCCGACGATGGCGAGGAACACGGCTTCCGAATCGGTGGTGCCGAGCCGCGACGGATACAGCGCGTCCGGGATCATTGCCTCGACCTTGCGGCGAAGCCTGTTCCAGCTACCGACGAAGCCGTTGTGCATGAATAGCCAGCGGCCGCAGGCAAACGGATGGCAGTTCTGACGGGTCACGGCCGTGCCGGTCGCGGCGCGCACATGCGCGAAGAACAGATGTGAACGCAGGTGTCGGCAGAGATAGCGGAGGTTCTCATCGGACCACGCCGGGCGCGTCTCGCGATACAGGCCGGGCTCAGGATGATCCCCATACCAACCCAGACCGAAGCCATCGCCATTTGTGCCTGCGGTGGATTCCAGCGCGCGGATGCTCTGCGTCACCAGGGAATGTTCCGGCTCGGTCACATAGTGCTCGAAGGCGGTCGTCTCACCGCGGTACGCGATCCAGCGGCACATCCTGCCCCTCCGGTTCAATCAATGGGCTCGCGGCACGCCTGCGCGTGTCACGTTCTTTCGGAGCAGGCGGAAACGCGTCAAAGCACCCCTGGTTCCCGCGCACTCAGTCACGCACGGGACGTCAGCCTGTGGGAGCGCAGCTCAGCGAGTCATGCGCGAAGGCAACCTTCGTCAGCTCCTGCCGTTCCCGTCCGCACGTCCGAGGTCGCCTCTCCGGGCTCGCGCTTTCGCGGCGTTGCGACAGGTGTTCGATCGTTGCGAGTTGTGCGTAGAGCTCAGGTCCTCTCCAATCGCCATGGCGACACCGACCGTCTCGCCGCACGTTCCTCACAGATGAAGCGACATCGTCGCACTCATGTTCACGCCTCGCCGCGCTCGCGCACCAGCCGTAGCCACGCCGCCGCGGCCGGCGAGAGATAGGCGCCACGACGCCAGGCCATCGCCAGCGTCCATTCGGTGCCGGGCTCGTCGAGCAGGACGAGACTGATCGGCACCTGCGTGCGCTGGGTCGCAATCATGCGCGGCAGAAAGGCAACCCCGAGACCGGCGCCGGCGAGTTCGGCAATGAAATCGATCTGCGTGCTGCGCGCGGCCACAACCGGCTCGAAGCCGTTGCGGCGGCAGGCCTCGCGGAGGATGCGGTTGAGCGCGAAGCCGGCCTCGAACAGCACGAACGGCGTGTCGCGCAGCTCGGCGAGCGTGATCGTCTCGCGGCGGGCCAGCGGATGCTCGACAGAAACGAGCGCCATCAGCGGCTCGCGGCGCACGATCTGCGCGGCAAACTCATCGGCGATCGGCGGCAGCAGGCCGGCAAAATCGATGTCGCCTGCAGCCAGCAATTCGCTGAGCCGGTCGCTGCCGTGCTCCACCAGCCGGATCTCGATCTCCGGATGAAGCTGGCGGTAGAGCGCGAACAACGGCGCGAACAGCGTGCTCGATCCGATCGGCGGCAGGCCAAGGCGCAGCACGCCGCGCTTCAAGCCGCGCAGCTCGGCGAGCTCCGCCTGCAGATCATCGCGCTCCGTCAGCAGCCGGATCGCACGGCGATAGACGATCTCGCCAGCCGCTGTCATGCGGCTCTTGTGGCCGAGCCGGTCCAAGAGCGGCAATCCAAGCTCGTCCTCGAGCTGCTTGACGGCCTTGCTCACGGTCGACTGGGTCGCAAACACCACCTTGGCGGCCTGGGAGAAGCCGCCTTGCCGGACGACCTCGACGAAGGTCCTGAGGGTACGGAGTTCCATAATCGCGCCTTAGTATTCCATTTTTGACTTATTACCATTCAATCAATTCGCTTTCTACATGCTGCGATGCGACATACCTTGAAGGCGCAATCACTTCTCGGACGCGTCGCATGATGCATCGCAGCATTTCCATTGGGGTTCATCGCCTGCTCCGCCGCAACCGACTGGTGCAGATCGGCCTGCTCGGCCTGTTCTGGTCTGTCGGCGAGGCGCTGGCCCGGACGACCGGCCTGCCATTGCCCGGCGGCATCATCGGAATGGCACTCGCGCTCGCCCTGTTCCTGGCCGGCGGGCTGAAGGTCGCCAGCATGAAGCGCGGCGCGAACTGGATGCTCGCCGAGATGCTGCTGTTCTTCGTGCCGGCGGTGCTGGCGCTGCTCGACCATCGCGAGCTGTTCGGCCTGCTTGGCCTGAAGATCTTTGCCTTGATCGTCGTCAGTACCACCGCCGTGATGTGCGTGACCGCGCTCACGATCGACCTCTGCTACCGTTGGACCGAGCGTCATGACCCTCGCCGCGCTGTGGCGTGAGCCGCTGATCCAGGCGGCTGTCTGGTCGCTCGCGACGATCCTGCTCTATGTGCTGGCCAAGCGCATGCATCGGCGCTGGCCGCGCTGGTGGCTGATGCCGCTCGCGGTGGCACCAGCACTGCTGATGATCGCAGCGCTCGCGCTCAACGTCTCCTATCGCGACTACATCCGCGGCACGCATTGGCTGGTGGCGCTGCTCGGCCCGGCCACCGTCGCCTTCGCCGTGCCGATCTACGAGCAGCGGGCGCTGATCCGCCGCCGCTGGCCGCTGCTGCTGGCCGGCATGGTCGCGGGGAGCCTCACCGCGGTGGCGACCAGTTGGGCACTCGCCTATGTCCTCGGCATCGATGGCGAGCTGCGTCTGAGCCTGTTGCCGCGCTCGATCAGCACGCCGTTCGCGATGGAAGTCTCCGGCGAGATCGGCGGCATCCCCGATCTCACCGCCGTGTTCGTCGTGCTTACCGGCATCATCGGAGCCGCGGTCGGCGACCTCGTGCTCGCGCGGCTGCCGCTGCGCTCGACGCTGGCCAAGGGCGCGCTGTTCGGCGTCGGCGCGCACGGCGCGGGCACCGCGCGCGCCAACCAGATCGGTCGCGAGGAGGGCGCGGTCGCCGGCCTCGTGATGGTCCTGGTCGGGCTGATGAACGTGGCGCTGGCGCCGCTCATCATTCAGTTCATGCGGTAGCGCGCTCAGCCCCGTGCGAGCGAGGCGATCCAGTTGCTGATCTCGGTCTGCCGCATCCCGTCATTCGCCACGTCCTGGTCGAGCCCCAGCCGCCACAGAATGTCACGCCGGGCACGGTCGTGGTGCAGGATCGCGAGATCGGCGGCGTAGCGCTCGAGCTCCGCCAGAGCGGCGAAGAAGCCCTCCTCGACCAGCGGCTGGCCGATGCGGCGGAGCACCCAGGCGACGTCCTGCAGGCTGAATTCGGGATGATACTGCACGCCCCAGAACCGGCCGCGGCCGCTGCGGATCTCCGCGGCCTGCACCTCGCTCATCGCGTTGCGTGCGGTGACCGTCGCATCCGGCGGCAGCCGGGTGACGATGTCGCTATGGATCGCCGGGGCATCGAACACGGCGCCCCGCGCCGCATGCATCGGATGATCGCGGCCCGCCTCCGTCAGCGCGATCTTGCGCGCGAACCCGACCTCGCGGCCGGCCGGATTGAGCGACACCTCGCCGCCGGCCGCGACGCAGGCGAGCTGAAGCCCCCAGCATGAGCCGAACATCGGCACGCCCTGCGTGAAGATCGCGCGCACCAGCTCGATCTGACGCAGGGATTCCGGCTCGCGCTGATAGATATTGAGCGCCGATCCCGTGATGACGATGCCCTGATAGGCCTCGATCGGCTGCGGCAGGCGCGCATCGGCATCGGCGGGCGTGGCGATGTCGATCGCTGCGTCCGGCGCGAGTGCGCGCAGCACGGCCGCGTAGCTCTCCGACGGCGTGGCGCCTGCGACCTCGGCCCAGCGGCGCCGGCCGTCCAGCGAGTTGCCTTCGAGCACGAGCAGTCTCAGCACTCGTCAAACCTCCGCCCGCCCGATCACGGATCCAACACGCCGCGCAGGAATCGCGCGCTCCGCTCGTGCACCTCCGGCCGGTTCAGGATCGTATGGACGTCGGCATCGATCACCATCACCTCCGCCTTCGCATCGTCCTTGAGCGCGACGGCGCAGGAGCCGGTGACGGCGCGGTCCTTGTTCCAGGGATTGGCGGCCGAGAAATAGGGATCGCGCGCCGAAATCGCGTTCAGCACCGGCTCGCTCGGGCCGATGCCGAGCCCGGGCGCGGTGACGAAGTAGTTGTCCTCGCACGACCACGAATAGATCAGCCGCGCCGCCACGTCCTTGCCGGCGTAGCGGCCGACCGCCACCGCGCCCTCGCTGGTGCCCGCCAGCACGATCCGCAGCCGGTCGACCCAGCTCCAGTCGCGCGACGCCTTCAGCGCGTTCTCCAGCTCGGCCAGCCGCAAGGCGTGGACGTGCTCATAGGTCGCGACGTCGACCGGCGAGGTGTAGGTCAGCCGGTCGGGAATCGCGAGGCTGTCGGGCGCCACCGATGCCACTCCGAGCTCGTCGGCGAGCCAGGCCTGGAACTCCTTCACCGCCGGCGCGACGCCGCTCGACCCGTGCATCACGATCACGAGCGGCGCGATCCCGATCACGTCGGGCGCGTCCTCCGCACGGCCCTCCCAGCGCCGTCCGCCGGCGAGTGTCGCCGGCAACACCAGGTTGGCCCGGCTCCAGGTCAGCGCAAGATTGGCCGGCGACGGCTCCAGCACCGTACCCCTGGTGTCGCCGGGCTTGTCGGCCGCGAGGGCGGCGGTCGCGCAGAGAAAGGCGGCGGCCATCGGCAGGAAACGCGCCACGAACATGATCGATCCGTCCTCCTGCGAGGCGAGCACAGCGAGCCTGGCGCGCACCGTCCGTTTCAATCACGGCATCGGGCTGCGGACAAGCAAGGTGCGACGGACGGTGCATGCAGGGCACCCATGCGGTGATGCGATCAGCAGGCGCGCAACCGCCGGCGCTGGGCACGCGGCGTCTCCATCGACCGGACGTGATGGCGCGGCGTGGCCGCAGTGCAGACCATCGCATTGAGCGCGCCGGCCGGCACGGCGGCGACCTCGCGCGCTCCTCCGCAGCCGCTGACGGCGCGGAGCCGCGGCACAACCGGCGACATGTCCCGCAAGGCCTCCTGCCGTACGCTCACATCACTCCGGATCTCCACGGGAGAGAGCGCCAGCAGCGTCGCCCGCAAGCCGCGAAGGATGGCGGCCATTGCGCGCGACGGCCGCGCCCAGCGAAACGGCCGGGCCGAACGCTTGGCGCGGCCATCGGCGCGCTTGGCTCGCCCGGCTCCGCTGGCGCGACGGCCGCGCTGATTGGATGCTGATCCCTCGTCATCGACCTGCAACATCAGCCGGAACGGCTGTTCCGAGGGGCCGGCCGCGATCAACAACTTGCGCATGCGTCTCACCTTGATCTCGTCACGGCCAACCCGGCGGCCGCGTTCATCGACACCATGGCGCAAGCGCGGTGACCGCAAGCTGTTGCCGGATGTCAGCGACATGTCAGCTCGGCCGCGGGCGGTATTGTCGCCGGATGGCGACGCGTCGCTCACAGTCTCCCTCCCAGCCGCGCCATCACCAGATCCAGCACGCCGGCGTCGTCGAACGCCGCCGCGGTCAGCGCCGCGCCGGCCGCGATCAGCTCGTCGTGACCGAGATTGGTGCGCATGCCGACGGTGGCGATGCCGGCCGCCGTCGCCGCCGCGATGCCGGCGCGGGAATCCTCGAAGGCGACCGACCGTTCCGGCACGGCATCGATCGCGCGCAGGCCTTCCAGATAGGGCAGCGGGTGCGGCTTGCCGTGCGGCAGCTCGTCGCCGATGACCACGGCGCGAAACCGGTCCATCAGGCCGAGCCCGTGCAGGATCAGCTCGGCATTGGCCCGCGGCGCGTTGGTCACGGCCACCACTGGAATCGCCGCCGCCGCGGCCCGATCGAGCAGCGCCATCAGGCCCGGCAGCGGCTGCACCGCGCCGGCGGCGAGGCTGCGAAACACCTCCTCCTTCTGCGCCATGACCGCCGCGCGCCGCTCGGGCGGCTGATCGGGCAGAAATTGGGCGGAGATCGACAAATTGGATCGGCCGAGCAGTTCGCGTGCCGCCCGCGCGCGGTCGAACACATGACCATATGGCCCGAACACCGCGTTGAAGGCCTGCAGATGCAGCGCATCGGTATCAGCGAGCGTGCCGTCGATGTCGAACAGCAAAGCCCGCCCCTTATTGATAACGCCTCGCATCAGCAAATTGACCTCAACTCATCCGGATGTTGACGCGATCTGATCCAACTCTCGACCAGACCAGCTGTCGTTATTCCTCAAACGGCGTGAAACCGCGACGGGGGAAATTGCGATGATCGGCCAGTTGAGCGCATTGCCTGTTTTGACATCGTCGAGGCTCGGAGCGGCCGCCGCGCTGGTCTCCGTCATCTGCATTGCCGCGCCCGGCGCCGCGCAGGCCGGCCCCGCCAACGGCGACATGGTCAACGGCCAGTACTGCAACGATCTCTGCAAGGCCTATATGGCCTGGTCCGACCGCATGCTGGCCGTCACCCAGCCCGCGTCCTATTCGCGGCCGCAGGTGCGGGTCGCGGTGCCGCAGAGCATGACGCCGAAGAAGATGGACAAGGCCGAGAAGCCGGACCGGATGGCGCAGCATGGGCCGAAGCCGCATCGGCCGGCGAACCTGAACTCCTTTGCGCAGCTGCCCTCCGGCACCCAGGCCGCGCAGTCTTCGATGGAGCCGCCGCCGAGCGACCTCGCCGCGTCCGACGCGCCGGCGACAGGTCGGCTGTTCGCCGCCGACCCGCTGCCCCACTCCGCCATCGCCGACATGCGGCGCGCGACCGACGCCGCCGGCCTGCGGCTGGTGTCGATGACCGAGCCCGGCATGGCGCCCGTCACGGTCGGCGAGGCCGGCGGCAGCCCGCGCTCGAAGATGCCCTCGATGTGGATCATGCTCGCTGCAGCCGCGCTGCTGGCCTATTTCGGCCATGGCTGGCTCAAGCGCCGCAACGGCGCGTCGCATCACCTCAACTGAGACGGCAGGAACTGCGACGTCAGGTCGGCCGCGCAACGCCGCGGGAACCATTCCGGACAAATTGACCACCTGCCCTCGCCTGCGACCGGGGCTTCGGTTGAACTCGCAGCGCCGCGGCTCTATGCGTGGGCGATGAACATCGCCCTCACCGCCCCACCGCTGAGTTCCTGGCCGCGCCACCGCGCGGACCTCAAGCCTGCGCCGTTCCTGCCGATGAGCCGCAAGGAGATGGATGCGCTCGGCTGGGACGCCTGCGACATCGTGCTGGTGACCGGCGACGCCTATGTCGACCATCCTTCCTTCGGCATGGCGATCATCGGCCGGCTGCTCGAGGCCCAGGGCTTTCGCGTCGGCATCATCTCGCAGCCCGACTGGCACTCCGCCGAGCCGTTCAAGGCGCTCGGTAGGCCGCGCGTGTTCTTCGGCGTCACCGGCGGCAACATGGATTCCATGGTCAACCGCTACACGGCCGATCGCCGCATCCGCAGCGACGACGCCTATACGCCCAATGGCGAAGGCGGCAGGCGGCCGGACCGCTGCACGCTGGTCTATGCGCAGCGCTGCCGCGAGGCATTCAAGGACGTGCCCGTCGTGCTCGGCGGCATCGAGGCCTCGCTGCGCCGGATCGCGCATTACGACTACTGGTCCGACAAGGTTCGCCGCTCGGTGCTGGCCGACGCCAAGGCCGACATCCTGATCTACGGCAATGCCGAGCGCGCCGTGATCGAGGTCGCGCACCGCATCGCCGGCGGCGAAGCGCCGAAGGACATCCAGTCGGTGCGCGGCACCGCGCTGTTCCGCAAAGTCCCTGAGGGCTACGTCGAGCTTCACGCCGACGATCTCGACTCCGCCGACGAAGGCGCTGCGCGCGAGAAGGGCGACGTGGTTATCCGGCTGCCGTCCTGCGAGCAGGTCGAGGCCGACAAGGAAGCCTATGCCCGCGCCTCGCGCGTGCTGCACCGGGAGAGCAATCCGGGCAATGCGCGTCCCCTGGTGCAGCGTCATGGCGACCGCGACCTCTGGCTCAACCCGCCGCCGATCCCGCTGACCATGGCGGAGATGGATAGCGTCTACGATCTGCCCTATGCCCGCGCGCCGCATCCGTCCTATGGCGACGCCAAGATCCCGGCCTGGGACATGATCAAGTTCTCGGTGACGATCATGCGCGGCTGCTTCGGCGGCTGCACCTTCTGCTCGATCACCGAGCATGAGGGCCGCATCATCCAGAGCCGCTCGGAAGGCTCGATTTTGCAGGAGATCGAGCGCATCCGCGACAAGACGCCGGGCTTCACCGGCGTGATCTCCGACATCGGCGGCCCGACCGCCAACATGTACCGGATGGCCTGCAAGGATCCGAAGGTCGAGGCTGCGTGCCGCCGGCCAAGCTGCGTGTTTCCGGAGATCTGCCCGAACCTCAACACCTCGCATGACGACCTCATCCGGCTCTATCGCAAGGTGCGCGAGGTCAAGGGCGTCAAGCGCGTGATGGTCGCCTCCGGCGTGCGCTACGACCTCGCGGTCGAGAGCCCGGCCTACATCAAGGAGCTGGTCACGCATCACGTCGGCGGCTATCTGAAGATCGCGCCGGAGCATACCGAGCGCGGCCCGCTCGACAAGATGATGAAGCCGGGCATCGGCAGCTATGACCGCTTCAAGCAGATGTTCGACGCCGCCGCCAAGGAGGCCGGCAAGAAGTACTATCTGATCCCGTATTTCATCGCGGCTCATCCGGGCACCAGCGACGAGGACATGATGAACCTCGCGCTGTGGCTGAAGAAGAACCGCTACCGCGCCGATCAGGTCCAGACCTTCCTGCCGTCGCCGATGGCGACCGCAACGGCGATGTATCACACTGGTGTCAATCCGTTGCGCGGCGTGCGTCACGGCGGCAGTGACAAGGTCGAAGCCATCAAGGGCCTGCGGCAGCGAAGGCTGCACAAGGCATTCCTGCGCTATCACGATCCGGACAACTGGCCGGTGCTGCGCGACGCGCTGCGCGCGATGGGCCGCGCCGACCTGATCGGCTCGCGCCCCGAGCAACTGGTGCCGGCGCATCAGCCGCCGGGCACCGGCAAGGCCGCAACGACACGGCGGCCGGTGCGCCGGGAGCAGCGACCGCAGCGGTTCACGACCAAGGGCGTGAAGATCATGAAGTAGTTGGTAGGTCGCGGCCTTGTCATGGAGTCCCGCCCTAACATCCTCTCCGCTGTCGTCCCGGGCTTGACCCGGGACCCATAACCACAGGGAGACGTGTTGGGCGCGCCCTGAGCCACTTGCCTGCCTCACACCTCCGCCGGTGGTTATGGGTCCCGGCTCAGGGCCGGGACGACATCGAGTTTGTCGTGAGGCCGTTCCAACTCACAGGCGTGATGCGCATCGCTTAATGCGTGCACCTCCGCCTCCGTCCACTCCACGATCTTCCCAAACAGCCCACCGCAGCCCCGCGACGCCATTCGCGCCCAGGTCATGCTGCCGACAACGCCCTCGACAAACGAGAGGGCGCGGGGAAGACCGGACCTCGACTGAGGCCCGTGGCCCGCCTGCAGAAAAAAATGCAGGCGGCAGGTACCACGAGTCCAGCCGGACGACCCGGCCTTCCCCGCGCGCTGGTTTTAACGGCTGCTTCGCGATCTCCCTGGGGACCGGGCTGTCTTGCCCCCATCACCGGCGAGACGCGTCTGACGCATCATCGACCGGCTTGACCTCAGCATCGGGAGGCCAGGACCACGCGACTTGACCGTACGCACCAGGCTCATTCGTCGGCCCGCTTGCGCGAAAGCCCCGAACCCGACACGTCCATCGCTCCCCGCTTGCTACGCTCCGTGACGATCGGCCGAAACGTCCCTCTTCATCGCGAGCGGGATGGCCGGAAACATCGTTCTGATTTGCCCGACGATGCAAGCCGAACAGCGTGCGACAAACTGGCTCGACGGGCAATCTGCGCATGACGGGGATGCGGGAATTGCCCGTCGGGCCGACAGAGAACTGATGAGCACGGACGGGCCGACGTTCGCCACCGATGGCGACCACCTCCTTACGACGCTCATTCATGATTGCGTTTGCCCCGCACTGTCCGCCATAATTGTACAACAGACATTTTCGCGAGTTTGATTGCAGCCAGGACGATTGGAAGCCGAACGTTCTTTTGGGGAGAGAGCGCACATGCACGCGCCAGTGGCCGGCTCGAAACCGGTTCCCGTGGTCGGCACGGCCTACAGGCCGGATATCGACGGACTGAGAGCTGTCGCAGTCATGTCCGTCGTCGTGTTCCACGCCTTTCCGCATGTGCTTCGCGGCGGCTTCATAGGAGTCGACATCTTCTTCGTCATATCCGGGTTCTTGATCACCTCGATCATCGTTGCGGATCTGGCGAACGGATCATTTCGTGTTCGGACCTTCTACGCTCGTCGCGTCAAGCGCATCTTCCCCGCCCTCATCGTGGTTCTTCTCGCCGCCCTCCTGCTCGGATGCTTTCTTCTGTACACCGACGAATACAAGGAGCTCGGCAAGCAAGTTGCGGCGAGCGCCGGATTTGCCGCGAACCTGCTGTTCTGGAAGGAGGCCAACTATTTCGACCTGGCCGCGGAAACGAAGCCGCTGCTTCACCTATGGTCGCTGGGCATCGAAGAGCAATATTACATCCTCTGGCCGCTGCTGCTGTGGCTGTGCTGGCGGACAAGGAAGCGCGCCCTGCCGTACCTCGTGGGGCTGCTGCTCGTCGGGTCATTTCTGCTGAACATCAAAGCCATGGGCACCAGCCCGACCGAGGCCTTCTACTCCCCGCTCACGCGCGCATGGGAGCTGTTTGCAGGCGGCCTGCTGGCGATCGCGTCGTCCCCATACACCAGGCCGCTCTTCGGCGCTGTCCCTGACGCGGGGCATCGATCACCCATTTCCGATCGGCTCGCGGCGTCGGGAATAGTCCTGTTGGCGGCGAGCCTGATCCTGATTTCGAGAAATACGCCATTTCCCGGGTGGGCAGCACTGCTGCCTGTCGCAGCGACCTGCATGCTCGTCGGCGCCGGGCCGTATAGCTGGGTCGCTCGACGCATTCTCTCGCATCCTTTCCTGGTTGGAATCGGGCTGATCAGCTACCCGCTCTATCTCTGGCATTGGCCTCTGCTCGTCCTGACTCGCGCCTGGATGGGCGAGGCAGGCTCCGCACCGCTTCGATCCGGCGTCATCGCGCTGAGCGCCGGTTTGGCCTGGATCACCTATCGATTTCTGGAACGTCCGATCCGGTTTGGGCAATCGCCCTTGCGGTCGGTCCCACTGCTCTGCGGTGCCTCGGCGACGCTCGCGGGAATCGGCGCCCTGACCATGACCTACGGCTGGACCTTCAAGCCGGGCGATCTGAACAGCTACGCAGCCTATTTCGATTCCTTCCGCACGGGCGTGTCGCCAGCTCGGGAAGAGCTGGTGGAAATCAATCAGAACCAATGCAACTTCTACAACTTCGAGAGTGCGCTTCCCACGCGCGTCCCTCGGGACGGCATCAGCCCGGACTGCTACACCAGCCACTCTCGCAGAGCGGTGCTGCTCTGGGGCGACTCTCATTCGGCGCATCTCTTCCATGGCTTACGGAAGACGCTTCCGTCCGATACGTCCCTGCTGCTCGTTTATGCGTCGGGGTGCCGTCCACACCCGATCGATCTGACCAGACTGACGACCGACTACTGCGAGATGTCCAACTCCTTTGCGCTGTCGACAATCAAAGAGGTCGTTCCTGATGTCGTGGTCATCTCATTCAACAATTCCTTCGATACGGAGTACCTGCGCGAGGTGTCTCGGGACATCAAACGGATCGGCGTGAAACGGGTGATCGTGCTCGGACTGGCGCCTCATTGGGAACCGTTCCTCTTCAAGGTGGTCATGCAGCACTATTGGCAGTTCACACCGGCACGAATCTCGACGCACCTCGACCAGCATGCGCTTGGCATCGACAAGGCATTTCGAGACGAGCTCCAGGCCAACGAACCGTTCGAGTACCAGAGCCTTCATGACTTCTTCTGCAATCGAGAAGGCTGCCTCATCTATCTCGATCGCAAACGGCGCGAGGGTCTCGTCAGCTTCGACAATGCGCACCTGCGACCGCTTGCGTCCCTCTACCTCGCCGAGCACCTGCTCACCCCGCTGATCCAACGCGACGTCCGTCCGCCGAGGACGCGTGACGACGCGCCGCCGCATGGTGGCAGGACGGGGACTCTCGATGACCGGCCAGGAGCGCAGTGAAGATACGGCGCATTGTCGGGGGCGGATCACGAGACGTCCCGCGCAGCCCATCCACGTCCGCCTGCCATCGCCCGACCTGTCCGCTCAAAACCGCCCGCGGCTTGTTCACCGTCTCGATGCGATCGAGAATCTTGCCGAGATCGCGCCTCGCGGACGTCGTAGTCGGTCGGCAGATTGAGGCAGAGCTTCGGCGATGGATCGATGAATATGCATTGAATGCGCCGATCGTCGTTCGGAAAAAGCGGCTTGCGCCGGCCGTTCGTCACGTATAGACGGCGCCTGTCGCGAAAAGCGGCCGTTGCCTGCGGCCGAGTACAAGCCGTCCATCTGCCTTTCTGGCATGGACCGGCCCAGCGTCTCCCACACATCAATCGCCTGACGGATCGTCAGGCTCCAGCGAGCGGTCGCGCGTGTTTGCGCCATCGGCTCGCGTGGACCGGAGCGCGCCATGACCAGGGCTGTTGCCGTCATCTATCTCACCATCGTGCTCGATGCCGCCGGCATCGGGCTGATCTTTCCGATCCTGCCGGCGCTGCTGCACGACGTGACCCACACCGGCGACGTGGCGTTCCTTCTCGGCGTCATGACGGCGCTCTACGCCGCGATGCAGTTCATCTGCGCCCCGGTGCTGGGCTCGCTGAGCGATCGGCTCGGCCGGCGCCCGCTGCTGCTGGTCTCGCTGGCCGGCGCCATCGTCAACTACCTGTTCCTGGCGGCTGCGCCCGATCTCTGGATGCTCCTGCTCGGCCGAGCCATCGCCGGCGTCACCAGCGCCAACGTCTCGGTGGCCACGGCCTACATCACCGACGTCTCGCGCGAGGACGAGCGGGCCCGCCGCTTCGGCCTCCTCAATGCGATGTTCGGCATGGGATTCATCATCGGGCCCGTGCTCGGCGACCATTGGCTGCGGCTGCCGTTCGTCGTGGCGGCGACCTTGAACGGATGCAACGTCCTGCTGGCGTTGCTGATGCTGCCGGAATCGCGACCGCCGGACCCTGGCAAGATCGAGATCGCAGTTCTGAACCCGCTGCGGCCACTGCGCTGGGTGTTCGCCGTCAAGAGCCTGCTGCCGGTCGTTCTCCTCTTCTTCCTGTTCAGCGCGACCGGCGAGGCCTATGGCGTCTGCTGGGCGCTGTGGGGCGGCGACGCCTTCCACTGGAGCGGTCTTTGGATCGGCCTGTCGCTCGGCACCTTCGGGGTGTGCCAGATGCTGGCCCAAATATTCCTTCCCGGTCCGGCCGTGAGATTGCTGACCGAGCGCGGCGCCATCCTGACCGGAGTGACCTGTGTCTGCACGGCCCTCACCGCCATGGCGTTCGCCAACCAGAGCTGGATGGTGTTTGGCGCGATGCCGCTGTTCGCGCTCGGCGGCATGGGCATGCCGGCCCTGCAGTCGATCGCCACCCGGCAGGTGGACGCACATTTGCAGGGCCAGTTCCAGGGCGTGCTCGCCGCCACGGTCAGCCTCGCCTCGATCGTTGCGCCGCTCGGCTTCTCGAGCCTCTACTTCGCCGTCAGGGACGAATGGCCCGGGGCGATCTGGCTGTCGGTCGTCGCCATCTACGCGATCGCCATTCCCGTCGTCGTCACGCTGCGCCCGGCCAAGCCGGCGTCTGCGCCCTGATGCGTCGGAACCATCGCCGTCGCCGCCCGTTGGCCCGGATGCCTGAGATCGAACTCGCAAAGCCGCTCGTTCGAGCGATGCAGATCTATCGTCGCGTGGCCAGACACGATCTGGACCAGGGAGCGCGGCGCGCCCTGGCGCGGCATATCCGCGGACTGGCCGAACAAGGCGTGCATGATCCCGGCCGGCTGACCGTGTGCGGCCTCAGCTATCTGCGCAAGCTCGACCGACAACGCGGCTCCGACCAATCCTGATCTGCCGTGCCGGGACGCGGCGGGCGATCGGCCAGCTCGCCGCCCCGCGGTCACGGTGACAGTGCACGAAGCTTGAGATCCCCCTGCCCGCGGACACGCCAAGCCTCCGGTCCTCAAGCCGCCCGGAATCTTGGCGAGAGCGCCCGCTCACATCTCGAGCGTAACCAGGAACTCCTCGCGCAGAACCTCTCCGGGATGCATCGGCTCGAGCTTCTTGGTCATTACGGCAGCTCTTGAAGCTCGGAGCTAGCAGCTCGAGTCCCCACCGGCCCAGCGGTAGATACGGTCGCTAAGGGGGCCCGCTCCCATCGGGTTGCTGACCTTGATGGTCACGCGCGATCCGGAGCCGGACTTTTCGATGCGCGCTGAGACGAAGTAGTTCATCCGGACCCCATAGCTGCCTGCGACCAGGCGAAACTCCGCAAAGCCGCGGTCGCGGTGTAGCTCGCCTTCAGATTCGATCTGTCCCCCGCCCGGGTTGCCCGGATTGCCAAAGACCCGCACGGGCGGATAACAGCGCTTGCCGGTCTCGCTCAAGCGGCGGTAGATCTCCTCGTAACTTTCGGAAAAGCTTTTGCTGTCGGCAACGTCGCGCGAATTCAGGCCCTCCGGCGACATCGCACATCCACCGAGCAGCGCAATGGCAGCCCCCGTCAGCGCCGCACGCAAAGCGAACTTCATTTCCATGAACGATCCCCCAGCGCCCAACGATCGCCTCGCCCCCGAGTAATCACCGTCGTATTCGCGCTACCTGAAAGATACGCGAGTTCCCGTGAACCGTGCAATATGCGACGCGTCGAGACTTGGTGCTTTTGCCCCGGAGATGTCTTGACATGGCGGTCGAAGACCGAGGTTGAGGTCAACCCGCCTGCAGCGATCGTCGTCTATCGGTAGGAGCCGAACGCGAGGACCATCCGCATCGTTTGCGCGTGGGCGAAAATCAGCGGCGCACCAGTTGGCTCCGATGATGGGCCGGCATTCGGAACGATCGCCGCCAGCTTCCGTTGACTTCGATGCCTCGGATCGAACTTGCCAAGCCGCTCTCGCGAGCGATGCAGATCTATCGCCGCATGACCAGACACGATCTGGACCAGGGGACGCGGCGCGCGCTGGCGCGGCACATGCGCGGGATGACCGATCAGGGCGTGCATGATCCCGGCCGGCTGACCGTCTGCGGCTTGAGCTATTTGCGTCAACTCGACCGACAACGCGACCGCGAGCGATCCTGACCTGTCGCGTCGGACACATGGCGATCGATCGTGAGCGGACCGCACCTCCGATCCGCCCGATCGCCTGGCTACATCACGCCTTTCAGTTCAGGCGAGTGCGACGGAGATGGCCGGGGCAAGCCCGGCCATGACGACGATGAAATGGCGGGCATGACTTAGATCGACTACGCGATGGCCTTCTCGCGCCCAATCAATCCTCTGCTGGTAGCGACCGCCTCAGTTCGCACTGATCGCGTGCAGATGCATCGCGAGCATCATCGGATCGTGGTGCGGCTCGGCGGAATAGGACGCATGGGCCGTTGCGTGGTCATGGTTCGCGCCGGCATCGGCGCCATTCAGCGCAGCAGCGTCGGCCTGGACATTCGCCAGCACCTGCGCGGCGCCGGCGGCATCACCCAGCTTGGTGAGGCTGGCGGCCGTCTCGGCGGCCACCGCGGAGGCGATCGCGACGGCCTGCTGCGGCGTCTGCACCGGTGCGGCGACCCCGGCGGCGTGCGGGATCTGGGCGAGCAGGGCCTGCGTGTCGGGAGTCGAGATATTGTAGCCGAGCGTCTCCAGCACCACGAGATCGATCGGCGACAGCGTCTGCGACGTGGTCGGATTGTAGAATTCGTTCAAGGGATCGCGGGCGCCCTGGATGCCGGTGTTGAGGAAGTCGGCCGGGTCCGACATCTGGCCGTAATCGGCGATCTTGGTGAGCCCGCCGTCGAGCGAGAAATACGCGGGAGGCGCCGAGCTGATGCTGTTGTTGATCAGATGCTGCCCCGGCTTGGTGAAGTCGAACAGGTCGAAGATGTCGAGATTGCCCGGCGACGGCACCCGTCCCAGCGCATGCGACAGTTCGTGCAGCGCGACGCCGACCAGCGACTGCGTCGGGATGTCGGTGTTGAAGACGGCGAAGCCGTCCTCAGTCGTCGTGCTGTTTGGATCGATGAGCCCGAGCACCTTGGCCTGAGCATTGGCGACGAACACCTGGGAATGGCCCTGCACTGCCCGCCCCGTCGGCAGGTTGTCGAACACCGTGTCGCCGGCCGCCGCGTGGTCCTGCAGATCGGTTCGGAGCTGCGCGTAGCTGGTGAGCACGCCATTGGAGACATTGGCGCCGGCCCCGCCGCCGGTGCCGGCGAAATCGATCGCGAGGTTGACCGTGGCCTGATCGGTGATCGCCGAGGACAGGATCGCCGCCGCCTGCTCGACGCCGGCGCGGAAGCTTTCGGGCGCGGCCGCGGCGGCGGCATCGAAGGTGAGGTTGAAGGTGAGCCCGCCGGTGTGAACCGAGACGGTCTCGGAGCCGTCGGCGTGTACCACCGGATCCGACACCGCGCCGGGCGGCAGCACGACAGGCGAGGCAGCCGCAGCCATATTGGTCGTCGTGTTCTTCGCCGCCGCGGCCGGATCGGGCATCATGAGGCCATCTGAGCTCAGCCCGAGCTGGTCATGGGTCAGCGTGTTCATCAGACGGACTCCTTGATCATGGCCCCCCGCGTCTCCAGCTGCGAGGCGTTCGCAGGCTGCGACCATCATCGGCAAGTGAGTGAAAAGTCTGACGCTGCCGGACCCACTTCGGGGCAGCCGTGCCACGGTTTGGATGCGGCCGGGCGGGCCCGCCATGCTCCTGCCGCGCTGGTCTCGCGCGACGAATGACGGCAATCTGCGGCAGGCGTCCGCGACGGATGCAGCCAACATCATTCAGATCGAGAGCCTCCCATGAAGATGCGCCCGCTCGGCCGTTCCGGCCTCAACGTTCCGCCCCTCTGCTTCGGCTGCAACGTGTTCGGCTGGACGGTGGACGAGGCGGCCTCGTTCCGCCTGCTCGACAAGGTGCTGGAGTCCGGCATCAACTTCCTCGACACGGCGGACGTCTATTCGCGCTGGGTGCCCGGCCATAGCGGCGGCGAGTCCGAGACCATCATCGGCAAGTGGATGAAGCTGCGCGGCAACCGCGATCGCATCATCCTCGCCACCAAGGTCGGCATGGACATGGGCGACGGCAAGGTCGGGCTGAAGGCCGACTACATCGCGCGCGCGGTGGAGGACAGCCTGCGCAGGCTGCAGACCGACGTGATCGATCTCTATCAGTCGCACAAGGACGACGAGACGACGCCGCAGGAGGAGACGCTGGCGGCCTATGACAGGCTGATCAAGGCCGGCAAGGTGCGGGTCATCGGCGCCTCGAACTTCTCGGCGGAGCGGCTGCAGGCCGCGCTCGAGCTGTCGGCGAAGAGCGGCTTGCCGCGCTATGAGAGCCTGCAGCCGGAATACAGCCTCGCCGAGCGCGCATCCTACGAAGGCGCGCTGCAACGCGTCTGCGAGAACTACGGCGTCGGCGTCATCACCTTCTTCTCGCTGGCCGCCGGCTTCCTCACCGGCAAGTATCGCTCGGAGGCCGATTTCGGCAAGAGCCCGCGCGGACAGCGCGGCATCCCGAAATACATGAACGAGCGCGGCATGCGCATCCTCGCCGCGCTGGACGCGGTCGCAAGGGAGACCGGAGCGCAGCAGGCCTCGATCGCGCTGGCGTGGCTGCTGGCCAAGCCCTCGGTGACGGCGCCGATCGCCAGCGCCACCAGGCCCGAGCACGTCGACACGCTGGTGGCGGCGACGGAGCTCGCGCTGACCGCGGACCAGGTCGCGCGGCTCGACGCGGCGAGCGCGTGAGCGCCGGCGCGCGGCGCCACCATTCAGCGCCGAGCGTGCGACGTTTCGACACGCACGCAGGACGGTCGTTCTCCACCGAACACGGCCTGTGATCGAGGATTCGGCGCGCTCAGCGCCGGTCCTCGATCGCAACACTCGATCACGCTCCTGCACCGCATTTTCAGCACAGCGGTGAAGCGGGCCGGGCGACTTTGCAGCATCTCGCGGATCGCCACCTCACGGCCAAACTTCGGCCGGGATCGAACTGCTAAGTCCACTGTCAATTTAGAATGTATCGAGGAAGCGTTCGGTGAATCGTGTCGCGCGCGTAACTGTTGGCGCATTCGTATTTGCATGTGTTCTGTCATCCCTCGTGGCGCTGTCTGGCAGCGCCCGAGCGCAGCAATTGCCGCAGCGCCCGCCGACCGGCGGCGCCGTCGGTACGCTGCCGGACCGCGAGGCGCTGAACTCCGGCACCGTCACCGTGATCACCGCGCCGATCGGCGGGCCGATGTCGGTCATGGGCTCCGACATGGCCGCGGTGCTCGACGAGGGCGAGAGCCTGCGCGTGCTGCCGATCCTCGGCAGGGGCTCGGCGCAGAACCTCATCGACATCATCATGTTGAAGAACATCGACATGGGCTTCGTCACCACCGACGCGCTGGAATTCGTGAAGACGGAATACAACATTCCAGACATTGCCCAGCGCGTGCGCTACATCGCGCAGCTCTTCCACAACGACGTCCACATCGTCGCGCGGCGCGAGATCCGCTCGCTGGAGGATCTCAATGGACGGCGGGTGTTCGCCGAGCGCTCGATCGGCCTGCCGGCGGCGCGCACGATCTTCCGCCGGCTCGGCATTCGCGCCGACATCGACTCCCAGACCGATCCGACCGGCGGACTGCAGAAGCTGATCGACGGCCAGGGCGACGCCTGGATCGCCTCGGTGTCGAAGGACGCGCCGATCATCAAGGGCATCAAGAACGAGGGCGGCCGGCTGCATCTCTTGACGATCCCCTATGACCACGCGCTGCAGGACATCTATCTGCCGTCGTCGTTCTCGTCCGAGGAATATCCGAACCTGGTGCCGCCGGGCACCAAGGTCGAGACCGTCGCCGCCTCGACCGTGCTGATGGTCTACAATTGGCCGGAGAACAGCGAGCGCTATCGCCGCACGGCGCGGTTCGTCGACGCGCTGTTCGGCAAGATCCAGGTGCTGCAATCGCCGCCGCGGCATCCGAAATGGCGCGATACCGTGCTGTCGGCGCCGGTGCAGGGCCTGGTCCGCTTCAAGGCGGCGCAGGAATGGCTCGATGGCGCTCGCGCCATGCAGTCGCCGGGCCAGGATGCCAACCCGGCCGAATTCCGCAAGTTTCTCGACGAGCGCAAGGCGCAGGCGAGGATGTCGCCGGACGAGGCCGCGCGACTCTACAGCGACTTCCTGAAGTGGCAGCGGAGCAGGGAGCCGCGCTGAGCGCCGAACCGCCGGAAGGAATGTCTCGACATCAGGAGCGCGGCGGCAATCCCGCCTGCTCGGCCGTGCGCCGGACGGCCGGCAATGTCGCATCCGCAGCGCCGCCTTGCGAAGGCGCGGCGCGCGCGAAGCTGAGCTCGACCGTGGTGCCGCCGCCCGGCGTCTCGCGCAGCGCGACGCCGCCCTGATGCGTCGCCATGACCTGCGAGACGATCGAAAGCCCGAGCCCCATGCCTTCGCCGCGAGCGTGGCCGCGCTCGAACGGCCGCAGCAGGCGTTCGGGCTGATCGGATTGCAGGCCGGGCCCCGAATCGATCACGCGCAGGCGCGCCGCGGCGTCGACCTCGACGAGGATCGGACCGCCCGCGCCGGCATGCGCGACCGCATTCCTGATCAGGTTGGAGAGCGCGACCGCGATCGCTGGCTCCGAGCCGCGGATCCGGACCGGCGCATCGCAGCCGGCGAAGCCGATCTCGAGCCCGGAGTGCAGCGCCATCGGCACGTGCTCGGCGGTGACGCGCCGCGCCAACGCGACCAGGTCGATCTCGCCCAGCTCGTCCGGCTCCAGCGAAATCCGCGCCAGTTGCAGCAGCATGGTGACGATCGACGACAGCTTCTGGTTCTCGCCGACCAGTTTCGCGCGCAGGCCGGCATCCGGCACCGCCTCCAGCATGGTGCGGGCGTTGGTCAGCGGGGTCCGCAGCTCGTGGGCGGCATTGGACAGGAAGTTGCGCTGCGCCTCGGCGGCGTGGTCGATGCGCGACAAGGCGCGGTTGAAGGCGGTGACCAGCGGCAGCAATTCGGCCGGCGCGTCCCGCTCGGGCAGCCTTCGGCCGTCGGGCACGCCGTCGATCATCTCGGCCGCGCGTGCGACCGCACGCACCGGGCGGGCGATCAGCGTCGGCACGAACAACAGCGCCGCCAGCACCGTCGCGACCAGGACCAGGATGATCGGAAGCGCGACGATGGTCGCGTCGGTCAAGGTGCCCGTCATCAGCTGCGTCGACGTGTAGGCGACGCCGCCGGTCTCGATCAAGACCTCGCCGACCGGCGTATTGCGGACCGCCATCATCCGTTTCAGGCGCCGGGTCTCGCCGTCGATCGCATAGGCCAGGAAGCTGGTGCCGTTCTGCGACGACGGACCCTTGTGCGGCCGCCATTTCGGAATCGGCCCGTAGCTCACCTCGCCGCTCTTGTCGGAGACGACGTACCAGAACGTCGGGAAGTCCTGCATGATCGTGTCGAGGCGGGGCGTCTGCTTCACGAGCAATTGGCCGCCAGCATCGCGAGCCACGGCCTCCTTCAGCGCGTCGGCAACGTCGGCCGCACCCCACGTGCCGTCATCGTCGCCGCCGAAGCGGATCAGCAAGGCAGCGGCGCAGATCAGCATGATGGTGGTAACGACCGCAATCAGCGTCGCGGAGAGCAGCGTGATGGAGCGGCGGATACGGCTGAGCTTCTGCCACCTCACCTGCGTCACTCGCCGCTCAGGAGATAGCCGAGGCCGCGCACCGGCCTGATCGTCGCCCTGCAATTGGCTTCGCGCAGGCGGCGGCGCAGCCGCGACACATGGGCCTCGATCGCGTTCGACTGGATCTCGTCCTCGAAGCCGTAGGCCGCGGTCTCCAACGTCTCGCGCAGCACCACCCGCCCGCTGCGGCGAACCAGCGCCTCGAGGATCGCCAGTTCGCGCCTGGGCACCACGATCGGCGCCTGGTCGACGCAGACCGCGCGATTGACGATGTCGAAGCCCAGATTGGCGATCGAGACCATCGCGCCGCGGTCGAGAAACAGCCGGCGCAGCACCGCCCTCGCTCGTGCCACCAGCTCGATCGGCTCGAACGGCTTGGCGACGTAGTCGTCCGCGCCCTCGTCGAGCGCACGCGCGATGTCGGCGGGATCGTCGAGCGCCGTCAGCACCACGGTCGCGGGGCTCGGCTTCTGCTGCCGCAGGTCCGGCAATAGCGCCAGCCCGTCGCCGTCCGGTAGTCCGCGGTCAATGACCACGAGCTCGAAATTGCGCACCGCGATCGCCGCCCGCGCCTCGTCGAGCGTCGTGACGATGTCCGACGAGCCGAACGCCGTCGCGAGTGCATCCCGCAGCCAGAGCCCGAGCTGGGGATCGTCCTCAACGACCAGAACGCGCACGCCATCCTCCCGCAACATCGACAATCGGCTGTTCCTATCATTACAGACGGATTACAATAGGATTACGTCGGCGGCATTTTGATACCGTTGTTTTTTTCAGCGCTCAATCGAAGTCGACCCGATCTGCCAGGGCTGATCGAGCCTCCATCGCGATATCTCAGTTGCAAGCTGAACGACTTCTCGGCCGGCGCGATTGCGGTGGTATGACGTGCCATGCCGCGATGATACGATTTTCGACGTCAGCCTTTCGTAATCGTCTCGGCCTAGACTGGCATTCAAATACGCGCCGAGGATTCGCCCGCATGAAGCCTGCCGCATGATCGACCGGACATACCGGGCGATCCGCCATTCTTTGTCGGCCGCGGCTGCCGATCGCGCGTCACATCCGTCGCCTCATCATTGATCAACACCGACATGTTCCATGGCTTTGCGTTCTCGACCGTCGCCGAACGGTCGGACTGTCATCCGGCGGCCTGGCGCCGTCCGTTCCTGCGCTGGCTCGACGGCATCGAGGCCGGCTGGGCCGTGCCGCTGCTGCTGGTGTGCTTCGTGGCCGTGTGGACGGCCTATCTCTCGATCGCCTATGCCGGCGCCGGCCTGCATCCCGACGTGATCGAGACCTGGACATTCGGACGGCAGTTCGCCTGGGGCTACGACAAGCATCCGCCACTGATGGGCTGGATCGCCGGCGCCTGGACCGCCGTCTTCCCTCTTTCCGACTGGTCGTTCCACCTGATGGCGATGACCAATGCGGCGCTGGCGCTGTGGTTCGTCGACCTGATTTCGCGCCGCTTCGTCGTCGGGGACAAGCGGGTGATCGTGCTGCTGCTGCTGATGCTGACGCCGGCCTATCAGTTTCACGCGCAGCGCTTCAACGCGAACTCGGTGCAATTGGCGACGTGGCCGCTCGCCACCTACTGCTTCCTGCGCGCGTTCGAAACGCGAACGCTGCCCTGGGCGGCCGCCGCCGGCCTGACGACCGCGCTCGCGCTGCTCGGCAAGTACTACTCGATCTTTCTGGTGATGAGCTTCGCATTCGCCGCCATGGCGCATCCGCAGCGACGCGCCTATTTCACCTCGGCGTCGCCATGGATCTCCACGGCCGCAGGCCTCGCCGCGCTGTCGATGCATCTCGACTGGCTCGTCGGACACGACGCGCCCATCCAGCATGCGCTGATGCACGCGCGCTCCACCCTGGCGACGTCGTCGCGGGATTCCCTGTTCTTCCTGCTGGGGCTCGCGGCCGCGATGGCCGTGCCGGCTGCCACCTGGCTGATCGTCGCCGGCGCCAGGATCAGGTCTTTCACCACGGAGATGGCCGCGCTGAACGGCGGCCTCCGGCTGTTGTCCTATATCGCCATCGGCACGGTCGGTCTGCCCGTCATCAACGCGCTGATCATGGGTACCGACCTGCCATCGCTATGGGCACTGCAGGGACTGTTCCTGTTCGTCGTGGTGATCGTCTGCGGCGCAGGCTATCCGATCGCGCGCTTCCACACCGTCAACATCGCGGTGCTGACGGCCGGGATCGCCGTCCTGGCTGCGATCGTCGCGGCGCCGCTCCACGCCTTCTACCGCAACAGGCACGGCTATGAGGAAGGCCGCACCTTCTACCAGCAGACCGCGCGGGAAGCGACGCGCCAATGGCGGGAGTTGACGGGGAAGCCGCTCGAGCATGTCGGCGGCACCGAGAGCCTCGCGCTCGCAACTGCCTTCTACAGCGCTGATCATCCCGCTTACGGTCTACCCGTCTCGATCCACAAGACCGGTGCGGACTCTGGCAGCGAAGGCTGGATTTCGCTGTGCTTCCGCGACCAGGCGGATTGCATCGGCGCCGCGGAAGCGGCGGCCGCCCGATCCGGCACCTACGTCAAGCGCGAGTTCGCGGTGCAGGCGCGGCTGCTCGGCTGGACAGGATGCAAACGAACGGTGGTGGCATTCCTGGTGACGCGGCCGAAGGAACCATAGGATTGAGGCAACGCCGGACGCGGCAGCCTCGTCAGCGGATCCGAACATTCGGACCAAGGACAAGGTCCCGTATTGGCGGGACCTTGTCCTCGGGCGGCGGTCTCAGTCGTTGTCCCAGGATCCGTCGGAATAGCCGTCCCGGTAGCCGGACAAATAGCCGTCGCCATAGTTGCCGTATTCCGCGTCGTACTCATAGACGCGGTGACGACGATAGACGACCCGCGGCGGCGGATAGTCGTCGTAGCTGTAGACATAGGTGGGCGCGGAACGGGCGGTTGCCGCCGAACCGATCAGGGCTCCGATCGCCAGACCTCCGACGACGCCGGCGGCGACCGCCGCTCCGCGATTCCCGCCAGCGTTGGCCGGCGTGGCGATCGTGCCTGCGATGGTCGAGGCCATGATCATGAGCGCGCAAATTCGTTTCATTGGGTTCTCCTTGCGATCGGCTCGGCCGTCGCTGCGAGAGCCTCGTGGCTGCGGCTTACCGCATCATTACAGACGGCGGATGGCAGATGCACAACGAACATGTGAGCGCGAGCACCGCCCCGAGCTCCATCATGGCAGGCCGTTCGGACGTGTGGGGCTGGGACACAAACCGAACGGCCTGCTCACTGGACTCCGACGACGTTCGAAGCCATGCGGCGCCAGATCATGATGGAAGGTGCCGCAGGTGGGACGGAGCCGACCTGATCAGGCCGGGCTTTCGGGTCTGCGGCGGCGCTCCAATGTCCTTCCGATCGAACGCCACATCGAGAGACGGCGAGCAATGGCTCATCATGACACGCTGTCGATGGCAAACCGACGTGACCTCGATCAAGGACGCGTTGAAGCTAGCGTCACGGCCTTACCGCAGGATTACAGTACGACGCGGATGATCCGGGCATCTCACCAGTGCATGGCCGGGAAAAATTCCAAGGGCGGCCATGCTGATGGCCTCCGTGCTGAACACAGCGCGCGCGAGCAGCGGGGTTCGATGTGATGGAAGACAACGGGCCCGACAGCGCGCTGATGTGCTTCACGGACGAGCCGTTCCGACGGCGAAACGGCGATGTAGTTCCGTATGAGCGGCGGCGATTTCAGAGCGTCCGGTGCGCGAGCTCGCCGCGGCGTCGGAGATATCGCGCCCGCCTCATGCCCGCCCAGGAAACTCCGCAGTTCCGCCGGCGTGCGCGTGACGCGACGAGCGTTGCGCAGATCGCTCAGTTTCTTTCCCGCGCGACGCGAAGCGAAATCAGCAGGCATCGCGCTGGAATTGTTGTGCGGCTCCGCCGCCATCTGCTAGGGAGTGCGGCATCGCGCGATCAGCCGGTTGGGAGAGTGGGTGTCTCTGACACGCGAACGAATCGAAGGGCTCGCGCCTGATCAGGCCTCACTCGCCGCAGCGCTGAAGCTCGTGAAGCCTGCCAACTGGCCAATGCTGGCCGCGAGCAGCGATGCCGAGGTGCTGTGGGGCGAATGCCAGGGCTCCGGCGCGACGCCGTATCGCGTGGTCGCCGCGGCCGACGGCAGCGGCTACAAATGCACCTGCCCGAGCCGCAAGTTTCCCTGCAAGCACGTGCTGGCGGTGCTGTGGCAGCGGGTCGACAAGCCCGAGCGGTTCGAGACCACCAACCCGCCGCAATGGGTCGAGGATTGGAGCGCGCGGCGGCGCGGCTCGAGCGGCCGCGCGCCGGGCAAGCCCAAGCCGGAGGGCGACGATGCGGGCGCGCCACCGTCGCTCGATGCTGCCCTGGCAGAGGCCGCGACGATTGCTCCCGCCGACCCAAAGGCTGCCGCGCGCGCCGAGGCGCAGCGCGAGCGGATCAGGGCCGAGCGCGAGGTGGCGATCCTCGCCGGACTCGACGAACTGGAGCGCTGGATCGCGGATCAGCTCACCCAGGGGCTTGCCGATTTCGCCGCCCGCGGCGCGTCCGCCGCGCGCACGCTGTCGACGCGACTGGTCGACGCCAAGGCCGGCGGCCTCGCTGCGCGGCTCGACCAGCTCTCATCCGAACTGTATCGCGTCGGAGAGGATCGCCGCGCCGATCTCGCCATCGAGCAGCTCGGCATCATGTCCCTGATCGCCTCGGCCTACCGGCATCAGGACCGGCTGCCGGCACCGCTGCGCGAGGATGTCCGACGCGCGGTCGGCTGGTCGCTGCGCCGCGAGGAGCTGCTGGCGGACGCCACGGCCCCGCGCGCGAGCAGCGTGTGGATCGTTGCCGCCAACCTGTCCGAAGTGCAGCCGGACAAGCTGCGCAGGCTGGAGACGTGGCTCGTCAACACGGGCGATGACCCCGGCCAGCCGCGCGCCGCGGTGCTGATCGATTTCGTGCCGGTGTCCGGCGGCGGCGCCGGATTTCCGTTCGCGCCGGGGGAGATCATCGACGGCGAGGTCGTGTTCTATCCGTCGGCCGCGCCGTTGCGCGGGCTGCTGGCGAGCCGCAAGACGGCGGCGACCGCGACCTGGCCGCGGCCATCGCCGGGGCTTGCCCCAGCGCTGCAGGACTACACGGCGCGGCTCGCCGCGCTGCCGTGGCTCGATCGCTGGCCGCTGCTGCTCGCGGGCGTCACGCTTCACACCGCGGGAAAGGGTGCGCTCGTCATCGCCGACGAGGCCGGAGCTGCGATCGCGGTGGAGCGCGGCCAGTTCGACCAACTGACGCCGCTGCTCGGCCTCGACGACCTGTCGCTGCTGTGTCTGTGGGACGGCCGCATTGCGCAGGTGCTGGCCGCCGAAACGGCGCTCGGCCGCTGGCATCACGAGGGCTGACGATGGCGAGCGCGATCGATCCCCAGAGCCATGCCCGCCTGCGCCAATCCTTCCTGCTTGGCCTGGCGCGGCAGCCCTTGACGACGCCGCCGGCGCTGGCCGAACTGTTGCCACACGGACGCGAGCCTGCGCTGCCACTCCTTGCGCTGGCCGCGCAATGGCAGCGCTTCGCCGGCGCCGCGGCGCCTGTCGCCGATCCCGTCCCGGACGCCGCCCTGCGGCTGCACCAGGACGCGCGGCCCATCCTGCCCGAGGCGGCGCGGCGCGCGCTCAAGGCATTGGCGCGCAGCGTCGAGAAGTCGCTGGCGTCGAGCGCCTTGCCGCTCGCGCTGCGCCGTATCCAGGCCGCCGGCTGCCGGCTGCATCCGTTCGATCTGCCGGATTTCGTGCCGCACATCAAAGCCAATGCCGAGGACCAGGGCCTCGCCGAGCGCGCTTATCTGGCGCTGATCGCCTCCGACGCCGATGACGATGCCACCAAGGGCCTGTTCTTCGAACGCATCACCATGGAGAACTGGACCACCTTCCCGAAGACGCAGCGCCGCGCCTTCGTGGCGGAGCAGCGCCGCAACAATCCCGCCGACGGCCGCGCGCTGATCGAATCGGTCTGGAAGAGCGAGCCCGCGCCGGTCCGCGCTGCGCTGCTCGATGCACTGATGGTCGGCCTCGGCTCCGATGACCGGCCGTTTCTGGAGAGCCTGAGCGCCGATCGCGCCGACAGCGTCAAGCAGATCGCCGCACAGCTCCTGACCCGGATCGCCGAACGCACCGAGCACGGCGCCCGGCTGACCGAGGCCGCGCGGTGCTTCCAGCGCGCGGGCTCGTTGCTGGCCAAGATCGGCCTCGGCGCGGCGTCGACAGTGACCTTCAAGCTGCCGGCCGACGGCCTGAAATGGCAGGAGGCCGAGGCGTTGCGCGAGCGGCTGTTCGGCGGGCTGCGGCTCACCGCGCTCGCCACGGCGGTAAGCGCGCCGCCCGAGGCGCTGATCGCTTCACTGCCGCCGTCCGAGCACCGCGTGCTCACGCTGCTGATGGATGCCGCCGCGGCCGAGGGCGATGACGACACCGTGCTGCGCATCATCGGCGCGCGCCTCTGCGGCGGTGACGCACTGCACGGATATGCGCTGATGTCCTTGGCGGCGAAGGCCCGCCAGCCGCTCGCGCCGCAGGTCGCCGAACGCGTGCTCGCATCGCCGGCCTGGCAGAAGGCGATTCAGGACCTCGCCGACGCGACGACGCCGGCGGCGCAGAAGGACGACGGCCGGCTGGTGCTCATGGCTGCGCTGATGCCGCGCGCGACGATGCCCGCCTTCGTCGCCACGCTCACCCCGCTGTCCCCCGCGACCGCGCGCGCGGCCAAGGATTTCACCGACCTCGTTCTCGCGTTGCCGACGTAACGCACCATCAAACAGTCCGGAGCACGCCCATGACAAACGCTGATGCGAGCCCAAGCGACGGCCAGCTGCGCCGCTCCGCAGAAGCATTGCATGCCCACGAGCTCGAGGCGTTGGCGCAGGAGGACACGCGGGCGCGGCCGGCGCAATGGCGGCTGTCGCCACAGGCGGTCGTGACCTATCTGATGGGCGGCCGCACCAAATCGGGCGTCGAGATCACGCCGAAATATATCGGCAACCGCCGGCTGATCGAGACCGCGGTGGCGACGCTCGCGACCGACCGCGCGCTGTTGATCCTCGGCGTGCCCGGCACGGCGAAGTCGTGGGTCTCCGAACATCTCGCCGCCGCGATCTCCGGCTCGTCCGAGCTGATCGTGCAATGCACGGCCGGCACCGACGAGAACCAGATCCGCTACGGCTGGAACTACGCGCTGCTGCTCGCCAAGGGCCCCTCGCGCGAGGCCATGGTGGCGACGCCCTTGATGCGCGCGATGGAAGCGGGGCGGATCGTACGCTTCGAGGAGCTGACCCGCATGCCGTCGGACGTGCAGGACACGCTGATCACGGTGCTGTCGGAGAAGCTGATGCCGATCGCGGAGATCAACGACGCCGTTCATGCCCGGCGCGGCTTCAACATGATCGCGACGGCGAATGCGCGCGACAAGGGCGTCAACGAATTGTCCTCGGCGCTGAAGCGGCGCTTCAACGTCGTGGTGCTGCCGCTGCCGGCCGACCTCGATGAGGAGGTGAGGATCGTCACCAAGCGCGTCGGCGAAATCGGCGGCGGCCTCGAGCTGCCGAAGATCGCGCCGGCCGACCAGGAGATCATGCGCATCGTCACGGTGTTCCGCGAGCTGCGCGACGGCCAGACGCTCGACGGCCGGCTCAAGCTGAAGTCGCCGTCGGGCTCGCTGTCGACGGCGGAGGCCATCGCGGTGACCATCGGCGCCTGGGCGGAAGCCGGCCATTTCGGCTCCGGCGTGATCGATGCGCAGAGCATGGCGGCGAACCTCGTCGGCGCCATCGTCAAGGATCCGGTGCAGGACAAGGTCGTGCTGCAGGAATATCTCGAAACGGTGGTGCGCGAGCGCAAGCCGTGGGCCGATCTGTACGGCGCGATCCGCGACGTGATCTGACATGGCCGCGCCGCAACCCGATCGCCTGCATCTGCTCGGCATCCGGCATCACGGGCCGGGATCGGCGCGCGCCGTGCTATCAGCGCTCGACGCGGCCGATCCGGCCGTGGTGCTGATCGAAGGGCCGCCGGATGCCGATGAGCTGATCGCGTTCGCCGCCTCGCCCGCGATGGCGCCGCCGATCGCGCTGCTGGTCCACGCCCAGGACGATGCCGCCAATGCGAGCTTCTTTCCGTTCGCGCTGTTCTCGCCCGAATGGCAGGCGATCCGCTGGGCGCTGGCGAGGGGACGGCCGGTCCGCTTCATCGACCTGCCGGCGTCCTACCGCCTCGCCGAACGGGCCAAGCCGAAGCAGCCGGAGGGCAATGAAAGCGAGGCCGCGCCGGAGGACGCCGATGCGCCTGCGCCAGATGAGCCGGACACGGTCGATCCTGAGCTGGCGCAGATCCGGCGCGACCCGCTGGCCTATCTCGCCACCCTTGCCGGCTATGACGACAGCGAGTCCTGGTGGAATGCGATCGTCGAACAGGGGGCGCATGGTCCGGAGATTTTTGCCGCGCTGGAAGCCGCGATCGCGGCGTTGCGCGACAAGATCGATCCGCTGCGCTACCAGCCTGCCGATGAAGCCCGGCGCGAGCTGCGCCGCGAAGCGCATATGCGCTTGGAAATCGCGGCGGCGCTCGGCGAGCAGGACGGGGCCGTCGCCGTCATCTGCGGCGCCTGGCACGTGCCGGCACTGCGGCGGAAAGTGGCGCTGAAGGATGATCGCGCGCTGCTGAAGGGGCTGCCGCAGGTCAAGGTCACCGCCACCTGGGTGCCGTGGACGGAGACGCGCCTCGCGGCCGCGTCGGGCTACGGCGCCGGCGTAATTTCGCCGGGCTGGTACGCGCATCTGTGGCAGGGACTGCAGCACGGAGGGGCCGCCGCGCTCGACGCCACCGGCTTCACGACCCGCTGGCAGGCCCGTGTCGCGGAGCTGCTGCGGCGGAACGGGCGGCCGGCATCGACGGCATCTGTCATCGAGGCGTCCCGGCTCGCGATCACGCTGGCCGCGTTGCGCGACGTCGCTTTGCCGGGATTGGCCGAGATGCGCGAGGCGAGCCTTGCGACGCTCTGCGAGGGCGAGACGGCGCCGTTCCGCCTGATCGAGCAGCAGCTCATCATCGGGCAACGTGTCGGCGAGATCGACGACAGCGTGCCGCAGATGCCGCTCGCCGCCGATCTCGCGCGCTGGCAGCGCAAGCTGAAGCTGAAGCCCGAGGCGCTCGACACCGACATCGCGCTCGACCTGCGCAGCGAGGCCGGGCTTGCCAAGTCGCAGCTCCTGCACCGGCTGGGCCTGATCCAGGTGCCGTGGGGACGGTTGCAGGGATCGGGACAGAGCCGCGGCACCTTTCGCGAGAACTGGCGCCTGCGCTGGGAGCCGGAATTCTCGGTGCGTCTCGTCGAGGCGCTGGTGCACGGCACCACCGTCGCGCAGGCTGCGGGCAATGCCGCCGTCACCAACGCACAGGCGGCGACCTCGTTGAACACCGTCGCGGCCATCGTGCGCGGCTGTCTCGAAGCGGGTCTGAGCGAGGCGGCCGAGACGACGATCGCGCTGCTGCAGCAGCGCTCGGCCGCGACAAGCGATGTTGCCGATCTCACCGAGGCCGTGCCGCCGCTCGCCGAAATCCTGCGTTACGGCACCGCACGGGCGCTGCCGACCGAGGCGCTGCGGCTGCTGGTGACCAGCCTCGTCGAGGCGATCTGTGCCGGCCTCGTCTATGCCTGCCGCAGCCTGCAGGCCGACGTCGCCGCCGATCTCCGCGGCAGGCTGGCGCGGCTCGACGTCGCGATCGGACTGATCGAGGATCGCGGCCTGCGCGACGGCTGGAGCCGCGCGCTGCTGCACGTCGCCGCCGATGCGGCGGCGCATCCGCTGTTGAAGGGCCTGGCGAACCGCGTGCTGTACGATCAGGGCATCGTGTCACCGGAGCAGACCGCGCTGGCACTGTCGCGCGCGCTGTCCCACAGCGTGCCGACGCTGGAGGCCGGCGACTGGCTCGACGGGTTTCTCGGCCAGAGCGGCCAGGTGCTGCTGCACGACCAGATGCTGCGCCGGATCATCGACGGCTGGCTGGCTGCGATCGACGACGAGGCGTTCAACAACCTGCTGCCGGTGATGCGCCGTGCCTTCGCGAGCTTCGACCGCAACGAGCGGCGGCGCCTGCTGGACGAACTGGCCAGGCAGCGGCCGCTGGCCGTCGGCTCCACCTCCGACGCCAGCCCGCTGCTGCCCGCGCCGCTGCCGGCCACCGCCGCCGGCTTCGACGCGGCCCTGCCCTTGCTGCTGACCATCCTCGGCGCCGACCGGCCGATCAAGGAAGCCAATCGATGAGCGACGACGCTGATGCCGAGCGCAACCGCCGCTGGCGCCTCGTGCTTGGCGGCGACGACCAGGCCGGCCTGTCCGATCGCGATCGGCGCCTCGATGCGGCACTGGCCGGACTCTATGACGCCGGCTCCGGCGGCAAGCGCGGCGGCGGCCGACGCGGCGGTCTCGGCGGCTCGGCGCCGCGCGTCGCGAGCTGGCTCGGCGACATCAGGGAGTTCTTTCCGGCACCGGTCGTGCAGGTGATCCAGAAGGACGCGTTCGAGCGGCTCGGCCTGAAGGAGATGCTGCTGCAGCCTGAGTTTCTCGCAGCCCTCGAAGCCGACGTGCATCTCGTCGCCGACCTCATGGCGCTGCGCTCGGTGATGCCGGAGAAGACCAAGTCGACGGCGCGCCAAGTCGTCGCCAAGGTCGTCAAGGAGCTGATGGAAAAGCTCGATGCCCGCACCACCGAGACGATCCGCGGTGCGGTCGACCGCCGCCGCCGCACCCGCCGACCGCGCGCCGGCGACATCGACTGGCCGCGCACGATCGGCAAGAACCTGCGCCACTGGCAGGCCGAGCATCGCACCATCGTGCCGGAGACGTTGATCGGGCACGCGCGCGCCGCGCGCCGGACCAATCTGGAGGAGGTGATCCTGTGCGTCGACCAGTCGGGCTCGATGGGCACCTCCGTCGTCTACTCCTCGATCTTCGCCGCGGTGCTGGCCTCGATCCCGGCGATCGCGATGAAGCTCGTGGTGTTCGACACCAACATCATCGACCTCACCGAGGAGCTGGCCGATCCGGTCGAGGTGCTGTTCTCGGTGCAGCTCGGCGGCGGCACCGACATCAACCAGGCGCTGGCCTATTGCGAGCGCCTGGTGCGCGAGCCGGCGCGCACGCACATGGTGCTGATCAGCGACCTCATCGAGGGCGGCATCGCCGAGCAGATGCTGGCCCGCGCCAGGGCGCTGGTCTCGTCGGGCGTCAACCTGATCGTGCTGCTCGCGCTCAACGACGACGGCCGCCCGGCCTACGACGCCAAGCACGCCGCGATCCTGGCCGCGCTCGGCTGTCCGGTGTTCGCCTGCACGCCGCATCAGTTTCCGGAGTTGATGGCAACCGCGCTGAAGCGCCAGGACATCTGGTCGTGGGCCGCAGCACAGGACATCAAGCTGGTGCGGCCCGAGGACGGCGTACCTGGCGTGTAAATGAAGCGTCTCGTTCTGTCATGCATCCTGCTGCTCGGGCGCTACGCTGTTCTGCCGGTCGTCGCGCTGGCCGCCGGATTGCTGTTCATCTGGCTGATCGCGCTGGACGACTACACGAGAGTTGCGCTCATCACCGCCCCCATCATGTTCTGCGTGGTCGCGGCCGCCGTCGCGCTGGCGCTCGGAATTCTTTTCGTGCCGGCCCGGCGCGAGCGGAGCAACGTCCTGGACGAAGCAATGGCGCCCGCGCTCTGGCGGATCTGGCAGGAGCTCGATCCAGCCTTCGCCAAGCCGACGCGCACGCTGCGGTTCGACGCCGAGTTCAATGCGTCGATCAGCGAAGCGCGCGGCTATGCCGGCATCTTCCGCCAGCACGTCACGATGACCGTCGGACTGCCGCTGCTGATGATCCTCGACGAGCGGGCAATCCGCGCCACCATCGCCCACGAGGTTGCCCATGCCGAGCTGCGTCACATCACCGGGGCCGGCAATCTGTTCGACTTTCTGCGCGCCTGCGAGAACGTTCTGCATTATGCGAACCCCGATCGCACCATCACCGGCCGGATTGCAGCACGGCTGCTGCGTGCCGTGCTTGGATGGGTCAACAGGGAGTATCTCGCACTCTCACGTCAGAATGAGCTGGCCGCCGACCAGCGCGCGGCCGCGCTTATGGGACCATCCGAGATGGCGCGATCGCTCGTGCTGATCGCCGGTGGCGTGGCACGACTGCGCGAGCTGGTGTTCTCTCCCTTGGAGACCGACATGCTCGGCGCCATCAGCCTGCCGGCGACGCCGCTGCAGCGCATGTCGACCCATCTCGTCGACATCCGCGACCATGATGCGCTCACCGCTGCTGCGGCCAAGACGATCGAGGAGGAGTCCATGGAGGACCCGAACTCGACCCACCCGCCGCTCCGTGCGAGCCTTGCCAATCTGGGCTGTGCCACGCTCCCCGCAGTCGATCCGATCGAGGCCCCGGCCATCGCGCGACTGCTCTCACCGGATGCGGCGCGCGACCTTTCGGCCCAACTCGACGCCGAGTGGCGCAAATTGGCACAGACCAGGGTCCGTCTTGGAGGCTGATATTCAGCATACCTGCCGGCGACGCCTGCCCCCGTGGAACTCGGCGCGCATCTATGCTAAGGTGCTGCCGTGCACGATCTCCGGGAGCCTTCGGTGCGACGCGCGCAGGTCAAGGTCGATGTCCAGGCCGACGAGCCGGACTGGGCACCTGCGCGACAGGACTTATGGCAGCGCATTGCCGCGCATGATTTCGAGCCGGATACGCCGTTCAACTTCACCCAGCGGTTGGCGCGCGACCATGGCTGGAGCCTCGATGAGGCCCGGGCCGCGATCGAGGCCTATCGCCGCTTCTGCTTTCTCGCGATGGTTTCGCCGACGCCGGTGACGCCCAGCGAGGTGGTTGACGAGGTCTGGCACCAGCATCTGATCTATTCGCGCGACTATTGGGTGATCTGGTGCGGCGAACGGCTCCAGGCCCCGCTGCATCATGATCCGACGCCCGGCGGACCGCAGGCGCAGATGACCTACCGCCGGCAATATGCCGAGACGCTGGCACTGCATGAACGCTTCTTCGGTCCGCCCAGCCCCGATCTGTGGCCTGCGACACACATCCGCTTCGCCGGACCGCGCTATCACGTCACCGACCTCACCCATTGGCTCATTCTGCCCCGGCCCCGCGCATGGCTGCGGCGGCTGTTCAGGAGATGAATATGGCGCTCAATCCGTTCGACTGGACGGCCGGCCCATTCCTACTCGTCTACATCGTTCTCGGCGCCATCATTTTCCTCAAGGCCTTCGCTCTACGCGGCACGATCGGCCCGGCCGCGGCCAAGCCCCAGCCGCCTTTGAACGAGCTCGAGCTGGCCTATCTCGCCGGCGGCGCGCCACGTTTCGGCGATACCGTGCTGCTCGGCTTCGCTGCGAACGGCGCAGCAACCTTCACCGCCCGCGATCACAAGATAACAGTGACTGATCAGACGTCGCTGGCGGCGCTGATGGACCGTCCGCCGCGGCTTGCATTCCGCCCGGAGATGACACGGCAGGAATTCCAGCAGGCGCTTGCGCCGCTTGCGGCGCGCATTCAGGCGCGGCTGGAGGCTCTCGGCTATGCACCGACCGACAGCCAGATGGTGGCATTCCGCAAGACCGTGTTGCCATTCGTCGGCGCGCTCATCCTGTTCGGACTGATCAAGGTCCTCGTCGGCGCTTCGCGGCAACACGACGTAGGCTTTCTAATACTACTACTCGGTCTTACGGCGCTGGGCGCGGCGATGATCGCAAAGGCGCCCTCCCGCACATACGCCGGCAACGAGGTGCTGCGGAGCTATCAGGCGACGCATGCGCGCGCAGCCCGCGCCCCGCGCGAGCATGAATTGCTACTGGCCGTCGCACTGACCGGCGCGGCGGTGCTGTCCGGCACCGCCTACGCTTCGGTGCTGGCAACATCCAAGGCGCTGAGCAGCAGTGGCGGTGGTTGCGGCGGTGGCGGTTGCGGAGGTGGTGGTGGAGGCGGCTGCGGCGGTTGCAGCTGACAATCAATCGCTCTTCGCCGGTGTCACCGCCGTAGACTTTCCTGTTCGCATCCGACGCGGCATCATGCGCGTCATGAACGACGAAGCACGGCGCGGCATCGGCCATTCGACCAATCTCGTGGGACGTCCCTCGGAATGGCTGGCGAGCTGCGCCTTCAACGACAGCGCGGCGCCGCTGCACATCTGGGGCGTCACCGAGATGAACCCCAGCCTGTTCACGATGCTCGCGCAGGCGGAGCATCTCAACGAGGCCGGCCAGGCCTTCTCGGCCTACATGATGGCGATGTTCGGCCTCGATCCCGAGCAACGCGCCGCGACGTCCGGCGGCCAGCGGCGTTTCCGCTCGTCCTTCCTGCGGCTGATCCAGGGCTGGGGCTTCGACAGCAACGGCCCGGAAGGCGCCGTGCTCAAGGGCTGGGTCGAGAGCCGGTTCGGCCTCGGTCCGTCCTACCACAAGGAGATCATCGAACGCGTGGCAAGCCGGGCCTGGACGACCTATGTCCAGGAGAAGATGTCGAGCCGCTTCCACAACAATGCGATCTGGGTGCAGCTCGATCTGCTGTTCGAATTCTGCCAATGGGCGATCCGCCGCTTCGCCTTTCCAGGCGAGACGCATCTGACGCTGCATCGCGGCGTCAATTCGTTCGACGAGCATTGGATCGTGGCGCGAACAACGCGGCGCGAGGCGGTGGTCCGGCTCAACAACCTTGTCTCGTTCTCCTCCGACCGCGACACTGCGGGCTGCTTCGGCGACATGATCCTCACCGCGCGGATTCCCGTCAGCAAGATCGTGTTCTTCAACGGCCTGCTGTCGTCACATGCGCTGAAGGGCGAAGGCGAATACCTCGTGATCGGCGGCGACTGCCGCGTGAGCGTCGACTATGTGTGAGCGGATCGCAGCATGACCGCACCCGACGTCGAGGAACGCGCGCTCGCGGCCTATCTCGGCTTTGCCATCGGCGACGCGCTCGGCGCCACCGTCGAGTTCATGACCCGAGGCGAGATCGTCGCGCAATACGGCGTGCATCGCGACATCATCGGCGGCGGCTGGCTCAAGCTCAGGCCGGGGGAGGTCACCGACGACACCGAGATGTCGCTGGCGCTGGGACGCTCGCTGATCCGCAAGCGCGGCTTCGACGCGCGCGACGTCTGCGAGGAGTTTGCCGCCTGGCTCCGGACCGGGCCGGCCGATGTCGGCAACACCTGCCGCCGCGGCATCCGCCGCTACGTCATGCACGGCACGGTCGAAGGCGTCTACGCCGAAGGCGACGCCGGCAATGGCGCGGCGATGCGCGTGCTGCCGGTGGCGCTCGCGACGTTGGAAGCACCGGACAACGCCGAGACCTGGACGCTGGCGCAGGCACGCGCCACGCACCATCATCCGCTGTCGGACGACGCCTGCATCGCGCTGGTGCGCATGACTCACGCCTTGCTGCTGGGTGAGGGCCAGGACGCCGTCCGCCGCGAGGCCGATGCTCTGATCGGCAAGCACCGCGCCTTCAGCTTCGTCCCCTATCCGGGGCGGAGCTCGGCCTTCGTCGTCGACACCATGCAGACCGTGCTGCACCACTATCTTGCCGCCAACTCGTTCGCCGAATGCCTCGTGCAGACCGTCAACCAGGGCGGCGATGCCGACACGACGGGTGCGCTCGCGGGCATGCTGGCCGGCGCCACCCATGGGCTGGCGGCGATTCCTGCGCGCTGGCGCGACAGGCTCGACCGCGACGTGGCGGCGGACATTGAGGTGCAGGTGCCGCGGCTCTTGGCGATTGCGCGCGCGATTCGGGCCTGATGTCTTGGAGCAATGGCATCCAGACGTCGCAGAGTGTGCCGGCTGTGGCGGATCGGCTCCGACCGATCGTCGTCTCAGCCACGGCCCTCAACCATTCTGCGCCAACACCTCGCGCAGCGCGTCCGTCAGCCGCGCGAGCTCCGTCTCCGAGCCGATGGTGATACGCAGATAGTCCGCGATCCGCGGGGCGGTGAAATGGCGGACGAGCACGGCGCGCTGGCGCAAGGCTGCGGACAGCGCCTGGCCGGAATGGTCCGGATGCCGGGCGAAGACGAAGTTGGCGCTGGACGGCAGCACCTCGAAGCCGAGACGAACCAGCGCGGCGGTGAGGTCCGCACGGTTCTTCATGATGGCCGCGCGCGCCTGCTGGAAATGGGCGTCGTCCTCGATCGAGGCGATCGCGCCGGCCTGGGCGGGGCGGCCGAGCGGGTAGGAGTTGAAGCTGTCCTTGACCCGCGTCAGGCCTTCGATCAGCGCGGCATCGCCGATCGCGTAGCCGACGCGGAGTCCTGCGAGCGCGCGCGATTTCGACATCGTCTGCACCACCAGCAGGTTGGGATGCTCGGAGATCAAGGGGATCGCGGTCTCGGCGCCGAAATCGACATAGGCCTCGTCGATGACGACGACCGCGTCGCTGCGGGCAGCAACCAGCCGTGCGATCTCGGCACGCGACAGCGCAATTCCGGTCGGTGCGTTCGGATTGGCGATGATCACCGGGCCGGGGCGGCCGACATAATCGTCGATACGCACGCGCATCTCGGCATCGAGCGGAACGGTAGTGGAGTCGATTCCGAGCAGCCGACAGTAGACCGGATAGAAGCTGTAGGTCATGTCCGGGAACAGAAGCGGCGCCGGCTGCTTCAGGAGCGCCGCGAAGGCATGCGCCAGCACCTCATCGGAACCGTTGCCGACGAACACCTGCTCGGGTGAGACCTTGTGATAGGCCGCGAGGGCCTCGCGCAGCCGCGTTGCCTGGGGATCGGGATAGAGGCGCAAGGTGTCGGCCGCGGCGGCCCGTATGGCCTCGATCGCCTTCGGCGAGGGCCCGAACGGACTCTCATTGGTGTTGAGCTTGACCAGGCCCGGGATCTGCGGCTGCTCGCCGGGCACATAGGGCGACAGCCGATGAACGAGCTCGGACCAGAAGCGACTCACGATTGTTCTCCTGCGCACCCGAGATCCGCCGATCGACGCATCGATCGGAAGCGATGGACGTGCGAACTGAACGTGGTGTGGATCATCGGCAAATGGCGCGCCCGGAACGATTCGAACGTCCGACCCTCAGATTCGTAGTTCAAAAACATTGCTTCGCCACGCTATCCAACTGTACGCCACAGCGCAACGATAGACGCAAAAGTCCTTAATTTCGAGCCTTTTATCGCCCATCCTCCTACAAGGTCGGGGTCGAACCGTCGAACTCCCCGATTTGCCAAAACCGTTTGAAAAACCGTTTTAGTTTCGGAGCGCTCCGACGGCCGATGTCCGCCTCCTGCTGACCGACAAAGAAATCGCTCGCCTGCCGACCCCGAGGAAGGGCTGGTATCTGGCGCGCGACACCGAACTGAAGGGCATCTTCGTCGTCGTCGGAAAGCGGAAACGAACCTTTACCGTCCAAGGCGACCTTCGCGAGGACGGCAAGCGAGCGACGTCGATCCGGGTCGCAATCGGCGACGTCAAAGAACTCTCGACAAGGACGGCCCGAGCGACTGCCAAAGAATATCTTGCTCAGATAAGCCGGGGTCAGCATCCCAAGGCCGGGTCGAAACCGAGTCGCGTCGCGGCCAGCGGGGATAGCCCGACCGCGCATCAATCCGGCGGCATCACGCTCAGGCAAGCGTGGGAGCGATATCGCGACGCCCACATGATTAGGAAAGGCCGTAGCGAGCGCACAATCGAGAGCTATCGGGATCACGTGGAACGAATCTTCATCAAATGGCTCGATACGCCATTGGAAGATTTGGGCCGCCACCCAGCAAAGGTGGTCGAGAGACATGACGAAATCACCAAGGAGAACGGGCCATATATTGCGAATGGAAGCATGCGCACTCTCCGGGCCATCTATTCCCACGCCCGCAAAGCCAACAAGACCTTGCCGCCCGATAATCCCGTCGGGGCTATCGACTGGAATGGAGAGAAGCGACGCGACACCGGAATGGGGCCCGGTGATCTGAGGGCCTGGTTTTCCGAATTGTCGGCTTTGGACAATCCGATCCGCCGTGAATTCCATCTCTTCACGCTGCTTTCGGGATGTCGGCCCACCGCGTTGCAGGAAACCACTCCGGGCAATATCGATTTCAAGAGACGGATCCTGCACATTCCGAAGCCCAAGGGCGGCGCGAAGCGGGCCTTCGACATTCCTCTATCTCGGGAAATGATCCGCTGCCTGATCCGAGTCATGCGCTTTGGACATCAGATGCATCCGTCGCACGCCCGCCAATGGATATTCCCGGCCGACAGCGTGTCGGGGCACATAGTCGAGCAGAAAGAAGATCGGGCCACGCTGTCGAAATGGGGTAACGATCTACGGCAGAGCTTTCGCACCATCGCCGCCGCAGCCGGCGTGTCGGAGTTCGATGCAAAGCTGCTGATGAACCACGCAATTCCCGGCGTGAACGCTGGCTACATCACTCGCCCTAAGCTGCTGGAGGATCACCTACGACGCCAACAACAAGCGATCAGCAGTGCGGTATTTGCGGCATTGAATGCGAATAGCCCAAATATCCGTCCGTGGCCAAAATCCACCAACTCGCAACTTCTCAACCCACGTGCCCATGTTATCGCTGACGACATTCGCGGGCAACACGGGCTGAAGTCAGCGATCGCGGAACAGCAAGAGCTCACTCCGTGGGAGAGAGGTGCTTAGTGTCGGCTCCTAGACGCGCGAAACGTGTGTAGCGATCCGCTCTTCTGTATAGATGACGGCACAAGCTCCCCTGTGGCGGAGAGAGTATCAGTCAATCTCCATTGAAAGAGAACGCATTTTCGTTCTTCCCCGACCCAAACCCACCAATTGAGCTACGGCCGGAGAATAGGGTTTGGCCCCCGACAACGACCTGTTCTGCCAATAATCCGTCATCGCCGAAAGTCCATCAAGCGAGTCGATCAATGGCGGCCTGCAATACGCACCCTCCAATGCGTTGATGCCTGGGACAAAATCTTCGGCAAATGAGGTCTCGAACATCAACATAGCTATACAAAACAACTTCATTGGTATAATTGAGCGAGCAGCTAGCACTTTTACGTGCAGTATTGATGTACCAAGTATCAGTACTGGCATCTCAACGATGATCACCGCAGCACAGCTCCGCGCGGCCAGGGCGCTTCTTGACATCGACCAGCGCCAGCTTGCCGAACTGTCTGGCCTTTCGGTCCCCACGATCCAGCGTATGGAAGCGAGCGAGGGGGTCGTGCGCGGCAACGTCGATTCCTTGATGAAATTGATCGAGGCGCTGAGCCAGAGCGGTATCGAACTGATCGGCGACGGAGCCGCCAGTCAGACCGGAGGCCGCGGAGTCCGGCTCAAGGAGCCCGCACTCTCCGACTCGCGCCACGTGAAGGGTATGGCGAAAAGGGCATAGGATCCAATTGAGATGAGTGTCGTTGCATTCCTCATGCTCTGCGCAGCGGCGATGTTGGGGGTTGCGCTGTTGGCGGTAGCCGTCTCGCGCGGGTATGCGGCGACCCGCATCATCTACGGCGCCATGCTGGCGCTGTGCAGCGCGGCGACGGTTTTTTCGCTTCTCGCGCTTGCCGGCCATGCCGGCGCTCCGACCGACCTCGTTCTGCCGCTCGGCCTGCCCTGGATCGGCGCACACTTCGCGATCGATGCGCTCGCGGCCTTTTTTCTCGTTGTCGTGAATATCGGCGGCGCCGCGGCGAGTCTCTACGCGCTCGGCTACGGCGCACACGCGGAGGAGCCGCATCGCGTGCTGCCGTTCTTTCCAGCCTTCCTCGCCGGAATGAATCTGGTCCTGCTGGCGGCTGATGCCTTCAGCTATCTGTTGTCCTGGGAGTTCATGTCACTGGCCTCCTGGGCGCTCGTAATCGCGCATCATCGCGATCCCGAGAACAGACGCGCCGGCTACGTGTATCTGATCATGGCGAGCCTCGGCACGCTCGCGCTCCTGCTCGCCCTCGGCCTGCTCGCCGGGCCGGGCGGCAGTTACGACTTCGAGACAATCAGACATGGCGTGCGAACGCCGCTGACGGCTGCGATGGTCCTCGTACTGGTCCTGATCGGTGCAGGATCCAAGGCCGGGCTGGTGCCGCTGCATGCCTGGCTGCCGCTTGCGCATCCGGCGGCGCCAAGTCACGTTTCGGCTCTGATGAGCGGCGTGATGACGAAAGTCGCGATCTACGCCTTCATCCGCATCGTATTCGATCTTGCTGGCGACCTGCCCTGGTGGTCGGGCGCGCTACTGCTCGCGATCGGCAGCCTGAGCGCGGTCCTCGGCGTGTTGCAGGCCCTGATGCAGGACGACGCCAAGCGGCTGCTCGCCTATTCGACCATTGAAAATATCGGCATCGTCTTCATCGGGCTCGGCCTCGCGCTGTCGTTCCGAGCCGACGGCATGAATGCGGCGGCCGCGCTGGCCATCACGGCGGCCTTGTTGCACGTGCTCAACCATTCCCTCTTCAAGAGCCTGCTGTTCTTCGGCGCCGGTGCGGTGCTGACCGCAACCGGCGAGCGCGACATGGATCGTCTCGGCGGATTGATCCACCGCATGCCGGTGACGAGCTTCCTGTTCCTGGTCGGCTGCATGGCGATCTCGGCACTGCCGCCACTGAACGGTTTCGTGTCGGAATGGCTAACCTTCCAGGCCGTGCTTCAGAGTCCCGACCTGGCGCGATGGTTGCTGAAGGTCATGGTGCCGGCGGCAGGCGGCCTGCTCGCGCTCGCAGCAGCGCTGGCGGGCGCGACCTTCGTCAAGGCCTTCGGTATCACCTTCCTCGGCCGTCCACGCAGCACGGAAGCGGGACAAGCAACGGAAGTGGACCGCTTCTCGCTCTCGGCCATGGCGGCACTTGCCTTGCTCTGCCTGATCACCGGCATCGTTCCGGGCTTCATCATCGATGCCATCGCCCCGATCACGCACCAGCTTGCCGGCACGGCGCTGACGACTCAGGGGAGCCGGCCCTGGCTCACGATCGTGCCGGAGGCCGAAACCGGCAGCTCCTATAACGGCTTGCTCGTCTTTCTCTTCATCGCCACGTCCGCGCTGCTGGCGGTGTGGGCCATCCACCGCTTCGCCTCGCACGCGATCCGCCGCGGCCCGGCATGGGATTGCGGCTTTCCCGATCCCAGTCCGCTGACGCAATATTCCGGCTCGAGCTTTGCCCAGCCTATCCGCCGCGTGTTCCTGGCGCGGACTCCTTTTACGAGTGAAGAGGTCACCATGCCCGCGCCCGGCGACACACGCGCCGCCCGCTTCACACTGACGATCGCCGATCCGGTGTGGGACTGGCTCTACGAGCCGGTTGCCGGCGCCGTCGAACGCGCCGCGCTCCAGCTCAACAAACTGCAATTCCTCACCATCCGCCGCTACCTCAGTCTTGTCTTCCTCTGCCTCGTGCTGCTCTTGCTGGTGCTGGCGATATGGAGCTGATCTCCGCCCTTCTCGTTCAGGTCTCGCAGATGATGCTGGTGCTGCTGGCGGCGCCGCTGCTGACCGGCTTCATCCGCAAGGTGAAGGCGCGTCTCCAGCGCCGCCGCGGCCCGCCGATCGTGCAGCCCTATCGCGATATCCTACGGCTCCTGAAGAAGGAGGTCGTGGTCGCGGACAATGCCTCGTGGATATTCCGCGTCGCGCCCTATCTGATCTTCGCGGCGACCTGGGTCGCCGCCGCGCTGGTGCCGACCTTCGCCAAGGGTTTGCTGTTCAGCTGGTCCGCGGACCTCATCGCCATCATCGCGCTGCTCGCCAGCGCGCGGTTTTTCCTCGCGCTCGCCGGCATGGATATCGGCACCGCCTTCGGCGGCATCGGGGCGAGCCGGGAAATGATGATCGCCTCGCTCGCCGAGCCGGCCATGCTGCTGGTCGTCTTCACCATGGCGCTGGTCGCGCACTCGACGCAGCTCTCGGCCGTGGCCGATCTGTTCGCCTCGGGCGTCGGCCTGCGTGTCTCGCTGGGCCTTGCGATGGTCGGGCTGATCATCGTCGCCATCGCCGAAAACGGCCGCGTTCCGGTCGACAACCCGGCGACCCATCTCGAACTCACCATGGTGCATGAAGCCATGGTGCTGGAATATTCAGGTCGCCACCTCGCCATGATCGAACTCGCCGCCGCGGTCAAGCTGCTGCTCTACATCTCGCTGATCGGCTGCATCTTCGTGCCGTGGACGCTGGCTGCGCCCAGCGCGAGCACCGCAAGCCATCTGACCGGATTTACCGGCTATCTCGCCAAGCTCACTGTGTTCGGCTTTCTGCTCGGCGTGTTCGAGACCGCCATTGCGAAGATGAGGGTGTTCCGCCTACCGGATTTCATCGGCGCTGCCTTGATGCTCGGCCTGCTCGGCACGCTGCTGTTGTTCGTGTCGAGGAGCCTCTAGCAATGGCGCACGGACTGACATTCGACGTCGCGCACCTGTTGGCGGGCAGCCTGTTGCTGGTCAGCTTCCTGATGATCACACAGCACCGGCTCTATGCCCTGCTCAACGCCTTTGCGCTCCAGGCCGTGCTGCTCGCGATGTCGGTCGCCTGGCAGGCCCACGTCCAGAGCGCGCCGCATCTCTATGTCACCGCCATGATCGCGCTGGTCTTCAAGGCCGTGGTCGTGCCGGTCGGGTTGCATCGCATCATCCAGCGGCTCGGCATCCATCGCGAGATCGAAACCGTGATCGGCTCCGGAACGACCATGCTGACCGGCATGGGACTGGTCGCGCTCTCAATGACGGTCATGCTGAAGGTCACCCCCGCCGCCGATCCGCTCGCGCGCGAGGACCTCGCCTTCGCGCTGGCGGTCGTACTGCTCGGCCTGTTGATGATGGTGAGCCGGCGTAACGCTGTGAGCCAGGTGGTCGGCTTCATGTCGCTTGAAAACGGGCTGGTGCTCGCAGGCACCGGCGCGCGCGGCATGCCGCTGGTGGTCGAGATCAGCGTCGCCTTCTCGATCCTGATCGCCTTCTTCGTGATCGGCGTCTTCCTGTTCCGGATCCGCGAGCGCTTCGATACCGTCGATGTCCAGGCGCTGGATCGCTTTCGCGGAGAGCGCCGATGATGTTGTCCACCAACGAGGGCGTCGTCCTCGTCACCGTCATTCCGGTCGTCTCGGCCGCTGTGCTGGCCCTGCTTCCCGGCTATCGGCTGTCCGCGCGCCTCAACGTGCTGGCGTCGGGGTTGACCTTCGCGGCCTCGCTCTCGATGTTCTTCGCCGATCACATCCAGCCCGGCTCTTACCTGTTCGTCGATGAACTCAACATCGCGTTCATCGTGCTCAATACCTTCGTCGGCTTCACCACCAGCGTGTTTTCGGCAAGCTATATCGGCCACGAGCTGGCGACCGGGCGGCTGACGCCTGCATACTTGCGTTTCTACCACGCCATGTTCCAGGTCATGATGGGCGGGATGAATCTCGCGCTGACCGCCAACAATATCGGCTTGATGTGGGTCGGCATCGAACTGGCGACGCTGACGACCGTGCTGATGGTCGGCATCTACCGCACCCATGAAGCGCTCGAAGCCGCCTGGAAATATTTCATTCTCGGCAGCGTCGGCATCGGGCTCGCGCTGTTCGGTACCATCCTGGTCTACATGGCTGCGCTCCCCGTGGTGGGCGAAGGCATCAACGGCATGGTCTGGACGGTGCTGGTCGCGCATGCCTCGCAGTTCGATCCGGCGCTGATCAACGTCGCCTTCATATTCCTGCTGCTCGGCTACGGCACCAAGGTGGGGTTGGCGCCGCTGCACGCCTGGCTGCCGGATGCGCATGCGGAAGGGCCGACGCCGATCTCCGCGGTGTTGTCCGGCCTCCTGCTCAACGTCGCACTCTACGCAGTGCTTCGTTTCAAGATCGTGCTGGCAGCCAATCCGAGCGCGGTGGCTCCTGGACCCCTAATGGTGACACTCGGTCTGGTGTCGCTGGTGTTCGCCGCCTTCATGCTCTACCGGCGGCGCGACATCAAACGCCTGTTCGCCTATTCCTCGATCGAGCACATGGGGATCATCACCTTTGCCTTCGGGATGGGCGGCCCGGTCGCCAATTTTGCCGGGCTGCTGCACATGGTGATGCACAGCCTTACCAAGTCGGGAATCTTCTTTGCCGTTGGCCATGTCGCGCAGATCAAGGACACGCAGAAGATCGCCGATATCCGCGGCCTGACCGCGACCCATCCGGCGCTCGGCTGGAGCCTTGTGATCGGTGTCGTGGCCATCGCCGGATTGCCGCCGTTCGGCGTCTTCATGAGCGAATTCCTGGTCGTGACCTCGACCTTCGCGCGCGAGCCGCTGCTTGCCATCCCACTCGTGTTCGGCATCCTGCTCGCGCTCGGCGCGCTGTTCTATCATCTCAACGGTATCGCCTTTGGCGTGCCGACCGGGAGCACTGCGCCATCGGATGCCTCCTACATGCCGATGATCGTGCATTTCGGTCTCGTGCTGATCGCCGGAATCTTCCTCCCGCCCACGCTGGTCACGTGGTTCCGGCACGTCGCCGATATTCTGGGGTGATCGCAATGGGCCTCGACGAACTCCTGCGCCAAGGCGAGCTTGCATCGAGCCCCTGTCCCTGGCCGCGCGCCGTCGTCGGCGTCGCGACCTGGAACGAGGCGATCGCGGGACTTGCCGGCGCCGACTGGGAACTGCTCGGCCTTTGGGGTGAGGCGGATCGCGTTCACATGGCGCTGCTCGATGCGCCGAAGACTGTGGCCGGCATCATCACGCTCGATTGCCCGACCCGCCGCTATCCGTCGGTCGGTCTGCACCACCCACCGGCACTTCGGCTGGAGCGGACCATCCGCGATCTCCGCGGCCTGGAGCCGCAAGGCCTGCCGGACCCGCGCGCCTGGCTCGATCACGGCAATTGGGGCCTGCGGCATCCGCTCGCTGCGAAGCCCGAGCCGACGCCGATCGACAAGACCTATGCGTTCCTTCCTGTCGAAGGCGCCGGCCTGCATCAGATTCCGGTCGGCCCGGTCCATGCCGGCATCATCGAGCCCGGCCACTTCCGCTTCACCGCCAACGGCGAGACCGTGGTGCGGTTAGAGCCTCGGCTCGGCTATGTGCACAAGGGTATCGAGGGCCTGATTGCGGGCGCGAACCTTGCGAAGGCGGGCAAGCTCGCAGCGCGCGCCTCCGGTGACAGCACAGTCGCCTACGGACTGGCCTTCGCGCGCGCGGTGGAGGCTGCGTTGGGGGTAGAAGTTCCGCCGCGCGCGCACCATCTGCGCGCGCTGATGGCGGAGCTGGAGCGTCTCGCCAATCATCTCGGCGATTTCGGCGCAATCTGCAACGACGCTTCCTTCGCCCTGATGCTGGCCCATTGCGGCGTGTTGCGCGAGAAAGTGCTGCGCGGCGCGGGCAATGTTTTCGGGCACCGCCTGATGCGCGACTTGATCCTGCCCGGCGGCGTTGCGACCGATATCAACCAGGATGGCATCCAGGCGATCCGATCGCTGGTGAGCGATATCCAGGCACGCTTCCCAGCCCTCGTCGAACTCTACGACAACACGGCCTCGCTCCAGGATCGCACCGTCAACACGGGCACGGTGAAGGTCGATCTCGCCCGTCAATACGCGCCCGGCGGCTTCATCGGCCGCGCATCGGGCCGCGCCTTCGACGCGCGCAAGCATCTTGCCTACGCGCCCTATGACAAGCTCGCCTTCGAGATTCCTGTGCTTGAGGCCGGCGACGTCAACGCGCGGGTGTGGATTCGCGTTCGCGAGATCGAGCAGAGTCTAAGGCTCGTCACCCAATTGCTGGAGCGGATGCCGCAGGGCGAGTCGCGGATCAATCTGCCCATGGCCGGAGAGGCTCGCGAGGGCATGGCGCTGGTGGAGGGTTTTCGCGGCGACATCCTGGTCTGGCTCGCGCTCAATGCCGACAACAGCATTGCGCACTGCCATCTGCGTGACCCTTCCTGGTTCCAATGGCCGCTGCTGGAGGCCGCGATCCAAGACAACATCGTTGCCGATTTCCCGCTCTGCAACAAATCGTTCAACTGCTCCTACTCGGGCCACGACCTCTAGGGACGCCCATCCAGATGAGAAAGCTGCTGTTCCAGAGTCTCGTGCAGATGCCGTTAACGGAGCCGGCGCCGTCGGCCGACGACCGGGCATTTGCAGAAGTGGGAGCTGCGCTGGAGCGGGCGGCCCGCCGACGCCTTGGCCGGTCGCTGTCGATCCGCGAAGTCGACGCCGGCTCCTGCAACGGCTGCGAGCTGGAAATTCATGCACTCAACAACGCCTATTACGATCTCGAACGCTTCGGCCTCCGCTTCGTCGCCTCACCGCGCCACGCGGACGTGCTGCTGGTGACTGGGCCGGTGACGAAGAACATGCGCATGGCGCTGGAGCGGACCTACAACGCAACACCAAATCCGAAGTGGGTCGTGGCCGTGGGCGACTGCGCCCACGACGGCGGGTGCTTCGCCGGCAGCTATGCCGTGGTGGGGGGCGTGGGAGAGGTCGTGCCGGTCGATCTGCATGTCCCGGGGTGCCCGCCCGCTCCGCTCGAAATTCTCCGCGGGCTACTGGCTCTTCTCGAACGCGTTGCTTCGGCCATCACGCCGTAGCTATCTCGACGGCTTCGATGATTTATAGGACCTCAGAGGCATTGGCGGAGAGGGCGGGATTCGAACTCCCGTTAATTCTCCGATCTGGACGCAATCTTTTTGCCAGGAGCGGCACCGTCCACAAGCATGGACGTCACACACCAAAACCGTTTGAAAAACCGTTTTAGTTTTCAAATCTCAAACGGTGATCTTGGCTAAGCTATTGATTTGAATGGCGCGCCCGGAACGATTCGAACGTCCGACCCTCAGATTCGTAGTCTGATGCTCTATCCAGCTGAGCTACGGGCGCGTTTTTCGCATTTGGCAGGCTCCGGGCCAGGGGCCGGATCCCGGAAGGCCGGAGCGGCAAACGCCGGCAGGCCTCGCGAAGGGCCCCTGACTAACGGCTCGGAGACCGCTTGGCAAGGCTGGAGCGGGACATTTTGCGACCATTTTTCCGCAGACGCGCCGGCGCGGTTCGGCATGGCCGGAGCGGATGGGCTTCGTTCCGACACGCCAGGAGTTCCGCGCTCGACGCCTGCGGCATCGCCCGCCGGAATGGCAGGTGAGGCCGATCGGGTTCAGGCGCTGGCGCGCTCGGTCCAGAAGGTCTGCAACTCGACAGGACGGTCGGGGATCGTGATTCGGAAGGTCGCCCCCAGGGTCCCTTCGACCAGTTGGATGTCGCCATCATGGGCCCGGACCAATTCGGCCGCAATCGCAAGGCCCAGCCCCGAGCCGCCCGGACGACCGGCACCGCGGAAGGCCTCGAACAGGTGCTCCCGCACCTTCGCCGGGACACCGGGACCCGTGTCCGAGACCTCCAGGATCGCCACCCCGCCTTCGCGGCGGCCGGTGATGCGGATCTGGCGCACGCCGGCGTCCGCCGCGAGGCTGTCCAGGGCCTGGGCGGCATTGCGCACCAGGTTGAGCAGCACGCGGAACAGCTGGTCGGGATCGGCATCGATCTTCAGCCCGCGCTCGATCGCCGCGATCCAGGTGATCGAGGCATCCGGCGACAGGCCGGCGGTCTCTCGCACCTCGGCGACGACGGGCTCGACCACCACCATGCGGCGGTCCGGCGCCGGCTCCTGGACCTTGCCGTAGGACAGCGTCGACTGGCAGAACGCGATGGCGCGCTCCAGCGAGCGCATCAGCTTCGGCGCGAAGCGCTGCACCCGCGGATCCGGCACGCTGGCGAGCTGGTCCGACAGCAGCTGCGACGAGGCCAAGAGGTTGCGCAGATCGTGGTTGATCTTGGACACGGCGAGGCCGAGCGCGGCGAGCCGGCTCTTCTGATGCAGCATCGAGACGAGGTCGCGCTGCATGTCGGCGAGCTCGCGCTCGGCGACGCCGATCTCGTCGGAACGCTGGCTCGGCACGATGATTCGCGCCACGCTCTCCGGATTTTCGTGGAAGCCGACGAGGCTCGCGGTGAGACGCCGCATCGGCCGCACAAACAGGAAATGCAGGGCAAGATAGACCAGCGCCGCGGTCAGCACCGCCAGCAGCAGCGACACGCCGAGCAGGTTGCGCGAGAACCGGTACATCGCCTTGCGCAGCGGCTTCTCGTCGGTGACGACCTCGATGAACTGGGCTCGGCCGGGCGCCGGTCCGATCACCCGCATGGTGTGGTCGCCGGTCTCCGTCATCATCGTCAGCGAGTTCACGATCGACGACCACGCCGTCATGTCGCGCATGTCGAAGTCGTGGTCGATCGAGGCGGGCAGGTCGGCGCTCGCGAGCAGACGGCGCTGCTGGCCCATCTTGATGGCGACGCCGCGCGCGTTGATGGAGGTGAGGATCTGCCGCGCCAGCGAATCCGGCACCATGCCGGACGGTGCGGCGTCGAGCACCAGGGCAGCGGTATTTGCGGCCGCCAGGCGGTCGTTGAGCCGGTTGGTCCAGAAATTGGCGATCGCCGGCACGTAGATCAGCACCTCCGCGATCATCACCAGCGGAATGGTCAACAGCAGCAGCTTTCCAGACAAGCCGAGCCGCCGCGACCGTTTCGGTCGCAGGCGCTCCAGGATTGGCTGGTTGTCGCTCTCGGTCACGTATCGCCCTTGTAAGAGACACCCCACCCTTACGGGACCGCAAGATGGGACTGCACCGGAGTCCGGTCAAATTACGGATCGCTCATGTTCCGGTTTCCAAATCGTTCATAATGGAACCCGAAACTGCACGATCTCTGACGTCTTCAACCCCGCCGCGCCGAAGCCATTCTTGCCTTCGTCGTGTGCGCAGGGTCTTGTGCGCAGGGACTTGCGTTCTCGTCCTGCCTCGTGTCGTTCGCGACGCTGATCTACGGCTGGTGACGAAGGTCTTGACGAGATCTCGGCGTCGTCGATCCCTGCACCGCCTATGACGTCTTGCCGCGATTGACGAAGGCAGGACGCTCCCTTATAAGCCGCGCCAACCGTCCGCGATGACCCGGCTCGCCCGGGAGCGGCTCGATTTCAGGGCCGGCAGCGGTCCATTTCGGGCCCGTAAACATCATCGGACATCAATCGACATTTCAAGCAGGCAAGTTGTCAACTGGCAAATTGCCCGTCAGCGGAGAACGACCCGTGAAGCGGACTTATCAACCCAGCAAACTGGTGCGCAAGCGCCGTCACGGCTTCCGCGCCCGCCTCGCCACCACCGGCGGCCGCAAGGTCCTTGCCGCGCGTCGCGCCCGGGGCCGCAAGCGTCTCAGCGCCTGAAGCCAGGGCGTCTGTCCCGGAGATTTCCATCATGGATCGGCTACGGCAGCGGGCGGACTTCCTCGCCGTTGCCGATGGCGTGCGGGCGAACAGCCCTGCCTTCGTCGTCCAGCGCCGGGAACGGCCGGACCGGGGCCCGGTCCGGATCGGCTTTACCGTCACCAAGAAGAATGGCACCGCCACGGAGCGTAATCGCATCCGTCGGCGGCTGCGCGAGCTTGTGAAACGGCTCGATCCCCTGTCGATGCGGCCGCACACTGACTACGTGCTGGTCGGCCGGCGGGATGCCCTGTCACGCGACTTCCAGACCATGCTCGCCGATCTCCAGGCGACGCTCCGCCGCCTCGACCGGCCGCAGGCCAAGCCGCAGCCGCGCAAGCCGTCGGATGCGGACAAGCCAAACGCTCCCGCACCGGACGCGCATTCCCGCAAACCGGATTGAACGACGAGACGATAAGAAAACGATGACCGACAATCGCAACACCATCCTCGCCGTCATTCTGTCCGGCCTCGTGCTGATCCTTTGGCAGGTCTTCTACAACGGACCGCAGATGGAGAAGCAGCGCGCGCAGGCCCAGATGCAGGCCGAGCTCGCCAAGAAGCAGGCGCCGGCAACGCAGCCCGACAGCGCCGCGCCGTCGGCCACCCCGCAGCCGGGCGCGGCCGCGACCGGCAGCCCGAGCGCGCCGGGCGGCGCCGTGACCAGCACCAGCGTGATGCCGCGCGACACCGCCATCGCCGCCACGCCGCGCGTCAAGATCGACACACCGCGGCTGACCGGCAGCATCTCACTCAAGGGCGCACGCATCGACGACCTGGCCTTCGTGCAGTACCGCGAGACGGTCGATCCGAAATCGCCGGCGATCGTGCTGTTCTCCCCGTCCAACACCGCCGAGCCCTATTACGCCGAGTTCGGCTGGGTGAACGCCGCCGGCGCCAAGGTGCAGGTGCCCGACCAGAACACCGTCTGGCAGCAGGACGGCTCGAATGCGCTGACGCCGTCGACCCCGGTGAAGCTGACCACCACCAACGGCGACGGCCTGACTTTCCAGCGCACCATCAGCGTCGACGATCACTATCTCTTCACCATCAAGGACGACGTCACCAACGCCGGCAACGCACCGGTGACGCTGTATCCCTACGGCCTGATCTCGCGTCACGGCACGCCGCACGTGTCGGGCTATTACATCCTGCACGAAGGCCTGATCGGCTATCTCGGCGAGAAGGGCCTGCAGGAGTTCACCTACAAGAAGATGGACGACGAGAAGGCGGCGAAGTTCGACGTCACCAATGGCTGGCTCGGCATCACCGACAAATATTGGGCGGCGGCGCTGTTGCCGATGACCGATGCGCGGCTGCAGGCAAACTATTCGTCGAAGCTGGTCGACAACCAGCATCGCTACCAGACCGACTATGTCGAGACCCCGCAGACGGTGCCGGCCGGCGGCTCGGCCAGCGTCTCCACCCGGCTGTTCGCCGGCGCCAAGGAGGCCGGCGTGGTCGGCATCAACTTCCCGATCGGCGGCCTCGGCGGCTACAATCAGAAGCTCGCGCTGAACCATTTCGATCTCTTGATCGACTGGGGCTGGTTCTACTTCCTGACCAAGCCGATGTTCCTGGCGCTCGACTTCTTCTTCCGCTTCTTCGGCAATTTCGGCGTCTCGATCCTGCTGGTGACGGTGCTGGTGAAGGCCTTGTTCTTCCCGCTGGCCAACAAGTCCTACGCCTCGATGGCCAAGATGAAGGCGATCCAGCCGCAGCTGCAGGCGCTCAAGGAGCGCTATCCGGACGACCGGATGAAGCAGCAGCAGGAGATGATGGAGATCTACAAGAAGGAGAAGATCAACCCGGTCGCCGGCTGTCTCCCGGTCGTGCTGCAGATCCCGGTGTTCTTCTCGCTCTACAAGGTTCTCTTCGTCACGATCGAGATGCGGCACGCGCCGTTCATCAGCTGGATCAAGGATCTCTCGGCTCCGGATCCGACCAATCTGTTCACGCTGTTCGGCCTGATCCCGTTCGATCCGACGCAGCTGCCGCTGTTCGGCCATTACCTCGCGCTCGGTATCTGGCCGATCATCATGGGCATCACGATGTGGTTCCAGATGAAGCTGAACCCGACGCCGCCCGATCCGACCCAGGCGATGATCTTCAACTGGATGCCGCTGATCTTCACCTTCATGCTCGCGGGCTTCCCGGCCGGCCTCGTGATCTACTGGGCCTGGAACAACACGCTGTCGGTGCTGCAGCAGGGCTTCATCATGCGCCGCAATGGCGTGAAGGTGGAGCTGTTCGACAACATCCGCGGCACGTTCAAAAAAAAAGCGGCGTGACGAGTAAGGCGGCGTGAGCCGCTGAAGCAACCAACCATCTACCGTCATGGCCGGGCTTGTCCCGGCCATCCACGTTTTGATATCCCGCGCAATGGGCGTGGATGCCCGGGTCAAGCCCGGGCATGACGAAGAGCGAGGCCTTGTCATGACCACCAGCCACGACACCGACGAGCGCCTGATCGAAAAAGGCCGCAAGCTGTTCGCCCAATCGTGGCGCTTCACCCATGCATCTCCCTCGATCGAAAGCCTGCCGCCGATGGGGGCGATCGAGGTCGCCTTCGCCGGCCGCTCCAATGTCGGCAAGTCCAGCCTGATCAACGCGCTGACCGGCCAGAACGCGCTGGCGCGCACCTCGCATACGCCGGGCCGCACCCAGGAGCTGATCTTCTTCGAGGGGCCCGAGCATGCGCCGCTGCGGCTGGTCGACATGCCCGGCTATGGATATGCCGCCGCGGCGAAGACCAAGGTCGCGTCCTGGACCGAGCTGATCCACAAATTCCTGCTCGGCCGCGCCTCTCTCGCCCGCGTCTATGTGCTGATCGATGCCCGTCATGGGCTGAAGGAAGTCGATCAGGAGATCCTCAAGACGCTGGACCGGTCCGCCGTCAGCTATCAGCTCGTCCTGACCAAGGCCGACCAGATCAAGCCGGCTGAGCTCGCAAGCCGGATCGCCGAGACCGAGGCCGCGCTCGCCAAGCATCCGGCGGCGTTTCCTCACGTGCTGGCGACGTCGTCACGATCCGGCACCGGCATGCCGGAGCTGCGTGCCGCCATGGTGCGGCTGCTGGAAGAGCGCAGCACATGATGACGCCGTGGCGAATCCTGGTCGCAATGGCCGGGCTGATGGGCGCCGCCGGCGTCGCGCTGGCGGCCAAGGCCGCGCACGAGCCCGACGCAGCGCGGCTCGCGACCGCCTCCACCATGCTGCTGTTCCACGCCTGCGCCCTGCTCGGCACCATCGCGCTGGCAGAGCGCGGCGTGGTTCATCGGCGCATCGGCCTGGTCACGGCGATCGGCTTCGTGCTCGGCCCGGCCCTGTTCGCCAGCGACCTCCTGATGCGGCAGTTCACCGGCGACCGGCTGTTTCCGTTCGCGGCGCCGATCGGCGGTAGCTTGCAGATCGCGAGCTGGCTCGCACTCGCGGTCTGCGCGCTGTGGCCGCGGCGGGCGTGATCCGGCGCTTTGCGCCGCGGGCGGCAATCGGCTAGAACGCGGCGCGACGCCCCCGACAGCCGAGACCTCCCAGACATGACCGACGCGACCACCATCAGCCCGCTCGATCAGGCCCGCATCCTGTCCGAAGCGCTCCCGCACATGCAGGAGTACGACGACGAAACCATCGTCATCAAATATGGCGGCCACGCCATGGGCGACGAGGACACCGCAAAAGCGTTCGCGCGCGACATCGTGCTGCTGGAGCAGACCGCGATCAATCCGGTGGTGGTGCATGGCGGCGGCCCGCAGATCGCGACCATGCTCAAGCGCCTCGGCATCGTCTCCGAATTCGCCGCCGGCCTGCGCATCACGGACGCGGCGACGATCGAGATCGTCGAGATGGTGCTGGCCGGCTCGATCAACAAGCAGCTGGTCGGCTACATCAACGAGGCCGGCGGCAAGGCCGTCGGGCTGTGCGGCAAGGACGGCAACATGGTGCGCGCGGTCAAGGCGACCCGCACCATGGTCGATCCTGACAGTCACATCGAGAAGGTGGTCGATCTCGGCTTCGTCGGCGAGCCGGACAAGGTCGATCTGACGCTGCTGAATCAGCTGATCGGCTACGAGCTGATCCCGATCCTCGCACCGCTTGCGACTTCGAAGGAAGGCCAGACCTTCAACGTGAACGCCGATACGTTCGCCGGGGCCGTGGCCGGTGCGCTGAAGGCCAAGCGCCTCCTGCTGCTCACCGACGTGCCCGGCGTGCTCGACAAGTCGAAGAAGCTGATTCCGGAATTGTCGGTGAAGGACGCACGCAAGCTGATCGCCGACGGCACCATCTCCGGCGGCATGATCCCGAAGGTCGAGACCTGCATCTACGCACTCGAGCAGGGCGTGCAGGGCGTCGTCATCCTGGACGGCAAGGTGCAGCATGCCGTGCTGCTCGAGCTGTTCACCAACCAGGGCACGGGCACGCTGATCCACAAGTGAGCAGCCACCACCATCTCTCGCCGTCGTGGCCGGGCTTGTCCCGGCCATCCACGTTGTTCGGCGAGTTCGGAGCGAGAAAAATGGATGCCCGGGTCAAGCCCGGGCATGACGATGGGGAGAGAGCGGGGCGTATCAAACCCTTCCGGACTCGCGCTCCGCTCAGCCTCACTGTGATCCTTCTGGCCTTGTTCGCCTCCCTCACCCCCGCCCGCGCCGACCTCAAGCTCTGCAACCGAATGAGCTACGTCGTCGAGGCCGCAATCGGCATCGACGAGAAGGCGGCAACCGCGACACGCGGATGGTTCCGGCTCGATCCGGCGACCTGCCGCGTGGTGCTGCAGGGGACGATGACCGCCGACCGCATTCTCCTGCATGCACGCGCGCTCAGCCTCTACGGCGCGTCGCCGCTCGCCGAGAACGGCAACGATCAGCTGTGCGTGGCGGCGGACAATTTCGTCATCGCCGCCGCCCGCCAGTGCCGCACCGGTCAGACGCCGGCGGCGTTCACGCAGGTGACGCCGAGCAAGGCCGACGACGGCACCCTGATCGCCTATCTCGCCGAGAGCGCAGAATATGACGACGAGCAGGCGCGGCTCGCCGGCATCCAGCGGCTGCTCGGCATCGCCGGCTATGACGCCTCGCCGATCGACGGCGTCGACGGGCCGAAGACGCAAGCCGCGCTCGCGGCGTTCCTGAAAAGCCGCGGGCTGTCATCCGACGTCGTGTCGCAGCCGAATTTCTTCGCGACCATGGTGGACGCGGTGCAGACGCCCTCCCCCACCGGGCTGACCTGGTGCAACGACACCCCGCACAAGGTCATGGCGGCGGTCGGCACCGACGACGGCCGCACCGTGGTCAGCCGCGGCTGGTACCGCATCGATGCCGGCAAATGCCTGCATCCCGACATCGCCGGGCAGCCGAAGAAGGTCTACAGCTTCGCCGAGGCGGTCGACGATGAGAACCGCACCATCAAACTGAAGAACAAGCCGCTGAACTGGGGCGGGCTGGTGCAACTCTGCACCCGCGAGAACAAGTTCGAGACATCAGAGCAGGGCGACTGCCCGAGCCGCGGCTTCACCGCCACCGGATTCACCGCCGTCGACATCACCCGCGGCGGCAAGACGCTGCGCTTCGCGTTGCCGTGATGGGCATAGCGACGTTGCCCACGTTGCCACCACACCCACAGCTGTCATCCCGGCGAACGCCGGGATCCATAACCACCGGCCGAGGTTTGGGCCATCGGCATCAGCCATCATGCCGCAAGATAGCTTCCGCGGTATGGGTCCCGGCGTTCGCCGGGACGACAGCGGAATATGCCGCCCTAGCCGGGCATGATGACCGAAGGCAGGATGGACCGACGCCCACATGACAAAATCCCCTCGCGCCTTCGATCACGTCGACACCTGGGTGTTCGACCTCGACAACACGCTGTATCCGCATCACGTCAATCTGTGGCAGCAGGTCGATGCCAGGATCGGCGAGTTCGTCTCCAACTGGCTCAAGGTCGATGCGGAGGAGGCGCGCCGCATCCAGAAGGACTACTACCGCCGCTACGGCACCACGATGCGCGGCATGATGACCGAGCACGGCGTGCACGCCGACGACTTCCTTGCCTACGTGCACAAGATCGACCACTCGCCGCTGGAGCCGAACCCGGCGATGGGCGCGGCGATCGAGAAGCTGCCGGGGCGCAAGCTGATCCTGACCAACGGCTCGGTCGACCACGTCGACGCGGTGCTGGCGCGGCTCGGCATTGCCGCGCATTTCCACGGCGTATTCGACATCATCGCCGCCGAGTTGACGCCGAAGCCGGCGCGCGAGACCTATGACAAATTCCTCAAGCTCCATGACGTCGATCCTGCCAGGGCCACGATGTTCGAGGATCTCGCCCGCAATCTCGTCGTCCCGCACGACCTCGGCATGACGACCGTGCTGGTAGTGCCCGACGGCACCAAGGAGGTGGTGCGCGAGGACTGGGAGCTGGCGGGGCGCGACGATCCGCATGTCGATCATGTCACGGACGATCTGACCGGGTTCTTGCAGCGGCTGGTGGGGTGAAACCCGCCACGCATTGAGCTGTCATTCCGGGACGATGCGAAGCATCGAACCCGGAATGACGGAGCATGATAAGCCGCACCTCCCGCGCGGACGGCCCCCGCCACCGATGCGTCCTTGACTCTCCGGGTCCAAATCCCGAAAAAGCCGCCCTGCCCACCATGCTCGTACACGGCCGTCCCCGGCTTTCTGCCCAGGGACCAAGCGAGGATCGACCGATGTCACTGTCCGCCCTGGAATCCACCATCAACAGCGCCTTCGATGCCCGTGATGGCGTCTCGACCACGACCAAGGGCGAGGTCCGCGACGCCGTGGAGAGCGCGCTCGAGCTGCTCGACAAGGGCGAGGCCCGGGTCGCTGAGCGCGGCACTGACGGCAAGTGGAGCGTCAACCAGTGGCTCAAGAAGGCCGTGCTGCTGTCGTTCCGCCTCAACGACATGAGCGTGATCCCCGGCGGCCCCGGCCAGGCGTCGTGGTGGGACAAGGTGCCGTCGAAGTTCGAGGGCTGGGGCGAGAACCGCTTTCGCGACGCCGGCTTCCGCGCCGTGCCCGGCGCGATCGTGCGCCGCTCGGCCTACATCGCCAGGAACGTCGTGCTGATGCCGTCCTTCGTCAATCTCGGCGCCTATGTCGACGAGGCGACCATGGTCGACACCTGGTCGACGGTCGGCTCCTGCGCCCAGATCGGCAAGCGCGTGCACATCTCCGGCGGCGTCGGCATCGGCGGCGTGCTTGAGCCGCTGCAGGCCGGCCCCGTGATCATCGAGGATGACTGCTTCATCGGCGCGCGCTCGGAGGTTGCCGAGGGCGTGGTCGTACGCAAGGGGGCGGTGCTGTCGATGGGCGTTTTCCTGGGCGCGTCGACCAAGATCGTCGACCGCGAGACGGGCGAGGTTTTCGTCGGCGAGGTGCCGGAATATGCCGTCGTGGTGCCGGGCGCGCTGCCGGGCAAGCCGATGAAGAACGGCCAGATCGGCCCCTCCACCGCCTGCGCCGTCATCGTCAAGCGCGTCGACGAGCGCACCCGCTCCAAGACCTCGATCAACGAGCTGTTGCGCGACTGATTGAACCGCGGCTGCGGCCGTAGCAACGAATCTCCGGGCCGGCCAAGCCATCGGTCCGGAGGACGTCCATGGACTGGACCTGGTTTCTGTTTCGCTTCCACGGCCGGATCAACCGCGCCAAGCTCTGGCTGTCGTTGCTGGTGGTGCTCTGCTGGATGGTCTTTGCCGCCACGCTGGTGGCGGGCGCGAGCAGGCTGCTGGGCGGCCCGACGGCCTTCAGCTTCAATCTGACCGACATCTTCGCGGTCCTCGACCCGGACACCTTTCGCGGCTTGACCCGCGCCGATATCGTCCCCGCCACCTTCCACGTCATCCTCACCCCCGTGTTCGTCTGGGTGTTTGCCGCAGGCGCCATCAAGCGGCTGCATGACCGCGACAGGAGCGGCTGGTGGACGGTTCCGTTCTTCGTCGTGCCCGGGCTGGTCAACCAGTACGCGGAGCGCATTCCCGGGACGGTCATTCCAGCGATCGTGGGCGGCGCTGGTGCGCTGCTCTCGCTGTGGGCCTTCATCGAATTGTACTGCCTTGCCGGCGATCCCTGGACCAATCGCTTCGGGCCCAACCCGTTGCCGAAGGTCCGATCCAGCGAACGCTCCGGCCAGCCAAGACCGCCCGCGCCCGCCTGGAACCAGCACAAGGAGCTGGAGTTCACCCCGCACGTTGCGAGCCCGCCGCGAGGGGAAGCGGCAATCGGCAGCACTAGCCCGCCGGCAAAATAGCATGTTAAGCGAAAGGCATGACCGATGCCCTCGCCATCACCCGCGACCTGATCCGCTGCCCCTCCGTGACCCCGGCCGATGCCGGCGCGCTCGGCGTGCTCGAGGCCCTGCTGAAAGACGCGGGCTTCACGACGCATCGCGTGACGTTCTCCGAAGCAGGCACGGCCGACATCGACAACCTCTATGCCCGCATCGGCACCGACGGGCCGCACATCACCTTCGCCGGTCACACCGATGTCGTGCCGCCCGGTGATGAAGCGGCGTGGAGCCTGCCGGCGTTCTCGGGCGAGGTGAAGGACGGCTACATCTATGGCCGCGGCGCCGTTGACATGAAGGGCGGCATCGCCTGCAGCGTCGCGGCTGCGCTCGACTATCTGCGCGATCACAGCGGACAGCCGAAGGGCTCGATCTCGTTCCTGATCACCGGCGACGAGGAGGACGTCTCGATCAACGGCACCATCAAGCTGTTGAAGTGGGCGGCCGAGCGCGGCGAGCGGTTCGACCATTGCGTGCTCGGCGAGCCGTCCAATCAAGAGGTCATGGGCGACTGCATCAAGATCGGCCGCCGCGGCTCGCAGTCCGGCACCTTGATCGTCGAGGGCAAGCAGGGCCACGTCGCCTACCCGCACCGTGCCTCCAACCCGGTGCCGGACATCTCGCGCCTGATCGTGGCCTTGTCGGACGAACCGCTCGACAACGGCAGCGCGCAGTTCCAGCCGTCGAATCTCGAATTCACCACCGTCGATGTCGGCAACACCGCCAGCAACGTCATCCCGGGCCTGGCGCGGGCGAAATTCAACATCCGCTACAATGACTGCCATACGCAGGAGACGCTGCGCGCGCTGGTCGAAGAGCGGCTGACGAAGGCCTGCGGCAATCGCATCCGCGCCCGCATCGACTGGCTGCCGTCGAACTCCAACGTGTTCCTGACCAAGCCCGGACCGTTCACCGAGCTCGCCGTCGCCGCGATCGAGAGCGTGACGGGCCGCAAGCCGGAGCTGTCGACCACCGGCGGCACCTCGGACGCGCGTTTCATTTCGAGCTACTGCCCGGTGATCGAGTTCGGCCTGGTCGGCCAGACCATGCACCAGATCGACGAGCGCGCCTCGGTCGCCGACATCGCGACCTTGACGAAGATCTATCGCGGCATCCTCGACAGGTATTTCGCCTGAGCGGCGCGCCTGATCCTGATCAGGCGGCCTTCACCTCCGCCAGGAACTGATCGACCTCGCGACGCAGGTCGGTGGCCTGGCCGGCAAGGCTCGCCGCGGAGTCGAGCAGCGAGCGCGCCGATCCGCGGGTGTCCGCGGCGGCCGCGCTGACCAGCGCGATCGACGACGAGACGTCGTTGGTGCCGCTCGCAGTCTGCTGCACACTGCGGGCGATCTCCCGGGTCGTGGCGCTCTGCTCGGCCACCGCACTCGCCACCGCTCCGGTAACACCGCTGATCGTGTTGACGACGGCGGCGATCTTCTCGATCGCAGCGACCGTGCTGCCGGTCTCGTTCTGGATCGCGGCGATCTGGCTTTCGATCTCCTCGGTGGCCTTGCTGGTCTGGGATGCGAGACTCTTCACCTCGGACGCGACGACGGCAAAACCCTTGCCGGCCTCGCCGGCGCGCGCCGATTCGATCGTGGCATTGAGCGCGAGCAGATTGGTCTGCGAGGCGATGGCGCGGATCAGCTGCACGACGTCGCCGATGCGGGTGGCGCTGCCGGCGAGCGTCCGGACCTTGTCGGTGGTATCGAGCGCCTGGCTAGTCGCGTTGGAGGATTCCGACGCGGCTTCTGCGATCTGTCGGGTGATCTCTTTCATCGACGCGTCGAGCTCCTCGGAGGCAGCCGCAACCGTGTTGACGCCGGAGGTCGCCTGCGCCGCCGCATCGGCCACCGCGGTGGCGCGCGACGCGGTGGTGCTGGCCGAGCCGTCGAGCGTCTCGGCCGATTGCTTCAGGCCGCTCGCGGCATCGCTCAGCCGGCCGCACAGCGTGTCGATGACCTCGCCGAAGCGGCGCGTGAGCGCCTCGATCTTCTGCCGGCGGGCGTCGCGCCGGGCCTCGGCATCGGCGCCCTGCAGCGACAGCCGGTCGGCCTCCGCCGACTTCTCCTGCAGAACGCCGATGGCATTGGCGAGCGTGCCGATCTCGTCGGTCCGATCGCCAAATCCGATTTCCACACTGCGCTCGCCACCGGCGATCCGACGGATCATTTCGGTCAGATTCGACAGCGGCTTGATCACGCGGGCATTGAACCAGACCGTCCCCAGTGCGGCGGCCGCGACGTTGACCAGCAACAGGACCAGCGCCAGGACAAAGCGGGTCTGCGACTCGGCGATCGCGACCTCGCTCTGGCTCAGCGCCTCGGCGAGGGCTGCATCGCGCAGCGGCAGGATCGTATCGAGGATCGGGAATACGGACCGCAGGAACTGGTCGGGATCGAGCTCGAGCACCTTGCCCCGGTTCGGCGCCACCTGCGACGAATAGAACTCGCCGCCGCGGGCCCAATAGCCATTCTCGACCTCGGTCAGGGCCGCAAAGATCGGCTTCTGGTTGATCTCTGCGGCAGCGAGCTTGGCCGTCGTCCAGATGCGCTCGATGCGTCCCTTGAACGTCGCGAGCGCCTCGGCCGGTTCACCCGCCATCGGCTGCTTGGTCGCGATCATGCGAACGAACGTCGTCGTGGCGCGACCGGCCCAGTCGCGCAAATCCCAGCCGATTACCGCGAGACGCGCCGCCTGGCCTACCGCGGGATTGGCCGCATTGATCCGGCGCACGATCACGTCGACATGGCTGCCGGTCGTTTCCTGGATCGTGAACATCTGGGGCACGTAATCACGGACGATTGCTTCGGATCGCGCCGCCTTGGCCTGCGCGACGGCATCGAGAGCGGCCCCGCGCGTCACACGCAACTTCTGCTGGATCGAGTCCAGCGCGGCGCTGTCTTCACTCAGCAGCGCCAGGCTGCGCGCCTTGGCGAAGGCGTCGTCAGAGCCTTGAAGTATCTTCTGCAGCGCGGCCAGCTCGTCCGAGTTTGCCGGATTCGGCGACGCCAGGCGCGGATTGACCATGGCGCGCTCGAGGTTCAGCTTTTCCGGCAGCCGCAGCATGGCGGCCAGCAGCTGCGTATCACGGCCTGCCGTCCTCGCGGCCTGCAGCGAGGTCAGCTGCTGCCAGGCGAACAACATGGTTGCGAGCAGGCCGATGACGGCCCCGAGCAGCAAAGAGAGCAGGAAGACTTGACGAATGCGCACGATCGACCTCGCTGGACAGCAGCCTGAGGTCCGGATAGCAGCGAGGGCTTCAATTTGGAGTTAATGAATCCTGTCCCTTACTCCCGAAACGACTACTCATTAGGACAATCATTGGCAGCTAATAGCGATTCGCGGGTTCCACTGCAGAACGATCTCAATAGTCGACCTTCACGAGATAGAGGCCTTCCGGCGGGGCGACGACGCCACAGGCGGCGCGGTTGCGCGCGGCGAGCGCGGCGGCCAGATCATCGGCGGTCCAGCGACCCTGCCCGACCCACACCAGTGAGCCGACCATCGAGCGGACCTGGCTATGCAGATAGGAGCGGGCGGAGGTGAGGATGGTGATCGCATCGCCCTCCCTCACGACGTCGAGTTGATCCAGCGTCTTCTCCGGCGATTTGGCCTGGCATTCGGTATCGCGGAACGTCGTGAAGTCGTGCTTGCCGATCAGCCGCTGCGCGGCTGCATGCATCGCATCGGAATCGAGCCGCTGCGGCACCCGCCAGACGCGGCCGACCTCCAGCGCGAGGTTGGAGCGGCGATTGACGATCCGGTAACGGTAGTGCCGCCTGCGCGCGGAGAACCGCGCTTCGAAGGTGTCGGGCACGATCTCGGCGGCGAGCACCGCGACCGGGTTCGGCCGCAGATGCGCGTTGAGCGCGTCGCGCAGCTTGTCCGGGCGGAACTCCTTGGCGATGTCGCAATGCGCGACCTGGCCGGTGGCGTGGACGCCGGCGTCGGTGCGGCCCGAGCCGTGCACACGCGTGGGCACGCCGCAGGTCGCCTGCACCGCGGCTTCGAGCGCGCCCTGCACCGACGGCAAGGTCTCCTGCAGCTGCCAGCCGCAGAACGGCGCGCCGTCATATTCGATGGTGAGCTTGTAGCGGGGCATTCGGTCTATTGCTGCCGTCATCGCCCACGCAGGCGGGCGATCCAGTATTCGCCGACGTCTCGGCGCAACAATGCACGTCTCGGCGTACTGGATACCCCGCTTTCGCGGCGTATGACAGCGTTACGAAAAACGAGCACCGCGATTCAATTGGGTACCGCGCAGGAAATCCGCGGCCTTCATCGGGCCCTTGCCGGCGCGCTGCAGCTCGGTGATGCGGATCGCGCCGTCGGCGCAGGCGATGGTGAGCTGGTCATCCAGAACAGTGCCGGGCGCGCCCGCGCCGCTGGCGAGCGCGCAGCGCAGGAACTTCAAACGCACCGCCTCGCCATCGAGCGTGACCTCGCTCCAGGCGCCGGGGAACGGCGACAGGCCGTGGATGTGCCGCAGCACCGTATGCGCCGGCTTCGTCCAATCGATCCGCGCCTCCGCCTTCTCGATCTTGGCAGCGTAGGTGACGCCCTCCTCGGCCTGCTTCGTCAACGTCAGCCCGCCGCGCTCCAGCGCCGCCATCGCGCGCACCATCAGGTCGGCACCGATCCGCGAGAGGCGATCGTGCAGATCGGACGCCGTCATCGCGTCAGTGATGGGTAGACGCTCGGCCATCGCGACGTCGCCGGTGTCGAGACCGACATCCATCTTCATGACCATCACGCCGCTTTCGGCGTCCCCTGCCATGATGGCACGGTTGATCGGCGCGGCGCCGCGCCAGCGTGGCAGCAACGAGGCGTGGAGGTTGTAGCAGCCGAGTTTCGGTGCATCGAGAATCGCCTGCGGCAGGATCATGCCATAGGCGACGACAACGGCGGCATCGGCCTCATGGGCGCGGAACGCAGCCAGCGCGTCCTCGGTCTTCAGCGTCTTCGGCGTGAGCACGGGAATGCCGAGCCGGCGCGCCTCGGTCTCGATCGGCGTCGGCACCAGCGCCAGGCCGCGGCGGCCGCCGGGTTTGGGCGCGCGCGTATAGACCGCCGCGATCTCGTGGCCGTGGCCGGCGAGTTCGAGCAGGGTCGGCACGGCGAAATCCGGCGTGCCCATGAAGATCAGGCGAAGCGGCATCTGGTGGAAGATCCTGCATTGCCGAATCCTCCGCGTCATGGCCGGGCTTGTCCCGGCCATCCACGTCGAGCTGCCTGTAACGCGCGGCGCGACGTGGATGCCCGGGTCAAGCCCGGGCATGACGGAGGAGAGAGTTGATCGTTACTCGCTGGCGCGCTTGGCGGCCTTGGCGAACTTCTTCATCACGCGGTCGCGCTTGAGCTTCGACAGATAGTCGATGAACAGCACGCCGTTGAGATGGTCGATCTCGTGCTGGATGCAGGTGGCGTAGAGCCCCTCGGCATCCTCCTCGCGAACCAGCCCGTCGAGATCGGTGAAGCGCACGCGCACGCGCGCCGGCCGCTCGACCTCCTCGTAATATTCGGGGATCGACAGGCAGCCTTCCTCGTAGACCGACAGCTCGTCCGACTTGGCAACGATCTCCGGATTGATGAAGACGCGCGGCTCGCGCTTGCCTTCCCCGTTGGCGTCGGGCTTGGCCAGATCCATGGTGATGACGCGCAGCGGCTGCGCGACCTGAATCGCTGCGAGCCCGATGCCCGGCGCGTCGTACATGGTCTGAAACATGTCGTCGACCAGCTGCCGGATCTCCGGCGTGACCTTCTCGACCGGCTTGGACACCAGCCGCAACTGCCGGTCCGGCAGGATGATGATTTCTCTTAGGGACATGGCGCGCGATTTAAGCCGCGGAACCGGCGCGGTCAATGTGAGGGTGCGCGGTTAAGACTTCGCTAACCATGAATTTCAACGCCTCGTTAACCATGATTCTTAACCTGGCCTTAACCATAAATGTTCTCTCTTCGTTCGCGAGCTTGTGCGAATCGGATAGACGGGCGTGATGACCGCCGCCAGCCAGTCCCTCAATCCTGTCGTCATCATGATCGGCGACCTTCCGGTCCGCGCCAGCGATGCGCTGATCGGATTTGGCGTGCTGGTGGTGCTGCTGCTCGTGATGATCGTGGCGGCCGTGGTGCGTTCCGGCCGGCGCGGCGCCGAGCTCGCGGCCCAGCAGGCGATGCGCAGCGATGAGATCGAACATCGGTTCAGCGAGATGATCCGCGTCCAGAGCGAGGCCTCCGGCCGGGTCGACGCGATGGCGCAGCTGCTCGCCGGCCGGCAGGTTGATCTTGCCCGCAGCGTCAACGAGCGGCTCGATGCGGTGACTCATCGCGTCGGACAGTCGATGGAGCAGAGTACGCGCCACACCATGGATAGTCTGCGCGTGCTGCACGAGCGGCTCGGCATCATCGACAATGCCCACCGTGATCTCAGCGAGCTGACGACCCAGGTCACGACCCTGCGCGACGTCCTCGCCAACAAGCAGTCGCGCGGCGCGTTCGGCCAGGCGCGGATGGAGGCGATCGTGCAGGACGGACTGCCGAAGGGCAGCTACGCGTTCCAGTACACGCTCGCCAGCGGCAAGCGGCCGGACTGCGTCGTGTTCCTGCCCGACGCGCGACCGCTGTGCATCGACGCCAAGTTTCCGTTGGAAGCCGTGACCGCGCTGCATGATGCGGAGACGGACGAGGAGAAGCGCACCGCCGCACAGCGCCTGCGTACCGACGTGCTGCGTCACGTCAACGACATCGCGGAGAAATATCTGGTGGTCGGCGAGACGCAGGACACCGCGCTGATGTTCGTGCCGTCGGAATCGGTCTATGCCGAGATCCATGATGGCTTCGACGACGTCATCCAGAAAGCGTATCGCGCGCGCGTCGTGCTGGTGTCGCCGTCGCTGCTGATGCTCGCGATCCAGGTCATGCAGCAGATCATGAAGGACGCACGCATCCGCGACGCCGCCGACCAGATCCGCAACGAGGTGATCCATCTCGGGGACGATCTCGGCCGCCTGCGCGAGCGCGTGCTCAAGCTGCAGAAGCATTTCGGCGATGTCGGCGAGGACATCCGCCAGATCCTCATCTCGGCCGACAAGATCGAGAAGCGCGCCGCGCGGATCGAGGAGCTCGACTTCAGCAAACAGGACACGCCGGTGGAGTCGCCACGCATCGCGCCAGCTACGGGCACCGCGCCGGATTTGTTTCCGCTGGCGGGACGCGTGCAGGCGGGGGAGTGATTGGGTAGCTCGCCCTTGTCGCAGCTTGAATTTTGCCAAGACTGTCATCGCCCGGCTCGCGGACGATGACAGCTGAGATGGAGAGCGTTTCTTGCGCAAATCTGCTACCACCCATCCATGACCGTACCTGAGGCTTCTTCCGACATCACCGCGACCGGCGCAAAGCCCGAGGCTGCGCCAAAAGCCCCCACCTGGCGCGAGAGCATGGCCGTCTATCTGCAGCCGCGCGTGCTCGTGGTGCTGTTCCTCGGATTTTCGTCGGGGCTGCCGCTGGCCCTGTCCGGCTCGACCTTGCAGATCTGGATGCGCGAGCTCGGCGTCGACCTCGGGACCATCGGGCTATTCGCGCTCGTCGGCACGCCCTACACGCTGAAATTCCTCTGGGCGCCGCTTGTCGACGCGCTGCACGTGCCGCTGCTGACGCGCGCCTTCGGGCGGCGGCGCGGCTGGCTGGTGTTCGCGCAACTGCTGCTGATCGCCGCCATCCTGCTGCTGGCGTTGACCGACCCGGCGCACGCGCCGTTCATGGTGGCGCTGGCCGCGCTGCTGGTCGCCGCGATGTCGGCGACCCAGGACATCGTGGTCGATGCCTTCCGCGTCGAGAGCCTGCCGGAGAGTGAGCAGGCCGCGGGCATGGCGGCGTATGTCGCCGCCTACCGCATCGGCATGCTGGTCTCGACCGCCGGCGCACTGGTGGTGGTCAGTGCATTCGAGACCTCGGGGCTGACGCGTCCGTCGTCCTGGATGTGGGGCTATGTTGCGATGGCCGGATTGGTGCTGATCGGCACGATCACGGCCCTCGCGGCGACCGAGCCGGCCCAGTCGCAGCAGGCGGAGGCCGCGATGGGTGCGGACACCGCGCTCACCCGCGTGATGCATGCGGCTGCCGGGGCCTTCGTCGAGTTCCTCGGCCGACGTGATGCGCTCACGGCGCTCGCCTTCGTCGTGTTGTTCAAGTTCACCGACGCCTTCTCCGGCACGATGACCGCGCCGTTCGTGATCGATCTCGGCTTCAGCAAGGTCGACTACGCCGCGATCGTGAAAGGCGTCGGCCTCGCCGCCACGCTCGCCGGCGGCTTTGCCGGCGGTTTCGTCGCGCGGCGCTATTCGCTCGCCATCAGCCTGTGGATCGGCGGCATCGTGCAGGCGCTGGCCAACCTGTCGTTCTCATGGCTCGCCATCGTCGGCGTCAATCAGTGGGCGCTGGCGCTGGCGATCTCTGCGGAGAACCTCACCAGCGCGATCGGCACCGTGATCTTCGTCGCCTATCTCTCTGCGCTGTGCCAGAACCCGCTGCACACCGCGACCCAATATGCGCTGCTCACCGCGCTCGCCGCGGTTGGACGAACCTATCTGTCATCGGGCGCGGGCTATGTGGCGAAAGCGACCGGCTGGCCTGCATTCTTCGTCATCTGCGTGCTCGTCGCGATCCCGAGCCTCGTGCTGCTCGCTTGGCTGCAACGGCGTGGGCATTTCGATGATTTGGGGCCGGTGAAGTTGTAGCTGCCGCCTCACCGTCAACTGTCGTCACTCGCGAAGGCGGATGACCCAGTATTCCAGAGACGTCAGCTATCAACCGAGGGCCGCGGCGTACTGGATCGCACGGTCGAGCCGAGCGATGACTGCAGAAGTCAGGAGGCGGCGCTCGCAGCGTCCCAAGTGTCACCGCTTCACCAAGCTCCACTTGGTCACGACCGCCTCGCTCATCTGCCCCGCATCCTGGGCGCAGGCGATCTCGTCGACCTTGACCGCGATCTGCTTGCCGAGCAGGCCCTTGAGCTGCGAGGCCTGCGCCGTGTTCGCGGTGACGAGCTGGAACGTCTCCGGTCCGGTCTCGAGATTGCACAGCCCGCTCGGCGGCGGCAGGCGGCGCGGCTCGCTGGTGATCTGATAGGCGGCGGAGGGCTGGCCCGATTTGGCGCCTTTCAGCTTCAGCGCCGTCAGCTCGCCCGACAGCACGTCACCGGCATTGAGCGGACGCCCCGCCTTCTGCGGTGCCTCGCTTTGCTGCGCCAGCACCGACGGCGCCGAGAGTGCCGCCAGAATCGCGCCCAGAGCCAGCCGTTTGCCGAATCCGCGTTTCGTCATCAATTCATTTCCGTCTGTGCTTAGAACAAGGTCCGCTGCCGCATCGCGGCCGAGAGCGTGCCTTCGTCGAGATAGTCGAGCTCGCCGCCGACCGGCACGCCATGCGCCAGCCGCGTGACCTTGACGTTCGCCTCCTGCAGGAGGTCGGTGATGTAGTGCGCCGTCGTCTGGCCGTCGACCGTCGCGTTCAGAGCGAGGATGATCTCCTGCACCTCCGGCGCATGCGCGCGCTGCACCAGCGCGTCGATGGTGAGATCCTGCGGACCGACTCCGTCGAGCGGCGACAAGGTGCCGCCGAGCACGTGATAGCGGCCGTTCGAGGCCTTGGCGCGCTCCAGCGCCCAGAGGTCGGCGACATCGGCGACGACGACGATCATCGCGGGATCGCGCCGCGGATCGGTGCACACCGTGCAGGGATTCTGCGTATCGATGTTGCCGCAGGTCTTGCAGACCTGGATGCGATCGATCGCGACCTGCAGCGCCGAGGCAAGCGGCACCATCAGCGCCTCGCGCTTCTTGATCAGATGCAGGGCGGCGCGCCGCGCCGAACGCGGCCCGAGGCCGGGCAGGCGCGCGAGCAGCTGGATCAGGCGTTCGATCTCAGGACCAGCGACGGCCATCAGTTCACGAATGTCATCAGGTCAACTAACCAAAACCGAAGCCGGGCGGCAGGCCGAGCTTGCCGGTGATGGCCTGCATCTTCTCCTGCATCGCGGCTTCCGCCTTGCGCCGTGCATCGCCATGCGCGGTCACCAGCAGGTCCTCCAGGATCTCGGCCTCCTCCGGCTTGAGCAGCGACGGATCGATCTTGATGCTCTTCACGTCCATCTTGGCGGTCATGCGCACGGCAACCAGACCGCCGCCCGAGATGCCCTCGACCTCGACGTTGCCGAGTTCCTCCTGCATCTCCTGCATCTTCGTCTGCAGCTGCGCCGCCTGTTTCATCATGCCGAGAAAGTCAGCCATCGGAGCACCTCATCATCAGCCATCTGGTTGAGCATGATCTCCGCGCAAACGCCTTTGGCGTTTGTCGCGAGGAAAACCGTTTTCCACTTTTCCGGATCATGCTCTAGAAATCATCATCGTCGGACTCGTCGGGCGGCTCGACAGCACTGGCGTCCGATTCGGGCGGCTCGGGGGCGAGCCGGCGCACTTCGACCACCTTGGTGCCCGGGAACCGCGCCAGGATCTCCTGTACGCGCGGATCGGCCTCCGCCGCCGCCTCTCGCTCGCTCTTGGCGCGCAGGTTCTGCTCGCGCAAGGTCGCCTGACCCGGCTCGTTGGAAACGATCACCGTCCAGCGCCGGCCGGTCCAGTCTTCCAGCTTGCGGCCGAGGTCCGAGACAAGCGAGCGCTGCGCCGTCCGTTCCAGCGCGATCTCCAGCCGTCCCTCCTCGAAGCGGACCAGCCGTACGTCCATCTCCAGCGCGCTCTTGGTGATCAGGTCACGATTCTTGCCGGCCAGCGCGACGAGTTCCTGAAAGCTCGCGATGCGTAGCGCGGGCTGGTCCTGTGTTGCCGGCGCCGGCTGTGACGACATCGCCTGCGGGCGCATCGAACCGCCGACCGCGGCGAGCGTCGGGCCTTGCGCGCGCGGCGCCTGCATCGGCGCCGACGTCATCACAGGCGGCGTTCCCGCGCTCATGGTGGATGCCGGCGCAGCACGCGCTCCGCCGCCGTTCGTGACAACGGGAGATCCGCCGCCGTTCTGGTCGATCATCCGAATGGCTTCGTCGGGCGTCGGCAGATCGGCCGCGTAGGCAATCCGTACCAGCACCATTTCCGCGGCGGCGGCCGGGCGCGTCGCGCCTTGGGTCTCGGCGATGCCCTTGAGCAGCATCTGCCACATCCGCGACAGCACCCGCATCGACAGCTTGGTGGCGAAGTCGCGCGCGCGCAGCCGCTCGGTCTCGCTGAAGGCGACGTTGTCGGCCGTGGCCGGCACGACCTTCACCCGGGTGACGAAGTTCACGAACTCGGCCAGATCCGACAGCACGACCACGGGGTCGGCGCCGACGTCATATTGCTCGCGGAATTCCTTGAAGGCGGCGGCGATGTCGCCGCTGGCGAGATGGTGGAACAGGTCGATCACGCGGGTGCGGTCGGCGAGGCCCAGCATCTGACGGACATCGTCGGCGCGGACTTCGCCGGCGCTGTGCGCGATCGCCTGATCGAGCAGCGACAACGAATCGCGCACCGAGCCTTCGGCGGCGCGCGCGATGATGCCGAGCGCCTCGGGCTCGATCGTCACGCCTTCCTTGGTCGCGATGCCCGAAAGATGCTTCATCAGCACGTCGGCCTCGACGCGGCGCAGATCGAAGCGCTGGCAGCGCGACAGCACCGTCACCGGCACTTTGCGGATCTCGGTGGTCGCAAACACGAACTTGGCGTGCTCCGGCGGCTCCTCCAAGGTCTTCAGGAAGGCGTTGAACGCCGCTGTCGACAGCATGTGGACTTCGTCGATGATGTAGACCTTGTAGCGCGCGCTGGCCGGCGCATAGCGGACGCTGTCATTGATCTGGCGGACGTCATCGACGCCGGTGTGGGACGCCGCGTCCATCTCGAGGATGTCCATGTGCCGGCTTTCCATGATCGCCTGGCAATGGGTGCCGAGCACCGGCATATGGATGGTCGGCCCCTTCACCGAGCCGTCCGGCAGCTCGTAATTCAATGCGCGGGCGAGAATGCGGGCGGTGGTCGTCTTGCCGACGCCGCGGACGCCGGTCAGAATCCAGGCCTGCGGAATCCGGCCGGTCTCGAACGCGTTCGAGACGGTGCGCACCACGGCCTCCTGGCCGATCAGATCTGCGAAGCTGGAGGGGCGGTATTTGCGCGCCAGCACCCGGTAGGGCTTGGCGGGAGCGTCGGCGCTGTCAGGCGGAACAGGTGGGGCGCCAGCGTCGGTCATCGAGCGATCCGCAAGTGAGCATTCCAGGCCGGCATCGATCGCGATCGTCGACGCAATCAGCCGGAGCGCGGTCGAGCGCCCGCCCTGCGCGGGGTCCCCGCCATCTTTGCGCGATTCGCTCGAGAAAACAGGTAGGAGACTGACGAGCGACCCGATCCGGACCTCGTTAGGGCTGCTTCCTTCCGGACCTGACCCGGTTGGCGAGTGGCTCGTCCACCGCCAATCTCCCGCTGCCTATTTGGGGCCAAATGGTCCGGAAAGCAAGCGCGAGCTTCGCCGGCCTAGTCTACCGCCCCGCGGGCTTGTGCCGCAGCTCGGAAAGGCTTTAGGTGCCCGCGAGCTCCCCACCTGACCATCCGCCAGGAACCGCCGCATGCCCGAATCAGCCTGGTCGCTGCATCCGCAACTTGCGAAGGATACGATCGACATTGGCGACCTGCCGCTGTCCCGCGTGCTGGTGATCAAGGACGCGAACTATCCTTGGCTGCTGCTGGTGCCGCGGCGCGAGGGCGCGGTCGAGATCATCGATCTCGACGAGGTCGCGCAGGCGCAGCTGATGACCGAGATCACGCGGGCGTCACGCGCGCTCAAAGAGATCACCAAATGCGACAAGCTCAACGTCGCCGCGCTCGGCAACATGGTGCCGCAGTTGCACGTCCACATCATCGCGCGACGCACAAGTGACGTGGCCTGGCCGCGACCGGTGTGGGGCGCCGCGCCGCCTGTGCCCCACGATGCGCAGGAGGTGCAGCAGTTCATCAGCGCTATCAGGCGCAAGATCTGGCTAGGGTGAGAGATGTCGCCATTCGACTTGTTTCCGTTGGGCAAGCCGGCCTTCGTCGGCCATCCGATCGATCGCGCCGCCCATCTGCGCTTCCATGACGAGAGGCTGCTCGGCTTCGAGAGCAAGCCGTCGACGCGGGCCTATGTCGTGCATCGCGATTCGCTGGTGCTGAAGCGCGAGGGCGACAAGCTGCGCGCGCTGCTGTCGATCGACGAGGCGCTGAAGTTCGGTGCCAATCCGGGAACGATCTTCCTCGGGCTGCAGGACGGCGCGGCGGTGTTCGGCATGGGCATCTCGCCGGCGGCCGTCGAGAAGCTCGCCGGGCGCGACGATGTGGCGGTCACCGAGCTGCGCGGGGTGGCGATGCAGGGCGCGATCCCGGTCGACCAGTTGGCGACGATCGCGATGGCGAAGTCCCTGGTATCATGGCATCAGCGCCACGGCTTCTGCGCAAATTGCGGCGCCAAGACCGCGATGCGCGAGGGCGGCTGGAAGCGCGAATGCCCGAGCTGCAAGACGGAGCATTTCCCGCGCACCGATCCGGTCGTGATCTCGCTGGTCGCCTCGGGCGACAAGTGCCTGCTCGGGCGGCAGAAGCAGTTTCCGGCCGGCATGTATTCCTGCCTCGCCGGCTTCGTCGAGGCGGCTGAGACGATCGAGGACGCCGTCCGGCGCGAGGTGTTCGAAGAATCGGGCATTCGCTGTACCGACGTGACCTATTACATGACCCAGCCTTGGCCCTATCCGTCGTCGTTGATGATCGGTTGCAGCGCCCGAGCGCTCAACGAAGACATCGTCATCGACCGCACCGAGCTCGAGGACGTGCGCTGGTTCAGCCGCGACGAGGCCCGGCAGATGCTACTGCGGCAGCATCCGGATGGCTTGGCGGGACCGCATCCGTTCGCCATTGCTCATCATCTGGTCGGCCGCTGGCTGAAGGAGAACGACGAGCGGTAACAGGAAACCAGCCCGGCCCTCTGCGGAAACGGCCAGACCCGGCCGCAAAGGGCTGAACGGCCGATCCTTGCCTTGGAACGATTTTCTCTATATGAGGGTTTTATAGCCTTCCTATGGAACAAGTTTCTCCATGACCGATGTCGCCGCCCAAGGCTCCGAGGCCAATCGCCGGCTCGATGCCATTGACCGCAAGATTCTGATGGTCCTGCAGGAGGACGCATCGCTCTCCGTCGCCGAGATCGGCGATCGGGTCGGATTGTCGTCGACACCGTGCTGGAAGCGCATCCAGCGGCTGGAGGCCGATGGCGTGATCCTGCGCCGGGTGGCCCTGGTCGATCAGAACAAGATCGGGCTCGGCATCTCCGTGTTCGTGTCGGTGGAGAGTGCGGACCATTCCGAGGCCTGGCTGCGCAAATTCGCCGAGGCGGTCAGCTCGATGCCGGAGGTGATGGAGTTCTACCGGATGGCCGGCGACGTCGACTACATGCTGCGCGTCGTCGTTGCGGACATGCAGAGCTACGATGTCTTCTACAAGAAGCTGATCAGCGCGGTGCCCCTGAAGAACGTCACCTCGCGCTTCGCCATGGAGAAGATCAAGTCGGTCACGGCGCTGCCGGTGCCGCCGGTCTGAGCCGAGCATTCCGGGCCGCTTGGACGTTGCAGCGCCGGCGTCCCGAACTCCAGTCGTCATCCCTAACGAACGTTTACCGGAAGTTATTCCCATCCCTCTATTCTTGGATGTGATGACGTCCGGTGCAACCATACCTCCGTCTTCGCGCCCGTGGCTCAATGCCACGGCGCTTCTGATCGCGAGCTTTGTCGCGGTCGCAGCGCTGTCACTCCAAGTGCGCGCGGGGAGCGAAATCGTGGCCGTCGCTTTCCCACCTTGGTGGAGCGCGCAACACGCGATGCTCGCTGCGGCCTCGGCTGACGCCGCGCTCGTGCGCACAACGACCATTTCATCGCTGCTGGTCGTTCGTCCCGGCGAACACGACGGCTCGGCGCGGCTGCGCGAGGCCGGAGCCTGGCTCATCATCGATCCGCAGGCGGTCTCCGCCTGCCTTGCAAAATGATCTCTTTGGGGGAATCGGAAATGAACGTCGAGACCAGCGATCTGGCAACCCTCCGGCACACGACCAGCAAGCTTCTGCTGGCGGTACTCTGGGTTCACGTTCCGCTCTCCCTCATCATCGGGCTGTCGCGCGGCGACTGGCTGATGCCGACCATGCTCATGGTCGTCATGGCGGTGGTGGCGACCCTTTCCTGGCGCAGCGCCGGCGACACCTTGTCGACCCAGCTCACGGTCGCGGTCGCCGTCATGGGCGGTGTATCTGTGCTTGTCTACCAGATGTCCGGACATGCCTGGCAGATCGACATGCACATGTATTTTTTCGCCGCGCTCGCCTGTCTGGTCGCATATTGCGACTACCGGCCGATCCTGGCCGGCACCGTCGCCGTCGCGCTTCACCATCTGGTCCTGAACTTCGTCTTTCCTGCAGCGATCTACCCGGGCGGCGCTGATTTCGGCCGCGTTGTGCTGCATGCGGTCATCCTGCTGATCGAGGCCGGTGTTCTCATCGCCCTTGCGCTCAAGCTGACGCAGTTGTTCGAAACCAGCGCGCGCAAGACCGCGGAAGCCGAATCGGCGATCGCTGCCGAGGCGCGCGCCACCGCCGAGCGGTTCGAGGCCGAGCAACGCGTCAAGCAGCAGGCTGATCTTGCCCGTCGCGAGCTTGCGGAAGGCTTCGAGCGCAAGATCGGCGGCATCGTCGAGGCGGTGGCCGTCGCCGCCAACGAGATGCAGAGCCTGTCCTCGTCGATGAGCCGGAGCAGCGCGGAGTCCTCGCGCCAGACGTCGGCCGCGGCCGGCGCCTCGCAACAGGCGTCGACCAATGTCGAGACGGTCGCTGCCGCAACGGAAGAGCTGACTGCGTCGATCAACAGTATCTCACAGCAGGTGACGCGGTCGGCGGAGATCGCCGCGAAAGCGGCGGACGAAGCTCGCCGCACCAACACCGTGGTCGCGAGCCTGGCTGCCGGCACTCAGAAGATCGGCGAGGTGGTGACGCTGATCCAGACGATCGCCAGCCAGACCAACCTGCTGGCGCTGAACGCCACCATTGAGGCGGCGCGCGCCGGCGAGCACGGCAAGGGCTTTGCCGTCGTGGCAAGCGAGGTCAAGGCACTCGCCAACCAGACCGCGAAGGCCACCGAGGAAATTTCCAGCCAGGTGCAGAGCATCCAGAGCGCAACGGGTGACGCCGTCTCCGCCATCCAGGCGATCGGGGGAACGATTGCCGAGATCGACGACATCTCCAAGGAGATCGCCACCGCGGTCGAGCAGCAGGGCCTCGCCACCGGAGAAATTTCCGGCAACGTGCAGCAGGCGGCCGAAGGCACGCGGCTGGTCAGCCAAAGCATGGGCAGCGTGACCCGTGCCTCCGACGAGACCGGCAGCGCCGCCTCGCGCCTGCTGGAGTCCGCGACCGGACTCACCTCGCAATCGACCCGGCTCAAATCCGAGGTCGATCAGTTCCTGAGCTCCCTGAGGGCCGCTTGATCCCATCGAGTAGGATGGGATCAGCGCCCTAGCGCGACATCATCGACGCGGCCTCAGATCGTCTGGTTGTAGGCGCCGACTTCGGGATGCGTCCGCAGCACCTCGTTGACCGCCTCGAACATGTCGTGCATGCGCTGCTCGGACACCGGGCTTTCGACCACCACCACGAGCTCGGGCTTGTTGGATGACGCTCGCACCAGACCCCAGCTGCCGTCCTCGACGGTGACGCGGACGCCGTTGACGGTGACGAGATCGCGGATCTTCTGCCCCGCCACCTTGCCGCCCCGCTGCTGCAGCGCCTGGAAGTGCTTCACGACAGCGTCGGCGACGCCGTATTTGACCTCGTCGCCACAATGCGGCGACATGGTCGGCGACGACCAGGTCTTTGGCAGCGCGTTCTTCAGGTCGGCCATCGACTTGCCCGGCGCCCGGTCGAGCATCTCGCAGATCGCGATCGCCGAGACCAGACCGTCGTCATAGCCTCGCCCGAACGGGCGGTTGAAGAAGAAGTGGCCCGACTTCTCGAAGCCGGCGAGCGCACCGAGCTCGTTGGTGCGGCGCTTCATGTAGGAATGGCCGGTCTTCCAGTAGGCGGTCTTCGCGCCCTGCGCCTGCAGCACCGGATCGGTCATGAACAGACCGGTTGACTTCACGTCGACGACGAACTGCGCGTCCTTGTGGATCGCCGACATGTCGCGCGCCAGCATCACGCCGACCTTGTCGGCGAAGATCTCCTCGCCGGTATTGTCGACCACGCCGCAGCGATCGCCGTCGCCATCGAAGCCGAGGCCGACATCGGCCTCGTGCGCGAGCACGGCATCGCGGATGGCGTGCAGCATCTCCATGTCTTCGGGATTGGGATTGTATTTCGGGAAGGTGTGATCGAGCTCGGTGTCGAGCGGGACAACCTCGCAGCCGATCGCCTCCAGCACCTGCGGCGCGAACGCGCCCGCGGTGCCGTTGCCGCAGGCCGCGACCACCTTCAGCCTGCGCTTCAGCTTGGGACGGCTGGTGAGGTCGGCGATGTAGCGCGCCGGATAATTCTCATGGAACTGATAGGAGCCGCCGCTGCCATTCTTGAACGCGGCCTCGAGCACGATCTCCTTGAGCCGGGTCATCTCTTCGGGGCCGAAGGTGAGCGGGCGGTTGGCCCCCATCTTCACGCCGGTCCAGCCGTTGTCGTTGTGCGAGGCGGTCACCATGGCGACGCAGGGCACGTCGAGATCGAACTGGGCGAAATAGGCCATCGGCGTCACGGCAAGGCCGATGTCATGCACCTTGCAGCCGGCGGCCATCAGGCCCGAGATCAGGGCGTATTTGATCGAGGCGGAGTAGCCGCGGAAATCGTGCCCGGTCACGATCTCCTGCTTGACGCCGCGTTCGGCGATCAGCGCGCCCAGCCCCATGCCGAGCGCCTGCACCCCCATCAGATTGATCTCCTTGTTGAACAGCCAGCGCGCGTCATACTCGCGGAAGCCCGTCGGCTTCACCATCGGCTCGGATTCGAAGGCGTAGGTATTGGGAACCAGGACGGGCTTGGGTTTCGGAAACATCTGGAGACGGCCTCGGCAATATCACATCAATGGAAGAAGGCATTCGTGCTTAGCACGACGTCAGACAACAGTGTCAGAAGGCAGAGGAATGCAGGCAACAATCGGGCAGGACCGCTCGAGTAGGCCACCCGACGAACTATTCAATGACTGCGACTCGGGATCGGCCTGCCTGCCGGTATGTGGGGGCCGGTGACGCGCGAAACAACATTCCGCTTCGGTGCAGCCTACTGCTCCAGCACCATCTGGCCGTTGGCGTAGGCGAAACGCTTCAGCTTGGACAGGAACGACAGGCCAAGCAGATTCTCCGACAGCGCCGTATCGGGCAGCACCAGGGCATCGACGTCACGCACGGTGAGCTCGCCGAGCTCGACCATCGCAAGCCTGGCCCGGGCGGCCTTCACGGTGCCGTTGGCCGTGGTGACGGTGGCGGTGTAGTCGCCGCGCGCCGGACGCAGGCCGAAACGGGCGGCCGAGCTCTCGTTCAGCGCGACCATCGAGGCGCCGGTATCGACCATGAAGCTGATGCGCTGGCCGTCGATGCGGCCGTCGGCGCGGAAGTGACCGCGGCGGTCGGTCGGAATGCTCAGGCTGCGCTGGCCCGCAGCAGACGGTTCCGCCGTGGCAACCCGCGCGGACGGCGTCGCGGATGCCGACGCGGGGGTCAGGCGATCGGCCAGTTGCGCCATGAAGGTGCCGAGACCGACGAGAACGGCCGCGAAGATCATTATGTTACGCATGACGCAAACGCCCGACTTTACCCCGCAACCGATTTGACCATCAAAGCCGCTGACGGGCGACTGCGAGCGACCGGCTGCCGCCGCCATTTTGGCGAAAACGATGAGTGAAGCGTTAACGACAACGACGGCGGCGGTACAATTTGCATGAGCTACGTCCCCCGCGGCTTGGCCCGCCGGGTCGGCTCGGCATGGGCCGGATCGTCGGGCCAAGGATGGCGCGGATAGCGGCCGCGCAGGTCGGTGCGGACCGCGGCATAGGAGCCGCGCCAGAAGCCGGGCAGATCGCGCGTCACCTGCACCGGCCGCTGCGCCGGCGACAGCAGCTCCAGCACCAGGGGCACCGCGCCGCGCGCGATCGAGGGATGGACGTTCAGGCCGAACAGCTCCTGCAGCCGCACCGCGATGGTGGGCCCCTGCTCGGCCTCGTAGTCGATCGCCAGCATGGTGCCGGTCGGCGCCTCGAAATGGGTCGGCGCCTCCCGGTCGAGCCGGGCGCGGAGATCCCAGGGCAGCAGCGCCATCACGGCGTCGGAGACGTCGCCGGGCGAGACATCCTTGAGCGAGGTCTTGTCGGCGAGCAGCGGCACCAGCCAGTCCTCGCGCCGCTCGGCGAGGCCCGCCTCCGACAGGTCCGGCCAACTGTCGCCTTCCGCCTTGCGCAGGAAGGTGACGCGGTCACGCCACTGCCTGGCGGCCTTCGACCAGGGCAGCCGGTCGAGCCCAGCCGCGCAGATCCCCTCCGCGAAGATGCGCGCGGTCTCCTCCGACGGCGTCAGCGCGACTGGCGCATCGGCCATGGTGATCGCATGCAGCTTGCGCCGGCGGCGCGCCCGCAACGCCATCGCGTTTTGATCGAAGCTGACCTCGTCTCTCGCTTCGATATGTGCAGCAAAATGCCGCTCGATATCCTCGATCGCCAGCGGCGCCGCCAGCAGGATGCGGCCGCTGGCCGCCGTTCCCGTCAGCTCACCGACCGCGATATAGGGCACGCGCGCCAGCGACGAGGCGGGGTCGACGGCGGCGCCGCGGCCATTGGCGAGCACGAAGCTGCCATTGCCGCGATTGCGCGCGACCCGGTCGGGAAAGGCGAAGGCGAGCATCAGGCCGGTGGAGATGTCCGCGTCTCCGGCGCGGGCGGACGCGGACGACACCTGCTGCGCCCACCGCCGCGCAAGGTCGCGGGCACTTTGCGCGCGCGGCGAGCGGTCGCGGCGGAACTGATCGAGCCGCACCTCGAGATCGACGCTGTCGCCGCCCAGCCCGCGCTCGGTCAGGATGGCGGCGATGTCGGCGGCCTGCGCCGCCGCGCCGTGGTCGGCGGCATCGACGATCATCCGCGCCAGCCGCGGCGGCAGCGCCAGCGCCCGCAGCCGCCGGCCCTCGTCGGTCAGCCTGCCATCGGCATCGAGCGCATCGAGCTCGCGCAGCAGGTCCCTTGCCTCCTTCCAAGCCGGTTGTGGCGGCGGATCGAGGAAGCTCAGCGCGGAGGGGTCATTGACACCCCATTGCGCCAGGTCGAGCACCAGCGAGGACAGGTCGGCGCTGAGGATTTCCGGCTGCGTATAGGCCGCCAGCGAGGCCGTCTGCGGCTCGTCCCATAGCCGGTAGCAGACGCCAGGCTCGGTGCGGCCGGCGCGGCCGCGGCGCTGATCGACAGCGGCGCGCGAAGCCCGCACCGTCTCCAGCCTGGTGAGGCCGATGTCCGGCTCGTAGCGCGGCACCCGGGCGAGACCGGAATCGACCACGATGCGGACGCCTTCGATGGTCAGCGAGGTCTCGGCAATCGAGGTCGCCAGCACCACCTTGCGCTGCCCTTTCGGGGCGGGCGAGATGGCGCGGTCCTGGACGGCGGAATCGAGTGCGCCGAACAGCGGCACGATCTCAACGCTGGCATCATGAACGCGCTCGGCGAGCATGGTCTGGGTACGCCGGATCTCGGCCGCGCCCGGCAGGAACGCCAGCACGGAGCCGGCATCGGCGCGCAGCGCGCTGGCGATGGTCTCGGCCATCTGGCGCTCGACCGGCGCATCCGGCTTGCGGCCGACATAACGGGTCTCGACCGGATAGGCGCGGCCCTCGCTCTCGACCACCGGCGCATTGCCGAGCAGTCTGGCGACGCGGGCGCCGTCGAGCGTCGCCGACATCACGAGGATACGGAGATCCTCGCGCAGCCCCTGCTGCGCATCGCGCGCCAATGCGAGGCCGAGATCGGCGTCGAGCGAGCGCTCGTGGAATTCGTCGAACAGCACGGCAGCGACGCCGGTCAGTTCGGGATCATCGAGGATCTGCCGGGTGAAGATGCCCTCGGTGACGACCTCGATGCGGGTCGCGCGCGAGACCTTCGAGCCGAAGCGCACGCGATAGCCGACGGTTTCGCCTACGCGCTCGCCGAGCGACTTCGCCATCCGCTCGGCGCTGGCGCGGGCCGCGATCCGGCGCGGCTCCAGCACGATGATCTTCTTGTCCCCAACCCAGACTGCATCACGCAAGGCCAGCGGCACCCGCGTGGTCTTGCCGGCGCCGGGCGGCGCCACCAGCACGGCGGTGTTGCTGCGTTCGAGCGTGCCGGACAGTTCATCCAGCACGGCATCGATGGGCAGCGGTGTGTCGAAGCGAAGGGGCAATAGCAGCAACCCGTCATCACCCGCGAAGGCGGATGATCCAGTAAGCGCAAATCTCGCGGATCACGAAGATCGGGCGTACTGGATACCCCGCCTGCGCGGGGTATGACAATGCCATGTCAACCGCCCTTCACCGACGGCCTGCCGACGCTCTCGTAGACGAAGCCGTGGGCGGCCATCTCGTCGGGGCGGTAGACATTGCGCAAGTCGACGACGACCGGATGCGCCATCACCTCCTTGAGGCGATCGAGATCCATGGCGCGGTACTGCACCCACTCGGTGACCAGCACCATCGCATCGGCGCCGGTCGCGCACTCATAGGGATCGTCGTAGTAGGCGATCTCCGGCAGCTCCTTCTTGGCCTGCTCGATGCCGACGGGATCATGCGCGCGGACCTTGGCGCCCATGTCGAGCAGACCGGTCACCAGCGGGATCGACGGTGCCTCGCGCATGTCGTCGGTCTCCGGCTTGAAGGTGAGGCCGAGCACCGCGACTGTCTTGCCGCGCAGATTGCCGCCGACGGCATGCGCCACCTTGCGCGCCATCGCGCGCTTGCGGTTGTCGTTCACCGCCAGCACCGATTCGACGATGCGCAGCTGCGTGTCGTAGTCCTGCGCGATCTTGATCAGCGCACGCGTGTCCTTCGGGAAGCACGAACCGCCGAAGCCCGGACCGGCATGCAGGAATTTGGAGCCGATGCGGTTGTCGAGACCGATGCCGCGCGCCACCTCCTGCACGTCGGCGCCGACCTTCTCGGCGAGATCGGCGACCTCGTTGATGAAGGTGATCTTGGTGGCGAGGAACGCATTGGCGGCGTATTTGATCAGCTCGGCGGTGCGGCGCTCGGTGTACATCATCGGCGCCTGGTTCAACGACAGCGGGCGATAGATGTCGCCGAGCACCTTGCGGCCACGCTCGTCCGCGGTGCCGACGACGATGCGATCCGGCCATTTGAAATCGCGGATCGCAGCACCTTCGCGCAGAAATTCCGGATTGGAGGCGACGACGACATCGGCCGTCGGATTGGTCTCGCGGATGATGCGCTCGACCTCGTCGCCGGTGCCGACCGGCACCGTCGACTTCGTCACGACCACGGTGAAGCCGGTGAGCGAGGCCGCGATCTCGCGCGCGGCGGCATAGACGTAGGTGAGGTCGGCGTGTCCGTCGCCGCGGCGCGACGGCGTACCAACCGCGATGAAAACGGCGTCGGCCTCCGCGACCGGCTGCTTGAGGTCCGTGGTGAAATCGAGCCGCTTGGCCTTGACGTTGGCCGCGACCAGCGCATCCAGGCCGGGCTCGAAGATCGGGATTTCTCCGCGATGCAGCGCGGCGATCTTGCTCTCGTCCTTGTCCACGCAGGTCACCTGGTGACCGAAATCGGCGAAGCAGGCACCGGACACCAGACCCACATAGCCCGTGCCGATCATCGCAATTCGCATCGAAACCCATCCTTCAAGGTTAATACTTTCGCGTCTTAAACCATTTGCGGTTCAAGGGGAATTTAGAAAACGGCATGACGTTTGGATGACAAGGAGGAGTATTAACGGCTCTGCCCGACAATGCGGCAGCTCCGCGCCAAAGAGGGACAGCATGACCGCGAATGGTACGCCGAAAACGGCCGGAACCGAGACGCGCATCGACTGGGTGGACTACGCCAAGGGTATCTGCATCATCATGGTGGTGATGATGCACTCGGTGCTCGGCGTCGAGCTCGCCGCCGGCGAGACCGGCTTCATGCACGCCGTCGTCGCCTTCGCCAAGCCGTTCCGGATGCCCGACTTCTTCCTGATTTCCGGCCTGTTTCTGCCACTGGTGATCGACCGGGACTGGCGTACCTATCTCGACCGCAAGGTGGTGCATTTCGCCTACTTCTACGTGCTGTGGGTGACCATCCAGTTCGGCTTCAAGGCGCCCGGCTTCGCCGCCGCGTCCGACTGGCCGCACGCCGGCTACCTGTACCTGGAATCCTTCATCGAGCCGTTCGGCACGCTGTGGTTCATCTATCTGCTGCCGATCTTCTTCGTCGTCATCAAACTGACACGAAAGCTGCCGGCGCCGGTGATCTGGGGCGTCGCGGCCGGCCTCGAAATGGCGCACATCGTCACCGGCTGGACCGTGATCGACGAATTCTGCGCCCGCTTCGTCTATATCTATTCGGGCTATCTGTTCGCGCCTGCCATCTTCGCGCTGTCGGATCGCGCGCGGGCGCAGCCGATGCTCGCCATCGTCGGCCTGCTCGCCTGGGCGGTGATCAACCAGTCGCTGGTGAACCTCGGTGTCAGCGAATGGCCGGCTGTCTCCCTCATGCTCGGCTATGCCGGCGCCGTCGCCATCATCATCGCCGGCACGCTGCTGGCGCGCGCGCAGCTCCTCAACGCATTGCGGTTCTGCGGCGAGCATTCGATCGTGATCTATCTCGCCTTCTTCCTGCCGATGGCGGCGACCCGCACCTTGTTGCTGAAGACGGGCGCCATCGCCGACATCGGCACGATCTCCCTGCTCGTGACCATCGCCGGCGTGCTCGGCGCGCTCGCGATCTGGCGCCTCGCGTTGCGCCTCGGCGCACGCTTCCTGTTCGAGCGCCCGATCGCGTTCTGGATCGCGCCGCCGAAGCCAAGAGCCGTGTTGCAGCCGGCGGAGTAGCGTCACCGTCAGGGCACCAGAAGCAGCGCGCCACGGCTGCGGCCGCTCTCCAGATCGATATGGGCCTCGACGACCCGCGCCAGCGGATACGCGGTGCCGTGGCCGACGAGATCGCCATTGGCGAGCGCGGCGAGAACCGTCGCCGCATCCCTGCGATAGTCGGCGACATCGTTGACATGGGCCATCACGCTCGGACGTGCCAGCGACAGGCTGCGGCGCGGCCCCAGCTCCTCGACGGCAAGGCTTGGAATTGGACCGCCGGACTGACCGATGCTGGCGACCGTCCCGAACGGCCTGACGCAGGCGAGCGTTTGCGCAAGCGTCTTGCCGCCGACGCCATCGTAGGCGACATCGACGCCGCGCCCGTCGGTCAATCGCTTCACGGCATCGACAAAGTCAGCATCCCGGCCGACGACCAGATGGCGCGCGCCGGCGGCACGCGCGAGCTCCGCCTTGGCCTCCGAGCTCACCGTGCCGATGACGGTCGCGCCGCGCAGCCGAGCCATTCGCGTCAGCACCTGGCCGAGCCCGCCGGCGGCACTGTGCACCAACAGCGTCGTTCCGGCTCCGACGGGATAGGTACGATTGAGCAGCATCACCGCGGTGATGCCTTTCAGCAGGGTCGACGCAGCGCTCGCTTCAGACACGGCGTCGGGCAGCGGCATCGCGCGCCAGGCGGGCAGATTTCGCTCCGAGGCATAGGCGCCGACCGGGGCGCCGGCATAGGCGACGCGGTCGCCGACGGACAACTCTGTCACGTCCGCGCCTTTCGCCGTCACGATCCCCGCCCCTTCGACCCCAGGAATTCCATCGGGCAGCGGATAGAGGCCGCTGCGCTGATAGATATCGATGAAGTTCACGCCGATCGCGGTGTGGCGCAGCCGGATCTCGTTGGCGCCCGGCGCCGGCAGCTCAACATTCTCCAGCACCAGATTCTCCGCGCCACCCGGTGCCTTCAGTCGAACGATAGCAACCATGCCCGTCTCCACACATCTTGCCTTGATCCGGACAGTGTGGTCAGCGTTGGCATTCTGCGGAATTGCCCAATTTGGCTCCCCTATTGTGAATATTCGAACATGCGGATCGACTGGACCGACCTTCACCACTTCGTGACCCTGGCCCGCGAGGGCACGCTGTCGGCCGCCGCACGTGGTCTCGGCGTCGATCATGTCACGGTGGCCCGCCGGGTCGCGGCCCTGGAACGGGCCACCGGGCTGAAGCTGGTCGACCGCCGAGCGCGGGCCTATGAGCTGACCGAGGACGGCCGCCGCCTCGCCGCGGCCGCCGGCCCGATGGAGCAGGCCGCGTTCGCGATCGAGCGCGCCGTGGTCGCATCGCGTCCCGGTCTGGCCGGTGAGGTCTCGGTCAGCGCGCCGCCGACGCTCGCCAACAGGCTGATCGCGCCACGGCTGGTCGAGCTGCACCGGCGGCATCCCGCCATCATCATCAAGCTGATCGGCGAGAAGCGCAGCGCCTCGCTCAACCGACGGGAAGCCGACATCGCTCTGCGACTGTTCCGTCCCGACGAGCCCGGCCTGATCGCACGCAAGATCGGCCGCTTCGGCTTCAACCTCTACGGCGCGCCGCACTATCTCAAGGAGACGCCGCAGCATGCGCTCGGATTCATCGCCTATGATGCCAGCATGGACTCGGCACCCCAGCAGCAATGGCTGAAGGCGGTCGCCGGGCAGCGCCCGATCGTGTTTCGGAGCAGCGATCTCGAGAGCCAGGCCGCAGCGGCGCGCGCAGGGCTGGGGCTCGCCGCCCTGCCGCATTTTGTCGGCGATCATGATCCCGACCTCACCCGCTTCGAAGCCGGCGCGGCCATCAGCAGGGACATCTGGCTCATCGTTCATCGCGACCTCAGGCGCACGCCCCTCATTCGCGCCGTCATGGAGTTCCTGACCCGCTGCGTCCGACCGGACTGAGGGGCGGAAAAATCCGGTGCGCATGGCGTCGTCACGGCTGTCAATGCGAGCGAAAATCCCTACATTGCGGCCATGCCCAAAGCTCCCCAGAAAGCCGCCGCCACGCCCGCCGCCCCTGTGCCTGCCGCCGCCAAGGGCGCGGCCAACGGCGACCATGTGTTCCTGGTCGACGGCTCGTCCTACATCTTCCGCGCCTATCACGCGCTGCCGCCGCTCAACCGCAAGTCCGACGGGCTGCAGGTCAATGCCGTGCTCGGCTTCTGCAACATGCTGTGGAAGCTGCTGCGAGACATGCCCGAGACCGACCGACCGACGCATCTGGCCATCGTGTTCGACAAGTCCGAGGTCACGTTCCGCAACAAGATCTACGCCGACTACAAGGCGCACCGGCCGCCGGCGCCCGACGACCTGATCCCGCAATTCGCGCTGATCCGCGAGGCCGTCCGCGCCTTCGACCTGCCGTGCCTGGAGCAATCGGGCTTCGAGGCGGACGACCTGATCGCGACTTATGCGCGGCTTGCCTGCGAGCGCGGCGCCACCACCACCATCGTGTCCTCGGACAAGGATTTGATGCAGCTCGTCAACGACTGCGTCACGATGTACGACACGATGAAGGACCGGCGCATCGGGGTCGCCGAGGTGATCGAGAAGTTCGGCGTGCCGCCGGAGAAGGTGGTCGAGGTGCAGGCGCTGGCCGGCGATTCCACCGACAACGTGCCGGGCGTGCCCGGCATCGGCATCAAGACCGCCGCGCAGTTGATCACCGACTATGGCGATCTCGAAGGCCTGCTGACGCGCGCAAGCGAGATCAAGCAGCCGAAGCGGCGCGAGGCGCTGATCGAGAACGCCGAGAAGGCGCGGATCTCGCGCCAGTTGGTGCTGCTCGACGACAAGGTCGTGCTCGATGTGCCACTCGACGACCTCGCGGTGCACGAGCCCGATCCGCGCAAGCTGATCGCCTTCCTCAAGGCGATGGAGTTCACCACGCTGACGCGCCGCGTCGCCGAGTATTCGCACATCGATCCGGCCGACGTGTCGGCGGATGAACAGTTGAAGGTGGGATCGAGTCCGGCCGCAGCCCCCACCCCGCCCTCCCCCGCAAGCGGGGGAGGGAGCACACTGAGCAAGCCAGCCGCCGCTCCTCGCAGCGGTGACCCGCGCACCGACAAGTCGGCGATGAGCAAAGGCACACCCGCCAGCCTCGCCGACTCCAGGGCCGAGGCGGCCAAGAGCGCGCGGATCGATCGCGATAAATATCAGACCGTGCGCACCGTACCGGAGCTGAATGCGTGGCTCGCCCGCGTCCATGACTTCGGTCGGGTCACCATCGACGTCAAAGCCAGCTCGATCGATCCCATGCAGGCCAGCCTGTGCGGCATCGCGTTGGCGCTGGCGCCGAACGACGCCTGCTACATCCCGCTGGCGCATCGCCAGGCCGGCGATGGCGGCGGCCTGTTCGATGCCGGGCTCGCACCTGGCCAGATCAGGGACAGCGAGGCGCTCGCTGCCCTGACGCCCATCCTGGAATCGGCCGGCCTGCTCAAGATCGGCTTCAACATCAAGTTCACGGCCGTGATGCTGGCGCAGGCCGGCATCACCCTGACCAACACCGACGACGTGCAGCTGATGAGCTACGCGCTGGACGCCGGACGTGGATCGCAGAAGCTCGACTCGCTGTCCGAGCACGTGCTCGGACACGCCATGATCAGTGAAGGTGAGCTGATCGGGAGCGGCCGGAACAAGCTGACCTTCGAGCAGGTCGCCATCGATCGCGCGACCGCGCATTCCGCGGAAGCCGCCGATGTCATCCATCGGGTCTGGCGCGTGCTGAAGCCGCGCCTCACGGCGGAGCGCATGACCGCGGTCTACGAGACCCTGGAGCGGCCGCTGGTGTCGGTGCTGGCGCGCATGGAGCGGCGCGGCATCTCGATCGACCGCCAGGTGCTGTCGCGCCTGTCCGGCGACTTCGCCCAGACCGCGGCGCGCGTCGAGGCCGAGTTGCAGGAGCTGGCCGGCGAGCCGATCAACGTCGGCAGCCCGAAGCAGATCGGCGACATCCTGTTCGGCAAGATGGGCCTGTCGGGCGGCACCAAGACCAAGACCGGCGCCTGGTCGACCTCTGCCTCCATCCTCGATGACCTCGCCGAGCAGGGCAACGATTTCGCGCGCAAGATCCTGGAATGGCGCCAGGTCTCGAAGCTGAAATCGACCTATACCGATGCGCTGCCGACCTATGTCAACCCGCAGACGCATCGCGTGCACACCACTTACGCGCTGGCGGCGACCACCACCGGCCGGCTGTCGTCGAACGAGCCGAATCTGCAGAACATCCCGGTGCGGACCGAAGATGGCCGCAAGATCCGCCGCGCCTTCATCGCGACGCCGGGCCATAAGCTGGTGTCGGCCGACTACTCGCAGATCGAGTTGCGGCTGCTCGCGGAGATCGCCGACATCCCCGTGCTGAAGCAGGCGTTCAAGGACGGGCTCGACATCCACGCGATGACGGCATCCGAGATGTTCGGCGTGCCGATCAAGGACATGCCGAGCGAGGTGCGCCGCCGCGCCAAGGCGATCAATTTCGGCATCATCTACGGCATCTCCGCGTTCGGCCTCGCCAACCAGCTCGGCATCGCCCGCGAGGAGGCCTCGGCCTACATCAAGCGCTATTTCGAGCGCTTCCCCGGCATTCGCGACTACATGGACGCGACCAAGGAGTTCTGCCGCAAGCACGGCTATGTCACCACGTTGTTCGGCCGCAAGTGCCATTACCCCGAGATCAAGGCCTCCAACGCCTCGGTGCGCGCCTTCAACGAGCGCGCCGCGATCAACGCGCGGCTGCAGGGCACCGCGGCCGACATCATCCGGCGCGCCATGATCCGCGTCGAGGAGGCCCTGGCGCAAAAGAAGCTGTCGGCTCAGATGCTGCTGCAGGTGCATGACGAACTGATCTTCGAGGTACCGAACGACGAGGTCGCCGCGACCTTGCCGGTGGTGCAGCACGTCATGCAGGACGCCCCCTTCCCGGCGGTGCTGCTGTCGGTGCCGCTACATGTCGACGCCCGCGCGGCTGATAACTGGGATGAGGCGCATTGAGCTGATCGCGGTGATCTCTGCCTCGTCATCGCGAGCGCCGAAATCCGTCACGAGCGAGATGCCACCCTCCCCTGGAGGGGGAGGGTCGATCGCACGCAAAGCGGGCGAGCGGGGTGGGGTGAGCCGCGGGCGCTGGCGCCTGTGGAGAGATCACCCCACCCCGCCTCCCATTCGCTGCGCTCGTGAGAGGCGACCCTCCCCCTCCAGGGGAGGGTGGGCAGCGTGCCTCGCAACGCAGCCCTCATACGCATCCGTTTGATGCTCCCCAATACGATGATCATTGGCTGCAACGCGAGCCGTAGACATGCCTCAGCCTTCTCGCAGCATGATTTGCTCGAGGGATGCATGTCGTTCGCCCTCTGAATTTTGCAGAGGGCGCAGGGAAGGCCGGGCCTCGGCTGAGGCCCGTGGCCCGCCTGCTCAAAAGAATGCAGGCGGCAGGTACCACAGGTTCAGCCGGACAGACCCGGCCCTCCCTGCGCGATGGGCTTAACGTCTGCTCCGAGCTCTCCCCGGGGACCGGCTTGTTTGCCCCCGTCACCAGCGCGACACGTGATGTCACGCAGGCTTGGCGCCAGCTTCGGGGCGCCAGGACCACACGGCTTGAACGTCCGCGAGCTGCCAATCGTCCAGCGCATCAGCACCTGACAGGCCCGCGGCCACCGCTCCCCGCCTCAACGTATCGTGACGACGCGTACGCCCCTCTGCATGAGGACGGGATGCGCTGAATAGAGCATGACTTCGGAAAAATAGCAATATAAATCTTGACGAGCGCGTTGGCCGATTCCGAGCGATGACGCCGTCCCCTGTTCACGGTCACTCGGAACGCGGCGATTTTACCCCTCGTTAGGCACGATGAGATCGCGCCTGGCCGGATGGACGGACGGTAACGCGACGTGCAGCGCACCCTGGCAAAGTTGGAGAGGCACCGCACGCGAGCGATCGCTGACAGCTCCGATCATCCCCATGCCACGACTGCGCCGAGGGCGCGAACGAAGAGCTCCATGACCGCGACCTCATCCGCAGCTCACCCCAAGACGCGCGACCGGCGCGCGGTGCTGATCCTGCTGGTCGCGATGGCGCTCTACAACGGCGCCTATCTCGTCGGCTGGGCGCTGTCGTCGCCGCAGCCGGCGTTTGGCGACTTCTTCGGGCTATGGTCGTTCGGCAGATTTGCCGCGCTGTCCGGCGCCGGCATCTACGATCCGGTTGCGCTCGCGCGCTATCAGCAGACGCTGGATCCGACGCTGGGCGGCGGCGGCTTTCCCTATCCCTATCCGCCGACCTTCCTGCTGGTGCTGATACCCCTGGGCATGCTGGCGCTGCCGGTAGCCTATGTCTGCTGGATCTCGGTCACCTTCGCGCTTTATGGCCTGGCGACGCTGGGGCGCGATTGGCGCACGTTAACCTCTCTGGCGCTGCTCGCGGCGCCAACCACGCTCATCAACGCGATCACCGGCCAGAACGGTTTCCTGTCGGCGGCCTTGCTGATCGGCGGATTGCGCCTGCTCGCGTGCCACCCGATCGTTGCCGGCACGCTGCTCGGCCTGCTCGCCTACAAGCCACAATTCGTGCTGCTGATGCCGGTCGTGCTGCTGGCGTCACGCAACTGGCGCGCCATCCTCTCGGCCATCGCCACGACCGTGATCGTCGCGGTCGTCACCTGCGCTGCGCTCGATCCGTGGATCTGGCTCGAATGGATCGTGAAATTTCCGAGCTATCAGGCGCAATTGCAGGCCAACCAGGTCAGCCTCGATCACATGATGCCGACGGTCATCGCTGGCTTGCACGCGCTCGGCGCGCCGCCGCCGATCGGCTACCTGGTTCAGCTCCTGTTGTCCTGCTCCGTCGTCGTGATGGTCTGGGATGCCTGGCGACGCGGCTCAACGCAGCAGGCGATCGCGCTGGTCGCGGTCGGCAGCATCATCGCCACGCCCTATGCGATGATCTATGACATGCCGATGGTGGCGGCGGGGATTGCGATCCACTGGAAGGCGCGGAGCGACGCCGGCGAGCCGATCGCGCCGCTGGAGATCGGCCTCGTGATTGCGCTGGGAGCCTGCCTGCTCGCCATGATCGGGCACTCCGTGCCGCTCGCGGCGGCCATTCTGCTGATCCTGCTGGCGTTGAGCATCGCCGGTGTGTTCGACCGCTCCGGCAGACCGCTGCCTGCGCTGGACGTCGCGCCGCCGGCGGCGGGCTGATTGCTCTCGGTGCAATTGACCGGATGACGATGCGTGATCGTCCGCGCTAAAGCAGCGGCAGAGATCCCGATCATCGAACCAGTGATGCCGCACACATCATCCCTGCTCGCCTTCGCCCTCGTCTCGCTCGGCATGGTGCTGACACCAGGGCCGAACATGATCTATCTGATCTCGCGCGCGATCACGCAGGGTCACGTCGCGGGCCTGGTCTCGCTCGGCGGCGTTGCCGTCGGCTTTCTGGTCTACATGCTGGCGGCGGCGTTCGGCATCACGGCGCTGCTGTTTGCCGTGCCGTTCGCCTATGACGCGCTGCGCCTCGCCGGCGCTGCCTACCTGCTCTATCTGGCGTGGCAGGCGGTGAAGCCGGGTGGACGCTCGCCCTTCCAGGTGAGGACCCTCGCCATCGACAGCCCGCGCAGGCTGTTCCTGATGGGGCTCGTCACCAATCTGCTGAACCCGAAGATCGCGATGCTGTATCTGGCGCTGCTGCCGCAGTTCGTCGATCCCGCTGTTGGCAGCGTGCTGACGCAGTCGATGGTGCTTGGCGCGATCCAGATCGTGATCAGCATCGGCGTCAACGCCATGATCGCCATGGCGGCAGGATCGATTGCCCTGTTCCTGGCGACACGGCCGAGCTGGGCGCTCGTGCAGCGCTATCTGATGGGCACGGTGCTCGCGGGACTTGCGGTGCGCATGGCGCTGGAGGCGCGGCGGGGGTGATTTCCATCGGCTCCCCCGCCTTGTCCGCCGAAGCCTCTCGGCAAAGGCGGACGAGAGCGGGAGAGGGGGCACCGCGCGTGCCGAAAGATCTCGGAAGTCATCGTCGGCAAGGAACGGCCGATGAGCTTCTCAGTCCAGCTTCGCTTCCATGCCGCGCTTCACGGCGGGGCGGGCCATCAGGGTATCGTACCAGCGCTTGACGTTCGGGAAGTCGGCGAGATCCACCTTGTGGCGCGGGTGGCGCCAGGCCCAGCCGACGATGGCGAAGTCGGCGATCGAGAGAGCGCCTGCGACGAACTCGTGCTGCGCCAGCCGGCGGTCGAGCACGCCATAGAGCCGGACCGTCTCGGCCATGTAGCGCTTAAGCCCGTAGGCACGGTCCTGTTCGTTGGTCAGCGCGATGAAATGGTGCACCTGGCCGGGCATCGGGCCGAAACCGCCCATCTGCCACATCAGCCATTCATAGACCGGGATCCGCTCGGCGAGGGATTTCGGCAGGAACTGGCCGGTCTTCTCAGCCAGGTAGAGCAGGATGGCGCCGGATTCGAACACGCTGACCGGCTTGCCGTCGGGGCCGTCGGGATCGACGATCGCCGGGATCTTGTTGTTGGGGCTGATCGCCAGGAATTCCGGCGCCATCTGGGCGCCCTTGGTGATGTCGACCGGAACGACGCGGTAGGGCAGCCCCATCTCCTCCAGCGCGACCGAGATTTTGCGCCCGTTTGGGGTGTTCCAGGTGTACAGCTCGATCGTCATGCGGGGCATCCTTCCCAACCGTCCTTGCTTGGTCGCGGGCTCCCATTAGCTCGAAACTGCATCCGGCTTCAAACGTACCGTTGTTGATGGGACATCGTGGCGGCTGGTCTCCGCCGCCCGCCCCCGATAGATTGCGCCACCCAAGAATCCACCCTCAGGGGAAACGCCGTGTCCAAATCCGCCTCCCGCGCCCGCCTCCTCGAGATCATCCGCAGGCGCTCGTTCGGCCGTGGCGAGGTCACGCTGGCCTCCGGCCGCAAGAGCGATTTCTATTTCAACCTGAAGCCGACCATGATGGACCCGGAGGGCGCCACCTTGCTCGCCGAGCTCACCTATGAGGCGCTGAAGGACGAGGGCTTCGATTATATCGGCGGCCTGGAGATGGGCGCGGTGCCGCTCGCCGGCGCGATCGCCCAGATCTCCTGGATCAAGGGCCATCCGATCGCGGCCTTCTTCGTCCGCAAGAAGCCGAAGGAGCACGGCGCCAGGCTCGCGATCGAAGGCCTGACCCGCGACGAGACCCTGGCGGGAAAACGCATCGTCGTGGTCGAGGACGTCACCACCACCGGCGGCTCGGCGATGAAGGCGGTGGAAACCCTGCGCGAGGCCGGCGCCGAGGTGGCGCTGGTGTTCACCATGGTCGACCGCGAGGAAGGCGCCGCCGAGACCTTCGCCCAGGCCGGCCTGCCGTTCCGGGCGCTCTACAAGGCGCACGAATTCCTCTGAGGCGCCTGGCGCGCGGCGCAATTCGCGACCCGCGCATACCGCTCATTTACCAACGCCCGTTAAGGTTACCGCAAAGCTGATGGCGCCATGCCTTGGGCAAGGCGCGTTCGATCGCACATGATCGAGCGACGCGGGTTGCCGCGTCACGGCGTGGCTTTGCGGTGAAGATCCTGGCGATGGAGCGGGCGTTGCGTAGCGTGTTGTCGTTTCGGCGGAGGTCCCGCCACGTCGCTGTCGCGGCGACGGTCGGCCTCGTCGCGGCCGGCGCGCTGGCGCCGCGAATGGCGTCGGCCCAGGGCCTGTTCGACTTCCTGTTCGGCGGCTTCAACAAGCCGCAATCGCAGCGGCCGGCGCAAGGCGGCTTCTTCGCCGATCCGTTCGGCACCAACCCGCAGGCCCCCGCCCAGCCGCGCACCGCGAGCGGCGGATCGGGCGCAGCGTTCTGCGTGCGCACCTGCGACGGCCGCTATTTTCCGTTGACGCGGGGCCTCGCCTCGCCGGCCCAGATGTGCCAGGCGTTCTGCCCGGCCAGCCCGACCAGGATCTATTTCGGCTCCAACATCGACTACGCCACGGCGGCGAACGGCGAGCGCTATGCCGACAGCGAGAACGCGTTCGCCTATCGCCAGGCGCTGCGCGCCGACTGCACCTGCAACGGCCGCGATCCGGCCGGGCTGGCGCCGGTCGACCTGTCGCTCGACACCTCGCTGCGCCCCGGCGACGTCGTCGCCACCAGCGACGGCCTCGTCGCCTATTCGGGCACGCGCGGCAGCGGCGGCCAGCCGGCCGATTTCAAGCCGGTCGCCTCCTATCCCGGGCTGAACTCGGACATGCGGGCCAAGCTGAGCGAGATGAAGGTCGCACCGGTGCGCGCCGAGATGCTGGCGGCCGATGCGCTCGCCGCGATGCCGCCGCCGGAGGCCAGCGCCAGCAATGTCAGCGTCGCGCCGCCGCTGACGATCGCGCCGAAGCCGGCCACCGGCCGCGCCAAGCGCGCGGATGTGGATTGAGCCCGGACTCGTCATTGCGAGCGCAGCGAAGCAATCCAGAGTCCCGCACACCACCCTGGATTGCTTCGCAGCGCTCGCAATGACGGAATGCTGACCTAGCGCGCGACGATCACGCCGATGACGTTCGGCGCTTCCAGATATTTCTCCTCGATCGCCGCCCGCGCGGCGGCGCGGTTGTCCGGCGTCAGCAGGCCGCGTTTCTCGGCCAGGATCATCCAGCAGAAGCCCCACCAATCGGTCAGTATGCCCTCGTCGTCGACCAGGTCGTAGCCCTGCTCGGCGGCGAAGATGCGCGCCCGCGCCTCGTCGAGGCCATCGAGGAAGGTGTGGTCGGTGGCCGAGAACAGATCGTCGGAAATGTCGTCGGTGGTGTAGCCCCAGACCGACATGCAGACGGCGTTGAAGGCGCGGTCGATCTGGTCGTCGTCGACGGCCCGCCGCCGCGCGGCCTTGTGCAGCCGCGTCAGGCTGCGCGCGAAGTCGGCAATGCGGGTCAGGGCCAGGGGATCGAAGGCGATATTGGACATGGGTGTCCTCGCGGGATGCACTGATGCCGGGGGGCTGGCGGATCGAATCGCTGTCAGGATAACGATCGCTTGCTAAATTGTTCTTAATTTGTTCCCGGCCGATTGTCCATCCCTTCTCAAAGGAGGCGCGCCGCTCTCATGGAGAATTCCAACACCGAAACCGATGCAGCCCTGCGCAAGCGTCTCGACTGGCTGCTGCGCGACCTATGCGTGGACTGGGGCTTTTGCAGCCGCCTCACCGCGGACGACCTGATGCTGGACGGCCAACCGCCCTCTCCGCAGGCGTTCGCCGCGGCCGTGCTGCGGGCCGAAGGCATGAACGCGGAATACGAGCCGGATTGGCGCCGTCGGATCGAGCAGATGTTCGTCGCTCGCCTCACAACGTGAGTCTGGATCCCGGCTTTCGCCGGGATGACGATGGGGAGAGCCCTCAACTCCACGACGCACCTGCACCATCCTAGCGCGTTCCGCCCCCGGAACTCCGGCCCCGTTTTTGCATCATTTTCCATCACCTTGCTGTGCGGACCAGCCTTTCCCCGGGTTTCGGACCGCGCGCAACCATCGTATGCTTTTACCGGTTCCTCGTAGCATCACAGGTTTCCAAGGTGACAGATCAGCCGTCCCAGCGCAGCTTCGTAAGCACCGGCCAGCCCGTCGACGAATTGGCGGTCGCGGAGATCAAGAGCGACATCCTGGCCAAGCTTCGCCTCGCCATCGGCAAGGAGGCGAGCCAGGCGACGCAGCAGGACTGGTACCACGCCGCGGCGCTGACCTTGCGCGACCGCATCGTGCATCGCTGGCTGACCGCGGACAAGGAGAGCTACGACGCCGGGCGCAAGCGGGTCTACTATCTCAGCCTCGAATTCCTGATCGGCCGGCTGTTCGCCGACGCGCTCAACAACATGGGCCTGATGAAGGTGTTCGAGACCGCGCTCGGCGATCTCGGCGTCGGCCTGATGGACCTGCGCAAATGCGAGCCGGATGCCGCGCTCGGCAATGGCGGCCTCGGCCGGCTTGCGGCCTGCTTCATGGAAAGCATGTCGACCTTGCAGATCCCGGCGATCGGCTACGGCATCCGCTATGATTTCGGCCTGTTCCGCCAGGTCATCGTCGACGGCTGGCAGCACGAATATCCCGACGTCTGGCTGTCGTTCGGCAATCCCTGGGAGTTCCAGCGCCCCGAGGTGGTCTATCACGTTCATTTCGGCGGCGGCGTCGAGCACATCGACGACAAGGGCCGGGCCCGCGCGATCTGGCATCCCGGCGAGACCGTGCAGGCGGTGGCCTATGACACACCGATCGTCGGCTGGCGCGGCCAGCACGTGAATGCGCTCAGGCTATGGTCGGCGCGCTCGCCCGATCCGCTGAAGCTCGACGTGTTCAACTCCGGCGACTATCTCGGCGCCTCAGCAGAAGAAGCGCGCGCCGAGGCGATCTGCAAATTCCTGTATCCGAACGACGAGAGCCCGGCGGGACGCGAGCTGCGGCTGCGCCAGGAATATTTCTTCGTCTCGGCTTCGCTGCAAGATCTCGTCAAGCGCCATCTCGGCTCCGACGGCCAGTTGCGCAGCCTGGCGCAGAAGGCCGCGGTGCAGCTCAACGACACGCACCCCTCGCTCGCCGTGGCCGAGCTGATGCGGATCCTGGTCGACCTGCACAATTTCCGCTGGGACGAGGCGTGGAAGATCACCATCGCGACCTTGTCCTATACCAACCACACGCTGCTGCCCGAAGCGCTCGAGACCTGGCCGGTCGAGCTGTTTGAGCGGCTGCTGCCGCGCCATCTCGAGATCATCTATCGCATCAATGCGCAGCATCTCGCGCTCGCCGAGCAGCGCGCACCGGGTGACATCGACTACCGCGCCTCGGTGTCCCTGATCGACGAGAAGAGCGGCCGCCGCGTGCGCATGGGCCAGCTCGCCTTCGTCGGCTCACACCGCATCAACGGCGTCTCGGCGATGCATTCCGACCTGATGAAGGAGACCGTGTTCCACGATCTCAACCATCTCTATCCCGGCCGCATCACCAACAAGACCAACGGCATCACTTTCCGCCGCTGGCTGATGCTGGCCAATCCCAAGCTGACGAACCTCTTGCGCGAGGCCTGCGGCGACGCCGTCGTCGACGATCCGACCTTGCTCTCGAGCCTCGAGAGCTACGTCGCCGACGCCGGCTTCCACCAGAAGTTCCGCGCCGTGAAGCACCACAACAAGGTGCAGCTGGCGCGTCTGATCGGCGAGCGCATGAACGTGCGCCTCGACCCGGGCGCGCTGTTCGACGTGCAGATCAAGCGCATTCACGAATACAAGCGCCAGCTCCTGAACATCCTCGAAGCGGTCGCGCTGTATCTGGACATGAAGGACGACCCGCAAGCTAACTGGGTGCCGCGGGTGAAGATCTTCGCCGGCAAGGCGGCGGCGAGCTACCGCTATGCCAAGCTGATCATCAAGCTGATCAACGACGTCGCGGAGGTCGTCAATAACGATCCCGCGATCGGCGGCAAGCTGAAGGTCGTGTTCATGGCCGACTACAATGTCAGCCTGGCGGAAACGATCATTCCCGCAGCCGACCTGTCCGAGCAGATCTCGACCGCCGGCATGGAGGCGTCCGGCACCGGCAACATGAAGCTGGCGCTGAACGGCGCCCTTACCATCGGCACGCTGGACGGCGCCAATATCGAGATCCGCGACAATGTCGGCGCCGACAACATCGCGATCTTCGGCATGGAGGCCGACGAGGTCATGCTCCGCCGCAAGCAGGGACTGGACGCGTCCGACGTGATCCACCGGTCACCGCGGCTGGCGCGCGCGATCGATGCGATCGCGACCGGTGCGTTCTCGCCAGACGAACCCGGCCGATTCGAGCCGATCGCCCATGCGCTGCGCCATCTCGACCACTACATGGTCTCGGCCGATTTCGATTCCTACTACGAGGCCCAGCGCGGCATCGATGCACGCTGGCAGACCGTGCCGGCCTGGACCCGCGCCTCGATCCTCAACGTCGCGCGCATGGCCTGGTTCTCCTCCGACCGCACCATCCGCGAATATGCCGACGACATCTGGAACGTGCCGGTCGGGCTGGCGATGGCACCGGCACAAGCGCAGCGGGCGTGACGGGCCCTTCCCCTCACCTTCAGCAATGACCCATGACGTCATTGCAGAGGCCTTCCATTGCGTTTCACCTGACGGCCATCATACGATGACCGTCGGGAGGAATGCATGACCGAACCGCCAGCTCACCTGTTCGACGAGGCCACCGGCGTCACCGCCGGCGACAGCCGCTGGCAGGGAAGTACCAGCCCGGATTACTGGGCGTTCGTCGGCCCGTTTGGCGGCGTCACGGCGGCGACCGTGCTGCGCGCGTTGATCCAGCATCCGCAAATTCAGGGCGATCCGCTGGCGATGACGGTGAACTATTGCGCGCCGATCGCGGAAGGGCCGTTCGATCTCGACGTGCGGTTGGTGAAAGCCAACCGCTCCTCGCAGCATTGGTGCGTCGAGCTGAGCCAGGGCGACTCTGACGCGGCGACGCTCGCCACCGCCGTGTTCGCCGAGCGCCGGCCGTCCTGGTCGCATCAGCCGGCCACAAAGCCCGAGGCGCCGCCGTTCGATCAGGTCAAGCGACATCCCGACACGAACATGTCCTGGACCAAGCAGTACGATTTCCGCTTCATCGAGGGCCGTCCAACGTTTGGTGCATCGTCGTCGGGGGAGCCGCACAGCAGCTATTCCCGGCTGTGGATCTCCGACCGCAAGCCGCGCAAGCTCGACTGCCTGTCGGTGCTATCGATGTCGGACGCCTTCTTCGGCCGCGTCTTCCACGCCCGCGGCCAGCTGGTGCCGTTCGGCACGGTGTCGCTGACGACCTATTTCCACGTCAGCCGGGACGAGCTCGCGGCCGAGGACATCACGCACGTGCTCGCGACCGCCGACGCCAAGATTTTCAACCGCAGCTATCAGGACCAGCATGGCGAGCTGTGGTCGCCGTCCGGCCGGCTGCTCGCGACGACGACGCAGATTGCGTATTTCAAGGCGTGAGGGCCGGGACGCAAGCCAAGAAAACGGCGTCGTCCCGGCCTTGAGCCGGGACCCATAGCCACCGTCGCCAGTTTTGGAAGGCTGGGGCGACCCGCACGCCTCAACCACTCCGTCCTGTGGTTATGGGTCCCTGTGTCTGGAAAGTCTGCCATGATGATGGTGGGCGGGAAGCCGTTGGGTCCTTGGCGCTAGACG
>NZ_JBNPUW010000005.1:0-556235 GCF_051168375.1 Bradyrhizobium sp. HKCCYLRH1034 | reverse complement strand
GCCGCACGTGACCGTCTTCGACAAGTCGGCCCGCACCGACGGGACCTTCTCGCGTGAGGCCTTCACCTACGACCATAGCAGGGACGTCTATCGCTGCCCCGCTGGCAAAACCCTCACCACTACAGGGACGCTGGTGAACAACGATACGACGGTCCTCTACCGTGCGAGCAAGCACGATTGCCAAGCATACTCTCTCAGAAGCAGGTGTTGCCCCAACACCCCGGCCCGAAAAGTGCCGCGCTCGGTCTACGAGGGCGCTCGCGACATGGCACGCGAGATCGCAAGCTCACGGGAAGGCCGCACTTCACGCCGGCTCCGCAAGAAGATCGAGATGCTGTTCGCGCATCTCAAGCGCATTCTCAAGCTCGATCGCCTGCGACTAAGAGGGCCGAACGGCGCACGCGACGAGTTCATCCTCGCTGCAGCCGCTCAGAACCTTCGCAAAATGGCCAAGCTGATCCCGATGCCCGCACCGACGCCCGCGTGACCCCCACCAAGCCAACTCATCCGATAAACGGCAGTCGTTCACGACGAAACTACAGCCTACTTTTTCAACGGAATCGACCATAAGCGGACATTCACAGTCTCTTAAGGCCTTGAGGACCAGCGCCGATTGGGCGTATTCACAAGATAGTGCCACTTTGATACTCCTCGCGGCATTGAGCAACTCCATAGGGATTTGACTTCGATCTCTGCCTGCGGGTGCAAATGTGGTTCAGAAGAAAGTCGCCCCTCGTCTTTTTGTGATATTTGCGCGTGAAGCACATGAAGCCGTCATCTTCCGTCGGGGTCCGTCGGACTGGTTTCATATCATTCGCTGGGACACCAAGGGCGATAAGTTCTATCCGGGCGCCTGGCTGAAAGGGCGCATCTATCCAGAAAAATGTGATCTTTCGCCTGATGGCGAATTGCTGCTGTCGTTCATCCACAAAGGTCGTGGCCTGAGAACGGACTACACCGATGCATGGAGCTCGATCAGCAGGAGTCCGTGGCTTCATGCTCTTGGCCTGTGGCCCCAGGGAACAACGTATGGCGGCGGAGGACGATTTACAGATAATCGAAGCGTTGTCCTCAGATTTTACCCGGTAGCAGCACATCCAAATCATCCGGGTACCGGGATCAATGTCAGCTTTATTGCGTCTGACACGAGTTTTGCCAGAAAGACCGATCTCGCACCTTTACATCGATCGACCCAAGAAATTTCGGGAGCCGAGTGGACCGGCCGAGATCAGCGAGGCAGATTGGTTTACGCTGCTAATGGCAAGCTCATGCGCGCAGGCACAAAGACACAGCAAGCTACTTGCCTGGCCGACTTCAACAATCTCGTTCCGGACCCGCAACTGCCCCCTTTCTCCGCGACGGTGCCGCTCGGAGCGAAGAAGCTTCAGAGACGTGTCGAACGTAAACAATGATAGCAGCGCCATCTGGACCTGAGATCGTATATCAACGCGGATGGAATCTCTTTTCTCTTTTGGTGGAAGGCGCATCCCAGTAGCTCGTTCGCTATTGTCCGCTCTGGGTCAAAATGTGAAAATCCGACCTGAGCAATTCTGGTCCGTTGACCACCCCAGAGCGGACCTCAACCCGGCGGCTCGCCACTTCGCTGATGGGGAAGAAGCAGCCGTCGATGCACCCCACCCGGAAGGTCGGCTATGGGCGAATTGCGGACGTGACCGGGTCGCCGGACCGTACCCTGAATGGCCCTGGAGGCTGCCGACTTGCGGCGCTGCATCAAGTCGGCAACTATCCGAGGTACACCGGCCGTGACGCTAGCTCGTTCGGGACGGCAGCAAGTGACCCATAACGTAAGATGGTCAACGTCCTTGAGGCTTCGCCACTCGATCATACCAATACGTTCCTAGTGCCTCGACAATAGCATTATTCACGATATAGCCGTAATCTGGCCGATCTCGCAGTGCTCGCCATTCAAGATAATGAACGATCGCGACAGCCTGGCGGTGATCTAACAAGCTCCAGCGATTGCGAGCACATTCAGCCTCGAGCTTTTCGCTTTGTGGCTTGGCTCTCTTGTTGTGTGATCGGGGGGCAAAGCCGTGAGTGAGTGCAAAGATTGGGTCGACCATCCGCAGCTGGGTGGTCATATCCGCAATAATGTAGGCAGGTATGTAGAAGCAAATCGCTTCATCGGTCAGAAAGCTCAAAGCTGACCCGAGGCCGCTTGGTACCTTATCCAGCCATTCGGGCGCGAGTGTTGTCCAGTCATCCTTATCGTCAAATGCCGCGATGACCCGCAATGGCTCGTCGCCTTGGGCGCTGTTGACCAGCGGAAGGAACCGACCCTGCCGCCGTGCTGGGAAGGCCTGTCGTATTTCTTCGATTAGAGCCTCGACGGATACTGTCATGCTTTCCCTGCAAGATGCTCAGAGACGCGCCCAGTCGACGCGTCAAGCCCATGTCTCAGCTTCAACTTAACCGCCAGGCGCCCAGTGGACACATGAGGCTAAGAGACACGATTAACGCATCGTTTCTAGGGGCTATTTGTTGGCGTTCGACTTCCGGAATTGGCCCATGGCTGCCGACTTGCGGCGCTGCGGCAAGTCGCCTGTTATCTGGGGTACACCGGCCAAAGCGCCACCCCATTTCGGAGGACAGCCCATGGCCCGGCAGAGAAAGGCCGTCAGGGCCATGCCATGTCGGTTATTCGAGGTTGTGCAGAAGAGAGTCACTCGGCATAAGAATTTCAGTCTTTGACCCGAAGCTGACCTCGACACCAACTTGGAATCCCCCGACAACCCGCTCGGTTGATCTCGCTACGAGCGGCGGTGAACCTCGAACGACGCCATCAAGTCAAGGATACGCTGCTGCATCCTCTGCCAATTGGGCACGTCCTCCGGCCGATGACGGAAATAGAAGTGTCGGCCCTTGTTGATGAAGCGGTGCTGACAGGACTTCGGAACAGCCTCGGACGGCGTGCCGCAGCCTATTATCGTGGTGTTGACGCCATGACCGTCATCATAAGCAAGATAGCCATTTCCGACGTACTCCTTGCCGTCCTTGCCATGCGTGATGGTTTTGGTCTTCACGAGACCAAACTCTCTACTTTGCTCGACAATTTCTCCGCCGGGCGGATCTTTCATTAGACTTAGCATCCATTCGGGGTCCCACGTGACGAAGACCGAGTTGCTGTCAAATTCCGCCGGCATCAGACGGCGGTCGAGTGGTTGGAAGTCGGGAGCGGTCGTCGCAAGCAGCAAGCTCGGGCTTGACCCGCCGCTCCACTCTGCTTGCCAGACGGTTGGGATGAGATATGTCTCACCTCCAGAATACCTGATGTAATAGCTGTCCGGCGACACGGGGATCAGTGCCAGCCGCTTACCCACGAAGTCACGCACCTGCAGGCAGGTAATCGCCGGCCCCCGACCCTCAATATGCCCGTTTATTACGCCCGGCTCGAAGACGCGGTGGAGATACGACCAGTGATATAGGCGCACATTGGAGGGTTCGCCGACAACGAGGATCGCGTGGTGCTGCATGTAGAGCAGACCATCGTGCCTGGCCCTCATTTTAAAGATCGACAGGTCGAACCATACGCGTGCGGGCCGGTAGTCGGAGGCCCCGTCAGAAATCTGGATGCAATACGGCTCAGATCCAGCGATCTCTTCAGCGCCATGAGCTACAAGGAGCGATGTCGCCGCGCCTGCGGCGACAAAGAGCAAGGTCACAATTAGAGCCAGACCAACAAGCATTCGTAGCGAAATCAACTCAATCCCCGCCGTGCCACACATTCTATTTCGACCGGCGATATTGGAGTTTGCGCGTGGGGTCGCAGCAAGCACCGTTTATCGGAAAGTTCGGCAAATGGCCGGTGGTCGCGTACGGTATTGTACTTGTTCGTCCGCCTCCCAGAGTGAGAAACGTCAGTGTCTGGCCCAAGGCTGCCGACTTGCGGCGCTGCGGTAAGTTGCCTGTTATCTGGGCTACACCGGCCATAGCGCCACCCCATTTTGGAGAACAGCCCATGGCCCCGCAGAGAAAGGCCGTCAGGGCCATGCCATGTCGGTTATTCGAGGTTGTGCAAGAGATTTGCGCGGCATGAGAATCTCAGTGTTTGACCCATTGCTGACCTTGAGAAGTCTTGGCATCGTGTCGCGATTACTAGCGATCAGGGTGCGAATATGCGTACATTGAAGATGACAGGGCTCGGCGCGCTTTGCTTGATTGCTTGTCTTTTATTCGACCGAGCAGAGGCATGCGCGGTGGCGAGCGCACAGACTGGCGTGCTCTTCGACCATATCCCTGCGGAGCTCGATGCGCCCGTCATCGTAGAGGTGACGATCGTTGGCAGAGAGGCCGATATCAGTTCTCAGAAATACGGCCGTTTGGCTGTGATGGATGCTCGGGTCGACAGGGTTGTCAAGGGGACACCCGATCTTGACGCGTTGAAGGTTGTTACGTCCATCAGCACCTGCACCCGAATTGGCGTCGGACATGGTTTTGTTGCCGGTGCGATTGATCACGATGCCCGGATCGGCCTCGAGCTGATTGCGATACAGCGACCCTATCAAACCCTAACGCAAAGACGATGAACTCGACCGGGCTTATCAAAATGTGCTTCGTAAGGCTTCCTGTCCCGTTCACCGCGCCGACGTGAGCTTCGTTCAGCGACGTTGGCATTCATGCAATCTTTACTTGTATTCCGGACAACTCCGCTGAATGCCCCTAGAGGCCTTGGCCGATGGCGCCGGAGTTCTGACGCACCCTATGAGCCTCGTATGACATTTATTGGCCCGAGAGCCCTTTTTGGGATTTTGCTGTCTTCGTTGATAGCTGGATGCGATCTCAATCCTCAACTCCGTCCACTGCCCGTGCCAGCCGACCAGGCAGCGTTTCAGAGTGCGTGGAACGCTGGCCGCAGCTACAGTACTCTCACCAACTCGTCCAGCTACGATGGTCGTGTGGAAGAGAAAATGCCAAGGAATCTGCGTAATTGGACCGGGAAGGTGCTCATCAAGAAGACGGTGCGCGGCAAGGTCGATTTATTTGTAATACAGGTCGCCGATCAAGTTGCCGTCGTCGCCTACAACGTCGATCCGGCGCTTCGCGCTGATCTGGCAGATCGAGATAACTACGTTCAATTCAGCGGAGTTCGACCGGAACACCCGTCGCCAACATTTCCTTCGGACGAGCTACAGGTCTCCGGAATATGGGTACTTTTCGAAATGAGACTGGACAAGGTCTCAGTCCCTAATCACCGGCAGGGACAAGGCATATAAAGAATCCTTCAGAGCACGTTTCGAATGTTGGCGCGAAGGCGAATTTCACGCGCAGTCTGCGGAAGTCAGCTTTTGGCCCATCGCGACGAAATCCGCCTATGGCCTGCATGGAGGCTCTGAGGGAGTAGACCGGACCTGCCAGAGATCGGGCAAAGCCGTCGCGATCGACCCATCGCGACATATTGCGGTTCTGCACGAAGTCGGTCGCTATAGGGACAAAGCAGACATTGCTTTAGTCGCATCGCGCCGCAGGGTTTATGGGTACACGGCCTGGCCGTGAGTGAAAACCGGATATCCATTGACGTAACGAATCGGCCGTGATTCGATTCGCGGCACTGGCCGCTACAGGCCAGGCAAGCGGCCCGCACAGGTGCTGAAGACACCTGCACGAGCCTAACCCTCAACATGGAGAGTGCCATGTCTCAGGCTGATTCTGCCTATACCACGAGTCGTTCAATCTTTCCTGCCAGCCCGGCCGTTCGGCGCCGGCAGTTTGTCACCGGCGGCGGCGCCATCCTGGCCGGGGTCATCACGGCCTCACAGGCTGAAAGTGTTGGCGTTTCGACCTCGCCCGACCCGGTCCTCGATGCCATCGAGGGCCACCGCCGAGTCTTTGAGGAACTGGGGCGCCTGCTCGCCGAGCAGGATGCTGCCGAGCGCGAGCTGCGCGGTGCGCCCTGCGGCAGGCGGGCCGAGCTGGAGGCCAAGTTAAGTGGCCTCTGCGCGGCTGAAGGCGCACTCGGTCGGGCTGAGATGAAGGCCTCGCGTCAGCTCGCCGGAGTCGTGCCGGGAAGCCTCAAAGGAGCGGCCGCGGCGTTAAAGTATGTGCGCGAGTGTTATGAAGTTGGCCAGTACCCCCTTTACGAGGAGGATGGCTACCGGCTGCTGCTGCTCTCGACTGAACGCGCGATTTGTGCGGCCGTTGGTCTCGCTATTCCGCATCGTGTTGTTGATCCTCGCTAACGATTGCGCGTCTTCCTACGAGCGGGATGTGGAAACGAAGTCCTGGTCGAACCGCGACGCACCCCCAGACGAAGGCGGTGGAACGGATATCTGCGACCTACGACCATCGTGCCACATCTCGGCTCCACAAAAGGACGAAGAACAAGATCAACGTGAAGGCAATCCGGGTGCGCCTAGACATGACGCAGGAAGAGTTCGCAGCTCGCTTCGGATTCAGCGCTCAATACGCTATGCCATTCGGAGCAAGGTCGCGACAGCCGGAGGGGCCGACACGCGTGTATCTTCTCGCGATCGAGCGCGCCCCGAAGGCCGTGCAGAAGGCTTTGCAGGCTGTGTGATGCGTTCGAAATCTACGCCAAAACGGCCGTTCGTAAGTATCTGCGCGCTCCCGTACGATGGCAGGATTTTTGGTCTTCTCTTCCTGAATTCGTCGCCGCTTGATGCTCGTTTGACTTCACCAATCGGGCGAGCGACGGCATGGCAGATGACACAGAACTGGAGCTGGACGACATCAGACCGGCCAACGACAATCAAGGTCCGGAGGATGGAACGAGCAAGGCGGATAACAAGACGCGGCGACAGTTGGAGCAGGTGACGTTGACCATTTCCCGGCTGATCGGACGCCGGATTGCACGGAAACAGTTCGCGGCGCTCAGCGCCGCCAATGATAACAGGCCTCAAGCCACGAACGATGCGGAGGACGAGGCCGGCAAGGATTAGACAGAACGGAGACCGTCATGCCCCGCGTTGCGCTTTACGCCCGCTACTCGTCCGACAATCAGAGCGAAAGCTCGATCGAGGATCAGTTTCGCCTCTGCCGAGAGCACGCCAAGCGCGAGCGATGGAAGGTCACGAGCACCTATCACGACGCCGCCATTTCGGGCGCGAGCATGATCCTGCGGCCCGGTATCCAGTTGTTGTTGCAGGATGCGCAACGCGGTCTGTTCGATGTCGTGTTGGGCGAGGCGCTGGACCGGATTTCTCGTGACCAGGCGGATGTCGCCACGCTGTTCAAGCATCTGCGCTTCGCGGGCGTCTCCATCGTCACCCTGGCCGAAGGCGAGATCAGCGAGCTTCACGTTGGCCTCAAGGGCACTATGAATGCCCTGTTCCTCAAGGACCTCGCCCTGAAGACTCATCGTGGTTTGCGCGGCCGAGTGGAGAAGGGCAAGGCCGGCGGTGGCCTCTGCTACGGCTACAACGTCATGAAGGGGCTCGACGCCAACGGTGAGCCGATCCGGGGCGATCGCGAGATCATCGTGGAGGAAGCGAGGATTGTCCGACGCATCTTCCGCGCCTTTGCCGCCGGCAAGAGCCCGAAGGCCATCGCGGTCGAACTGAACAAGGACGGCATTCCCGGCCCGCTCGGCCGGGCCTGGGGCGACACCAGCATCCGAGGCCACGTCTCGCGCGGCACCGGCATCCTCAACAACGAACTCTATGCCGGAGTCCTGGTCTGGAACAGGCAGCGTTTCGTCAAGGATCCAGCGACTGGCAAGCGCGTGTCACGGCCGAATCCGGAAAGCCAGTGGATCAGGATCGAGGTGCCGCATCTCAAGATCGTGGACGATGAACTGTGGCAGGCCGCGCGGGCGCGGCAGCAGCAAATCTCGGCACTCTTTGGCCCCAACCCGGCCAATACGCGGGAGGGCAGGGCCAAGCGGCTGCACCTCGCCAACCGGCCCGTCTCCCTCCTTTCCGGCCTTCTCACCTGTGGCTGCTGCCGCGGCAAGATCGGCATCCTGACGCCGAATCGTTATGGCTGCCTCAACCATCATCGTCGCGGAACTTGCGCCAACAACCGCACCATCATGCGCGAGAAGATCGAGGCGCGGGTGTTGGCGGGACTGAAGGATCGCCTCGTCTCCTCCGAGGCGGTCGCAGAAGCGGTGCGTGCCTATGCCGAGGAGATGAACCGCCTCAACCACGACCGGCGGGCGCGGGCGGAAACAGACCACCGTGCGCTTCAGAAGATCGAGCGGGCCGTTGCCGGCATCATCGCAGCGATCGAGGACGGCCTCTACCAGCCGTCGATGAAGGCGCGGATCGACGAGCTTGAACGGCAGAAGGCGGAGATCACACAGCGCCTGTCAGAGGCTCCCGCCGACATTCCCGACATGCATCCCAACATCGCCAACGTCTATCGCAAGAACGTCGGTCGGTTCACCGAGGCGCTCGCCGATCCGGATGGCGGACGCGAGGCCGCCGAGGCGCTCCGCTCGCTCATCGGCGAGATCGTACTCACTCCCGGCAAGAAACGTGGCGAGGTCCATGCCGAGCTACGCGGCGAGTTGATGGGTATCCTTGAATTCTCTAATACCCAGGAAAATCAAAGAAGTAGTCTTGTTATGCCAGCAGTGGCTGCACCTCCCCGCAACCATTGAGACCGACACTCCCGTAGCCGACGAGGCTGCGGGAGTTTTGGTTTGTGAGCTGCTGTGCAGCTGAGGACAGTGCCGTCTCCCCCTGAAGCGTGGCATCGGAAGATCCGGGAATTATCACCAGGACGGCGCTCAGGCGACCATGCGAGCCGGCAGACAATCTGCGAAGCGCGTGAACTGAAGTATTGAGGCAACGGCGAAATCCACAATCCGTCTGCCTGCGGTACAACCCCATTGCCCTGGTGTGGGAGCGAGCTTGCACATTGCGCGAGCGCAGCCGCCGTCACGATGTCAGACGCAGCAGGTTGCGCACGGCAGGGCGCCATTCGCCGGTCATGGTGTATTCGAGGCCGAGACGTGCGCCGCAGGTGATCGCCAGCATCGTCAGCGGCGCCGAGACCGCCAACGTCGAGAATGCCGACAGGCCCTGTCCGATCGTGCAGCCCATCGACATGATGCCGCCGGTGCCCATCAGCAGCGCGCCGGTCATGTGACGCTTCAGCTCGCGCGCATCATCGCAGGCCTCCCAGCGGAAGACGCGCGAAAACATTGCCGCGACGAACGAGCCCAGGATCACGCCGGCGACGGAGCCGATCGCAAAATCGGCCCGGCTGCCGGACAGCGTGGCGATGTAGAGCACGGTATTGCCGAGCGGGGCAACGAAGGTCAGGGATGCCACGCGCGCCGGATCGAAATCGTCATTGCCGAGCCAACTGGTGGCGAACCAGCCGAACGCCACCGCGCAGCCTACGGCGAGGCCGGAGAGCAGCAGGCGCGGCGATCTCACGAGGCGCCCGTCGGCCAATGCCCAGGCCGCGAGCGCGACCGCTGCGACGGAAACGGTTGCCGGCCGCGCATATGAGCCAAGTGCGGGCGACAGCAGCATATCCATGCCCTGGGTCATCGTTTCGGGCAGGCGTATGGAGAGCGGCTCGATCAGCGAGATGCGCAGGAATCCCGTGAGCCCGCGCATCGCGGCCAGGGCTGACACGCCCAGCACCAGAAACACGACGATGGCGCGCAGATCACCGCCGCCGATACGGACCAGTGTCCCGAAGCCGCAGGTGCCGACCAGGGCCATCCCGATTCCGAACGACAAGCCGCCGAGGATGGCGCCGCCGAGCGGAATGGACGACGTCAAGTAGATCGAGCGCGACAGGTCGATCAGGCCGAAGCTGGCGAGCAGCTGGGTTGCGACCAGCGCGACCGCGGCCGCCAGAGCGAAGGATTTGAGTCGCCGGGTATCGGCGCCGAAGAACGCGTCCTCCAGCATCGCGAGCGTACAGAAGCGGCCGGCGCGACCGGCGACGCCGAGAACGGCGCCCGCGAGGAGCCCACACATGAACGTCAGTGCTGATGGGCTGAGCATTCCTCTCCGACATCCTCGTTGGTTTCCTGGCATTGTGCGCCAGGAGCGGCGGGGACGCCAGACCTCTTGCGCCGCTACGGGGCGCGCCGATGCGAAGCCCGAGACCGCGAGGGCCAACCGGTCAGCGGCGGCGCTTGCGGACCGGCTCGCAATAGACGTCGTAGATCGCCGTCAGGATCTTGCGGACATCTTCGCTCGCAAGGCTGTAGTAGATCGTCTTGCCCTCGCGCCGCGTCGTGACCAGCCGGTCGAGCCTGAGACGGGCGAGCTGCTGCGAGACGGTCGACTGCCGCTCGCCCAGGAACTGCTCGAGCTCGGTGACGGATTTTTCGCCTTCGGCGAGGATGCAGAGCAGCAAAAGCCGGGACTCGTGGGACAGTGCCTTCAGCATCTCGCTGGCTTCCCGCGCCTTCTCGATCATCTGCTCGAGCTCGGCAGAGGTTTCGATGTCCTTCAACTTCGGCAGCGGCATGAATTCTGAATCCCTCGGTTGGCGTCAGGAGCGGGCCGGAGCCCCGCTTGTAGCATTCATTATGCGGCCGAGCAGCCCAAAGAAGAACGCATCGCCGGGATAACCGCGGATGCGTCCGATCTCGCGGCCCTGATCGACCACCACGAAGGTCGGGGTGAACGCTCCCGGATCGATACCGGAAAGGTCCGTCGGCAGCGGCTTGGCAAGGTCGACCCGTCGCAGCGGCAGCGCGCGCCCCTCGTCGGTCTTGTCATAGATCGGACCGATTTCCGCGTTGAAGCGGGCGCACCAGCCGCAGCCCGGACGTTCGAACATCACGAGCTCGGAGGCGAACGCCGGGGACGAGAGGCAAATGCCGGTCACTACGGCTCCTGCGAGCGTTGCGAATCCGCGCGATGCACGTCTGCTGGTCATGCCGAGATCCTCTCTGGACTTGGTGGCCAATCTATCATTAAATTCGAATATGTACTAGTGCGCGATTTCCGAATCCTGCCCGGCAGGCCGGGCACGTAGCGCTGGCCGACCGGGGGGAAAGATGGATCTCGACGTCACGCTGGGCGCCGCGCTGGCCGCGGGTCTGTTGTCGTTTCTGTCACCGTGCATTCTGCCGCTGGTCCCGCCGTTCCTGTGCTACATGGCCGGCGTCTCGGCGGCCGACGCGATCGGCGAAACCAGCATGGCCCAGCGGCGGCGGACGGTGCTGACGGCGCTGTGCTTCGTCGGCGGTTTTTCGCTGGTGTTCGTCGGTCTCGGCGCCACCGCCTCGGTGTTCGGAAGGTTCATTGCCGGCCATCTCAGCCAGCTCGGCATCCTCGCTGGCCTCGTCATCATCACGATGGGGCTGCATTTCCTCGGGGTGCTCCGGATTCCGCTGCTGTACCGGAGCGCCACGATCGACGTCGGAAGCAAGCCGGCCGGCCTGCTCGGTGCGTTCGTGATGGGACTTGCCTTCGCCTTCGGCTGGACGCCGTGTGCGGGGCCGGTCCTTGCCGCCGTCCTGATGATGGCCGGCGCGGAGGCGACGGTGGGGAAGGGCGCGCTGCTGCTCGCCGCCTATTCGGTCGGGACCGGCATCCCGTTCCTGATCGCCGCTGCCTTCACGGGACAGTTCATGACCATGCTCAAGGGCATCAAGCCGCATCTCCCCCTGGTCGAGAAGACGATGGGCGGCTTTCTCGTCCTGACCGGCGCGGCCTTTCTCGCCGGCGTGATCCCGCGGATGTCGGAATGGATCTTCGAGCGCTTTCCGTCGCTCGCCACCATCGGCTGATCAGCCGAAGCGGAAGTCCAATAGATTGACGAAGGACTGCAGTTCGATCTCATAGCGATGCACCAGGCCGGCGTCGCTCTCGCGCGCCGCGCGGCCGATCTCGCCGGCACTCGTCGTGGCGCCGTCGATCAGGCGGCGGAACTCGGCCTGGCTCGCCACGTCGGGCGCGGCGAGGCCGTTGCAGCGTTGCAGCCGGTCGCGCAGCGCTGTGCCGGCCTGGACGACCTCGCCAGGCTCGGCCTTGCCCGCAGCGAACCGCGCAGCTGCGTTGCGCAACGCGTCCATGACGGGTGACAGGTCGAACACGCAATCGCTGAGTTCGACCACGCCGGCGTCCTGCCTCAGGGCGTGAAGCGACCGGCGCAACGCGGCAATGGCCGCCGCAGCGCGTGCCCCGTCACCTGCGGTCAGCGCTTCGTCCGCCTGCTTCAGGCGATCGTTTCCGGTGGCGATCAGCTCTGCAAAGGATTTGGCCGAATAGGGCGCATTGGAGCGCTCGGCGAGCCGGCTGAGCCTGCCCCAGGCGATCCGGGCGTCGTCGAGCTCGATCTGCGCCAGGCCCACATTGCCGGTGCGGCCATAGCTCGCGGCTGTGCGCAGGCTGGCCATCGCCGAGCGCATGAAGGCAGCAACGTCCGCGTTCTCTTCGGCGTGCCCACGGACGCCATGTGTGAGGCATGACAGCACGAGCGACAGCATGATGACGCGGCGCAGCATCGAATGTCCTTTTCACATTCTGTTATTCGAATATCATGTATCGAAATTCCGTGGACTTGGCAAAGTGGACTTGGCAAAGCGCGCGAGCGGGCTGATGACGACGAACCGGACGATGACACGGCGCGATCTGGTTGCGCTGCTGCCTGCCGCGGCGGCCGTCGGCCTGGCGTCAGCGCCGGCGCAGGCCGACGCGGCGCTCGGCGACGACGGGCTCTATCACCAGTCCTGGTTTCTCAACAGCTTCCTGGACCTGCGCGAGGATCTCGAAAGCGCGGCGTCGGACGGCAAGCGGCTTGCGATCATGTGGGAGCTGCGCGGCTGCCCGTATTGCCGCGAGACGCATCTGGTGAACTTTGCCGATCAAGAGATCACGGACTACATCCGCGCCAATTTCGAAGTGCTGCAGCTCAACCTGCTCGGCGCGCGCAAGGTGATCGACTTCGATGGCAAGGAGCTTGCCGAGAAGGAGCTCGCCGAGCGCTACGCGATCCGCTTCACGCCGACGTTCCAGTTCTTTCCGCCATCGGCCGAGGGGGTCTCTGCGAAGGAGCCGCTCGCGCGCGAGGTGGCGCGCGCGCCGGGCTATCTCAAGCCGCCGCATTTCCTCGCAATGTTCCGCTTCGTGCGCGAGAGGGCCTACGAGCGCGGCACCTTCCGCGACTATCTCGCTTCGACCAAGGGTTGAGTGCAGTGCGGCATCGAAATACGCTTGACACCAATCACATTATCAAATCATAATTCTTGAATATGATGGATCGTAAGTCCGTCGTGTCATCGTAAGGCGAGGGGACGCCTCGTCGGTCAGGGTGGAAACATGCGCCGTTTGATTCCGGCCGCCTTGCTCTGCGTGTTGCTGTCGGCAGCCGCGCGGGGTGACGAGCCGATCAGGCTCGATGTCGTCGACTATGCCATTCCGAAATCGCTGACGGGCGCGCCCGGCAATGCCGATGCCGGCAAGAAGGTGTTCTTGACGCGGACGCTGGGCAATTGCCTCGCCTGCCATCAGGTGTCGTCGCTGAAGTCGGAGGAGTTTCACGGCGAGTTCGGTCCGTCGCTCGACGGCGTCGCGACCCGCTACAACGCGGCGCAATTGCGCCTGATCGTCGCCGATCCCAAGCGCATCTTCACCGATACGGTGATGCCCGCCTTCTACAAGAACGACGGACTCAATCGCGTCAGGCCGGAGTTCGTCGGCAAACCCGTCCTCACCGCCGCGCAGGTCGAGGACGTCGTCGCCTTTCTCGAAACATTGAAGTAACCGCCTCTGGAGGATGATGCATGGGCGCAATCAACAGACGACAGGCGTTCCTTCTCGGCGGCGGTTTCGTCGCCCTGACGGTGCTGCCGATGGCCGCCAACGCCGAGCCGAGCAACGACGCGGCCGAGATGATCAAGAAGTTCACCGGCGGCAAGGAAGCGGCCAAGGGCAAGATCACGCTCGATCTGCCTGAGATCGCCGAGAACGGCAACACCGTGCCGCTCGCGCTCTCGGTCGAAAGCCCGATGACCGCCGAGAACTACGTCAAGGAAGTGCTGTTCGTGGCCGACGGCAATCCGAATGCCGGCGTCGCCACGCTGATGTTCACGCCGATGTCCGGCAAGGCCGAGGCATCGATCCGCATCCGTCTGGCGCAGACCCAGAACGTGATCGCGGTCGCGAAGATGAGTGACGGCTCGCTCTTCACGGAGCGCAAGACCGTCAAGGTCACCATCGGCGGCTGCGGCGGCTGAGACAGGGGAGAGACGAACATGGCAGACAAGCCGCGCATCAAGCTTCCGAAGGAAGCCAAGAAGGGCGAGATCATCCAGATCAAGACGCTGGTCTCGCATCTGATGGAATCGGGTCAGCGCAAGGATGCGCAGGGCAAGCCGATCCCGCGCAAGATCATCAACAAGTTCACCTGCGAGTTCAACGGCAAGCCGGTGTTCTCCTGCGCGCTGGAGCCGGCGATCTCCGCCAACCCGTACATCCAGTTCGACGCAAGGATCGACGAGGAAGGCACGTTCAAGTTCGCATGGACGGATGATGATGGCTCCGTGGTGACGGCCGAAGAGAAGATCGCGTTGAAGGCCTGATCGGCAGCGTGTGATCGCTAGGAGGAGTGACGGATGTCCATTCGCTACGGTTCTCTCGCCGTCCTGGCTTCGGCCGCGCTGGCCCTGTCGGCAGTCGCGACCTTCGGCCAGGATGCCGAACGGAAGGGCATTCCGGCGCCTCCCGGTCACGTCTTCAAGACCATCATCTCGGGCTATCAGTTCCGCACCAAGGAAACGCGCGCGCTCCAGGATGACGACCTGGAGAATCCCGGCTTCCTCGCGGTGGAGCGGGCCGCCGACGTCTGGAAGACGGTCGACGGCAGCGAAGGCAAGTCGTGCATGAGCTGCCACGGCGAGGCGGAAAAGACCATGAAGGGCGTCGGCGCCGCCATGCCCAAATGGAGCGATAAGCTCAACAAGCCGGTCAATCTCGAGCAGCAGATCAACATCTGTCGCACCGAGCACATGAAGGCGCAGCCCTGGGCCTTCAAGTCGAAGGAACTGACGGACATGACGGCGTTCGTCCGCTACCAGTCGCGCGGCATGCCGGTGGCGGTGAAGACCGACGGTCCGATGTCGCCATGGTTCGAGAAGGGCAAGGAGATCTACTATACGCGGGTCGGGCAGCTCGATCTCGCCTGCGCGTCCTGCCACGAGAAGAACAACGGCAAGTTCATGCGCGCCGATTTTCTGAGCCAAGGCCAGACCAACGGCTTTCCGACCTACCGGCTGCGCGATCAGCGCCTGATCCCGCTGCACGAACGGTTCGAGGGCTGCATGTTCGACGTTCGCGGCGTGCCCTACAAGCCGCTGTCGGACGAGTTCCTCGCGCTCGAAGTCTACGTCGCCTGGCGCGGCATCGGGCTGCCCGTCGAGACACCGTCGGTCCGCAACTAGCCGCGGACACAAGGAAGATACATCATGATATCGCGTCGCGAATTCGTTCAGGTCGCATTGGCGGCGGCTGCCCTGGCGGGTGGCTCCGGTCTTGCGGGTGCGACCCGCGCCTTTGCTCAGCAGAAGCTGACCGAGAAGGAGCTGCTGGCGTTCGATCCGGTCGGCAACGTCACCTTGGTGCATGTCACCGACATCCACGGCCAGCTAATGCCGCTGTATTTCCGCGAGCCGTCGACCAATCTCGGCGTCGGTGACGCCAAGGGCCAGCCGCCGCATGTCACCGGCAAGGATTTCCTCACCCGCTTCGGCATCGCGCCGGGCTCGTCGTCGGCCTATGCGCTGACCTCGGAGGATTTCGAGGCGCTCGCCAAGACCTACGGGCGGATCGGCGGGCTCGACCGCGCCGCCACCGTCATCAAGGCCATCCGCGCCGAGCGCGGCGACAAGGTCGTGCTGCTCGATGGCGGTGACACCTGGCAGGGCTCATGGTCGTCGCTGAAGACCCGCGGCCAGGACATGATCGACTGCATGGCGCTGCTGAAGCCGGATGCGATGACGGGGCATTGGGAGTTCACCTACGGCACCGAGCGCGTCAAGCAGGCGGTCGATGGTCTGGGCTTCCCCTTCCTCGGCCTCAACATCCGCGACACCGAATGGAACGAGCCGGCGTTCGAAGCCTCGACGATGATCGAGCGCGGCGGCGTCAAGATCGCGGTGCTCGGCCAGGCATTCCCGTACACGCCGGTCGCCAATCCCCGCTGGATGATTCCGAACTGGTCGTTCGGCGTGCGCGAGGAGGATGTTCAGACCCAAGTCGACAAGGCACGCAAGGACGGCGCCGGCCTCGTGGTGCTGCTGTCACACAATGGCTTCGACGTCGACCGCAAGCTGGCCAGCCGCGTCAAGGGTCTCGACGTCATTCTCACGGGTCATACCCATGATGCATTGCCTGAAGCGGTCAAGGTCGGCAAGACGCTGCTGATCGCGTCGGGCTCCTCCGGCAAGTTCGTCTCGCGGCTCGATCTCGACGTCAAGGACGGCGAGGTGAAGGGCTATCGTTACAAGCTGATTCCGCTGTTCTCCGACGTGATCACGCCGGATCCGGCGATGGCGGCCAAGATCGCCGAGGTGCGCAAGCCGTTTGCCGCCGATCTCGCCCGCCCGCTGGGACGGACCGAGACGCTGCTGTATCGCCGCGGCAATTTCAACGGCACGTTCGATGACCTCATCTGCCAGGCGCTGCTGCAGGAGCGCGATGCGGAGATCGCGCTGTCGCCGGGCTTCCGCTGGGGCACCAGCGTGATGCCGGGCCAGGAAATCACCTTCGAGGACGTCACCAACGCCACCGCGATCACCTATCCGGCCGTCTATCGCATGGGCATGACCGGCATGCGGCTGAAGGAGATCATCGAGGACGTCGCCGACAACCTGTTCAACGTCGATCCTTACTACCAGCAGGGCGGCGACATGGTCCGCATCGGCGGCATGTCCTACGCCATCGACGTCAACAAGCCGCAGGGGCAGCGCATCTCCGACATGCGCCTGATCAAGACCGGGGCCGCGATCGATCCGACGCGCGAGTATCAGGTCGCGGGCTGGGCCAGCGTCAACGAAGGCACGCAGGGGCCGCCGATCTGGGAGGTCGTGTCGAGCTATCTGCAGCGCCAGAAAACCGTTCGTCTCGAGCCCAACCGGGCCGTCAAAGTCTCCGGAGTGTGACGACGATGTCCAAGGACAAACTACTTCCCTCAGCCCCACGCGCGTCGCGCCGTGGTTTCCTGACCGCAGCCGGCGGTCTTGCCGCCACGGCGCTGGCCTCGCAGGCGCGTGCCGGCGTCGGCAATCCCGCCAACCAGCCGCCGAACGTGCCGGAATGGACGCGGACCCTCGGCGAGGGCGTCGCTGTGCGCCCCTACGGCAAGCCGTCGAAGTTCGAGAAGGACGTCGTCCGCCGCGACGTCGAATGGCTGACGGCTTCGCGCGAATCCTCGGTCAGCTTCACGCCGCTGCATGAGCTCGAAGGCATCATCACGCCGAACGGGCTGTGCTTCGAGCGCCATCACGGCGGCGTAGCCGACGTCGATCCGGCCGATCACCGGCTGATGATCCATGGCCTGGTCGAGCGGCCGCTGCTGCTGACGCTCGATGAGCTCAAGCGCTACCCGCGCGTCAACCGCATCCACTTCATGGAATGCGCGGCCAACTCCGGCATGGAGTGGCGCGGCGCCCAGCTCAATGGCTGCCAGTTCACGCATGGCATGATCCACTGCGTGCAATATACCGGCGTCTCGCTGCGCACCCTGCTCGAAGAGGCCGGCGTCAAGACCAACGGCAAATGGCTGCTGGTGGAGGGCGCCGACTCCGCGTCGATGGATCGCAGCCTGCCGATCGAGAAGGCGCTCGACGACTGCATCATCGCCTACAAGATGAACGGCGAGGCGCTGTATCCCGAGCAGGGCTATCCGATGCGCCTGGTCGTGCCGGGCTGGCAGGGCAATCTCTGGGTCAAGTGGCTGCGCCGTATCAAGGTCGGCGACCAGCCCTGGCACACCCGCGAGGAAACCTCGAAATACACCGATCTCTTGCCGAACGGAAAGGCGCGGCGCTTCACCTGGGCGATGGATGCCAAGTCGGTGATCACGAGCCCGAGCCCGCAGGCGCCGATCAAGCACGGCAAGGGCTTTACGATCGTCTCAGGGCTGGCGTGGTCGGGCAACGGCAAGGTCAAGCGCGTCGACGTCTCGCTCGATGGTGGCCGCAACTGGTGGCCGGCGCGGATCGACGGCCCGGTGCTCGACAAGGCGCTGACCCGGTTCTACTACGAGTTCGACTGGAACGGCGAGCCGCTGCTGCTGCAGTCGCGCGTCCAGGACGAGACCGGCTACGTCCAGCCGTCCAAGGCCGAGCTGCGCAAGGTCCGCGGCTACAACTCCATCTATCACAACAATGGCATCCAGACCTGGCATGTGCAGGCAAACGGTGAGGTCGAGAATGTCGAGGTCGCCTAAGCTCATCATTGCCGCCGCAGCGCTGGCAACGCTTGCGGGCTCGGCGGCGTTCGCCGGCGGTCCGAGCGAGAAGACCGAGGCCAAGTCCGATGCCAAGGCGCCGCAGCGCTTCAACATCGGCCGCGCGCCGAGCGCTGAGGAGATCCGCGGCTGGGACATCGACGTGCGTCCGGACGGGCAGGGGCTGCCAGTCGGCAAGGGCACCGTCGCCCAGGGCGAGAAGCTGTTCATGGACAATTGCGCCAGTTGCCATGGCGAATTCGGCGAGGGTGCCGGCCGCTGGCCGGTGCTCGCCGGCGGCAAGGGATCGCTGACATCAGACAATCCGGTCAAGACGGTCGGTTCCTACTGGCCCTACGCCTCGACGCTGTTCGACTACGTCCGCCACGCGATGCCGTTCGGCAGCCCGCAGTCGCTGAAGGTCGACGAGTACTACGCGCTGGTCGCCTATGTGCTGTATCTGAACGACGTGATCACCGATCAGAACTTCGAGCTGAGCAACAGCAATCTCGCCACGATCAAGATGCCGAACGAGGGCGGGTTCATCATGGATGACCGGAGCACGAGCGAGAAGGCGTTCTGGCAGAAGGATCCTTGCATGAAGAACTGCATCGCGCCGGTCAAGATCACCGGACGCGCGACAGCGGTCGACGTCACGCCGGAAGACAAGGACGGTAAGCCGCGAGGCGTCGAGTGAGGATTGCCGGATGCAGCCGCCGCCAGATGCTGTTGGCGGCCGCATCCGTCGCCCTGGCCGGAAGCGGGGTTGCGTCCGTCGCCACTGCAGCCGAGCCACATAGGCTCGCGTTGCAGATCAGCGACGAGGATCCGGCCAAGATGCGCGCGGTGCTCGACGTGGCCGCGAATGTCTCCCGCCACTATTCGGGCGAGGGCGCGGAGGTCGAGATCGTGATCGTCGCGTTCAATGGCGGCCTCGACATGCTGCTGGCCGACCGCTCGCCGGTGAAGGAGCGGGTGCTCGGCTTCGCCAAGTCGATGCCCAATGTGAGCTTCATCGCCTGCGGCAATACCTTGGAGACGCTCGCGAGCAAGGAGGGACGGCAGCCGCCTCTGCTCGACGGTGTCACGGTCGTCAAGACCGGGGTCGCGACCCTGCTGGAGCTGTCCGAGAAGAACTGGACGATCGTGCGTCCCTGAGGAATTTGCGATGCGGTGGTGGCTCGCTCTTGTCGTCTCGTTCATTGCGTCGATCGCCTTCGCGGCCGAGGAGCCGCGCGAGCTCACGATCGGCGGGCGTACGGCGCTCGGCACGCTCCGACTGCCGGCGCAGTCTGGACCGGATGTACCGCTGGTGCTGATGACGCACGGCACGCTCGCGCACAAGGACATGGAGACCATCCAGGGTCTGTCCAAGGCGTTGGCCGAGCGGGGGATCGCGTCGCTCGCGCACAATCTCGTGCTCGGTCTCGATCGCCGCACTGGCATGTACGATTGTGCCAAACCCCATGACTATGTGACGGACGATGCTGTCGTGGAGATCGCCGCCTGGCTGAGTGAAGCGCGCAAGACGTCGTCGCACGTCTTCGTCCTCGGTCATTCGCGCGGCGCCAATCAGGTCGCGCGCTATCTGGCCGCCAATCCCAAAGCGGCGGTCGACGGTGCGATCCTGCTGGCGCCCGCGACGGCGAGCATCGAGGCCGGTTTGAGAGACGCCTATGCGGAGAGCTACGGCCAGCGATTGGCGCCGCTGCTCGACAAGGCTGAGGCAGCGATCGCCGCCGGGCGCGGCGGTGATTGGATGTCGGTGCCGGGCTTCATCTATTGCCGCGATGCCAAGGTGACGGCGCGCGCATTCGCAGCATTCTATCGCGCCGACCGGCGTCAGGATACGGCGGCGCTGGTCGCCGATGTGAGCCTGCCGGTTCTGGTGCTTGCGGCAGCGCAAGACAAGACGGTACCGGACGTGGCAGCGTCGTTCGCGCCGCTGGCGTCACGCGCCGGCAGCCGTGTCCGACTGGAGACGATTGACGACGCAGATCACTTCTTTCGCGATCTCGCCGCCGAGGATGCCGCTGATCGCATCGCAGGATTCATTGCAGCCGCGCGTTAGGAGCCACCATGGAACGTCGATCTTTGATGCAAGCCGGTCTTGCCGGCCTGTTTGGAATCTTCGGTGTCAGCAGCGCACGCGCGGCGACGGAATCTCCGCGCCAGCGCGTCGCCTATCATCTCGCCGATCAGGACCGCGCCCTGTTCGTTCTCGGCAACCTCCAGAACCACGTCGATGGCACCGGAGGACCTGGACGCGCAGACATTCGCCTGGTGATCCACGGTCCGGGCTTGCGGGCCTTTCATGCGATTTCGGCCGACCAGACCATCTCGGCTCTGGCCGAGCGCCTCATGAAAGCCGGCGTCGGCTTCGAGGCCTGTGCGAACACCATGAAGGCGCAAGGCGTGAAACTCGACGATCTCTTGCCAGGGTTCGCGGTGGCGGAGAAGGGCGGCGTCGTGCGCCTCACGGAGCTGCAGCAGAGTGGATACGCCTACCTGCGCCCGTGACGGGCGCATGCGTCCTTGCCGATGCCGCCCGGCATGTTGAGCGGCAGGCCTGAACGACGGGAGCGCCTGTGCTCACCGCATTGATCGACCTTCTGGGTGAGGAGCTGGTGTCGCTGCTGTGCGGGCTCGCGGCCGGCGGCGCGTTCGGCTTCTTCGCCCAGCGCAGCCGCTTCTGCCTCCGGGCGGCCACGGTCGAGTTCGCGCGCGGGCAGGGCGGTCCGCGGCTGGCGGTGTGGCTCCTCACCTTCGCCTCGGCGCTGCTGGGCACCCAGGCGCTGGTGGCGATGGGCCTGCTCGACGTCTCCGAAGCGCGCCAGCTGGCGCAGCAGGGCAGCATTTCCGGCGCGATGATCGGCGGCACGCTGTTCGGCTGCGGCATGATCCTGGCGAGAGGCTGTGCCAGCCGTCTGCTGGTGCTCTCGGCCAACGGCAATCTGCGGGCGCTGCTGTCCGGCCTCGTCTTCGCGGTGACGGCGCAGTCGGCCTATCGCGGCCTGCTCGCGCCGGCACGCGAGTGGCTCACCAATCTTTGGCTCGTCGACGGCGGACCGTCGCGCGACATCATGAGCCTGTTCGGCGGGGGTACGCCCGAGAAGCTCGGCTTCGGCATGCTGTGGTTCCTGGCCGGGCTCGCCGCCGTGTCGAAGTTTCAGGTTGGCCCGAAGATCCTGCGCTCGGCGGTGGCCGCGGGCGCGGCGGTCGCCGGGGGCTGGCTCCTCACCTATCAGCTCGGCCAGGCCTCGTTCTCGCCGGTGCCGCTGAAGAGCCTGACATTCAGCGGTCCTTCGGCGGAGCTGCTGATGCAGGTGCTCGCCAGCCCGCAACTGAAGCCGGGCTTCGATCTCGGCATCATTCCGGGGGTGTTCATCGGCTCGTTCGTTGCGGCTGCGCTGGCGCGTGAACTCAATCTCGAAGGCTTCTCGGATGGGCGCGGCATGCGCCGTTACATGATCGGCGCCGTCCTGATGGGATTCGGTGCGATGCTGGCGGGCGGCTGCGCCGTTGGCGCCGGCGTAACCGGGGCATCGGTGTTTGCGCTCACAGCGTGGATCGTGCTCGGTGGCATGTGGTTGGGTGCGGCCGTCACCGATTTTGTCGTCGACCGCTGGCTGTTCGCCACCAAGCCGGCGCAGAGCCCGGTTCAGTCGCCCTCCGTCATGCCTTCTTGAGGCATCCTGCGGAAGCGAGCCTGCTTCTGCTGAGCGGCATTGGACATGCAGCGTCAAGGCGCAGCATCCATGAATCTCCGGGACCTGTCTGTCACAGGCTCGTCGACGCGTGGCGTGTCGGCGCACTTCAAGCCTCCGACGAAGAACATTGTCTGATCAGATCGGATCGAGCCCGAAGACACGCGTCTTTGCGTCGTCACGCCGGAGCGCAGATCGCGTAGTCCGCGGATTGGCCACAGGAGATGCGTGCCGAACACGGCATTCGGACCATCGTGCCCGATCATGACGTTGGTAGATTCCAGTCTGGAAATCCCGCCCGTTAACCAATTTGCGAAGGTCGGGTGATACCGTCGCGAGGGGACGACGCAATCATGCGGCGGACCGATACGAATCGCCGGGACTACGAAAGGCACGCGTGATGTCGCAACTCTCCATTCGAGCAAAAATGGCGGCCGTCATTGCGCTGCTGCTGGTGGCGATGACCATCGTCGGGTTGCTGGCCGTCCGCGGCATGCAGACAATCAATACGCATACCGAACAGATCGCCAAGAACTGGCTGCCGAGCGTGCGCGTGCTCGGCGAGTTGCGTTCGGCGATCAATCTCAATCGGGCGCAGCTGCGAGCCTACATGACGGCAGATACGACTGAGGAGAAGGACAATCTCGACCGCAACATGAAGGCAACGCTCGCCGTCATCGCGACGGCGCGCCGCTCCTATGAGGCGATGATCTCGTCGGCCGAGGAGCGCAGCCTGTTCGAGAGCTGGTCGCGGGGCTGGGAGCAATATGTCAAGGCTGCCGATGGTGTGCTCGAGGTGCTGCGCGCAGGGAACGGCAACGCGACCAAGCAGGCGAGCGATCTGTTCAACAAGACGGTCCGGAGCGTCGCCAATCAGTCGGACGAATTTCTTCGAAAGCTGATTGACCTCAACAATCGTGGCGCCGACGCCGAAACCAAGATCGCCGCGGATGGCTATGCCGAGGCATTTGCATTGATGTCGACGGTCATCGTCCTTGCCGTTCTCACCGGCATCGGCGTCGGAAGCTGGTTCGTTCGCGACATTTCCCGGTGCATCGCTTCCATCATCAGGCCGATGCAGGCGCTCGGTGAGGGTAACCTGGCGATCGAGATCCCCTATCGCGGTCAGAAGACCGAAGTAGGCATGATGGCCGACGCCCTGGAGGTTTTCAAGACCGCCTTGATTGCGAAGAAGCAGGCCGACGATATCGCTTCGAGAGAGGCAGAGGTGAAACTGGAACGCGGCCGGCGCCTCGACGAGATCACTGGCCGCTTCGAGGCCGTGGTCGGCGAGATCGTCGACACCGTGTCCACGGCATCGAGCACTTTGGAAGGTCACGCCGGCGGGCTCAGCAACACGGCGAGCCGCGCACAGAACCTGGCCACATCCGTCACCGCGGCTTCCGAGGAAGCCTGCACCAATGTGCAGTCGGTGGCATCTGCGACCGAGGAGCTCTCCGCGTCCGTCAACGAGATCAGCAGGCAAGTCCAGGATTCAGCCCGGATGGCCAATGAGGCGGTGGCACAGGCCCGCAGGACCAATGAACAGGTCAGCGAGCTCTCGAAGTCCGCTGCCCGCATCGGCGACGTCGTCGAGCTGATCAATACGATTGCCGGACAGACCAATCTGCTCGCGCTGAATGCAACGATCGAGGCCGCACGCGCCGGCGAGGCCGGCCGTGGATTTGCGGTGGTCGCATCCGAGGTCAAGGCGCTGGCCGAGCAGACGGCGAAGGCCACGGGCGAGATCGGCCAGCAGATCTCCGGCATCCAGTCCGCCACCCAGCAATCGGTCGGTGCCATCCGCGACATCAGCATCACCATCGAGAAATTGCAGGAGATTTCGTCGACGATCGCATCGGCCGTGGAGCAGCAGGGCGCTGCCACGCAGGAGATCTCGCGGAACGTCCAGCATGCGGCGGCGGGAACGCAGCAGGTCTCAGCCAACGTTGCGGATGTGCAGCGCGGTGCCGTCGATACCGGAGCCGCCGCGTCCCAGGTGCTGTCCGCCGCGAAATCGCTGGCCAACGACAGTGCCAGACTGAGCATGGAAGTGAAGAAGTTCATCGCCGGCGTGAGAGCCGCCTAGGAACTCGCAGCGACTGAGAGCCGCGCAGATCCGATCTCGCCGCCATTCGCCGGCCCGCGTCGGAGTGCTGGACAGGTGCGCAGGCCCGGCCACCACGCGCCGGGCATCGCTTCTGCGTTGGCCTGCGAGCCTCATCTCGAGGACTTCTCCCGCGGCCGCGGCAAGCGGCGCGACCGAGTCGCGTGGTGACGATGGACCTGCGAGAGGCCGCGCCGACATGAACAGAGCGTGGGGCTGCGGCGGATCATGCTCCACTGCGGCTTGCTCGGGCCTGCCATCCCCGAGGTCGTCCGTGCCGCTGATTCCTCGCCGTCACGCTGCCGCAGGACCTCGCCTTTCACCTATCGGCACCAGCCGATTTATAATTGCATAAATTCGAATATATGCATATAGTGGCGTACGTCGGTCGCGGCGCTGGGCCGCGTCAGCAGGGAGGACCCGTCGTGGCAATGATGAACGACGTCATGGTCAAGGATCTGGGCGAGTCCGGGCGCATCGACTGGTCGCCTTATCTGGTCGGCGCCGGCATCGGCATCCTAAGCTGGGTGGCCTTTGCCGGGTTCGGCGATCCGCTCGGCGTGACGACGGCGTTCTCGCGCATCGCGTCGCTGTTCGCCGTGCCGGTGATCGGATCCGACGCCGTCGCCGCCAACAGTTATTGGAAGTCGATGCCGCTGAAATGGGATTATGGCGTCTGGTTTCTGGTCGGCATTCCGCTCGGCGCATTCCTGTCCGCGGTCATCTCCGGCACGTGGCGACTGGAGCTGGTGCCAGAGGTCTGGAGGGAGCGCTTTGGCCCGTCGGTGTTCAAGCGCTTCGTCGCTGCGTTTCTCGGCGGCATCGTCATCATGTATGGCGCGCGTTTGGCCGGCGGCTGCACCAGCGGCCACGGCATTTCAGGCGGTCTGCAACTGGCGCTGTCGAGCTGGCTGTTCCTCGCCGTGATGTTCGCGACCGGCCTGGTGGTGTCGCGCGTCATGTTCCGCAAAGCATAGGAGAAGGGCCATGACGTCATTGATGAGCATCGCCGGTCCGCTGTTGATGGGCGCCGTGTTCGGCTATCTCCTGCAGCAGGGCAAGGTCACGAGCTGCAACGTGATCGAGAACCAGTTCCGGCTGCGCGACTTCACCGTGCTGAAGGTGATGGGCACGGCGATCGTGGTCGGCGGCATCGGCGTTCTGCTGCTGGTCGATACCGGCAACACCAAGTATTACGTCAAGGACGCCAACATGCTTGCGGTCGCGCTCGGCGCGGCGCTGTTCGGCGTCGGCATGGTGGTTTACGGCTACTGCCCGGGCACTGCGCTCGGCGCCATTGCCAGCGGCAGCGTTCATGCTGCAGTGGGCGCTTTCGGCATGATCGTCGGGGCGATCCTCTATGCGCTGAGCTTCGACTGGGTGAAGGCCCATGTCCTGAATGTTTGGGCGCTCGGCAAGGTGCGGCTGCCCGACATCACCGGCGTGCCGGATGGCGTCTGGTTCGCCGCGCTCGCGATCGGTGCAGGTGCGTTCTTCTTCTGGGTCGAAGCGTCCGCGGCCAAGGCGAAGCGGACACAGGGCTAGGCTGAGTCGCCCGAGTGCCCCTATGTCAAACAGTGAGAGGTTCCTCCCATGCTATCAGGACTGTTCAGCAGGTTGACCGGGTCGACCAGCGTGCCGGCGATCGAGCATGATGAGCTGGTGCGGGCGCATCAGCAGCGGAGCTGCGTCATCGTCGACGTGCGCGAGCCGCATGAGTTCAAGGGCGGCCACATCCCCGGCGCCGTCAATCACCCGCTGTCGCGTTTCGACCCGGGCAGCCTCGTGCACGACAAGCCGGTGGTTCTGATCTGCCAGGCCGGCGGCCGCTCGGCCACCGCCCTGCGGCGGGCGCTGTCGGCCGGGCGGCAGGATATCCGCCACTATGCCGGCGGCATGAGCGGCTGGCGGGCGCGCGGCGGTCCTGTCGCCTGAACGCGCCCTGCCGGACAGGTCGGACGCTCTGCTCTGTCAGCATGTTCCGACGGGACTTGTGAAGGGTTGAGGTGAAGTGATCTGCAACCAGCATGGATTGCGGCAGGTTAAGAGCAAAGTGTGCGGCGGAAGGCTCCGATAGCCGTTCCCGCCCCGCAGCAGCTAATTTGTTGTTGGTCCAGTCCATTGGTTGACTCGTTCAGGAATAATTAGTTGCAACGCTGCAATACTCGAACACCGGTCGACGTTCGAGGATCGCATGTTGAAGTTTGTTGGCTTGAGAACCCGGATCACCCTTTCTCTGGTGATCGGTGCGGCAGCGACGGCCCTCTTCGTGCTGCTGGTCGCCATGTGGATCATCGGCGGCATCATCGACCGCGCCAATGAGCGCGAGCTCCACGCCCAATATGACGCCTTCAATTCGCGCCTGCAGCTGGAGTCGACCCGCGCGGAAGCCATGAGCGCGGTGGTCGCCAAGATCCCCGCAGTCCAGGACGCCATGGCGCAGAACGACCGCGACGCCTTGATGCGGCTGTTCGGCGCGGGCATGGCCAGCCTGAAATCCGATTACGGCGTCGACCAGTTTCAGTTTCACACGCCGCCAGCGATGTCCTTCCTGCGGGTGCACCAGCCGGCCAAGTTCGGCGACGATCTGTCGGGATTCCGCAAGACGGTGGTGGCCGCCAACACCGACCGCAAGCCGATCGTCGGGCTGGAGGGCGGCGTTGCCGGCCTCGGCCTCCGCGGCGTCGTACCGATCGTTTCCGCCGGCAGGCATCTGGGCTCGGTCGAGTTCGGCCTGACCTTTGGCCAGAACTTCTTCGACGAGTTCAAGCGCAGCCGGAATGTCGAGGTCGCGTTCCGCCTGGCTGGCGACACCGGCTTCAAGCTGTTCGCGACGACGATCGGGGAGACCTCCTTCTTCGCAAGCGGCGACTATCGGGAGGCATCGGCCGGCAGCTTCCTGTCGCGCCAAGGACAGCTCAAGGGTGTTCCGGTCGTCGCGCTGCTGGGCCCGATCAAGGATTTCTCCGGCAAGCCGATCGGGGCCGTCGAGATCATCATGGACAACAGCGAGTTCATCCAGGCTCGCAATCGCGCCGGGGCGTTGGCGATCGGGATGACGCTGGCCGGCCTCGTGCTGATCGCGCTCGCCGGGCTGTTGATCGCGCGCGGCATCTCCCGCCCGATCGTCCAGATGACGAGCGCGATGCGCGAGCTCGCCGACGGCAACTTGGACGTTCGCGTCCCGGCCGACTGGCGCAAGGACGAGGTCGGACAGATGGCACGCGCCGTTTCGATCTTCAGGGACAACGCCGTCCGGATGAGGGATCTGCAGGCGGAGCAGGAGAAGGCCCAGGCTCGTGCCGAGGAGGACCGGCGCCGCATGCTGATGGAGGTGGCCGATGGCTTCGAGGCCAGCGTCCGCGGCGTCGTCGACGCCGTGTCGGCTGCGGCCATCGAAATGGAGGCGACCGCCCGTTCGATGTCGGTGACGATCGATCAGTCGAAGCAGCAGGCCCTGACGGTATCGCAGGCGTGCGGCTCCGCGTCGGACAATGTCAACACCGTTGCCTCGGCGGCCGAGGAGCTGTCATCCTCGATGAACGAGATCAGCAAGACGCTCGAGCGTGCGTCGTCCGTGGTTCGCAAGGCCGCGGACGAAGGGCAGCAATCCAACGACAAGGTGCAGCGGCTCAACATTGCGGCCAGCAAGATCGGCGAGGTCGTCGCACTCATCACCCAGATCGCCAGCCAGACCAATCTGCTGGCGCTGAATGCGACGATCGAGGCCGCGCGCGCCGGCGAGTCGGGCAGGGGATTCGCCGTCGTCGCTAGCGAGGTGAAGACGCTGGCGACCCAAACGGCCAAGGCGACCGAAGAGATTGGTGCTCAGATCGCCGCGGTTCAGGCCGAAACCGCCGCCGCGGTCCAGAGCATCGGTATGATCTGCACCACGATCCAGGAGGTCGACGAGATCTCGACCATCATCGCCTCATCGATCGCGCAACAGGACGCCGCGACCCGCGAGATCGCCGGCAATGTGAACGTCGTCGCCGGCAAGACCCAGGACGTCACGCGCAACATCGCGGGCGTCACGTCCGGGGTCGTGCAGACCGGCCACGCCGCCAACGAGGTGCTGTCGGCGGCCGGCGAGCTCGCGCAGCAGTCGACCCGGCTGCGTAGCGAGGTCAACCAGTTCCTAGCCCATATCAGGGCGGCCTGACCGGTCGTTGGGTGGCTGAAGTATCAAGCTCGCCGACACGCCGATCGCTCCGGCGTAGCCACGGGCGCGAGCTGGGGTGGGGGCTCCTGTCCCGTGGCTCATCCCTGCTTCGCGGCCGCCTTCTCGAGCCGCTTCGCCATCACGCGCCAATAGGTGCCCGGCATGAAGCGCTGCAGGAGATCCATGAAGCGCGCATCGCCGCCAATCAGGATGCGGGGCTCATTGCGCTCGATGCCCTCGATGATCCGCAACGCGGCGTCGCGCGGGCTGGTCCTGGCAAGCCGCTCGAACCGCTCGATGGCCTGCACGCGGCGCGCATTGTCGGTCATGCCCTGGCCGGCGCGGGCATTGCGCGCAATCGCCGTGGCGATGCCGCCGGGATGCACGACGGACAGCCGCACGGGACTGCCGGCGGCTGTGAGCTCGTGACGCAGGCTCTCGGAAAATCCCCTTACCGCGAACTTTGCCGCGGCGTAGGCCGATTGACCGGGCGGAGCGATGATGCCGAAGATCGAGGACAGGTTGACGACGTGCGCTTCGCGCTGGCGCGAAAGATGCGGCAGGAACGCGCGCGTGCCGTGCACGACGCCCCAGAAATTGATGTTGAACAGCCACTCCATCTCCGCCTGATCGATCTCGGCGAAGCTGCCGAACAGTGCCACGCCAGCATTGTTGACGACGATGTTGAGGCCGGGATGCGCGCGGGTCGCGTCTACTGCGAACTGGGTGACTGCAGCCACATCGCTGACGTCCAGCCGGTGCGTGGTCACCTTGCGGCCGGTTGCGGTGAGCTCGGCGGCGAGGCTTGCGAGGCCCGCCTCGTCGCGGTCGGCGAGCGCGAGATCGCAACCGCGGGCCGCCAGCTCCTGCGCCAGCGCACGGCCAATGCCGCTGGCTGCGCCTGTCACGGCGGCAGATGCGCCTCGAATGATCGTCATTGTCGCTTCACTCCCCTGATCGACCGGTTCTACGTGCCTGTTCCAATTGCAGCTGGGTTTTCGGCCACTTTTTCTGATTGGAACCGAACCATCCGGCCGTTCAGCTTTTAACTCACATTACTTTGCGAGCACACATTCGTGGAGGACCTGCATGGGACAGTCGCAACCTTTTCGCGCCACCGCACTGATCGTGGAAGACGATCTGGCGCAGCGCGAGATGATCACGCTGCTGCTCGAAGAGAGCGAGTACGACGTGATCGCGTGTGAGAGCGCGGAGGCCGCCGAACTCGTCCTGAACAAGCCGGGTCATCGCATCGTGCTGCTGATGACCGACGTCAATCTGGCGGGCCGCATGAACGGGGTCGAGCTTGCCCATCTCGCCAAGGCGCGTCACCCCCACATCAATGTGGTCGTCACTTCTGGCCGGCCGTTGTCGCAGCCGCTGCCGGGCGGCACGAAGTTCTGGAGCAAGCCGTGGGCGCCGCTGGACGTGCTGCGCGAAGCCGAGGTGACGCTCGAGCGCACGCCCGATATCAGGTGAGGCGTGTTGCGTGGCAACCGCCGACCGGTGGAGACGTAGGATCGGCTAGCGGGTCGAGCTGACTGAGAGCCGGGTGGAAGCCGCGCTCCCACCCGGGAAGTGCAACTACTTCTTCTTGGCAGCCTTCTTGGTCTTCTTCGCAGCTTTCTTGGTGGCCTTTGCGGCCTTCTTCGCCTTCTTCGCCATGGAATCCTCGTCAGGAGTTGATGGATTGCAACGCGACTTCGAGGCTTCGCTGGCGCACGCCAGCCATGCATCAGCCTCGGGTGTCGATCCCAGCAGATTCGCGAAGCTCTGCCTCACGCTGTCACCAGCGTGGTTGCGCTTATCCACAGCTCGATGCATTCGCCGGCCAGTTGCGCCACTGGCGCTGGGGGCGTGACAAGGTTAGCGGATCGTAAAAGGTGTCTTCATTGATTCAAAACCAAGGCGCAACCTTGGTTGGGCCCTTGAGGAACCGTTAACTGCGCCGCGCCCATGTTGCCTCGAGCAACAGGGTAGCTCATGAGCGCGGCGTTATTGAACATCGAGGACAGGACCTGCGGCGTCCTGCTGTCGGGATGCTGAACGTTCCGACGCTGTGGACCGCCTTCGTGGTCAATTTCCTCGCGTTGGGCCTGATCTGGGCCTACGTGATGCGCAGCTATCCCAATCTGGATTCGGCGCGGTACTGGACGGCATCTGCGTTCATGTGCGCGCCGGCGGCGGCGTTCGCGCTGACGCGGTTCTATTTCGGCTCGTTCGTTCCGCTGCTGGTCGGCGGCTCGCTGATGACCTTCGCGATCTGCCTCGCGGCGATGGGCGTCGAGCGCTTCTATGGCTCCAGGGCGTCGTGGCGACTGAGCTTGACCGTCGTCGCGATGACCTGCTCGTCGATCGCATTTTTCCAATACGGATACGACCACGGCCCACTGAGGATCCTGTGCTACTCGATCGGGCAGGCGGTCCCCATGGCGATCATCGCGCGGCTGGTGCTGGATGCGAGGCGCGGGCCCGTCAATCCGGGAGCGCGGCTGGCCGGCCTGCTGTCCGTTCTGATCATCGCGGTGTTTGCCGTGCGCTCGATCGGGGCGTTCATCGGCGCCGATTTCAATTTCAGCCGCTCCACCAGTGGCCAGGCCGCCGCGGTGCTGCTGCTGATCTTCCTGTCGATGTCGCTCAATTTCGGCTTCCTGCTGATGGCGGTGGACCGGCTGCGCAACGAGGTCGCCGACCTCGCGCTGCTCGACGATCTCACCGGCGTCGCCAACCGCCGTCACCTGATGCAGCGCCTGAGCGAGGAATGCGCGCGCGCCGAGCGCTCGCGGCGGCCGTTCGCGCTATTGGTGATCGATCTCGACGGCTTCAAGATCATCAACGACACCCATGGCCATGCCGCCGGCGATGCCTGCCTGCAGCACTTCACGCTGATGGCCCAGACCCGGCTGCGCCCCGGCGACATGCTGGCGCGCACCGGGGGCGACGAATTCTGCATCGTGCTGCCGGCGTCCGCCTTGCGCGAAGGCGCGATGATCGCGCGGCGCATCCTGCAGATCTGCCGCGACGATGCGGAGGCCTGTGCCGGCGCCGAGGTGCCGATCGAGGTCTCGATCGGCGTCGCCGAATGGACCGAGGATGTCGGCGCCTTCCCCGACCGGCTGATGGCGCGGGCGGACCAGGCGCTCTATGCGGCCAAGAAGGAGGGCAAGAACCGCTATGCCGTCTTCGCCGCCGACCCCGAGACGCCGACACTGGCGCCGGACCAGATCGAGCCGATGATGGCGCCGCGTCGGCAGGATGCCGCCGCCGGGTAGCCGGTGCTATCGTTGCCGGCCATGAGGCCGGTCCTGTTCTCCCTCCGCGCAGCGCTCGCGCTGTTTCTCGTCACGCTGCCTCTGCCTGTTACGGCTGAGGATCTCACGTCGCTCGCCCGTTCGTCCGGCACGCCGGACATCCCGGGACTGAAGATGGTCTGGCTGGCGCCGTGGGGCGATCCGCACCTCGCCCATCCCTGGACCAACATCATCATCCACCAAACCGAGGGTCCGGCCGGGTCGGCGCGGGCGGGGGCGCTGGCCCAGGCCAAGAACCCGAAACGGCGCGGCGTCACCGTGTGGGTGGAAACCGACGGCACGGTGTATTGGGCGGTGCCGGACACCCTGGTGACCCTGCATGGCGACGGCGCCAACCGCAACGACAACCGCTATATCGACAACGGCCCGACCTATCGCAAGGTCGTGCGCGACAATTCCATTGGCGTGGAGTTCGCCGGCAACTATCCCGACGTCACCCGGCCCGCCACGGACGCCCAGGTCGCCGCCTGGCGCGTGCTCTCGAAGCTGCTCCGGCTGCGCTATCAGATTCCGCGGGAGCGGATCTATGCGCACAACTGGATCGACTACAAGGATGCCCGCTACTGCGAGGGCTGTGCGCTCGCCGAGCTCGCCCGCGCCGCGCCCGACTAACTGCACCTAACAAGAAGCCGGCGTCTCCGCCGGCTCCGATCGCATCCAAAAACCACCTTCAAGCAAGCCGCGCGTCTAGTGCGCGGCCTCCAGGGCCGCCGCCTCCTGCTTGGCGATGGCGCCCTTGACGGCGGACTGCACCTTCTCGAACGCGCGCACCTCGATCTGGCGGACGCGCTCGCGCGACACGCCGAACTCGGCCGCCAGGTCCTCGAGCGTCATCGGCTCGTCGGCCAGGCGCCGCGCCTCGAAGATGCGACGCTCGCGCGCGTTGAGCACGCCGATCGCGCCGTTCAGCGCCTGCCGCCGGTGGTCGTATTCCTCGTGCTCGGCCATGATGGCTTCCTGGTTGGGCGTATTGTCGACCAGCCAGTCCTGCCATTCGCCCGCTTCGCCGTCGTCGCGGATCGGCGCGTTCAGCGAGGCGTCGCCGCCGAGGCGGCGGTTCATGTCGACCACGTCCTGATCGGTCACGCCGAGGCGCTTCGCGATCAGCTTGACCTGATCCGGATGCAGATCGCCTTCATCCAGCGCGTTGATGCGGCTCTTGGCCTTGCGCAGGTTGAAGAACAGCTTCTTCTGGTTCGCGGTGGTGCCCATCTTCACGAGCGACCACGATCTCAGAATGTACTCTTGTATCGACGCCTTGATCCACCACATGGCGTAGGTGGCGAGGCGAAAGCCCTTCTCGGGCTCGAACCTTTTCACCGCCTGCATCAGGCCGACATTGCCTTCCGAAACGACTTCGGATATCGGCAGGCCGTAGCCGCGATAGCCCATGGCGATCTTGGCCACGAGCCTGAGGTGGCTGGTCACGAGTTTATGCGCTGCGTCGCTGTCGTCATGCTCGCGCCAACGCTTGGCGAGCATGTACTCCTCCTGCGGTTCCAGCATCGGGAACTTGCGGATCTCGGCGAGGTAGCGTGAAAGTCCCGATTCTCCGTTGAGAACCGGCAGTGTAGCTGTACGGGCCATTGAGCGCCCTCCAGTTGGTTCAGGCCCCCGATAGCGGCGGGCCAGGCAAAGCGGTCGCTTGGTTAAAGCCGGCCGGTTTGCGACGTTCCATGCGTCGACCATTCGACGCAGGCGCAACATACACCATTTTCGCCCCCCGGTGGAAGGATTCCGGGGGTCACGACCCCGTGTGGCTCCATTAAGTTTTTGACATGCTTGCGTTTTTCTGAAGGTCCTGCGTCATAGCGCCGCTCGCAAGGCGCGCCCCAAAAGAGAAAGATCCTCCGGAAGCTCCGATTCCCAGCGCATTATTTCTCCCGTCCGGGGGTGCTCGATCACCAGCAGATAGGCGTGCAGCGCCTGCCGCCCGAGCGCCTCCAGCGCGGCGCGCGCGCCCGGCGCGAGCTGGTTGGCCTTGGTCTTGAAATGCGGGCCATAGACGGCGTCGCCCATCAGCGGATGCCCGAGATGGGCGAGATGCACCCGGATCTGGTGGGTGCGCCCGGTCTCGAGATGGCAGGCGATCAGCGACGCCACCGGCTTGCCGTCGCGGCCAGGAAAGCTCTCCTGCACCTCGTAATGGGTGATGGCCTCGCGGCCCTTGGGCCGCACCGCCATCTTGTCGCGGGCATGCGGATGCCGGTCGATCGGCGCATTGATGGTGCCATGCGGCCGGTGCGGCACCCCCCACGCGAACGCCAGATAGCCGCGCTCCATCGCGCCGGTGCGGCCGTGGTCGGCGAACTGCGCGCTCAGCGAGGCGTGCGCCTGATCGTTCTTCGCCACCACCATCAGCCCGGTGGTGTCCTTGTCCAGCCGGTGCACGATGCCGGGGCGCTTCACCCCGCCGATCCCGGAAAGACTGGCGCCGCAATGCGCGATCAGCGCGTTCACCAGCGTTCCCGTCTTGTGCCCGGCCGCGGGATGCACGACGAGGCCGGCCGGCTTGTCGATGACGACGATGTCGTCGTCCTCGTAGATGATTTTCAGCGGGATCGCCTCGGCCGCCGGCTCGGCGGCGACAGCCTCCGGCACGTCGATTGTGATCGTGTCGCCGGCTGTGACGTGATAAGCGGGGTCCCGCACCGCCTCCGCGCCAAGGCTCCCTGAAGTAAGGCTGACCTGACCGGCCAGGATCAGCGCCTTCAGCCGCGACCGCGACAGCTCCGGCAGCCTGGCCGCGAGCACGCGATCGAGCCGCGGCGAGCCTTCGTCGCCGGCGACCGTGACCGTCATCAGACCGTGGGATTGTGAAGTCGAGATGTCCATGAATTCTACCGTTGCGCCCGAGCCGTCCTCGCCCGAGCAGGCCCAGCTGATGGCGCGGCTGCGGCGCATGATGATGATCGCGGGCGTGACCACCTCGATCGCGATCGCAGTGCTTCTGGTCGCCATCGGCTACCGCCTTTTCCGCGGCGATGGAAGCACTGCGTCGGGCCCGGACCTCACCGCCATGCTCCCGAAGGGCGCCCGCATCGTTTCCACCGGCACCGCCGGCGACCGCCTGGCGGTGACGCTGGATGTCGGCGGCACCACCGAGATCCGCACCTTCGACGCCAAGACCCTCAAGCCCACCGGCCGCCTCCGCTTCGCCGTGGAGCCGTAGGGGCAGGGCGGTTTCGCCTGATCATTTTGGCCCATCTTTCTTTTAGCCCCGGCTTTCACACCGCGGGCGGTCAGCGCCTCTCCCGCCTGCGGGGGAGGTCGCATCGCATCGAAAGATGCAATGCGGGTGGGGGATCTCTCTCCACTGGCACCGGTGCCCGCGGCCGCCCCCACCCCAACCCTCCCCGGCAAGCGGGAGAGGGGGCGCACCGTCGGTGCGGCTGACAGCTCGGCTTCGTCCCGGGAACCATCGCCAAACCCGCGAAAGCCGGCCCATCTGCCACTCCCGGTATCGTTGTCCGCCGGTTCCATGTCTGCTCTAAAGACCCCCGGGGAACTCTGGAGTGGGGTGGAATGACCGGACATCTTTCGCGCGCGCTGAGCCTGCTGGCGGCGGCGCTGCTGCTGACCGCCTGCGCCGCCACGACGGCGCTGGAATCGCAGACCAAGCAGCGCGACGGCCGGATGGCGCGGATCTATTTCCTGCGCGAGAAGGGCCTCGTCGGCGCCATGGGCACCACGGCGGGCACCGCCGACGTCAAGGTCGCCGGCAAGACCGTCGGCGCGCTGCGCAACGGCTATTATCTGTTCGTCGATCGTCCGGCCGGCACCTACGAGCTGTCGGTCAATTCCGGCATTTCGCTGCCCTATGAGACCGAGATCCAGGTCGAGGCCGGGCAGGTCTACTATCTGTGCCTCGGCGCGACGCCCTATGGCCCGCCCGGCCAGGTGCTGCTGAACCAGGCCTATGCCGGCGGCAGCGGCACTCTGATGCCCCCTAGGTCGGGTCTGTCCGGCGCGATGTCGGGCACCGTGCTGTATCGCATGGACCCCGGCCCGGGCGCCGCGCTGATGGCCCAGCTCCAGGCGCCGTGAGGCCGGCGGCGAAAACCCCTCCGCAACATCGCATGCGAAATTTGCCTCTTCCGTCTTGCGGCGCGGCGATTTCGAGGCTATGCGGTTCACCTCACGCTCCCTTCGTCTAGCGGTTAGGACGCGGCCCTCTCAAGGCTGAAACAGGGGTTCGATTCCCCTAGGGAGCGCCAGTTCTGCCTTTCCCCCGCTGATTTCTTTGAGCTTTTGGTCGGTTTTCCCAAACCGGCGGATTGCGGTTGGGGAAGACCGTTCGCCTTGTGTCCTTCAAGCCGCGCCAGAGCATCGACCGCAAGGCTCGCCTGATCAGCCTCCTCAGTGTATCGCTCCGCCTCTGCAAGAGTGGTGTGGCCAAGGACGGACATGATCATCTTTGCCGTCGCGCCGGCCTCCGCCAGGCGGCGGCCGGTCGCCTTCCTCAGGCCGTGCGGCTGACAACCGAGCGGCAGGCCTGCGTCAGTGATGGCGTCGCGCATCCATTGGCTGAAGCCGTCGACGCTGAAGGACTGACCGTAGGCGGTCGTAATGATCGACACGTGGTCACGCTTTGCGACGGCCAAGGCCGAAAGCAGGTCACGGTGGAGCGGAATCAACAATCGCCGTCCTGTCTTCTGCTGCGCGACGGCGATTCTGTTTTCGGGCGTGATGTGGGACCATGCCATGCGGACCACGTCGGATCGTCGTTGGCCCGTGTTTAGGAACAGTTCGAAAGCCAGCCGCTGTTTGGTTTCCAGAGGCCACTTCTTGCGGAAAAGCTCGATCTCGTCCTCGGTCCAAGATCTGATGCGCTGAAGCTTGGGTCGCTTTATCCCGAGCGACGGGTCGTGCTTGATCCAGCCGATGTTGATTGCGTGACGGATCAGAATGCGAAGTTTCTTGAGGGTATCGAGAGCCGCGCCTGGCCGGTCGGCGAACGGCTGAAGAATGCCGGTGATGATGCGCTCGCGAGAAAGTCCAGTGACGGTCCGATGCCCGTGCTCGATTCTGAGGGCCTCGAGGCGTCTGCCGTACCCCTCCTTGCTGGTCTTTCGAAGGCCGACGTATTCCGAGCTTCGCATGTAAGAGGCGATCAGCGCAGAGATTGTGCCCTGAACGGGAGAGCAGATTTCGGGTCTCGATGTTGTCACCTGACCGAGAAGGGCGCTTTGGTAGGCCGACATGAACTCAGGGCTGGTCGGGTCATCTGGCAGGCGAATGCGCCGACCCTTGCCGCGCCGAAATGACAGGTACGTATGCCCCTTGACGTGATTGCGCTCAACGTATGGCGGCAACCTTCGAGGCATCGACATCACTCCACGTCTCGTCAAGGCCAGGATCATTGCCATCTGAAGGCAGCAGATCAATGGCAGTATCCAGTTCTCGGACGTCCCATGCTTTCCGGCGCTCACCTAGGATTTTGGGCCTTGGCATAGTGCCTGCTCGCACCATTTGATCAAAGACGTTGGCGGAAACGCAGATGTATGCGGCTGCCGCCTCGCGAGTAATGAGCCGCGGCTTGAGTGATGACGGGAGAGCCGTCTGCCGTGGCATCGATCGGATACCCTTTCCGAAGCCCTGTGCACCTGCCGGAAAAAAAGCCGGAGGACGTGTCTAGGCCTTGGATCAGGTAACAGTGAAGGTCTTTGCGTCCTTCGGAAGTGTCATCGCGCTATCGGAAGCAAAAGGGTCGGTTCACGGGCTCTATCGCGGGTGCTCATCGTCTGCTTGCGAGGCGTCATCCTGCTCGGACACGAGGAGCTCGGAGACGCGAGATACAGCGTCCGAGTGACTGCGAATCATCCCGCTCCACGTTCTGCTCTCCCGCGTCTCGCCGCGAAGTGGACCTCCCAAAATCGTGGTGATGAAGCCGCAGACCGGGGCGGCGGACACGGTGCGCTCGCACGTTAAGCTTGCAACTGTAATGACCACGTTGCCATGTTCTATCGCGGTCACTGCCACGGCACGACCCTGCGAATTTGGTTCGGCGAAACGACCTTGCGACACAGAACCTCCTCTTAGGCCGATCAGGCGTTACATACTTTAGTGGATACATACTATAGTTGATAAAAACCATGCGCGCAATGGGCTGACTTCTGCCCATGGACATGCGTCGGTTGGTTGGCCGCAACGTTCTGCGGATCCGAAAAAACAAAGAAATGACTCAGGAGAAGCTGGCGGAGATTTCCGGCTTCAGTCAGCAGTATATCAGCGGCCTGGAGAAGGGTCAGCGAAACCCGACCGTCGTCACGATTTACGAGCTGTCGGTTGCGCTTGATGTGGACTATCTCGACCTACTGAAGCCCGACGCTCAGTCGAAGAGAGAAAAGGAATAGCGATCTCTGCAATAGCCCGCGAACGCCGAGAATGCCAAAGCACGGCGTAGGTGTTCCATTGAGCGCCGTTTCCTGACCACGGAACGGCCAGGTATTGGCTTGAGCGAGAAAGGGGATCGCAATATCGAGCAGCGCGGTAGGTTCGCGGACGGCACGACGATTTACCCCTATCCAAACTTGTGCCGTCTGACCGCGTTCGAAAGGATCGCCTATCCTGGGCATATAGAATGCCTCGTCTGTACCGCGACCAATTCAGAAAGCTTGACGATTGCGTGCCTCGACAGTCTCTTTGCAGACATCAGTATCTCATCGCGAGCCGAAGCCGAGCGGATGATACGGTGAACTATCTGACGCCTCATACCGCGGTCTAAAAACGCCGCCGCGCGCGTTGCCTTCGTGTCAGGTGCCAATCAAACGCGTTGGGTTCGGTGTCGGGCTTCCTCACGTTCACGCAGAAGGTTTGCGACTAGCCGAAGCGTCTCCGTAAACGGCTCATCGAATGCCACGCCGTTCCGGTAGACCTCGATAAGATAAGACTTCGCGACAGGCGAAAGAAGGACAGCCCCGCCTTCGCTGCTCGGGTTCAGCCGCCAAAGTGTGGGCTCGGCGAATCGGCAAAGATCGGCAGGTAGGCTGTCGCAAAAGTCGAAATACACCGGGACGCGGCTCGCCTTCCAGTCTCGCAGGAGCGCGCTATCTTGCATGCGCGCAGGGATGACCAGCGGCTGCTGGTGCACGGCAATTCCGAAGGAAGCGAAGAATTGAGCCCTGTCCCGGTTCCGTCGTTGTCCATCGACGACCCAAATCAGCTTGGGATAAAACTGCTCACGCGCCTGTCGCTCTGCTTCTGGCAAAAATGAGTGTTGAAATTCGAGCGTGACGCCTTTTGCTGTTTTGACATCGGCGATGTGTTTTTCATCACCAGGCACCGCGTGGATGCACTCTTGCCAGTCCTTCGGAAAGTGGTCTTTCCAATCGCGATGCCACTGCGTCTCTGCCTCCCACCAGGTGTCGCAGGTGCTTGTCCCTCTGTGTGCCCAATGCCAAACGCGATGCTGACCGCACTTCGCGACCGTGGGATCGCCACAGACGCGGCATACACCGGGCAAGGCCCGGCGCCGCATCGCGGCATTCGCCTTCAACGAGAGCAAATCTCATCAGCCCTCCATTTCGGGCCCGACTAGATCTCGCAGTGCCAGTGTGCGGATGATCAAGTTCTGGCGCATCAGGCGTCTCCTTCGGTAAGGGGGATGCTGATACAGTGCCTCAAGGCCAGTTTTTCCGTCATGGCGGTGAGTGATTGCGGGAGCTGCAAACTCAAGTCACGGCCTAGGCCGGGGTCGCCCGCGTGGCAACGAAGGCCGTCGGAGATGAGCTGGCCTACAGTCTTCGAGCTAGAAAAGTCCACCTTGCCTTCGGCGACATCGTCCGCGGGCACGACCGAGATGCTTGAAGGACCATGTGCCCAAACGTAGGAGGAATTTGTGCGATCTTTCATGTCGTGCACTTGCCGGGCCAGGCCCTTTCGGTCTTTCTTCGACTGAACAATCATTCCCTTGTTGATGTGGATGCCGGGAGCTTCCACAACGGGGAAATATACACGTCTGCGCCCGATTTTTTCTCCCAACTTTTGGGGCCTTTGTCCGGGAAATCTTGTGCGTGCACTTTGACGTGCATGCCCTGCACCTCCATGTCGCGAATTTCGCGTTCGATGAGGGCCGTGATCTTGCTCGTGAACTGGTGCTCTTGAGTGGGCGCCAGATAGTGCCTTGCACAGGTCTGGGCGACGATGCCGTCGACGATCTCGCCGATGAGGCGATAGGCTCGCTCCTGCCGCTCCTCGTCGTCTTCCTTTGTAAGCACCGCTCCCCCCTGAATTTTCATTAGGCCGATCCAAGGGTGGTTGGCGGTTGCCCGTCGGCCCGCATGGCTTCCAAATACTGGAGAAGTTGCTGCAGTTGCTCTTCCGGTGTGAGATGCAATTCCGCAGCCCATTGCTTGGCAATCAAGGCCGGATCTCCAAGCGCCGCGACATCCGGCTGTCCATCGATAACGGGGAGCGATCGAAGTTTTTCGGCCAAGCCCTTAGCCGCTTGGTCGCGGTGAATACGAAAAAAGGTGTTTAATCCTTCCGCTGCCCGTTCTTTTCCAAGCTTGCGAAGATTTTCACCGATGCGCCGTTCCAAGCGCTCACTGGAAGTGCGCACGATGCCAGCGCGGTTGTCGAGCCAATCGGTGGCCGCGGCAGCCGTGATCTCTACTTGTGACGTGAGATGCAAAAGAAAGGCTGGCACGTCACGGGCATCGGGACTCACGATCTCAAGGCGCCGGTCAGGGTGGAACTCGAGCCACTCGCGGATGACAAGATTGATATGCAGATCGCCAAAGCCGTAGCCGATACACACGAGCGTAGTGACGAAATTGAGGTTCTGCTGAAAATGCTTCAGCATGCTTTTGGGAAGGACCTGTTGGCTTCGGGCATCGAACTTGTAGGCACCCGCAAGCAACGTTCGCCGTAGAAACTGCATCACGCCCTGTTCATCCGGGTAGCAGATCTCGTTTGCCGCCTTCACCGCGCCGGGATGACCCGGAATCTCGTAGAACAGGCCTTCGTTGACGGCGCGCAACACGTCGATCACGCCTTGCTGCCCAGGCGCGTTGGGTAAGAGCTTCAGCAGGTCCTTACCTTCGTTGAACGTGAAAATGTCCAGCGCGCCGTGAATCTTGAGGAGATAGATTCCAGGCACCGCCGGGTTCGAGAAACGCATGGCGCCGTGTTCATGCTCCTGCTGCGTGAGCACTTCCGCCTGGATCTCACCGATCGGTTTTCCCGTACGATCACGACGGACGAAGCTTTTCCGCTCCGGGCTAAACCCGCTGTGAAGCGGAATGGAAAGGCGGGCCGAGATGGCCTCGACGATCACGTCGTGGTTAAGCGAGAAAATCCATAAGGGCGTATTCTCATCGGCCAGCGCGCGCAGCCCATCATAGGCGGATAGCTGCCGCGCGAAAAACGCTTCGTTGTTGACATGCCGGTAGTAGAGCATGTGGTAGACCATTTCGACCAGCCACACATAGAGCCCGTGATACGCAAGCGCATGGGCGCGGTGACGGCGCCATTGCGTTTCAAGATAGCCAAGGATCGCTTCGTAGTGCATCTCCGGCCGTCCGAGGCAGACAATCATGTCCTCGATCACCTCGTCGGGATAGCCGCCTCCCTGAATCCGCCATCCTCTGTTGAACTCGCGCAGCTTGTCAGGTGTCAGCCATTCCTTGAGTTCTTTCGTCAGTTCCCAAACGAGCGGCAATCCCGCTTCGTAAGAGGCGCCGGCGCCGAGAAAAAGTCCGGTAAGCTGCTTCACCAAGAATCCTCCTCGCGGGCCTCGCTGCTGCGCTGCCCCACGAGCCATATTCTCATAGCCGCCAGCCCACCCAGCACAAGAAAATATAGGTTCGCCAGCTGGTTATAGCCGATCTTGATTTGCGGGGAAAAGGCTTGTTCACTCATTGTTCTTGACGACTGCATGGTGCAGAATGGTCTACTCCCGATTCGTAGTTGAGTTGGGTCTTTGAGTTATTGGGTGAGACGGAATGGTAATCAAGCGGATTGCCAGCTTTCTTGGCCGACGCAGGTCTAAGGCACTCGCGCCGTCCGCGCCAGCGCCGCGGGTAGACCGCGCGCCCGCAACGCCTCCCGCCCGTCCGGCGGCCAGCAAGCCACTCGTGATTTGGGAGTCGGAGCTGCGCGCGATCGCCGCCGAAGCGGCAGCGTGGACCGTCGAGACGGGAGGCGATCTCTTTGGGCGCTGGCCGGACAATCCGACGGTATTCCTCGCAACGAAGGCAGGGCCGAACGCACAGCGCGACAACGCCCATTTCCGCCTGGACGTCGATTATCTCAGGCAACTCAGCGAGCCGCTCGCGGCGGATTGGGCGCTTCGCTATTTCGGCGACTGGCATTCCCATCACCGCCTCGGCCTCTCGGAGCCGAGTTCGGGCGATCGAAGTCGCATCCGTCAGCTCGGCAAACGTAACGCCTTCCCGGGGATGGTGGAGATCATCGTCACAACGGAAGGGTCCCGCCAGACGCCTACGGTGCGTATTCACCCATGGTTCTACGACCTCGGCACGGAGGAAGAGCCGGTCGCGATGAGCGTCACGGTGCACGCCGGGTGCAGTCCGGTCCGGCAAGCGCTGATCGCGCGCGGCTTGTTTCCGGAGCAGTCGCTCAAGGAATGGGAAGCCGTTGCTCTGGCTCGTGTTCGCATTGGCGATGCGGGTGAGCCGCCTGTCCTCGGTTGTGCGCCTGCGGTTGACGCGGCGACGCGCGAGCGCGCCATCACGCATCTCGCCGAAGCCCTGGAGCGGGAGAGCGGCGCCCCCATTGAGCAGCATACGACGGCGTTCGGAAAAATTCTGGTCGCCCAATTGAAGGAGCCGCATCACCTCGCGTTCGCCATCGATCAGAAATGGCCGATGGATGTGCTTGAGGTTCATCGCCTCGATCGGGCGACGGGCAGCGCGGAGCAAATCGAAGCACCGGCAGGGCTCGTGGTCCCCGACATCAATGGAATCGTGCAGGTATATCGTGCGGCAAAGGGCCAAAGAGGTATTGCGTGACGTGGACAATGGCACACCGGCAGCGCATGGCGCTTGAACACCAAATCCTTCAGAATGAGGGTTTTACGCAGTTCGGCGTTTATCACTACCCGGCAGATGATACGTACAACGCTGGCGGCACGGCGACGACCAGCGTAGGCAGGAGTTATCGTCTTTTCTGCATGATCCCGCCGGGATATCCGACGCAGCGGCCGTCACTCTACATTACAGACCCGAGCCCATTGCTGAATTTCAGCGGTGTGGCTATCTCTCGGCTGGGCGTCTCGCACGCCATGCACACTCTTGAGCCGCACGCGGTGGGCTGGGTTCAGATTTGCCATTGGCGCGCCGATCGCTGGCATGCTGGCATCGTTTTGCAGAAGGTATTTCTCAAGGCGATGCTGTGGCTCGAAGCCTACGAGCAGCACCTCGCCACCGGGCGCGATCTCGCCGACTTTGTCCGTACCATGCAGGAGGCCGCATGAGCGACCAACGCTCGATGATCCGCGATGCGATGCAGGCCATTGCGCAGCGGAAACCCGGCAAGTCGAAGCTCGTCTACGACAAGACGAGGCGCACGATCGTCGCGGTTTCCGAGGGCGTGCCTACCCCGCAGGCGCTCAATATCACCGCTGACGATGCCGACATGTTCGGCGTCGTCACGCTTTCTTCGGGATGGTTGCGCGACAAGTGGCCGTCGTTGACCAAAGCTGGTTCCCTTCCCGTCGGCTTCAGCTCGTGGGACGATGGCGATGCGCTCACGCAGTTGGAATTGTGCATTCAAGGCAGCGGCACCCATGCGGCAGCGACGCTCGTCCTCGGCCAGCAGCAAGGGCAGGCCTCCGAAGGAATGGTGATTGCCATCGTTCCCACGGACAAGCCAACGCATCGCTCCGATGTGTTCGTATCGCCAGACAACATCGCTTACCGGGCCGAGCTGATTGAGTCAGCCGAGCCCGCGGCCAACCCGCGCGACGTCGTGTTCGCCGATATTGAGCCGCAACTTGACCTTCGCCGCGCCGGCATACTGGAAACGACTGTTCTCAAAGACCGAACCGTTCTGTGTATCGGGCTCGGAACGGGCGGCGCCCATGTCGCGGTAGAGCTCGCCAAATCCGGCGTTGGTCACTTCATCCTGGTGGATCGCGACCGCCTGTCGGTTGGCAATGTGGTGCGGCACCCGGGCGGAATCTCGCAGGTGGGCCGGACCAAAGTGAACGTTACGCGTGATCTCATCCTTGAAAAGAATCCCGGCGCGCAGGTCGAGGTGCATGTGATGGACGTCGGTTTCGAGAACCGTGACGTGCTCGCCGGGCTTGTGCAAGCCTCCGACCTCGTCATTTGCGGGACCGACAACCGGCAAAGCAAGTTGCTGATCAACGAGCTTTGCGTGTCGGCCGACAAGCCCGCCGTCTATGGCGGTGCCTTCCGCCGCGCCTATGGCGGGCAAATCCTGCGCGTCCGCCCGAAGCAGTCCCCCTGCCAGCAGTGCTTCGTCTCTTCCTTGCCGGACGAAGCATCCGATGTTGAGGTGTCTTCACAGGATGACGCCGACGCGATCGCCTATTCGGATCGCCCCGTCGCCGTGGAGCCGGGCCTTTCCTTAGACGTGCTGCCCATCGCGACGCAGCTCGCCAAGCTCGCCATGCTCGAACTCCTTGCCGACAAATCCTCCACGCTCAATGTGCTCAAGCGTGACTTCGATGCGCCGTGGTATCTCTGGCTCAACCGGCCCGAACCCGGCACGCAGTATGCCGACATGCCTCCCTTGAGCGAGAGCCGCGATGAAATGACGATTAATCGCTGGTATGGCATCTACTTTGAACGCGACGAGCAATGTCCCGTTTGCGGCGATTTCCTTTCCGGTATCGCCGCGGCGTACGGCCTCGACGCAACAAAACTTCCTGCGCTTCCGGAAAAGGAGTGACGGGTGGAGCTCTCTGCTGATTTCGCGCGCTACGTCAGCTCATGCGAGCCCGATGACGATGCTGTAAAGACAGCCAAGAAAGCGCATGAGAAAGTTCGTGATGAACTGAAGACGGACGAAGAAACCAAGGACGCTCACGAAGAAACGTTCCTGACGGGCTCGTATCGACGGCATACCGCCATCCACAATATCGAAGACGTCGATGTGGTGTGCATTCTCGATTTAGATATTTATGCCGACGGCTCCGAGCCCGAGGTTGTTCTCACCTGGCTTCAGGGCGTACTTGACAAATACTACAGCGAGACACGGCCGCAAGGCCGCTCGATTGGCATTAGTGCCAAGGGCGTGTGGCTTGACATCGTGCCCGGCACGCCCGTTTACGAGGACGGACCACTCTGGATTCCGGATCGCGACGCCAAGCAATGGGTGCAGTCGCATCCCAAGGGACAGATCAGCGCCGCAAGCGAGAAGAACAAGGATACGGGCGGTTATTACGTGCAAATCGTCAAGCTGATGAAATCCTGGCGCGACCGGCTTCCCAGCGAGAAATCGAAGCCGAAATCCTACATTCTGGAAACGCTCGTCCACCAGACGATCGGGCTTCCGACGTCGCACGCGCGGGCTGTCGCGAATGTGCTCGAAGGGATCAACTCGACCTTCGGGTTCTACCGCGGCTTGGGCACCGTGCCGTTCATTGCCGATCCGGGTTTGGGAACCGTCAATGTTGCCAAGCGCTGGGACAGCGCCGAGTTTGATGCGTTCCTCGACCAGGTGAAAGCGGCGGCTACGACCGCTCGCCAAGCGCTTGAAGCAACCGATGAAGCCGAAAGCCGCAAGCTATGGCGAAAGCTTTTCGGCTCGACCTTCGGGGCGTAGGAGAAAGGAATGGCCAAAACCCCCTCTGGACTGCCCGACACCACCGGATCCCTTCTGTCGCCGGACGCGATGGGCGGTCTGAATGCTGGAAAGGGCTTTGATTTTCAAACGCGCTACACGGTGTGCCATCTTCCGATCTGGTTGCAAGATGGCTCGTTCCATCAAATCTTTACGGAAGGCACCGGCGATATCGACATCCGCTATGTTGACGAAGGTAAGTCGCTCCGGAAACACATCCAAACCAAGGACCACGATGTCGCGCCCGCCGAATTCAAGGACGTGATCGAGGCGTTTCGCAGATACGATGCCGACATGCCGGGCACCTACCACGAGTTCCGGCTGGCATGCCCAAGCCTTTCGCAGCAGATGCGGCCGGTTGAAACCGGCCTCGCGCGCTATCGTAACGCCAAGCCCTTTTATGACGACGCCGTTCCCGCGCTCGCGCAGACACAACACGATGTCGACCAGCGTATGCGGGCCGTCGGCCTGAGCGACGAACAAATCGCCTTCATCCATGAGAAGGTCTTTATTGACATCGGGTATGGCGATCTGGCGCATGATGAGCGAGCGCTTGATATCTTCATAGCGAGAATGCTCAGCCATCCCGATTTTGCGAGCAAGATTCGAGCGATGGTCCAGCCCGCTTACGCTGCCCTTATGAACAAGGTCGGGGCCAGCAAAGGCGTGGTGCTGGACAAATCCTCGATCGAAGCGCTCTTGCGCTCTGCGGTTCTCGCGGACTTGTCCGCAGAAGCCAGTGTGACGCTTTGGGTTCATAACTGGACGAAGGAAGCCTTCACGCCGCCGGCGGATTACGAGCTGGATTGGACGCCGCTCTTTGACCGGGCCGCGCGCAAGGTGCCTTCGCCGGACGCCTGGACCAACGATCTTGTCCCGCAACTCGATACCTTGCGGAAGCAGATCATGGCGGCCGGAGCCGTACGCACAATCCGGCTCCGCGGAAAATGCGCCCTTTCAACCGGCCTTGCCGTTGGCGCAACGTTTCCGGCCGTGGGCAGTTGGACGTTCGAAATTCCGCAACCGCCCGCAAAGGAGTTTTGGCGCTCGGATGCGACCCCGACGCCCGGCTACACTTTGCAGACGGAAATCACGGAGGCCGACCCAAACGGCACCGACCTCGTGCTCGGACTGAACATTCGTGGCGATGGCCGCGTGGATGTCATGCGGTATATCGAGTCCACCGGACAGGCTCCCAATGCGTACGTCTTCATGGCACCGCCAAGCCAGGGCGCGCAATCGATCGGCGGCGATGGCGACGCCATCGCGATGGCGATGGCAGTTCGGGAGGAATTCGGCAAGCTCCAGAAGGCACGCCAGCTCCGTACGACGCGGCTCTTCTTCTATGGGCCGTTTGCGCTCTCGGTGTTCCTCGGCCAGCAGCTCACATCGATGGGACGCGTCCAATTGTTCGAGTATCAAGACCCCAGCTACGTACCAAGCTGCCTTTTGAAGACCTAACCCCTTTGATCGCATCCCTCGTCTCATGCCGGCGCCAGATAAACGACCAGAACTGATACGGCTGCAAAAGGCCTTCGAGGAGGAGGCCGGGAAGTTCCCGGATATCTCGCTATCCATCTTGTATTTCTCTCAAGAAAAAATTCCGGCCGATCGCCTCTTGAGAAAGCCCAATCACCAGATCATGCTCTGGCAGTACTACGGCCAGCTCGACGACTCCGACGATGCAGTCATGCGACTGTACAACAATATGCAAACTAGCAACTTCGCCATGGCCGGCTTAAGGGGCTGCCAGTTCTCCTGTTACGGGTTGCTGGAAGGCGAACCGACGGCCCACTTCATTCGTATGGCGCAGCGCGCTGCCAACCTCTTTTCCGAGAAGGAATGCGAGCGGATCAAGAACCAAGCCATCGCCGATTTCACATCGAACCTTCCTCCGTCGACGACGGGCAAGCCGATCTCCTGTAGCAATGCGAACAGTTTGGCGATTTGGCTCAATCATCTTCTGCATCACCTCGGACGAACGCATCCTCGCTACCTCATGGAAGCCAAGATTGGCGTTGATCCTTACGCGGCCTCCCTCTCTGCGATCGATGCGATGCTCGCCAAGGCGAAACGCAAGGCACCGGCGCCGCAGGCGATCGATACACGGCGCTTCAGAGTTGCGCTTTCCTTTCCTGGCGAATACCGCCCGTTCGCCTGTGCGATCGCCGAGCACCTCAAGGACGAGCTCGGAAACGATGTCGTATTCTATGACAATGATTATGTCGCGGAGCTGGCGCGGCCCAATTTGGATGTGCTGTTGCAGCGCATTTATCACGAGAACGCGGACCTTGTCGTCGTATTCCTGTGCGGTAACTACAACGGGAAAGAATGGTGCGGCCTCGAATGGCGAGCGATCCGGGACATCCTCAAGCAACGCCGCGATGCAACGGTGATGCTCCTGCGCCTTGATCAGGCGCAGGTGCCCGGACTGTTCGGTATCGATGGTTACATCGATGTCTCGGCATGGACGCCGGCTCAGACCGCCGAGGCGATCGTCAAGCGTCTCCAGTCAAATGATGCTTCGGCTCGCCACATCGGCTAACCTTGCGACTGACGCACGCGCATCTGAATTGAAGGTCGTTCTTTATTTTTCCGGTCCTTTGCCCCAGGCATCTGAGAAACGACCGGGATAAGAGACAGGAGTGATGGGATGGCCAGCCGATTTGCTGCGGGACGCCAACGTGATCACTTGGCTATGCCCGATGATGAATTCGACCGCCGGCTCGGGGCGATTGAAACCGCGTTTGGGGCCGATTGGCTCGCGACTAGCGATACAAGCCTCGGTAAACTGTGGCGGCGGAAGGACGCCGCGGCCGTAAACCAGTTGTGTTTGCTCGGGGACGCGATCGCTGGATTGGAGGGCATCGACCCGAACTGGGTCGCTGATCATGTCAAGAAAATCAAGAGCACCGATGCGAATAGCCGACGCGGCTCCCTTTTCGAGCTGATGGGCGTCAGTCTATTTCACCGTCCGCCTCAGACTGTAAGGCCGACTACACGCAACCATCCGGGTTACGATGCCGTCGTTACGACAGCCGACGGCGCGACTGCCGATATATCCTTGAAGAGTTACGGTGCGTCGGCACATGAGCAGGAGTTCACAAAGCAGGCGAAATTGACCGAGGAAGCTATCCTGCGCGTATTCAAGGAGCGCGGGCACGGCGGTGTGCTGTTCGCGATCGCGAACGCCTATCCCTCGACGGCAGATTGGAATCAACTCCGCGACGCGTTACCGACGCTGACATCGGGGCAATCAGCTTCGGTGGGGGTATGGGCCGTCAAGCTCGACAATACCTTACCGCAGAAATTTGGGCCTTACAGTAAGCAGCAGATATCCTATCAATTGTTCTTTGGCGCTCCATTTCACCAGAACGAAAGCAAGAATCTTTCGGACAAGTTTGATGGCGCGTTTGCCAACGCAACCAAGCATGCGGAGACATCGCCGAATGGTGTTCGTGTCGTCCTTATGCGCGTCCCGGAGACGATGTCGCTGCCTGCTTGCGATGGATGGGCCAAAGATTATTTGAAGAGCAATCCCGCCAGCCCGATCGATGCTATTTTTCTGTACCAACTGGCGGTGGTCGATCAGCCGAATGGCAGCAGCGTCATGGGCCATTCATTGATGGTTTCTGATACGCCCCGGTTCGCCGCATGGCGAAGCGCGGTGACGCCGCCACGAGGATTGGTCATGAATCTCGCGGTTGGAATTGGGATTGCGCCGAGCCGAGTCCTCATTACGAACGGTCCGACGAACGCTGTTTATCAAGATGGCTACCACTATCAGCGCGGCGAGTTCTTCACCGCGTATCCTCATGATCCGAACCGGCCGACGAACGTAGTCCTCCGTAATCTCGCGTCCGGCATTTTCCAGCATGCCGTGATTATTTACCCAAATGGCACAGAGCAGCTGCTCGGAGGGCATTTTCCGCCAACCAAGGACATCACCCTCTTCGAATGAGTCTACAACATTGAATCAGTGCCATGGCGAACTCGAAACAACTTCCTTCACGGTAACAAGATGCAGCCCGCGAACCGCAAGCGCGATACCGACCTCATGCGCTCCGCTCTCTTTGTCATCGAGGCCGTATTGGATGCCGATCGTGCATTTGGCGGCGCCTTCCGCGAACCGCAGCAATTCTTCTAGCCGAGCTCGTGACGGCGATAGTCGGCGTAGCTGTTCGGGCAACTATGGGAGCGCGGGATAGAGTTTTTCTATGACCGCTTGACACAACTAAAGGGATGCGAGCGCGCCTTGCGGAAGCAAATGGATATTGCCGTGGGCAACGTGATTGCGCAGCATGGGTATGAAATCGAGCTGGCACGCCATGGCGCCGCTTCCGGATGGCGAGGGCACTTCAAAGTCGCCGCGCTGAAGATACCCCTTGTCAAGCGCTGCTTGCAGGAGTCGGCTTAAGCCGGGGCTCCTCGAGGTGTTGGGCATAACCGCCGGGTCAAGGCGCCGGCGAAGAGCCAATTCCAGGACGGTGTAGCCGCCAAGTTCAGCGAGCGTGGTGAACTCGTATACAAACCACGAATAGACGAACGCGTTCCGCGCGGTGTCGAATTCGCGCCGTATCTCGTCCGGCACGGCATCCGATAGCTGGATCGGCTCGACCATGGCATGCAGATCCGCCATCGACATCGGACGGGTCCCGCTCGCATCCGCCAGGTTGCGGAACCGGATGTCGGGCTTGTAGATCGATGAAATGGATTTGAGCATGCTAGGTCCATCGGCACGTTGTCGCGGCGCCGCCCATTGGAATCGGCCGCCATACGGCGCAGAATATCCCAATGTCCATTGAAGCCGAAATTGAAGCCCATGTCGCCGCGATCACGGAGGCGTACCGGGAAACCGTCATGGGGCCCGATGCGCAGATCGAGGGGGGCGCGCGCCTGTGGGGCCAGTTTGAAGACGCCGTCGCCGCATGGCGGGCAAAGCCGTCCCCGAAACGGGTCCTCGCCATCATCGAACGGGTCAACGAATTGACCGTCGCGGGCCTGTTCATCAAGGACGATTCCATCGTGAAGCTTGAATACGAGCCACGACAGGCGGGGCTTGAAGGGCGTATCGACTTCCGCCTCGGCCTCGATATGGGGAAAGCGGCCCATGCCGAAGTGAAGACGGTCCAGCCGCAGACCGATGACAGCGACGAAAACTGGGAGAAATACGAGGAGCGCCGCCAACATTTTACCGCTGACACGCATGTCATCGTCCGAAAGGAATGGATGGGCGCGCAGCTTTTCGGTCGGTCGTTCTCAGCCCGGTCCGCCTTCATGCGGTACACGCTGGAATTCGAGAAAAGACTTGAAGCGGTTCAGGCCGCGTCGCCCGGTTCGGGCTGCCTGATCTTCTGCGGAAACGGTATCGATTGGCATCCGTCGCAGCTCGAAGACTTCGCCGACTTCTACCGTACGGGCAAGCACCGCCCGGACGATTCCTTCGGGGATATGGAACGTCATCACATGAAGGAGAACAACATCACGCTGCGCCGGAATATCCATTCCTTCGGCTGCCTGACCCGAGGGCATAGCGATCTTCAACCCAGCCGCTGGATTCTCCCGGTTCGAGGACCCCCCATCCCTTGCGCGTAACCTTGGCATGGCCAAGCCGCAAGCCTAGCTGTCGAGCCGACCGAGGTAGCGCGCCGCGCCGAGGCGCATCAAGTTTAATAGCGTCCGTTGATCGCAGGGTGACCGCGCTGCATCGTTTGTCGGAAAAGCGGTTCATATCGGGGTAAGGGATCGGCGTTCGACCGGCAGCTTACCTCCCGTGCGCGGGCGAACGCCGTCTCGCTTGTCATGGTGGCGATCTCCGCAGGCGTCAGATCGTACATCATCTCGGGCGGCGTCGCCCAGCGCTCGGCGTCGGCATGCCCGTCCGGGCAAGAAAGCCGTCGAATTTGCGTAGGCCGAGCGCCGTTTGCCTCTGACGCGCTCGGACCATTGCGGTCCACCGTCATCCACGAAGCGGAACATATGCACTCCGAAGACATCCCCGTCGCGGCGGAAGCCGCTGGCCCATATGAAGGAGCATGCGCTCGCGCAGAGGCAGGCAAAGCCATCGGGGTCTGCGAGGCCGTCCCCTTCCGGCCGCGCCTTGTCTTGCGTCGCGAGTGGCTCCAACAAGCTGCGAGCGTGATGCCCTCCTTGTCGGCCAGTTGCTCGAAGCCGGCATATCCGTCGACATGCAGGATACCCTTGAAGGCAGCAAGATGTGCGGCTGGACGTTCGGCTTTGCGGTCCGGAGCGAACAAATAGATGGCGGCCGGAGGTTTGGGGCCGCTCACGGCCTTTGCTCGCGCGCGTACACCCAAAGCCGTCCCGTCTTGGTTCGCCCACGGCCAGGATCGAGCACCGGGATCGGCGTGTCATCGGCAAAGAGATGGTTGGAGGCGAACACGTTATTGCACAGCCGTTCGTGCAAGGCCTCGAGCCACCAGCATGCGCCGCCAACCCAGCCCGCGAGCGTCGAGCGGCAGAGAGCGGCGCCATGACGGTCGAAGATCTGCGACTGCCGATAGACCGGAAGGTGATCGCAGTATTTGCTGATCAACACGTGGGCGAGCACCGCGGGCGTCGCCAGGCCGCCAACAATCAACCGCTCCGGCGCGCCGGCACCACGGTGTTGAGCTCGGCAGCCGTATTTCGGACGGGTCGTACGCATGACGCGAAGCTGCGCCGGGACCACAGCGGCCACAAACCCTGTCTTGCACGTTGAGCAGAACGTCTTCGCGTGGCAGATGATCGGGCAGCGCACGGCGTCGCGGTGGAGACTTGGCTTCCGGAGTGGCCTTCGGTTGAGCTTCCTCGACGCGGCCGATGTCGCTGTCGAGATCCTCCAGACCGAGTGCAAGCTGATCGGGATCGATGCGCTCCGAGCTACGACCGAACTGCATCCGCTGCAGCTGTTTGATGATGGACTTGAGACGCTCGATCTCGGTGTCGCGATGGTCGATGGCGGCCGCAATGTCGCGCACCAGGCGCTGCAGAAGCTCAGGATCAGAGGGAAGATTGGCGAGATCGAGCTGCATGTCCGATGGTACTCGAACACGCTGATTCGTAGAAGAATCGCAACTCAGTTCAGCACCGGTTTTGGCGGATCATCCTGCAATCGCAGGCCTCCATACGCGTTCTGGCGCGCGCCAGTCGATGCCTTCGATCAGCATCGCGAGCTGCGCCGGCGTGAGCGTGATCGAGCCATCATAACCCGCCATCACCGGCCACACGAAGCCGCCCTGGTCGATGCGTTTGGTGAACAGACAAAGCCCGTTGCCGTCCCAGAACAGGACCTTCAGGATCGATGCCTTTTTGCCGCGGAAGGCAAACAGATGACCAGAGAACGGGTCCTTCTTCAGCGTGTCTTGCACCAGCATTGCGAGGCCGTCCATGCCCTTCCGCATGTCGGTGTAGCCGAGGGCCAGGTGCACCTTCACGCCTGCAGGAACGAACATCATGATGCTGTCTCTCCGCTTTCGATCTGCGCCCGCACCGCATCCGGATCGCTGCCGGCGGGAGCGAAGACACGCCGTCCGTCAGCGAGGTCGACGGCCATCATGCCCTCCGGTGGACGCACGAGATCGCGCAGGGCGCGTGCGGCGGGCATGTCGTCGGGCAGCACAACACCGGCGAGCTTGGAGCGCTTCTTTTGCGCGATGCCGAACTGCGCGCGCCAGCGGAACAGCAGCCCGGTGACGATACCATGCTTGCGAGCGACGGCAGAGACTTTGGCGCCTGGTAGCTCGGTTTCCCTGGCGATCGCGAGCTTCTCCTCGTCGCTGAAGAAGCGCCGGGCCGGCGTTTTGGGCGCGGCTGGATCGCCGATTTCGGCGGCTGTCAAGCGACGTTCGGGCTGTGAGTTCCTAGCACTAGTGCTAACGGTGGGACGGGCGGAGGGATGAAGATGGGCGCGCCAATCGATCGTGACCTCGCCGGCCGCCAATCGGTCGCGCCATTTGCGCAGCGAATGCGGCGACAGCTGCATCGCCGCAGCGTAGGCGCGGAGCTCCATCCCGCTCCAGTTCAGCGCCTCAACATGCATCGCCCAGAACGCCTGCGAGGCCCGATTGCGCACATCCGAGGTGATCGTGAACCTGCGCTGCTTCTGCTTTCGGAGCGCCTTTTCTCGCTCTTCCCGGGCGCGCTCGCGGCGCAATTCCGTCTGATATTTCTCAAGCTTAAGCGCAGTCTCGTTGCCGGCCAGCCGCTTCAGCCAACGCCGCAACGTGTTCTCGGTCAGACGTTGTTGCTGGCAGTATTTGCGGATCCCGAGACCGCTCCGACGCCACGCTTCGATGTGCAGCGACCACCATTCGCGGCGAGCTCTGTTCTTGAAATGTTTGGATCCCACCGGAGATTCTCCACAGCAGCAGAGAACTCGAAATGGAACGACAACACACACGAGGGGGAAGGTGTGCAGAGACCGGACGGTTACCCCCGGCCGATTAAAGCGGCAAGATAAAAGCGGCTCGCCGGTTGAACAGCAAGCCATTGACATGGCTTGCGTTCAACCGTGCCGTTCGGTCGGAGCGCGTGCCGCGCTCGCAGTTTCTGCGAACTGAATCAATGCGATCTGTGGCACTCATCGTAGTACAGCGGGCTCAAGCGTAGAGTATCGAAAGTCTCTTAAATCCCTCGCTTGAAACAAGGCCAAGCGTGATCAGGACCTGCTTGAACCGGCCGTATTCCCGTGCAATTTCTTGGCCGTCGTAGAAGGCTCTTTGTCTTGCAAAGAGAGCTCCCGGTTTCTTTGCACCCTTTGGACAGGCCACCGTTCCTCTCAACCACGATTCGAAAATCGTTCGAATGCGGTCAGGCGCTGCAGCCGCGGCTCGAGATCGCGGAGATAAACCTCGTCTCTAAGATACGCGACCTCGGCTTCGATGGAGGACTCTTGCACGTTGACGTACCACGGCTTCGGCCGTCCATCCGTACCGTCGGACCACCGATAGCCGCGCTTCTTCAGGGAATCCTTGAGGCCGAAGGGAGACTGCTCCGCCCACACCCTAATGATCGGCTTGCGCGCGGTCTGGAGCAAGGCAGCCAACGCCGGCGCGCCTGTCGTGGGCAGGACGAAATCCAGGACCTCAAGCAGAGCGTGGCAGTCGTCGACTGCGCGATGGGCCTGGTGGAAGAATCCGGCGCCGTGCAGAAGGTAACCCAGCTGGGCGCCGGCGAAGCCGTGCGAGCGCCAGTCGACCTCGGTCGCGCTGCAGCCCCAGGCCTTACGCTCGAAAATCGGCCAGTAGCGCTCGGCGAACCGACGGTCGAAGGCCGCGTTGTGGGCGATGACGATGGCCGCGCCGGCGACGAACGCCGATACCGCGTCCGGATCGATACGCTGTCCGGCGACCATCTCGTCGGTGATGCCGGTGAGCGCCGTCACCTCGGCGGAGATGGGGCGGCTGGGTTCATGGAAGGCGGAGAAGACGCTCCTGACGCCGACGATGCGACCTTCCCGGATGTAGTCGAATGACAGCATGCCGAGTTCGATGATCTCGTCCCGGGAGTGGGTCGAGGCCGGTGGTCTTGGTGTCCAGCAGGACGGCCGTCCTGACCTCCTCTCCGATGGCGGCAGGGGAGGGGGCCCGGGGGACAAGCCTGCGCAGCACCCGGTAATCGGGCGATTGGGCGAGGGCATCTGCCATGGCCGCCAAGTCGGCAGCCTCGTCAAAATGGTGTCGGTGGAATCGCGGCGCGGCAGTCATGACGCGCCACCATACCCAAGCAAATGACCACCAGGTATCGGAGCAAGGCGATTCACGGCCATTTTCGGCCCACCTCGAGCCTCGCCAGGCAGTGCGAAGAGGATCACTTGGTTTCCCGATATTGATCAGCGGCCATGTCGGAACCCGGCGCCGTCATTCGTCTTAATTCCGGACCGTTGAAACCGGAGTTCCGCGTACATGGCCCCCCGCGCCAATTGGAAAGGCTTCCTGCGCCTGTCGCTCGTCACGTGTCCGGTGGCTCTCTACCCGGCCACGTCCGAGTCCGAGAAGATCAGCTTCAACCAGCTAAACCGGACGACCGGCCATCGGATCAAGTACGTCAAGGTCGATGCCGACACCGGCGAAGAGGTTCCCAACGAGGACATCGTCAAGGGCTATGAGCTCGAGAAGGGCCAGTACATCGAGGTCTCGAAGGAAGAGCTTGAGGAGATCGCCCTGGAGTCCACGCGTACCATCGAGATCGACGAGTTCGTCGACAAGGCCGACATCGACCCGCGCTATCTGATCCGCCCCTACTATCTGCGCCCCGACGGCAAGGTCGGCCATGACGCCTTTGCGGTGATCCGCGAGACCATCCGAGAGATGAACAAGGTCGCGATCGGCCGGATTGTGCTCATGAACCGCGAGCACATCATCGCGCTCGAGCCGATGGACAAGGGCCTGGTCGGCACCCTCCTGCGGTATCCTTATGAGGTGCGGTCGGAGCAGGAGTATTTCGACGATATCCAGGACGTGAAGATCACGAAGGACATGCTGGACCTCGCCCGGCACATCGTGAACCAGAAGGCAGGGACGTTCGCGCCGGAGAAGCTCGAGGACCACTATGAGACCGCGCTGATCGACCTGATCAATCAGAAGCGTGCGGGCAAGACGATCCGCCCGAAGGATCGGCCGAAGGGCGAGAACGTGGTCGATCTGATGGAGGCGCTGCGCCGTTCGGTCGGGCAGCAAACGCAGCCCTCGGATGCGAGCAAGCCCGCGAAGAAGCGGAAGAAGGCTGCCGCTGGCCAGAAGGAGATGCTGATGCCGATCGCCGGCAAGAAGGCTGCCGCCAAGGAGGCGCCGGCGAAAAAGCCACCCGCCGGCCGCCAGCGGAAGTCGGCTTGAAGCATCCTGTGACTCCGGACGGGCGCTGCTTCGTCGTTAAAGGGCGCCTTTGGCGGATGGCCGATCCTCGCCTCAGGGAGACCGAGCGCTCCCTGCTGACCCCGGCAGCTGATGTCGGCCAGGCGCGCCGTTCGAGCCGCCAAGGCGGCGGAGGATCCGAAGGCTGAAGCCGCGGCGCACCGCGCCGTGGACCAAGCCAAGAGAGCGCTGGGGAGCGGGGGCCCGTCTGGTGGACGGACGGCTCGCCCGATCTGAACCGCCATATGGCAAGGAACACGCCCTACGCCGCATGGTACGTTGAGGCCTTACATTCGTGCAGGTAACCTCCCGTGCCACGTAAGCTGAAAACCTATCAGACCTCGCTCGGCTTCTACGATCTCGCGATCGCCGCGCCGTCCATGAAGGCGGCGCTTGAGGCATGGGGCGCCGGCAGCAATCTCTTCCACCAAGGGGCCGCCAGGGAGACTGAGGATCCGGCCGTGGTCGCCGCTACCATGGCAAAGCCAGGCGTGGTCCTGAAGCGCCCAGCCGGATCGAGCGGCCGCTTCGCGGAGCAAGCTGGTATGCCAGACCTAGATGATGACTCCGGCGGTGCGAGGAGAAGGCGCCGTCTCGAACCGAAACGGAAAGTGGCACCCGAGATCAGCGCGGAGGACAAGCGCAAGGCCGCCGTGGAGTTCGAGCGCGAGCAGAAGAGACGCGAGGCCGAGCGCCGCAGGGAAGAGGCAGCGCGGGAGAAAGAGCGGGCCAGACGTGAAAAGCTGATCGTCAAAGCGCAGGCGGCGCTGGAGGCAGGACAGCGGCAGTACGAAGAACGAAGGGAAGCTCTCGACGCGGAGCGGCTTGAGCTGGAGAAAAGAATCGAGGCCGAAGAGACGCGATGGGAGAGCGAACGGAGAAAGCTCAACGAAGCGCTGCGCCAGTCGAGGGATTAGGTCTCCACGCTTTATTCCCGGCGGCCTCAGGGCAGCATTCGTCCAGCAGCCGAGCATGAGTCGAATTAACTATGACAGCGGGGACCGTGTCCGACAGATTGTCCCTTCCTAGTCCTCGCGAGGAAAGTGTAATAGGCTGTTAACTATCGATTTTTCATCAGATTTGATTGCGGTGCAGTATGCGCGCTGCTGTTGTCATCTCATGCTGCTTTTTGGCTCTCTCTTCCGCAATTGCGCGAGAGGTAAAGGGCGTTCCGCAAATTGTTGACGCGGACACCGTTTACGAGGGGACCGTCAAGATTCGACTTCTTGGGATCGACGCGCCTGAGACGGACCAGGTTTGCCTCGACGCGGGTGGTAAGGCTTGGGATTGCGGCATTGTGGCCAGACAACAGCTGAGAGCCTTTGCGCGCGAGCAATCCTGGAACTGCGAACTGACCGGCCAGGACGTCTATAGGCGGCATCTTGGGTCCTGCACAGTTTCTGGTCAGGATGTCTCACGTTGGCTAGTGAGAAACGGCTGGGCGCTGGCGTTTCGACGCTACTCGACGGCCTACGTTGCGGACGAAGATTTCGCCCGAGAACAGAAGCGCGGCCTCTGGAGCGGCGCTTTTGTAGCTCCCTGGGAGTGGAGGCATCGCAGCAACAATACCGTGATCCTTGGCGCGGTCGCCGTACCCGCGCAGGCGCAACGGATACTGATGGCGCCGGCTACTGTGGCCGAGCCGCCTTCGCCCGCTTGTGTCATCAAGGGCAATCTTAAAGGTGCTCATGAATGCATCTATCACGTGCCCGGAGGACGGTTCTACGATCGGCTGTCGATGGATCGAAGCTCGTCTCGTCGTTGGTTTTGCTCGGTAGCGGATGCTGAAGCCGCTGGCTGTCGCAAGTCCAAGCTCTAGATCCAGATTGAGATCCTTATGAAACCCACCGGCACACGTCAGTCAGCGATCGCACGCATTTTGGGCTTCCTGAGCCAACCCGTTCATCACTATCAACCGGCGACGAACATCTTTCTCGATCTCAATGTCGACCGCATAGCCGATGAGCTCCAGCTCGTCGAACACGGGAGAGAACGGGGAGCGCAAAACCATCCTGCTTCAGATGTACAGACGCTCGACGATATCGAGCATCAGATCATTGAAAGAATCGAGAGGCACAAGCAGGACTCCCACTCGATATACCTTGATCACCTGCACACCTATGATGAACGCGTCACGGCACTCAGCTTCGAGGAGCGCTTCGCGACTATTCAGCAGGCCGCACCCGAGGCCGTAGGTGATTTCAGGGCCGAGGCGACCGTCGGCCGAGATGAGCTGTTTGCCTTACGGCGTCGGCTCAATGAATCTGAAATCGAACGGGAGCGCTTTCGCACCCGTCATCGGATAGAACGGCCCGCCAGGCTAGCTAGCCTGGGGAAAGTCATTCTGAAGATCGGCATCCTAGCAATTTTGTTCGTTACCGAAGTGGTGGTGAACGGCAGCTTTCTTGCCAATGCAAACATAGGCGGTCTGCTAGGAGGGTTGGTCCAGGCGGTGGTATTCGCTGCCTTGAACATCCTTGCGAGCTTCCTCTGCGGTATGGTGCTCATACGTCTGGTCAACCAGCGAAGTTACTTCCTGAAGCTGCTCGGCGTCTTATCGTGTGTCGGCTATCTTGCTTTTGCCGTCGTACTAAACTTGACCCTTGCCCACCTGCGCGAGATTCCACCGACGATCAGCGGCGACGTCGGCCAAGAGGTGCTCCACCGTCTCCAAACCGCACCGTATATGCTCACCGACATCAATTCGTGGGTATTCTTCAGCGTCGGCTTTATTTTTTCTCTGGTCGCGATGGCCGACGGCTTGATGTTCTTTGACCCCTACATGGGGTATGCTGGCCTAGAACGTCGATGGCTAGACGCGAGCAAGCAGTTTTCGCGTGTCCGGAGTGAATTAATCGATCGACTACGCGACATTCGCGAGGACTGCACCGACGCCATGAACAATGCGGCGAGGGACCTCTCCGTTCGACGTGGGGAATACGATTCGCTGCTTCAAGGTAGGGGGCGCCTCGCCCAGCGCTTTACTCAGCACCAGAACCAGACAGAGCAAGCTGGCCGTGCCTTGCTTGAGATCTATCGCGAAGCCAACCGACGGGCACGTTCTACACCGCCCCCGAGCACCTTTTCGCGCAGCTATACTATGGAGCGCATCATCTACGCCGGCGGTGAACCGGATTCAACGGCTAGGGAACACCTGCGGAAGATGATCGCCGAAACCCAGGAGCTTCTAAACCAGCAGATCAAAGCCATTCATGAGGCCTTCGACGATGCCGTAAAGACATATCGTGAGATCGACGAGCTGCTGCCGGAGAAGAAGAGTGGCTAAGAGGCGCCCCAAACGGCAGAGCGCGTCCGGCATCGGTTGGGCCGGCATCGGCGGGATCTTGCTGATTTTGGTCGCAGTCGCATGTGTCGCTGCCCTAGCTTATTTCTATTTATCGACACCCAAGCGACCCGCTCTCGATGCGCAAAGCCTGTGCCCCCTTGATGGTCCGCACGGTATCAACGTGGTCTTGGTCGATACGTCCGACGACTTGCCCGAGGCGACGCGGCGGGAGGTGCAAGTGATCCTCGACGACCTAGTCGCGACTCTTCCCCCGTTTTACAGGCTTGATATCCGGGTGCTCGATATCGTGCGCGGCCGCAGTCGTTCGTTGTTTTCAAAGTGCAATCCGGGTGACGGTGCGGGCCTCAGCGAATGGACCGATAATCCCAGAATTGCTCGGCTGCGTTGGATAGAGAACTTCCGTAAGCCGGCATCTGAGGCAGTGAAGAACAGCATAGCCTCGGCCAAAGCTGCCAGTTCACCGCTCATGGCAGCGATCCAAGATATTGCCATTGATGAGTTTTCGGGTGCGGCCAATCAAAACGCAAAGAAAGCTCTGATAGTGATCTCCGACATGATCGAGTATACGCGAGACTATAGCCAGTACCCGTCTGCCGGTGATCTTACATTCCAGCGCTACAAACAATCACCAGCCTACATGAAGTATCGCACCGAATTGCATGGCGCTGCAGTATCAATCCGGTATGTCACGCGCCAGCCGAAGGGGCAGCCCCTGCTCAATGACATCAAGCACGCCGAGTTCTGGATTCAATGGATGAAGGACAATGGCGCGTCCTCAGTTGACGTCAAACGACTGCAGGGAGCCTAGGCATGGCTGTTCAAAACAATCTTCGAATTACACCAGGGTTGGCCAGCGGCCTGCTATTCTTCTCGGTGGTGGCGCTGGGTAGCGGATATATTGCTATCTCCAAGATGTATGGCTGGCCGGCGCTCTACGTCACCTCTGTTCCAGTTCTTATCATGATCGGATACGCGCTGATCCTAGGAATCGCGCGGCTCTTTCGCCTGCGGGACGACCAGTCGGGCGATAATCTCTATTATATGGGGTTCCTGTTCACGCTGACGAGCCTTGCCGTTTCGCTTTATCAATTCAGGGCTGAGGGGGCCGCCGAGCAGATCGTTCAGAACTTTGGTATTGCCATCGCATCGACGATCGCCGGCATCACACTCCGTATCTTCTTCAATCAGATGCGGCGAGATCCGATTGAAGTGGAAGCGACCGCCCGACTGGAGTTGGCAGATGCTTCGCGAAAAGTGAAGCGTGAGCTTGAAAGCACGGTTTTGGAATTTGGGTACTTCCGACGCATGACTCAGCAGTCGATTACAGAGGCGTTGGACGAGATAAACGAAACGCTAGGCACTGCGAGCGATAAGCTCGCGACCGAGATCCGGACTTTCGCGCAAACGGCCGGAAAACCTCTGGAAGAAGCCTCCCAGAAGTCTGGCAAAACTCTCGACGCCCTGAACGAAAAGGTTGTCGATACTCTCGAAACGGTTTCGGCCCGCCTCGTAAATGAGTCCGACCAGCTTTCGCGAAGTACGGCTAGTATCGTAAAGGCGATTGACGGCCTCGCGGCCAAGCTCGCATCGATGCAAATGCCTGAGCAGATCATTGAGATAAAGCTCGCGCCGGTCGTTTCCGGGTTAACAAAGGCAATCAACTCATTCAGTAAGAGTGCCGAGGTTCAAGCCAGGACGATTGATTCGAGCCTCCGCCAAACGCAGGCCATGGGTGCCGCTATTGATCGCCTCGTGCAGACTGTTCAGGCTGCAGAGGCTGCGCGCCCAGCCGCTGGACCTTGGGGGTCCAGTAATCGTGCGCCCTAGCCGCTGAAAGGTTGCAAGCATGGCTATGGATGGAGAGATCATTCAGCAGCGCTCGTCGTATCGACAGGGCCTTGTGCTCGGACTGACGATGGCTGAGATTATGCTGCTGTTGGTATTCTGTCTCCTCATCGCGATGGCCACCTTCTTGAAGCGCGAACAAGACAAGCGCTTAGCTGCCGAGCAGCAGCTGCAGCGGCAAGTCACGCAGAACCAGCGTGATCGAGACGTGGTGGCCTCGCTACGGGAGAATACAGCGGTCGCGGAGAAGCTTAAGAATTTTTCGGGCCTGACCGATCCCGCAGAGATCGATAAGTATTGGCGCGAGCTGGTCGACAGCCAAACGGCGATGGCCGATCTTGAGCGGAGTGGGGTATCGATCAAGGAGATTCGAAGTCGGATCGCCGATCTGGAGAAGCTGAAAGCAAGCGGCTTAGATATCGAAAAGGCTCTCAAGAATGCCGAGACAGTCAACGCAATTAATCGGGCGATGTCAAAGTCAGGTCAGCCTCCACCCTCGACGACCGCGATTCTGGAGAAACTCGAACGTGGATCAGCCGAGACTCCCGGAGCAGGGCCGAGTGGCCACCAGTGGCCGCCGATCATTACACTGAGTGACGCAGCGGGTTATTCATTCAAGAGCGGCAGCGCGGAGCTTTCACAGAAACTGATGGATGCGCTGACCGGCAAAACGCCTGAGGAGATCTTGGCATACATCAAAAAGTACGACGTGGATGTTATTGAAGTCGTTGGCCACACCGACGAACAGCCACTTGGCGTTCGGCCAACGAATTTGGACCGCGATCTCCCTTCCGTCCTCAAAGGCACCTCAAACATTTCGACGTTGGTTCCTGCCGACAACGCCGGCCTCGGGCTGGCGAGGGCGGTTTCTGTTGTAAGCGTGCTCCGACAGAGCCAACTGTTGGCGCCTTACAAGCTCCTGCCACTATCGGGCGCCCAATTGGTCAACACGGACGAGACGTTGTCGATCGAAGGGGCTCCACGTGATGATCCGCAGCGCCGGCGCATAGAGATCCGATTGCGGAAATCGGTGCCTCGAGAGATAACGTCAACCATTCCGCTAGAGCCAGCCATTACAACGCCAGTGCCCATGCCAAGGTCGAGACCTGTTCAGAAGCCGCAACCTCTATCGCTCACACCGGCACCTAAGCCGGTCCGAGCTCCCTTATGGACACCTGGAAACTGACCGTTGGCTGCCTTAAGGGCTGGGCTCTTAGACTGTGCCCGGAGCCGGTTCGCCATTTCCGCCCAGTCTGCATCATCCGCGTCCGTCCAAAGATCCCTGCGCTTACGAATCCGACGAGTCGCCGGTCCCTCTACTTCGTGTCGGATCGGATGACGCATGGCTGTCAATCGGCGTTCAAATATTGCGGGCCGAATGACATCGTCAGCATCGAAATTCACTCCATCACCATGAATCCTTCCGCTCGCCTCCTCGTTCCGTGCGGCTAGCGAGCCGCAGGGATTCGAATCTGGCGATGCTGACCCTGGGGCGGGGCTGACAATTTGGGGGCGGGCCTCTCTCGGGCAGGTTGAAACGCATTGAGGCGGACTTAGAAGCACAGCTGCTTGGTGCGCCTTGGCGAAATTGCGGATCTATAGGTCCATGGTAGGATCCCAGCGGAGCACGGGAAGCGACCGGTGAATACCAAAGGCTCGGCGCAGGGATCCAAGGGGACTGACTGGACAGCCGAGCAGGTTGCCATCGTGGTCGCAAACTACTTCGTGCTTCTCGAGAAGGAGCGCGCCGGCGAGAAGCTCAACAAGGCCGAATTATACCGTAGATTGGCGCCAGACATGGGCCGCTCCGAGAAATCGATCGAATGGAAACTTCGAAACGTATCCGCGGTCCTGGACGAGCTTGGGATCGCCTGGGTCTCTGGGCTGGTGCCCGCCCATAATTACCAGGACTCTCTAGTGGAGGCCGTAGAGATCCAGTTAGGGCGACATCCGAAGGTTCTTACTAGCCCGACCTCGGTGGCGCCGCGTTTTACGCCGGCGGGAGCGCCTGTGTTGGTCCCACCACCTGCCTTCCTCAATTCGGACCTGCAGGACCGTCATCCGGCGCTGCAGCGCCTGGTCCGGAAATACGACCCAGCAGTGAGGGACGAGTTCAACCGCTCCCTAGGGCGCGCCGGCGAGGAAATGGTGTTCAAGTTCGAATTTGATCGACTCTGCCGGGCTGGCCGGCGCGATCTCGCAAAGGAAATGGATTGGCCCGCAGATCGCGGTGAAGACCATCGAGGCTACGACGTGCGAACCTTCGAATCGGACGGCGAGGAGCGGCTGCTCGAGATCAAAACCACAAACGGGCACGCGCGGACTCGCTTCTGGTTGTCGCGTACCCAGTACGAAGTTGCGGCTCAGAACCCGTCGACTTACCGCGTCCGGAGAGTCTTCCATTTTCAGAACGGTGCTCAGATGTTTGACATCAAGCCACCGCTCCACGCCAGTCTAGAACTCATCCCGGACAAGTACGCGGCGGTGCCCCGGTAGACTATGTCGCGGTTCGGCATGCCCAGACCATGTGGTCAGCCTTGCCCAAGCAGATTGCCATGAGATATCCGCGATTCAGGCGATTCACGGCCATTCGGAGAAAGTCCGTTGGCTCAGGTCGGCTGGCGTTCGGGTCTACTCCGTGGACGCAGGGCCAAGGGGCCAACGCGACAGGTCCATCCCGAGATGCAGGTCCAGCTCATCGAGGACCTCCTTGATCTCGTTGAGCGACTTGCGTCCGAAGTTCGGTGACGTGATCAGGTCGGTTTCGGTCCTCTGCACCAGCTGTCCGATGTAGACGATCCCACCGTTCGTCAGGCAATTCGAGGTCCTCACGGACAGTTCTAGTTCATCGACGAGCGATAAAAACTTCGCCGCCTCGACTGCCCGAGCCTCGACGTCGGCTGGCGGCCACCCAGCGGGCCCTTCGCCTATCGACAGCCCCATCGAGGCCAGGAGCTCGACGATTTCGGTGAGAACCTTGCGGCGGAAACCGGGGATGCGCAGGAGATCCGTCTCGCTCCGCGAGATCAGATCACCTACGTAGCGCACACCCGCATTCTTCAAACAATTGTAGGCCAGAACGGACAATTCCAGCAGATCGAGGTCCTTGAGTAGGTGGATCGTCGGCGGGAGCCCGACCGGGGGCGGCGGTGGGCAGCGGGGCGGAGGGGGCGGGGTCCAGCCAAATTCGTATCCGCTCGATCGCGGATAACTGATGGCGCCACCGCGCTCAGACTCGTTCAGCAGGCTCTCGACAGCTTCGAGCGCGAGGCCGAACCTACAGCTGACCATCTCCCGTCCTTTTTGCCAGTGCCCCTCCTTGTCGTACTTCCGGAGCACCCGGTATCGGCGGAGGATTCTGCGCGCGTCGTGTTCGACCCGCCCTCCCTCCGACACCTCGACGTAGTAGAGCAGGCGCCAGTCGTCGATGCTGCCGTACCGGTCCCTCCGGAGCCGTTTTTCCTGGGCGCCGATGTTGATTGTCGTGCCTATCTTCAGGATACGATGCGCGAGAGACCCGGCGATGTAGACGTAGCCGGGCGCGTAGTACCGATCTCGGAAGTTGTCCGACCAATCCATCGGCTTCCCTCGATAAGCCGGCAATTGCCTATTTTATCACCACCGTGCTGCGAGACCTGAAGAGTTCGTCGAACATCTGATCCGCGCCCCACGCCTGCGCGGACGTATATGCAAGCTTGCGCTTTTCGTCGGAACTAAGCGGTATGGAGCCGGGTTTATAGCCAAGATCGTGTTCCGCTTCGGACCAGGCGTGTTGGAAAAGCGTCTTAATCTGGAGTTCGAAGAAGTCGGGCAGCATGGACTTGTCTAGGAAGTCGCCCTTGACGTCGCTCGGCAGCACCAGAACGTAATGCCTTCCGAAGTAGCCGAACTCCCACTCGGATTCCGGAATCCTATCGCGGTACTCGATGAGCTTGAAGTAGCTCTTGACGATTCCGTCCAGCCGCTCGACGTCGGCTTTGAAGAAAACGATGATCCGGGCGCCGATCTGGTCCTGTATTTGAGCCAGCGGCTCGGAGTATTTTTGCTTTCCGTTCGCCAGCGCCTGTGCCTTCTTGAGGAAGCTGGCCGGATCCTTCGCACGCGCCGTCACGCGATCGATCCGTGGCTCTGCCTTGAGGAGGTCGGCGAGATGTTCGCGCAACGCGGTCGCCGCGGGTTTGAGCGCGTTTTCGTAGCGGCCGCCATATTCTGTTGCGAGCGCGTCACCGCACTGTCTTGAGCTTTTCATCGATCACTTGGCCTCTTGTAACGAACCTGATCTCGTCTTTTGAACCTTCGACCGGCTCCTGTTCGAACACCTCGTCGAATTTCTCAGTGTCGGCAGTGAGCAGCGCGCCGTTGCTGAGCTCGACCGACTTGAATGCGACGAGGCTCTTGTACGTGCCGATGTCGAACTGGAAGACTTCCTGTGCGGCAGCGGAGGACTTTAGCTCATTCTTGATTGCGCTCTTAGCGGCGTCAGAAAGACCCAGTCGTTCTCCAAAATCGTCGATGTTCAGCCGTTGTCCGGCCAGACCGCTCGCGAGTGTTCCGGCCGCAGTCAGCTCCTGTTTGACGTCCAACGGGGCCCTCTTGGCAGCGTCCCGGAGCGCTATCGCGAGGCGGCGCGTACCCATTGCCGGTGTCGTGGTGAAGTCTGAGAGGAGAAAATCATTGATCCAGTAGTTTGACGGTTCGCCGGATAGCGTGTTGAGCTGCTTGTCGATCGCGCGTCCGAACCAAAAGCCGCCCTGTAGCGACGAGTGCTGGTAGAGAACCGCCTTGTAGGAGGTCCTACTCTTCATGAAAACGCGTTCCAGGAATTGGACGGACAGCGCGCCCGGCGTTTCGTCAACGTAGATCGCGCTATCGGTAGGGAAGCGAGAAAGGACGATCTTATGATCGCGTCCCTCCTTGCCCGCGATCAGGAAAAGCAGGCCCAAGCCCGAACGGCCATCGCTGTACTCGGCGAGCCGCTCTGCGATTTTGCGACCCTTCGGAAGATCTGGCTTGCTCAGATACGACACCAGCAGATCTCTGAAGTCGTTCTGCTGCCTACCGTCAGCGGCGGGGCTGAAAGTAATATCGACGTTGCACTCTGTGTCCGCTTTTGTGTACACGCCGCTCAGAAGGTCGAACATTCCTCCGGTCAGAGAAACCGTTGTACCTACGATTTTTGTCTTTCCCGATCCTTTTCCGGGATGCACAAGAAACGTATGGATGTGCTGTACAGCCAAATCTCCCCCCAACCCCTGATCCAGGATTCTCCCTTTTTGACGTCGATTATAGCTACGCAGCGTCAGCGAGCACAACTGAGACTAGCTTAGGGCGTATTCACGCCACTCGGGCGGGAGCGGACAGCAAACCTAGTCCTGGAAGATGTTAGGTCCCTCCGGCCGCATCCTCCTTTGGGCCGGTCGCCACGATCCGCAGCGCGCCATCCGGTAGCGGCCGCTGCAGCATCTTGGCCTTATCCCAGGGAGCGCGCATCCAGACGCCGTATTCCTCGGGCGTGGTCAGGATCACTGGCACGGCCTTAGGGTGAACGGTGCCGACCTCAGCCTTTGGCTCGCAGGTCAGAAGCCGTAGCCGCCGCTGATCGCCTGGTCGATGGCCGGTGACGGATCGGCCGGACCGCCGTTGGCCCACATGCGTTCGTTCCAGCTCTCGCAGAGAAGCTTGTCGGCCTTCCGGATCAGCGCCTCCCCTTGAGCACGTGCTTCGGCGGCCTGCTCGGTCAGAATCGTTGTCATGAATCGCGCCCGGCCGAGCTCCTTCTGCAGCGCCTTGCGGTCGCCTCCGCTGAGCGGAGTGGGGTGACGTTTAGGCGCCATTTGGACGTGGTCAATCGAAAGACGGCCAGCAGCCGTCCTCTTCGTAGCGCCCAGTCCTACGGGTGCACGTGTCGTCCAGGAGGCGTTGCCCGATCTCCCGCCAGACCGCCTCCGCACCGTAAAGGCGGAGGGCGTCCGCCTTTTGGATCTCGACGGTTCGGCCGCACCGTCGGCATTCAACCCGCAGCACGTGGCCGGGCACTTGACTGAGCCGCAGTAGGCGCTCGGAGGTGCCGGGGCCGGCTAGTCCACCGTCGGCCGCCGCGGCCTCTAGGAGGGCTTGCCAGTATTCGTCAGGCAAATCGTCTCCCGGATCCAGCCCGCGCACGGGAAGGGTCTTCCTGCCAACGCCGCGGGCCATATCCTCCATCTGTTTCCGTGTCGGCATGCGCCAGCTGGCGGGGCGGTCGATCATGGCAGAATGAGAACATAGCGCGAACTTGGAGTCGAGTCCTCCTATGCGGACATCTATTGAAATGGCACCTGTTGTCGTCCGAGTTCGGCCGCGTCGTTTGGGTGACGGTCCTGAAAGGCCTTGCAGAACAACGATGCCATTCTTTCCCAAATGGATTCTTACTTCGCTGATTTCGTTGGCTTTTTGCGCTTCCCTAGGGAGCGCCATTCCCCGGCGCTCAACCCTCGATCTCTGACCTGCACGCGCGGCTCCTCAGCCTCGCGGCGCGCTTTCGCGTCCGAGCTTTGCTCATCGGCACGCCCTTCCGAGAGAAGGGCGCAGGGAAGGCCGGGTGCAGGCCGCACCCATGGCCCGCCTGCAGAAAGAAAAGCAGGCGGCAGTCACCACAGGATTGGCCGAACAACCGGCCTTCCCTGCGCGATGGGTTGAACGGCTGCTCCGTGCTCTCCCAGGGGACCGGGCTTGCTTGCCCCCGTCATCGGGATGTCGCCGACCAAGACACCAGCGTCGGGGTGTCGGGACCACACGGCTTGACCGTCCGCTCGGGGTTCGTTCGTCCGCACGCGAAACGCGCACTGCGACCCCAGGCGGCCACCGCATCTCCCGCTCCACGGTCCGTGACGATCGCGAAACGCCCCTTCAGTGAGCGGAAGACGGCGAGGAGCATCGATCTGATTTGCCCGACGACACAAGGCCGGATTTGCCCGACGGAATGCGGCAAACTGGCACGACGGGCAGTTAGAGATAAATCGAGCGTGGAGGTTGCGCTGCTTCCGCGACGAAATGACGACTAGGTCCTATAGCTGAGCGCCGTGCGCGCGACCGATATGGGTTGCCTCTCATGCGCAAAAGTTACTATTTTGGATCTGCAAATGATTTGGATCAGAGGTCTTTTATGCTCAGTTTCGGAGTCTCAAATCTTAGGCGTTTGAAGTTTGTGCCTCCGATCAGGCTGAAGCCGATTACCATATTGGTCGGTCGTAACAGCAGTGGAAAAAGCTCATTTCTTAGAGCGTTTCCGCTTCTCAGGCAGTCAATAATGACGCGGACAAGCTCGCCCATCCTTTGGTATGGCGAGCTGATTGACTTTGGCTCTTTCGATATCTCGCGATCTGATCATGCTTTTGACGAGCCCATAACCTTCTCATTTGTTTTGGATACAATAACGAGTACACCGCGCCGCTTTTATTGGCATCCCGCCCGCGATCTTCCCATCTATTCCGGAGTTCATTTTGGTGTGAGCATCGTTGCCGCGGGTGAGCGCACACGTATTTCTCGCATTCACCTTCGTGTTGATAACCCGCAAGTTGAGTACGACATTCTGATTGGCGAAGACTTCAAAGTGCAGCAGCTTCTGCTGAATGGACGTGTGACAACAGAAGTAATCAGCGATGTGTCGCTCCAAATTACGCCGGGAACCGTGCTGCCCGAAATGTCTGTTGTTGTTCAATCTGGTGAAGCCGAAAAAGTAGCTCGTCCAGAGTTTGAATTCTATCAAAGCAAAGATCCTTTCGTTCAACCCCTTAAGAAATTCATCAAAGGTTATACCAAAGGAAAATTGAGTGACCGCGCGTTGGAATCCCTTTCGGATGATCTGATCGAGCTCGGTTTGCCTGATAATCAGCGTATACTCGGATCGCTGGGGCGGAGCGGTCCAAAGCCGTGGCAATCGTTCATTCGTGATGCATGTGTAAATGAAAGGAGCACTGCTTACGCAGGGCTACATCAATTGCTTTCAGTGGCTTCTCTGCCAAATTTGCTTGCAAGCATTCGACTTGAGTTGCGCTCAGTTATTACTTCGACGCTCTACATAGGTCCTGCAAGAGCGCGAAGTGAGCGATACTATCGATATCAGGATCTTGCCGTCTCAGAGATTGATCCTGACGGAAAAAACTTCCCCATGTTCTTGAATTCGTTGCAGCCTTATCAGATTCACCAGCTGTCTCGTTGGATCGAAGGGTTGTTTGGTTATGGTTTAGATATTGATCGTCAGAGTGCCGGCGGGCACATGAGTATCAATCTTGTAGTGCGAGGTATTAAGTCAAACATCGTAGACACAGGATATGGAGTTTCACAGATTTTGCCGGTTCTCGGGCAGATCTGGTGGGCAAGGAACAAAATCGTTCGCGAGCCGAACCCTCGTCCTCGCGTTTCATTGCTTGCCATTGAGCAGCCCGAGTTGCACCTGCATCCAGCTCATCAGGCGCTTTTGGCGGATGCGTTAGTTGGGGAAGTTGCTGAGAAGGGTGGTTCAAACCAGCCGGGTATCAATTTCTTAATCGAAACCCACAGTGAGACCATGTTGAACCGATTGGGTGAACTGATCTCGCTCGGTCGAATATCGAGCGAAGACGTTCAGGTTGTCCTCTTCGAAGCGCTTGAAGATGACGAAGATGGTCGTGTAACCGATGTTAGAATCGCCAACTTTAATGAAAGCGGTGAATTGCTTGATTGGCCATACGGATTCTTTCAGCCGGTAGTTTTCTGATGCTTTTTCATTTGGACGAGCCCGTTCAGGAGCTATCCAAGCTCGATGCTGATCAATTGGCAGAAGTTGTATCTGATCTTCTTGGTGCGGCGAGGCTTGGTTATCATGTTGTTGCAATTAGTAGAACTTCTGCATCGTGGATCAATGCAAATATTGATTTGTCGATGCGAGAACGCGCAATGCTCTCGCGGATATCTAGTGATTACACGCAGGCGGCTGGTCTGAGAAAGGTAGCAAAACGATACATAAATCTCACCTCTAATGATTTGTTGCACCTCGGGGTAACTGGAAATTGTGTGTCGGTGGCTGTCTTGCGATTAAAGCAATGTCGGTTGCTCGAAAGGTCAGTGCTGCTCGTAGAGAATATAAATTCAGACGGCGCGATATATGAGTTCTTGTTAAGCAACCGCCATAAATCAATTGGGTGTCCGGCTATTTCATTCGTTCGCTATCACGGAGGTGGTGATGATTTGCCAAAAGTAATGGAGCATTTAATCGTAGAGAGACGAATCGTTTGCGCAGTAGTGGATTCAGATAAGTCTGCTCCCATTTCGTTTAACAAAAAGATGCACCGCTTAAGTAAGGTGAGTGATGGTTTTAGCTGGCCGCTCTGCTTTTTGTTGACTCCCCCAGCGAGAGAAGCGGAAAGCTTAGTTCCCCTTGCTATCGTCGCTCAACTGCCTTGTGGTAAGGGTAGTGTGACGAATGGGGTTCATCTGAATATTGCTGCGGCGGAAAAGGTCGGTGGGCACGCTTCTACAGACGCGTTTTGGCTTTACTTTGATCTCAAAGAAGGTGTTTCTGTTGAAAAAGTCAATCGTCTGAATGATGCGGAGAGGGATTGGCTAACTGGCAAGCTCTCTTTGGTGGGAATCGATCCGGCTCATGTTAGTATTCCTGGATACGGCGAGAACATTATAAAGCAATTGTTTGAGAGTAACCGGCTATTGGGAGAATACAGGGACGCCGTGCAGCATCGCTCATGGCGTGATGTATTTGACCATTTCATATCTGAGATGGTGTGGATATTCGCCGGTGCGCCGAGGGTTCGCACTTAACAAGGGCGATCCGCTATATAATAAATGCTTAGTCTAAGGGGTGCACGCAGGATACGTTACGATATCGAGGTGGTGGCCCGAGGTAAAGCTGCTTCTGATCAATTTACCGCAACCTCACCGCAAGATTCAGCGGCCCCCGAAATCCAAACCCGTGCCACCGCACGCTGGCCGCATCCACCAGCTCCATCTTCGGAAACCGCTCGAACAGCATCGGCAGCAATATCGCGCCGACGGTGCGGCGGGAGAGGTGGGCGCCGGCGCAGTGGTGGGGGCCGTTGCCGAAGGCCTGGTGGGGGGTGGGGTCGCGCAGCGCGTTGGTGGTCTCGCCGTCGGTGAACAGCTCCTCGTCGCGGTTGGCGGGGGCCTGGATGGTCATCACAGTGTCGCCCTTCGGGATCAGGCAGCCGCGGATCTCGGTGTCCTCCATCACCAGGCGTGAGCTCGCCTGGATCGGCGCCACCCACCGCACCCTTCGTCGAACGCGGAGCGCCACTTGTCCTGCGCGCGCACGGCGGCAGGCTGCTCCGGGTTGGTGAGCAGGCCGTAGAGGATCGTCAGCAGCGCGTCGCGCGGCTCGTTGATGTCGCGGCAGCGGCCTCCGCACAGGAATGTGCAAGACGGGACGTTTGCGTTTCGAGACCGCCGCTACGGCGTCCAGTTCGCCGGGCCGAGCAGGGTCGGAGGAATGAGCGCGCCGGTCATGGCGTGGATGAAGTGGAATCTCGTGCAGGCCGGGCAGCTCACGGTCTCGAAGGTCACGGTCTCGAACCGACAGTCGTCCTTCGGCTGGTGCAGGATGGCATCGACCTCGGACCCTGTCTGGGGGCAGCGAAATGTGATCGGACAATCCATCATCCCATCTCCGGTGCAGACTCGAAAGTTGGGTCGCCGCAGGTTGCGCCTGATTCTCCGGTATTGACTGAGCAATATTGATCAGCCGCGCGCGTTCGCCTCTGGCAGTCTGGTTGCGGGAGACATTGGGAGACGCGCCTGAACAGCCGCTTCGCCGCGCCTGAAAGGCCCCGAGGTGGATCAAGCGTCGCTTCAGACCCTCAGTATCACGGGGCGTTCATTCGTGGCCGCCGCCCGCGAACGACGTGTCATGGCGTCGCGGGCCGTGCGGCGACGTCGAAGCTTGGATGACGATCATGCCGGGGAGCTGATCATGATCGCGAATTCCATCTTGCGACGATTGACGCTTCACCTGAAGGAGACACGGATGTTGATCGATGTCAGGACCGATGGAAACGTCGAGGGCGGCGAGCAGTTGTCGCAGGACGTGAAGGCGTCGCTTCATGCGGTGCTCCATCGCTATGAGGATCAGGTCAGGCGGATCGACGTGCAGCTCAGCGACGCGGTGAGCCACAAGCCCAGTCACGACGACAAGAGCTGCAAGATCGAGGTGCACCGTGACGGCGGCGAGCCGATCGTCGCGGCGCATCAGGACAGCTTCATGGAGCAGGCCGTGCGTGGCGCGGTCCACAAGCTGAAGCGCGCGCTCGACCATGCCTTCGGCAAGGAGGCGGTGTCCGATCAGCTTCGGGATCATCGCTAGACGCGTGGCGGGACGGTTTGCCGGCAAGGCCGCCGGGTGGGAGATCCGATGATGGACATGCTTGCTGAGATCACCGACATCGGGCCGCAGCCGCAGGCGTTCGACATCGAGCGGGCGACGCGGGACAATGCCAATTATCGGTCGGTCGCCTGGAGCGGGCGCTATCTGCAGGTGACGCTGATGTCGATTCCGGTCGGCGGCGACATCGGCCTGGAGGCGCATCCGGAAACCGATCAGTTCCTGCGGCTCGATGCCGGCCGCGGCCGGGTGCAGATGGGGCCCGCCAAGGACAGGCTGTCATTCGACCAGACGGTGTCGAACGGCTGGTGCGTTCTCGTTCCGGCCGGGACCTGGCACAACATCACCAACATCGGCACGACGCCGATGCAGGTCTACGCGATCTATGCGCCGGCCCATCACGCGCCGGGCAAGGTGCAGGCGACGGCGGCTGCGGCCGCAGCCGACCGTGACGACGCGCCCGCGACCTGGTCCGTGCAACCCAAACAGGTGGCCGATCACCACGGATGAACGACCGCGAGGATGCGATGAGGCCTCATTCACTCGGCCGGCTCGCGCCGAGGAGATGATCGAACGGCGCGGGGTCTGGTGCACGTCGGTCTCTCGTTCGAGGCGGCTCCGCCGTGAGCATCCTCCATCATGTGAGTGGCGACATCGCATGGAAGCTCTCGCATCGATTGCAGAATGGCGCTCGCGGCGCCCCGGCCTCGCCGAGAGCTCAATCGGAGGGTGATAAGCAGATTGATCTAGCGCAAAGCGGGAAGCGGTTTCCACCGTAAAAGTTGGGCATGTCCATCAACATGTCCATCGAGCGGGATGGGGGCTGTGCCGAGTTCGAACCTCGCCAGATTTGATCCGAAGGCCTTTCTCGACAAGGTTTGCCCGGGGCAGAAGGTCCTGAAGGTTCCCAAGGGGGGAAGCGTGTTCGCCCAGGGCGATCCGGCCGACGCCCTGTTCTTTCTCCAACAGGGAAAGATCAAGCTGACCGTCGTCAACGACGTCGGCAAGGAAGCGGTCATCGGCATCGTCGATGCCGGGCAGTTTTTCGGCGAAGGCTGTCTGACGCGGCAGGCGGTGCATACCGGCTCGGCATTCGCCCTGCAGGATTGCGTGGTCACCGCCATCGCCAAGAAGACGATGATCGCAGCGCTTCGCCTCCATCCCGAGCTTGCGGAGATGTTCGTCGCGTTTCTGCTGGCCAGGATCGACCGGTTCGAGGCGGACCTGATCGACCAGCTCTTCCATAGCAGCGAAAAGCGGCTGGCGCGGCTGCTTCTGACGATGGCCGATTACGGCCGCGGCGAAACGCCGCTGCCGGTCATTCCAAGAATCAGCCAGGAAACGCTGGCCGAAATGATCGGCACGACGCGGTCGCGCGTCAGTCATTTCATGAACAAGTTCAGAAAGGCGGGCCTGATCGAATATGACGGCGAGATCGTCGTCTATCCGGCGCTGCTGCAAGCCGTCCTGAACGACAACCTGCGGGCGGAGCAGCAGAACTAGCTGCGGTTGTGCAGCGCGCGGGTGGTCTGTTTTGCACAGACGGAACTCCGTCCGCATCGCTAGCTGCCATAACTCGCCGCCGGGCTCTGCGTTTCGTTTCGCCGCTTGAAGGCGGGACACGCGAAGGGTTCGTGACGGGGGGACGTGTTGCGTAGGGAGGGGACCACATGTTCAAGCAGCAGTTTTCCGACGCGTCTGACGCGTGCGCACTTGCCGAAGCCATTGTGGACACGGTCCGGGAGCCGCTGCTCGTCCTCGACCACGATCTCCGCGTGATTGCCGCCAGCCGTTCGTTCTATCTCACCTTCTCCGCGACGCCCGAGGACGTGCTGGGACAACTCTTCTATGAGCTGGATGACGGCGCCTGGAATATTCCGGCGCTGAAGTCGTGGCTGAGCCAGATCTTCTCCAACACCGGCGCGCTGCATGATTTCGAGGTGGAGCACGTCTTTCCCGCCGTCGGACCCCGGGCGATGCGGCTGAACGCCCGGCAGGTGTCCTACACGGTCGGGTCCCATACGACCATCCTGCTCGGCCTCGAGGACGTCACCAGCGAGCGCGAGATGGCGCGCCGGAACGAGGAGCTGCTGCGTCAGAAGGATATGCTGCTCGAGGAGTTTCAGCACCGCGTCGGCAACAGCCTGGCGATCATCGCCAGCATCATCTCGTTGAAGGCACGGTCCGTCGGCTCCGAGGAGGCGCGACGCCACCTGGACGACGCCCGCGACCGGGTCATCTCGTTCGCGAACATCCAGCAGAGTCTCCACACCTCCGCGCGCAGCGGCGTGGTCGCGCTCGGAGCGCATTTCGCGAGGCTCTGCCAGGCGATCTCGCAATCGATGATCGCCGACCATCAGCGGACCAGGATCGAAACCCGCGGCGACGGTCAGGCGACGACGAGCGAAGCCGAAAGTCTCGGGCTGATCGTCACCGAGCTCGTCATCAACTCCCTCAAGCATGCGTTTCCCGAGGACACCGCGCATGGGCTGATCACCGTGACCTACGAGTCCTCCGGAGCCGGCTGGACCCTGTCCGTCTCGGACAATGGAACGGGGAAATTGCGGCTGAACGGCCGGCCGAAGGGGGGCCTCGGCACCGGCATCGTCACGGCGCTGGCGAAGCAGCTCGGTGCCGAGGTCACGACCGTGGCCGGCCGGCCCGGCACGACCGTCTCGGTGCGTCACGCCGCCGTGGCGACCCGCGACGACTTGACCGGAGCAAGCGTGCCGTCCGCTTCCGCGATCCGATCCAGGGCCGAATCCAAGGCGGGATCCATGGCCGGATCGCGAACCGTCAGCCGATCGTGACGTCGTCGCCGATCAGTACGACCCGATCAGTACGACGGCGAGACCAGGGTCCTAGCCCACCCGCGACCAGATCAGGCGCACTGACTCAGCGCGCAGTAGAACGATCCCCCGCGCGCTGCTTCTCCTGCAGCCGAACCGGCAGATTGAGCGGGCCGCGGAAGCCGAACCCGTGCCAGCGCACGCTCGCAGGATCGGGCAAGGTCATGTTGGGAAAACGCTCGAACCGCATCGGCAGCAGGATGGCGCCGACGGTGCGGTGGGAGAGGTGGGCGCCGGCGCAATGGTGCAGGCCGCCCCGATTGCGCAGCTCACTCTCCTCGCGCGAGCGACGGCGTCCTGATCGCAAGGAACCAATGGTCCGACACGGAGATTGGTATCGAGACCGGGCTGGCCCCACTCCGGCGATGCCGCACAGGAAGGCCTTTCAATGAACAAGCGCAAATCAAATGGCTCCCACAAGGGGAACAGCGCGAAACCCGTCGTGGCGAAGCCGGTACCAATGCCCAAACACGCCGACGCGACAGCGAGGCAGAAGCGCGCTCGCGTGCTAACCGAGTTCGTAAGCTCGGACGCAGACGAACTGCAGGCAGTTCCGGAGACCGAAACGAGGCTCCCGGGACGATCAGCCCAGGAGACGGAAACGATCCTGCCGCCGCTCCCGCCTCTTGAGCCCGAATCCGCGCCGGCGCGCCTGCCGCCTCTCAGCGAGCTGAAGCCCGATGCCGTTCAGCCTGTCGGCGCTGGGACGGACTCGCACGAATCCCAACCAACCCCGATCGCTGAAGCCAGGGCGGCCGATCCCTCGCCCGTGGCGGGCGGACCGCCGCCGGCGCTCGCCGGCATGGAGGCCTGCCAGACCCTGCTTATGGAGATGACGCGAGACAATCTCGATTTGGCGGCCAGCCTCGCCACGATGCGCTCGCCTCTCAGCATGTTCGGCGTCGCGACCACGTTTGCCGGCAGACAGATCGACATCTACCGCAGGTTCACGAAGGCCGTCGTCGAGATCGCCGCCGGGCCTGCCAAAGCGCGATAACTCGAACGTGGTGATTCCAACCAACCCGGGCCCGGCTCAGGTGCACTGAGACAACGCGAAGAACAACGCCCTTCGTGCCGGACCTATTGCAGCCGTACCGGCAGATTGAGCGGGCCGCGGAAGCCGAATCCGTGCCACCGCACGCTCGCGGGATCGGGCAGCGTCATCTTCGGGAAGCGCTCGAACAGCAGCGGCAGCAGGATGGCGCCGACGGTGCGGCGGGAGAGGTGGGCGCCGGCGCAGTGGTGGGGGCCGTTGCCGAAGGCCTGGTGGGGGTTGGGGTCGCGCAGCGCGTTGTAGCTCTCGCCGTCGGTGAACAGCTCCTCGTCGCGGTTGGCGGAGGCCTGGATGGTCATCACGGTGTCGCCCTTCGGGATCAGGCAGCCGCGGATCTCGGTGTCCTCCATCACCAGGCGTGAGCTCGCCTGGATCGGCGCCACCCAGCGCACGCCCTCCTCGAAGGCGGAGCGCCATTTGTCCTGCGCGCGGACGGCGGCGAGCTGCTCCGGGTTGGTCAGCAGGCCGTAGAGGATCGTCAGCAGCGCGTCGCGCGGCTCGTTGATGCCGCCGCCGATCGCGATCTTGATGTTGGCGATGATCTGGCTTTCGGCAATTGGATTCTTCGCGTTGACCATGAAGGAGAGCGCGGAGGAATCCGGCTCCGCCTTCACGCGCTCCATGTTGGCGCGGATACAGCGGTCCATCTCCGCGTTGGCGATATCGGACGCGTCGAACGGCCCCGGCGTCCAGCCGAAATTGCCGGCGCCGTCGATCAGGGCCTGCGACCAGCGCTGCATGTCTTCATCGCTGGCGTCGGGAATGCCCATGACATGGGCGAGGATGCGCGCGGCCAAGGGGCCTGCGAGGGCGGGGAACAGGTCGACGACCTCGCCGCGCGGCAGGCGGTCGAGATAATCAGTGGCGAATTTGGTGTAGAGCGGCTCCCAGACGGCTTCGATCGTCTTCGGCATCAGAGCCGGCATCATCGCCATGCGTTCGGCGCGGTGCTCATCGTGATCCTTGCGCATCAGGGTATGCGCGAGGAAGGCGCGCTTCATCGGCGTGTTCGGATCGTCGGACGAGAACAGCGCCGCATTGTCCTTCACATATTTGGTGTCGGCCGCCTTGGTGAGGAACGTCCGGCCCACCGACTTGACCCGCAACACCGGCGCTTCGCGGCGCAGGCGCCGGTAGATCGGATAGGGATCGCGCGTCAGCTCCGCGATGGTGATGGTCTCGTCCAGGGGAGCCAGGGTCTGAGCCGGGGTCGCGGTCGGCATGGGGCGCTCCTATCGGGATGCGGGCCAGCCCGTGTCTCGCCTCAAGGATAGTGGCCGGGACGGACCCGTGCAATCCTGGTCCAATGCATTGGCCGGGACGAGCGTCCGTGCTGAACGAATTCTGACCTCGCCTGTTCCGTTCCTTCAGCGATTCCGCGCGGTTGCGGGGACAGCCGGAGGGCGACATGTCGCCCTGCGAGGCGTCAGCTCCGACATCGTCGGCGCGCCACCGCCGTTGCAGGACGCCGATGGATCGCGAGATCGTCGTTGCCAGCGCCCCTGCGCAACGCGGTGCGACGTGCGCTCCGCGGGGCGGCTGTGATGCGGCGTTCGGGCCGTGATTCCCGGTCAGTCCTGCGCCGCCGGCGAGGCCTCCTGCGGCCTGGTCAGCAGCGCTCCTTCGCGGCGCAGGTGTCCTGCGTCGAGAAGACTTCTGAGACTGCCCTGCACGGTCTCCCGCAACTGGGCGCTGGTCGACCCGAAGCCAAACAAGCGGGCCACCGCCTGGATCAACTGGTCCTCCTCGGCACCGAAGTTCTGCTCGACGATCTGCATGATGGCCGCCTTGATCTCGTCCGGCGGCAGCATCTCGGGCTTGCGCAGGGACTGCGATTGCACGTCCTCGCGCGTGCGGACGACGATCGCCTGTCCGGGCACGGCGTAGAACGGACCTCCGGCGATCTGTCCCCTCGCAACTGCCGATCCCAGCGCCGCTCTCACGGCATCGCGGATGCGGTTGCCGGCGCGGGCAAGGCCCCAGGCCGATCTGATCCGGACGATGATTTCCGATTCATGCACCGGCCCCTCGATGGCGACGATCTCGACGACATGCCGCGTCATGTCGGCAAGCGGCGTCTCGTGCGGCTCGATCTCCCGACGGACGCGCAGCTTCGCCTCTTCATAGGGGGCCACCGTCGGTGCCTGTGCGAGGATCTCCTGAGGGCGCTGCCCGGTCTGCTCCGGCGCCGGCACATCAGAGGTTGCCGGAGGCTCGGGTTGAGCTCGCGCAGTCCCTTGGTCGATGTCCCGCCAATGCGCCTTCGCAGCGTCGATCGCGCGGAGGACCTTCTCGGTTTCCTCCTTGGGACGGAGAAACCAGTCGGTCGACCAGATGCGATGCAGCACCCAGCCATGCGCTTCCAGCACATTCTGCCGCAGGCGGTCGCGGTCTCGCGCCGAACGAGACGCATGGTACTGGGCGCCGTCGCATTCGATTCCGAGCAGGAAGCGGCCCGGCTTGTCGGGATCGACGACAGCGAGGTCGACGAAGAATCCGGCGGTGCCGATCTGGGTCTTCACGTCGTGACCAAGCGCCCGGAGCCTGGCGGCGACCTGCTCCTCGAACACCGAGTCGGGATCGCGCCCGGTCTCCTGCGCGATGCCGAGCCGCCCCGTCTGGGCGAAGGTCAGGAACGTCTTCAGCGCCGCGATGCCGCGGCCCTTGGCGCGCGACAGGTCGATGTCGTCGCCGGTGATCGACGAGAACACCTCGCATCGGAGCTTGGCGCGCGAGATCAGCACGTTCAGCCGGCGCTCGCCTCCGTCCGAGTTGAGGGGGCCGAAGCTCATCGAGACGAAACCTTCCTTGGTTCGCCCATAGCCGATGGAGATGAAGATGACGTCGCGTTCGTCGCCCTGGATGTTCTCGAGGTTCTTCACGAAGAACGGCTCGCTGGCTCCGCGGACGAAGAAGCTCTCCGTTGCCGGGTTTTCCTTACGCAGGATTTCGAGCTGATCCTGGATCGCCTGGCGCTGCGCCACCGAGAAGGTGGCGACGCCAAGGCTTCGGTCCGGCGTCTCGCGCGCATGGCGCATGACGGCCTCGGCGACGAGCCGCGCTTCCCTGGGGTTGGTCCGGCTGCTGCCGCGTTCGTAGTGCGCATCGGGGTTGTAGTTGAACTTCAATCCCATTCCCGCGACGGCGTCGTACGGGCTCGGCACGATGAACAGCCGGTTGTCGTAGAACTGCTTGTTGGAAACGGCGATCAACGACTGGTGTTTGCTGCGATAGTGCCAGTTCAGCATCCGATGCGACAGGCCCTTGGCAAGGCAGAGGTCGAGAATGCTCTCGGCGTCCTTGACCTGGAAGGTCGGCTGATCCTCGTCGTCATTGTCCTCGTCGTCGTTACCTGTCAGCTTCGCGAAGAAGCGCGTCGGCGGCAGCTGCCGCTCGTCGCCGACGACCACCATCTGCCGGCAGCGCGCGACCGCGCCGAGCGCGTCGACCGGCTCGATCTGCGAGGCCTCGTCGACCACCAGCAGATCGAAGGCGATCGCGCCGGGCTTCAGGAACTGTGCCACCGACAGCGGGCTCATCAGGAAGATCGGCTTGATCTGCTGAATGACCGGACCGGCCCGTTCCAGGAGCTGGCGGATGGGCAGATGATTGCGCTTCTTGGCAAGCTCGCCGTTCAGCACGCCGAGCGGCCCGATGCCGCCGGCGTTGCGCGGCAGGGCCGCGGCATGCTCGTGGGCGATCTGGTCGCGGGCCAGCTGCATGCGTGCGACGTCGAGCTTGCGGAAGCCGTCGACCAGCCGATCGTGCGATTCGCCGTCGAAACGTTTCAGTTCAGGATGATCGGCGAAGATCACGCTGCGCATGGCGTCGTAATAGGACCGGTCGAAGGCGGCTTCGAGCGCTTCGCCCGGCAAGGAGCCGTCGAGCGTGCGGTCGACCAGCGCGGCGAGGCCTTGCGCGCGCGCAAGGCGGACCCGGCCCATGAACGCGATCCAGCGGGTGAGGCGCTCGGTCGCGTTCTGCCACTCCGACAATGTCTGCGACAGGCCGTCCAACCGGATCTGGTCGCCGGCGTCGAGCGGGATGCGGGCAGGCTCGAGCTGGAGAAAGTCGATCAGCCTGCCGAGGCCGGACCTCAGACTCGCGAGGCCGCGGTTGAGCTGTTCGATCGATCGTCGATCATCGGCCGACAGCGTCAGCTGCGTCAGCCGCTGGCGCGTGTCGTCGTTTGCGAACGGTTTGGGGAATGCGGTCCACCAGGTCGCCAATCTGGAAAGCGCATCCCAGTCCGACCGTTCCTTCTGCCACGCCGTTCCGAATGCGGTGCTGCCGGCAGCTTCGACCTCCTCGAAGGACCGGCGTGCGGCTTGCGCCGCGATGAGGCCGTCGAGCAGCAGGAGCCGCTGCTCGAGCGTTTTCGGCATCGGCACCTTCAGGTACGAGGCCAGCAGCGCCACCTGCTCGCGATAGCGCGGGCTGAGCAGGCGCAGCCAGGAGCGGCCTTTCTCGGCGATGACCTTGCGGCACTCGGCGATCGGTGCATCCCAGGCGGCCTCGACGAAGGCGCTCTCGAAGGCCGTCCTCAATTTCGCGTAGCGCAGTCCCTTGTCGATGATGTCCGTGATGAGTCCGGCCTGACTCCAGATGGCATTGCGGAAGGCGGTCCGGTCGCACTCCGGCATCGCGGCCGCGGCCTCGGCGAAGGCGAGTATCCCCGCGGCATCGGCCAAGGTGGCCGGCGGCGGGAGATCGAGCAGCGTGGCGAGGCGGGCCGCGCCTGTGGATACGCTGCTGACAACGCTCGAAATGTCGCCCAGCGAGCTCCGCAGCTCGGTCATTTCGGCTGGATCGAGCGCGTCGCGGCCGACACCGCGCCAGGGATGCAGGTGCGGCGCGCCGTCGGCCGCAATTCGTTCGGCGAGTTCGGCGATCAGCTCACGCCGCCGCTCCAGATCCAGAGGAGACCAGGAGGGGGCGCCCTGCAACGGATAGGGAGGCTGCGCGGAGTTGTCCCCGTAGCGCACGAGATGACCCAGCAGCCTGAACGGTGTCAGTTCGCTCGGCTGATGCGGCTGGTGCATCATCTCCGCATGCCGGTTGAGGCCATCACGGCTGTCGGTCAGGCGCTGCACCAGGGTGGCTTCGCCGCGCGGGACCGGGACCTCAGCCGATTTGCAGCGTTTCAGCTCTTCGAGCAGAACGCGCTTGTTGGCCTTGTTGGAGTGCAGCTCCAGCGCGAGCGCGCCGAGACCGACATGCTTCAGCCGTCGGTGCACGACCTCGAGCGCCGCCATCTTCTCGGCCACGAACAGCACCGTTTTTCCCTCGGCGGCAGCCGACGCGATGATGTTGGTGATGGTCTGCGATTTGCCGGTTCCGGGCGGTCCCTTGACGACGAGGTCGCGTCCGCGGACCACTTCCTCGATGACCACGGCCTGCGATGAATCCGCATCGACGACATGGTTCATCGCCACTGGCGGGATGACGGAATCGATCTTGCCGTCGTCGGCCACGATCGGCTCCGCGCCCTCGAAGCCGTCCTGAAGCAGCGCTGCAATCAGGGGGTGACGATCAAGGCCGCCATCTGCGGGCCAATTCTCTGGATCCAGATCGCGATACATCAGGAACTTGGAGAACGAGAAGAAGCCGAGAACGATCGCGTCCGTCCTGACCTCCCACCGCTGCTTGTTGGCGACCGTCTCCGCGACGCCGGCGAGATAGGTCGCGATGTCGACGTCGTCCTCGTCGCCAAAATCCTCGATCTTGAGTCCGAATTCGGCGTCGAGCTTGGCCTGGAGCGAGAGGTTCGGCGACGGCGGCTCAGCGCGCGAGACCAGGTGAAACCGATCGGCGGCGCTGCTGCGTTCCAGGCGGACGGGCAGCAGGACGAGCGGTGCGAAGCGCTCGACATCGGATTTGTCGTCCTCGAACCATCTCAGCAGCCCGAAGGCGAGATAGAGGATATTGACGCCCTGTTCTTCCTCGAGCGTTCGTGCGTCGTACCAGATATCCAGCAGGCGCTTCTGCAGCGCCTCCGATGACAGCCGGGTCCTGAGCCGGGTGTCCGGCTGCCGCGTCTGCGACTCCGAATCATCACCTTCCTGGTCCACCTTGGTGGTCGGCGTGTCGGATCGAGGTGCCGGCACGCTCAAGGGCAGGGTGCCTTCCGCCTCCGCAGTCTCTGCCTTCGTCGGAAGGAACGTGAAGCGCTTGCCTTCGCCGAGAAGCTCGAAGAGCGCAGCAGAGCGCGCGCCGACGATGTCGATGGTGCGGATGGTCTTGGTCTTGAGCGGGATGTGCACGAGCCGGTTGCGCGTGCCCAGATCGAGCAGCGCGCGCCGGTCCGCCAGCAATCGGTCTCGTACGGATGTGGTTGCCACGTGCAATCCTCCTGCGATTCGAGGATTGCAACCCGGAATGATCGCGGTCAAGCATCCGGCGCGGTGGAGAAGGGGGCAATGAGCGATGGTTCATCTTCCCCATGAAGAGGTCTCATCTCCCAATCGAGGGAGATGAGACTCGTATGTTCCCAGGCTCCTGTTCCTAGGCCGCCGCCTTATGCCGCGCCAGTTCCGCCTTGTAGAGCTCGAACTCCTCGGCGATGGCACGGGCGATCGACGGCCGCGCGCGCAGGCGCTCGTAGTACGCCTTCACGGCCGGCCATTTCGCGAGCTGGACCGGCGGCGTTGCCATGGTCCAGTTGATCACGGTGACGAGATACGCGTCGGCGACCGTGAAATGATCGAGCAGATAGTCGCGGTCGCGCAGGTGGTTCTCGAGATGATCGAGCCGCGACAGGTTCTTCTTCAGGACATGGGCCTTCATTTCCTCGGGCGCGGTCTTGTCGAGGATCGGAATGAACAGGCCCTTGTGCAGCTCGGTGCCGATGAAGCAGAGCCATTGATGCAGCCGGCTGCGGTCCATGCCGGGGCCGGTGCCGAGCTTGGCCTCGGGGAAGCGATCGGCGACATATTGCAGGATCGCGGCGTTCTCGGTCAGCAGGTCGCCATCATCGGTGCGGAGCGTCGGGACGAGCCCGAGCGGGTTGACGGCGCGGAAATCGGAGCCGTCGTTGAGGACGATCTTGGTCTTGGGATCGACCTCGAGATAGTTCGCCTTCGCGCCGGCTTCGTAGAGCGCGATGCGGGTGGCGAGCGAGCAGGCGAGCGGCGAGAAATACAGGTCCATGGACGTCTCCCTCGGGCTCCGGACCGGAGCATTGGTTGATTTTTATACTGTCTCGCATAATATGAGCTCGGTCAAGGAATTTCGTGCGAAATGGTACAAAAAAAGAATGGGCCGCCGCAAGGCGACCGTCCGATAGAAAAGGCGGGTGCCCCCGACCAGCCGAAGCGGCGCGGGAGGCCGCGGGCGTATGAGCCGGATGTCGCGCTCGGCAAGGCGCTCGACCTGTTCCGGTCGACCGGCTTTGCGGCGACCTCGCTCGACGATCTCAGCGCCGCCACCGGCATGAACCGGCCGAGCCTCTATGGCGCGTTCGGCGACAAGCGCGAGCTCTACATCAAGAGCTATCAGCGCTATCGCGACGATGCCCGCGCCCTCATGGGCGACGTCTTCAGTAACGATTGGCCGGTGCGACGGCAGCTTGAGCAGATCTTCGCCACGGCGCTCGACATCTATCTGTCGGGCGAGGAGGGACCGCGCGGCTGCTTCACGGTGATGACGGCGGGCTCGGAGGCGGTCGCCGACCCCGACATCCGCGCCATGGTGCAGAACGCGCTGACCGAGCTCGACAAGGCCTTCGCGCATTGCTTCCGCCGCGCCAAGGAGAAAGGCGAGCTGCCGGCCGACGCCGATCCCGTCGTGTTGGCGCGTCTGGCGTCGGCGACGATCCACTCGATCGCTGTCCGGGCGCGCGCGCGGGCGCCGCGTCAGGAGCTGGAGGCGATCGTCGCCGGCGCGATCGATGTGATGGTCGGCAACAAATAGCGGTTCAATATCCCCTGACGCGATCGACCAAATTGCGCAGCGCCCCGCCGGCCTCGAAGGTCGCGATCTGCTCGGCGACGTAGCGCGAGATCGCGTCGGCGTCGGTGTCGGCCGCATTGTGCGGCGTCAGCACCACCTTCGGGTGGGTCCAGAACGGGCTGTCGACCGGCAGCGGCTCCTGGCCGAACACGTCGAGCGAGACCGAACCAAGTGTGCCGTCGTCGAGGCAGGCGAGGATGTCGGCCTCGTTCTGCAGGCCGCCGCGCCCGGCATTGATCATGACGGGGGCGCCGAGCGGCGAACTGCGCCGAAGCCTCGCGAACATCTTGCGATCCAGAATGCCGCGCGTGTCGGGCGTCAGCGGCAGCAGCGACACCAAAATGTCGGTCCGCGCCAGGAACGCATCCAGCTGCGCCGCACCGTGGAAGCACTCGATGCCGTCCGCCTGCTTTTCGCTGCGGCTCCAGCCGGCGACCTGGAAGCCGAGCCGCTTGAGCACCTCGGCCGCATCGATGCCGAGCGTACCCAGTCCGAGAATACCGACTCCGATCGCGGCCGCCGGCCATTGATACTTGGGCGCCCAGCGCTTCACGCGCTGCGACTCGCGCAGATACAGCTCCTGCCGATGATGCATCAGCACGTGCAGCACGACATATTCGGTCATCCGCGCCGTGAGATCATCGACCGCGACCCGGACCAGCGGCACGCTCGGCAGCGTCTTGTCGGCCATCAGTGCGTCGACGCCCGCGCCCAGATTGAAGATCACGCGCAGGTTCGGAAAGCCGGCGAGCTCGCCGGGGACCGGCTTCCACACCGCGGCGTAGTGCACCTCCGCCGGATCGAGGCTCGGGTCCGGCAGCAGCACCACCGGGCGGTCGCCGCAGACGTCGTCGAAACGCGCCTTCCAGCGCTGCGGCGACCAGTTATCGGTGCCGCCATGGATCAGGAGCGCCAGCGCGCCTTTGGTCATCGGAGGGTCCTCGAGCTTATGTGACGTGTTCCACATACCAGATCGCGCGCGCAGGCCAATCTCCGGCCATCAAAAGGGAGACATCGTCATGCGCAAATTGCTTCTCGCCGCCGCTTTCGTCATCGCATCCGCCTCGGCCCAGGCTCAGACCATCGATGTCGGGTCGATCCTGTCAGCCAACGGCATTTCCATTGGCAAGGGCGGCGGTCAGCCGCAGGCCGCCAGTCAACAGGGCGCCGCGGACGGCATGGCGCAAGGTGCGGGCGGCCAAGGTGCCGCAGGGCAAGGTCAGGGGCAGGGCCAAGGCAAGTCGCAGCGCCAGACGGGCCGAGTCAGGCAGCCGCGCGAGAGCGCGCAGGAGACGCGGGCGCGCAACATCGCGGCCAAGTACGGCATCTCTTGGTAGGCGGCTTGTTCCTGCAGGCGGAACCCGCGAAAATACTTCGTGGGTCTGTCGGCCGGAGGCATACTCCGCCGTCTTGAAGACGAATGGAGATGACTTCCGATGCTGTATGCACTGCTCTGCTATCATGACGAGGATGTCGTGTGCGCCTGGAGCAAGGACCAGGATGCCGCGGTCATGGCCAAGCTTGCGGTCATCCAGGAGAAGCTCGCCAAGCAGGGGCGGCTCGGGCCGGTGGCGCGGCTGCTGCCGACCACGGCCGCGACGACGCTCCGGAAGGAGGATCCGCCGCTCGTCATCGACGGCCCCTATGCCGAGACCAAGGAGCAACTGCTCGGCTTCTATCTCGTCGACTGTGCCAATCTCGACGAGGCGCTCGAGGTCGCGCGCGAGCTCGGTGAGGCCAATCCCGGCGGCTCCTACGAGATCCGTCCCGTCGGCACGTTCAGGCCGGGTGGAGCGCTGGCATGACCGATACGGCCTGGATCGATGCAGCCCTGACATCAGCACGTCCCCAGGCCGTCGGCGCGCTGCTGCGCTATTTCCGCGACCTCGACACGGCGGAGGAGGCATTCCAGAACGCCTGCCTGCGCGCGCTGAAGAGCTGGCCCCAGAATGGGCCGCCGCGCGATCCCGCGGCGTGGCTGATCATGGTCGGACGCAACGCGGCCATCGATGATGTCCGCCGTGTCCGCCGCGAGCAGCCGCTGCCGGAGGACGAGGCGATCTCGGATCTCGACGACGCCGAGAGCGCGCTGGCCGACCGGCTCGACGGCTCGCATTATCGCGACGACATCCTCCGCCTGCTGTTCATCTGCTGCCACAAGGATCTGCCCGCGACGCAGCAGATCGCGCTGGCGCTGCGCGTGGTGTCCGGACTGACGGTGAAGCAGATCGCCCGGGCCTTCCTGGTCAGCGAGGCCGCCATGGAGCAGCGCATCACCCGCGCCAAGGCGCGCGTCGCGCAGGCGAACGTGCCGTTCGAGACCCCGGGCGCGGTGGAGCGGTCGGAGCGCCTGACCGCGGTCGCCGCCATGGTCTACCTGATCTTCAACGAGGGCTATTCGGCCAGCGGCGAGACCGCCGCGCAGCGCCAGCCGCTGTCCGAGGAGGCGATCCGGCTGGCGCGGCTGCTGCTGCGGCTGTTTCCGAGCGAACCGGAGATCATGGGGCTGACGGCGCTGCTGCTGTTGCAGCACGCCCGCTCCGCCGCCCGCTTCGACGCCGAGGGATTGCCGATTCTTCTGGAGGATCAGGATCGCTCGCTGTGGAACCAGCCGATGATCGCGGAAGGCACAGCCCTGATCGACAAGGCGATGCGCCATCGCCGCAGCGGTCCGTACCAGATCCAGGCGGCGATCGCGGCGCTGCATTCGCGCGCCGCGCGCCCGGAGGACACCGACTGGACACAGATCGACCTGCTCTATGGCGCGCTGGAAGTGGTGCAGCCCTCGCCGGTGGTGACGCTCAACCGCGCCGTTGCGGTGTCCAAGGTCCGCGGCGCCGAGGCGGCGCTCGACCTGATCGCGCCGCTCGAAGGGCGGCTCGCCAACTATTTCTATTTCTTCGGCGTGCGCGGCGCGCTGCTGATGCAGCTCGGACGCACCGACGAGGCACGGACCGCCTTCGACCGCGCCATCGCGCTGGCGCACAGCTCGGCGGAGGCCGCGCACATTCGCATGCAGCTCGATCGCCTGATGCGCGATAGCGCAACGGCTCAGGTCCAGGTCGGCCAGTGACATTCCGCTGAGATTCGATCCAGAATTTTGAACCGGGCTGTCGGCGGCACGCTCCTTCATTCGTCCTTGGAGCAGCATTGCGGGGAGGAGCTGCAGATGACGACGATCACCTTGGAAGAACCGGTCTCGCGCGCCGAATTGTGGAGCGGCCGCATCCTGAGTGGGCTGGTGACCCTGTTCCTGCTGTTCGACGGCGCGATCAAGCTCGTCCCTCTGCCCGTCGTCACCCAGACGCTGGATCAGATGGGCTATGGCGCGAGTGACGGCACGGCCCGCGCGCTCGGTCTGATCACGATCGTCTGTACCGTGCTCTATGCGTTGCCGCCGACGTCGTTCGTCGGGGCGATCCTGCTGACAGGCTATCTCGGCGGCGCCATCGCTTCTCATGTCCGCATCGGCAGTCCGCTGTTCAGCCACGTCCTGTTCGGCCTCTATCTCGGGCTGATGCTGTGGGGCGGCTTGTGGCTGCGCGATCGCCGGCTGCGCGCGCTGCTGCCGCTGCCGCTGCCGCGCTGACGAATGATCTTTCAACAAAGGAGGATGACGATGATCTGTCCCTATCTGACGTTCAACGGCGATTGCGAGCAGGCGCTCAAGCACTACAGCGAGGTGCTCGGCGCCAAGATCGAGATGATGATGCGCAACGGCGAGGCGCCGCCGGAGATGCCGTGTGCGCCGGAGCATAAGGACAGGATCATGCATGTCCGCTTCTCGATCGGCGGCGGCGTCCTGATGGCCTCGGATTCGCCGCCCGAATATTATCAAGGCAAGCCGCACGGAATCTCGGTCTCGCTGCAGATCGCAGACCCGGCCGAGGCCGAGCGCAAGTTCAACGCGCTGCTCGAAGGCGGTGCCGTCACCATGCCGTTCGGCAAGACCTTCTGGTCGAAGGGCTTCGGCATGGGCGTCGATCGCTTCGGTATTCCGTGGATGATCAATTCCCCGGCGGAAGGCTACGCGGCGTGACGCCGCTAGCGGCACGAGGGGTACATCGCCTTGAGTTCGCGCCCGCGCAACAACAGAAGCCGCGACGTCAGGCCGCCGCGGCGCTCGATCCAGCCGCGCACCGACGTGGGATAGGTCTGCAGCACCAGCTTGGAGGCTTCGGGTTCCGCATAAACGCGGCCGCGCCGGTCGACCGAGCGTGCGGCGTGGAAGCCGAGGGTGGCTCGCCGCGTCACGCAGATGCGGTCCTCGGGCACGACGCTGAGCACCAGCGTGCAGGCCGACAGGCAGGGACCGTCGATGATGACACGCTCCCCGGAGGCGCGCACCTTCTCGAACAGATCGAGGAACGGTCCCACCTCGCCGCCGGGCGAGGAGATGATGCGGACGTCGGCGCGCGCCAGCATCGTCGCGATCCCCCACAAGAGGACGGCGAGCAGCAAGGTCAGGATGATGCGCGTCCGGCTCGGCATCGTTTCATGTGTTCCTGCGTTGGCCGCGCAAGGTCGGCAATCCGATTCCCGCGGCATCGAAGCCGCCATCGACGGCCAGGATCTGTCCGGTGATATAGCTGGAGCGTTCGGAGCTGAGAAACAAGATGGCCTCGGCGAGCTCGTCCTCGAGGCCGTAACGGTTGAGTGGAATGGCGTCGTGATAGTCGGCGCGGATCTCCGGCGTGTGCACGTCCTTGGCCATCGCGGTCTCCACCGGGCCCGGCGCCACCGCGTTGACGCGGATGCCGGCGGAAGCGAGCTCGACCGCGAGCTGCTTGGTCAGATGCGCCAGCGCCGCCTTGCTGGTGCCGTAGGCGGAGCGCAGCGTCGAGGCGCGGACGGCTGAAATCGAGGTGATGTTGACGATGGTGCCGCCGTGCTCGCGCATCAGCGGCACCGCGGCGCGCGTGCACAGAAACGGCCCGGTCAGGTTGACGTCGAGGATGCGTTGCCAGTCGGCTTCGCTGGTTTCCATGATCGGGGCGAAACGCGCCACGCCGGCATTGTTGACCAGTGCATCGAGACGACCGAAACGGCCGGCAATGCGCGCCAACGCATCGGCGACCATCGCCGCGTCCGCGACGTCGCAATGCAGCGCGAGCGTTCGATCGGGGGATTTGAGTGCCGATGTGGCGTCGTCGAGCAGCGTCTTCTCGATGTCGAGAAGCGCCACGCGCCAGCCTTCGTGCAGAAATCTCTTTGCCGTCGCCAGCCCGATGCCGCGTGCCGCCCCGGTGATCAGGGCGACCTTGTCAGTCAGCGTCGTCGTCGATGTTTCCGTCACGGGGGTCGACTCCTCGGGCCGGCAGCCCGGCTCTCCTCGTCGTTGAGTCCTAACATGCGCTGCGCGGATCGGATGTGAAGGCCGTCACATCTGTCAGTGTACGTTCAATCCAGCTCCGCGCTATGCGTATAGCCAGCGAAGTTCGTGGGCGTTGTCAAACAGCCAGGGGTGGTAACGATGACGTCAATTCGCGCGGTGTCGAAGCACCCGAGTCATGCTCGCCTTGGCCTCCCTCTCGGTCGGAGGGCGCAGGGAAGACCGGGAGCTTGCCCGCCCCATGGCCCCCGCGGGAAAAATGCACGGGGCAGGAACCACAGATTCGGCTGAGACATCCCGGCCCTCCCTGCGCGATGCCCGGGGACCGGCTGTCTTGCCCCCGTTTCCGCCACAATACGCTCCCGCATCGGACACGGCATCAGCATCGGGATGCCAGGGACCACATGATTTCGCCGTACGCGCCGCGTTGTTCGTCTGCGTGTCCTCATATGAGCATGATCTTGTCGGAAAGCTGTGGCGCAATAGCCGTCAACGGCCTCCGGTTCCGAATCATGCTCCACGCTGCAACATCGACGCGTCCACCGCATCCTGCTCCCCACGTTCGTGACGACCGCGAAACGTCCCTCTCGATCGGGAACAGGACGTGGCTAAAGGAGCATGAATTCTGGAAAGGCGAAAGAGGGATTTTTTTACGGGAAGCACTGGACAAGGGTGATCGACTTGAAAGTCTTCAGGAAAAGAGCAGCCTCTCCAGGCGCATTTCCCCGTGGAATTGGACAGTCCCGCCGTCGGCTGATTTGCCCGTCGTCGGGTGGCTCTCGGACGTGTCCGGGACGAATCTGAACCGGTAGCGTAGAGTTTAAGAGTCTCGGTAGAATCGACATGGGCGATCTATTCATCAGCCGGCGAATCACCCTCGTCAGAACCACGGAGCTGCACGCTTTGTCGCACGGGTCGAATGGTCTGAGGCGCGGGTGCGGCGCGTTGCTGTTGTCGTGCATTGTCCTCGGGCTCGCGGCGTCCGGCGCGGCCGGAGCGGATGGCAGCGTTGCTGCGAAACCGGCAGAGACCGAGCAGGCTGCGCACGATGTCGCGCCGCCGCAGCAGCCGCAGACGGCGGAGCCCGAGACGGTGGGGCGGCCGTCGGACGTGCAGACGCCGGCTCTGAAAGTGGTCGTTCCACCGACCGAGCCTGCGAAGCCGATCGCGGTCGAGCGCAAGGGCGACCCGCGGAGCGACGCCAAGACCACGAAGAATCTGTCGGTGCCTCAGCGCGCGCTGCCGGCCGACGTCGCGCAGATGATCGGCCGCAAGATCTGGCTCAACGAGGCCGGGGGACGGCGCGACGCGATCACGTCGTGGAATGCGGGTGAAGAATTCGCCTCGCTGGGAATCGGGCATTTCATCTGGTACCCGTCCACCGCGAAGCCGCCTTATGAGGAGGGTTTTCCGGGGCTGATCGCATTTCTGCGCAAGGGCAAGACGCCGTTGCCTGCATGGCTCGACAAGACGCCGATTCCGGCATGCCCGTGGACCAGCCGGGCCGACTTCAAGCGGAATTTCAACTCGCCGCAAATGCGGCAATTGCGGCAGTTCCTGCTCGACACGATTGCGGAGCAGACGCAGTTCCTGGTGGCGCGTGCGCAAGGCGCGATGGACAAGATCCTCGCCAACACGCCCGACAGCGCCGAACGCGAGCACATCGTCGCGCAATATTCGCGGGTCGTGCGCGCCTCCAACGATCTCTACCCGCTGATCGACTACATCAACTTCAAGGGCGAGGGCACCAATCCGTCCGAGACGGCCGTGGACAAGGAGACGGGCCAGCGCCAGGGCTGGGGTCTCAAGCAGGTGCTGCTCAAGATGAACGGCACCACCACCGAGTCCAAGGCCGTGCTCGCCGAATATTCCGACGCGGTGCAGGTCGTGCTGCAGCAGCGGGTTCGCAATCTGCCCTCGAACCGCGTGTGGGAGGCGGGCTGGCTGCGTCGCGCCGAGACCTATCGCCGTCCGATCGCGCAGCTCGAGCAGGCCCCCGAACGCGCCCCGCGCAAATCATCGCGCTACAGGGCCGACAACACGCGGTTCTGATGCGGGAAGCGGCGCGCACGATCCGTGCGCGTCGCGAGGCGTGCGATCATCGGCCGCCTGCCTCGGCCTTCTTGGCAGCGACGACGTTCTGGTAAGCGGCCTGCAGCCGCTCGCCGACGCTCGGTCCAGCCCTCCTGCGCCGTTTCGCGCCGAGATGGGTTTCGCGCAGCTCGTCCATGAATTCGGCCCACATCTTCGGGCCGCCTTCCATCAATAGCTTGGCGCGGATGCCGAGCTCCTCCGAGACGGGCAGATACTTGTAACCCCAGCCCGCCATCTGCGCGAGGATCGGCAACAGCTCGATGCCCTGCTCGGTCAGGGAATAGATGCCCTTCTGCCTGTGGCTCGGATCGTCCGCACGGCTGATGATGCCGGCCGCGAGCAGCGTCTTCAGCCGGTCGGCGAGAATGTTCGAGGAGATGCCCTCCTCCGAGCCGCCGAGCAGCTCGCGATAGTGCCGGCGATTTCCGAACATCATGTCGCGGATGATCAAGAGGCTCCATTTGTCCCCCACCACTTCAAGCGACAGGTTGATCGGGCAGCCGGAGCGCTGAGGGTCGGACATCGAAGTCTCGTGAGCAGGGATCGCGTATAAACCGCTTGCAATATTGCACTGGTCTGGGCATTCTCCAACTGCTTGCAAAATGAAAGCAGTTAGGGAGAGGCAGTCGATGGCGAGGCTGGTGATGTGGAACATGATGACGCTGGACGGCATGGTTGCGGGCCCGAACGGCGACATCTCCTGGCACGAGGATGTGTGGGGCCCGGAGCTGGAGCAGATCTCCGAGACGCAACTGCACGAGGCGGGCGGATTGCTGTTCGGCCGGGTGACCTACGATCTGATGGCCGGCTATTGGCCGACGGAGAAGGGCGTGATCGCCGACGTCATGAACAGCATCCCCAAATATGTCGCCTCCCGCACGCTGTCTCGCCTGGCATGGTCAAACGCGCATCTGCTGGGTCCGGAGCTCGCGGCCGAGGTCGACAAGCTCAAGCAGGAGAATGCCAAGGACCTGTTCCTGTTCGGCAGCGCGGACCTCGGCTCGACGCTTGTGGCACACGACCTGATCGATGAGCTTCGAATCGCGATCAATCCTCGCGTGCTTGGCGCCGGACGGCCGCTGTTCAAGCCGGGGCAGGCCTTGAAGCTCAGCCTGATCGACAGCCGGGCGCTGTCCAACGGCGTTGTCATCGCGCGCTATGCCCCCGTTCGGGACGTGTGAGCCCATATCTCGCGGCGCGCTCCGGGTTCCGGGGGAGCGCAGGTCTTTCCACTCACACCACCCGTGCGTCTAGCGCCTCAGCTCAACCCTCTCCCCGTGAACAACGGTCCGCGGGAGCGCACCGCCCTGCGGCCGCGCGTTCGGGACCAAACGACTTGTTCTCACTCAACTCAGCAGGAGCGTACGATGTCCCTGACCCTTTACTATCATCCGCTGTCGTCGTTCTGCTGGAAGGTGCTGATCGCGCTGTATGAGAACGACGTTTCGTTCACGCCGAAGCTGATCGATCTCGGTGACGCGGATGAGCGCGCGGCGTTCTTGAAGCTGTGGCCGGTCGGTAAATTTCCCGTGCTGCGCGACGAGCAGCGCACGATTCCGGAATCGAGCATCATCATCGAGTATCTCGACCAGCACTATGCGGGCAGGACGCGCTTCATTCCCGATGATCCCGATCTCGCTTTGCGGACACGTCTGCGCGATCGCTTTCTCGACCTCTATCTGCACATGCCGACGCAGACCGTCGTGTTCGACCGGCTCCGGCCGGCCGATGCCCGCGATCCGCTCGGCGTCGCCGACGCACGAAGCCGGCTCCGCACGTCCTACGCCATGCTCGAGGCCGAGCTGCCGCCGCTTGGCTGGGCGATGGGCGACCCTTTCACCCTGGCGGATTGCGCGGCCTTGCCGGCGCTGTTCTACGCCGACAGAGTGGAGCCGCTGGGTGATGGGCTGCCTGGGGTCACAGCCTATCTCGACCGCCTCAAGGCGCGGCCATCCGTCGCGCGGGTGCTCGCCGAGGCCGAGCCTTATTTCCACATGTTCCCGCAAGAGCCGGGCTGAACCGGGAACCCGGCCAAAATAATTGCGGGAGCGTGTCGGCCGTACCGGGGCCGGATCGTCCTACTGATGAGGGCAGGGCAGTCCTGCCGGACAGCATCAGGGGAGAGGCGCCATGCGGTTCATGGTGATCGTGAAGGCGACCAGGGACACGGAAGCCGGAATCCTGCCGACCACCGAGGAGTTCGCGGCGATGGGCCGGTTCAACGAGGGCTTGGTGAAGGCCGGCATGATGGAGGCCGGCGAGGGCCTGCATCCGACCGCGAAGGGGGCGCGCATCGATTTCTCGAACGGGACGCCGAGCGTCGCGCGCGGTCCGTTCGATCTCTCCCGCGATCTCGCGGCGGGCTTCTGGATGCTCAAGGCCGGCTCGCTCGAGGAGGTGATCGAGCACATGAAGCGGGCGCCGTTCCCGAGCGGCGAGATCGAGATCCGCCAGGTCTATGCCGCGGAGGATTTCGGCGAGACGTTCACGCCCGAATTGCGCGAGCGGGTCGAACGGCTGCGTGCGCAGGCCGCCAAGAGCTGAACCGACCCTGATCAGGAGAGGAGGATAAACGCGATGCGATTCATGATGCTGATGATCCCGCTCGGCTATGAGAGTGCGCCGCCGGACGTGCAGCTCGATCCCGAGCGTGTCAAGGCGATGATGCGCTACAACGAGGCCCTGAAGGACGCCGGCGTGCTGATCACGTTGGAGGGCCTGCATCCGCTGTCGATGGGGGCGCGGGTCTCGTTCGCGGGCGGCAAGCCTGTGGTGACCGACGGCCCGTTCGCGGAGGCCAAGGAGGTGCTCGGCGGCTATTGGATGATCGAGGTCGCCTCGCGCGACGAGGCGATCGCCTGGGCCAGGCAGTGCCCGGCCTCGGACAACGAGATCATCGAGATTCGCCAGGTCCAGGAGATGGCCGACTTTTCCGAGGAGGTGCAGCAGGCGGCGGCGGGCTTCGCCGAGCTGCCGCATGCCGGCCGTGTCTGATCGATCCGTTTCACAGCAGGAGAGGGAAGTGCAATGAGCGACAACAGCAACACCTATCTCGCCGTCTTTCTCGGCAGCAAGACCAGTCCCGTCTGGAAAGCCTGGGAGGCGCTGCCCGAGACGGAGCGCAACGCCAGGGGACAGCAGGGCATGGCGGCCTGGCATGCCTGGGTGGACCAACACAAGGACGCGATCGTCGCGATGGGCGGGCCGCTCGGCAAGACCAAGCGGGTCGACAAGGGCGGCGTCAACGACATCGCCAACGAGATGGGCGCGTTCACCGTGGTCCGCGCCGCGTCGCACGAGGATGCCGCGAAGTTGTTCGTCAACCATCCGCATTTTGCGATCTTCCCGGGCGAGCGGGTCGAGATCATGCCGGTGCTGCCGATTCCGGGCGGCTAGCTGAGCGGCCTGCAGGGCGGAGCACGTCGGCTGAGGTGAATGTCCCGCTTGCTGCGGGCGCCCGGCGTTTGTGCCGGGCGGCGCTGATCTCGCGGCGAGTTCGGTGCCACCCTGCCCCTTGCGGGGGCCCTCAAGGGGCGAGGGTGGCACCTGTTCGCGGGGGCTTAACCGGACGGCGCGATAGAGCGTCCCGGAAGTCGGCGGCTGACCCCGCCCAAAAGTCGCTGGCTTCCTTCGACCCGGCTCATGTAAAAGCCATTTACATGAGCTGGCGCAAGGAAGAGCGCCGCGCCGAGCGCGGCTATCATCACGGTAACCTCAAGGAGGCGCTGCTGCAGGCGGCGCTCGACCTGATCGCGCAGAAGGGGGCTGCCGGCTTCACCTTTGCCGATGCGGCCCGCATGGCCGGCGTCAGCCCGGCCGCGCCCTATCGCCACTTCCGCGACCGCGACGAACTGCTGTCGAGCATCGCCCAGCGCGGCTTCGAGCAGTTCGAGGCGCAGCTCTCGGCGGCGTGGGACGACGGCCGGCCCGACACCGTCACGGCGTTCGAGCGCGTCGGCAAGGCGTATCTCGCATTTGCCCGTTCGGAGCCTGCGTTCTATTCGGCGATGTTCGAATCCGGCGTGCCGGCGGACTCCACCGCGGGCCTGTTGGCGGCGGGTGAGCGCGCTTTCGGCGTCATTCGGGCCGCGGCGGAACGGCTGGCGGCGCTGGCGCCGCCCGGGATGCCGCGGCCGCCGGCCCTGATGATGGCGCTGCACATCTGGTCGATGGCGCATGGCATCGCCTCGCTGTTCGCGCGCGGCGATGCCGCCCGGCGCAAGCTGCCGATGTCGCCCGAGGAGCTGCTGGAGGCCGAGCTGCTGATCTATCTGCGCGGGCTCGGCTTCGCGACCGACCGCCGGCCTGCGCCGTCCTCCGCTGCCGAGCCGCCGCCGCTGCCGGACGATGACAAGCCGGCAGGGCCCTGGGGCCGCCCGAAATAAGGTTCAAAGAACGCCGAAAAATAATTCGAGCGACGCGTCAGGCGGTCGCCTTGACAAAATCCCGGGTTGAGCTAGCTATGTAAATGTTATTTACATTCACACGGCATGGCGCCGCGAATGGAGAGGGAGATGGCCTACACCGCAGATGTCAATCGTTGGCGCGGTTCGGAGGAGGAGCAGAGGTACCGGCCCCGCATGATGGAGTCGCCCTGGCATCCCGGCTGGATCGCCGTGACCGTGCTCGGCTTCATCATCTGGTGGCCGATCGGACTTGCCCTTCTCTTTTTCACACTCGGGAGCAGAAAGATGTCGTGCTGGAACGGCGGCGATCGCTGGTCGAACAAGATGGAACGGATGCAGTGGAAGATGGACCGCATGCGCGACAAGATGGAGCGCCGCGGCTTCGGCTTCGGCTTCTCGCAGCCGGCTTCGAGCGGCAACCGCGCCTTCGACGAGTACCGCATGGAGACCCTGCGGCGGCTCGAAGAGGAGCAGCAGGAGTTCCGTGACTTCCTGACCCGGCTGCGCCACGCCAAGGACAAGGAGGAGTTCGACGCGTTCATGGCCCAGCACAAGCCGCGTCCGACCCCGCCGAACGACCAGCCGCAGAGCTGATCGCCTCTCACCTGACGCCGCAGGGCTTTCAGCCCCCGCCCTGACGGCACAAGACGCCCGCCTGCGGTTCCCCCGCCGGCGGGCGTTTTGCGTTCTCCGATACCGCCCGCCTGCGGCGGCTGGCCGCTGTCCGCCGCCGGCCAAAACGGTCAAGCGGCTGATCACAAAGGCTCTATCTGGCTGGTCCGGCTGGACCTTTGACCTCGGCAATACTCCGCGGTAACCCCGCCTTAACCCCGGAGGGGGTTTGGTTAAGGGGCGCTTACGCGCGCCAAGAGCCCTTGTTTTGACACGTTGGCAGAGGAAGCAGGCCGCTTATGGCTTCGGCGGGCCTCTTAAAGCGATCAGTTCAGGGTTTTCTCGCGCAGGCGCTTTCCGCCGCGACGGCATCCGGCATGGAACGGCGGCTGCATGGTCCCGGGCATCCCGGGATGATTGGTTGAGAGGATACTGCAGATGTCTGTCGATAGCGGCGGCCTGTCCCTGATCGATCTGTTCGGCAATGCCGGCTGGGTGGTTCGGATCATCATGCTCGGCCTGATCTCCTGCTCGATCTGGGTCTGGGCGATCGCGATCGACAAGATGTTCCTGTTCTCGCGGACCCGCCGCTCGATGGACCGGTTCGAGCAAGCCTTCTGGTCCGGGGAATCCATCGAGGAGCTGTACCGGGTGCTATCGGCGAAGCCGACGCAGTCCATGGCAGCGTGCTTCGTGGCGGCGATGCGCGAGTGGAAGCGCTCGTTCGAGGGCCACGCGCGCTCCTTCGCCGGCCTGCAGATGCGCATCGAGAAGGTGATGAACGTGTCGATCGCGCGCGAGGTCGAGCGGCTGGAACGCCGTCTCCTGGTGCTCGCCACGGTCGGTTCCGCCGGCCCGTTCGTCGGTCTGTTCGGCACGGTCTGGGGCATCATGACCAGCTTCCAGGCGATCGCGGCCTCCAAGAACACCTCGCTGGCGGTGGTCGCGCCGGGCATCGCGGAGGCGCTGTTCGCCACTGCCATCGGCCTGATCGCGGCCATCCCGGCGACGATTTTCTACAACAAGTTCTCTTCGGAGGTGAACCGGCAGGCGCAGCGGTTGGAAGGCTTCGCAGATGAATTTTCGGCCATCTTGTCCCGTCAGATCGACGAGCGGGGATGAGGGCAGGTATAGTGGCATCCGGATCGTGAGTACCACAGCATGGGCATGAGCATGGGCAGCGCGTCCGGCGGCGGTGGTCGCCGCGGTCGGCGCAAGGCGGCCGTGATGGCGGAGATCAACGTCACGCCGATGGTCGACGTCATGCTGGTGCTGCTGATCATCTTCATGGTCGCGGCGCCGCTGCTCACCGTCAACATCCAGGTCGACCTGCCCCAGGCGCAAGGCGGCTCGGCCTCGACGGCCGACGCCAAGCCGCCGCTCGAGGTCACCGTGAAGAAGACCGGCGGCGGCTGCGCGTCGAAGGTGGACGTGTATCTCGGTGACTCGCCGATCGCGATCAACGAGCTTGGGCCGAAGATCAAGGCGATGAAGGAGGCGGGCGCCGGCGGCGGCGACAACGTCGTCAAGATCCGCGGCGATCGCGACGCCTGCTACTCCGACATGATGAAGGTGCTGGGCCTGGCGCGCGATGCCGGCTATCGCGCCAGCATCGTCGTGCTGCCGGATCAGGGCTCATGACGTCGAAGGACCTCATCCGGTTCGTGCGCACGCGCAAGGGGACGGTGCTGTCCGTCGCCCTGCACGTGCTCGTGCTGTGCTGGGGCCTGTTCAGCTTCTCCGCGCGCTCGATGGTGGCGCCGCCGGAGGACCTTGTGCCGGTCGACGTGATCTCGGAGGACAACAGCTCGAAGGCCAAGGCCGGCGCGCTGACGGGCAAGAAGGAATCCCAGAAGCTGCTGGCCGACAAGATCGGCGAGAAGAAGCCGACCGAGGACATCGTCGGCAAGGTCGACACCAAGCAGGTCACCGAGACCGACGCCGCGCCTGAGCCGCAGCCCAAGCCGGAGAAGCCGGTCGAGAAGAAGCCCGATCCGCCGAAGCCGGTCGAGAAGCAGCCGGATACGCCGAAGCCGGTGGCCGAGAAGAAGCCGGAGCCGCCGAAGCCCGCGCCGGCGGAGAAGCCGAAGCCGGAGGAGAAGAAGCCGGACCCGTTCAATCCGGACCAGATCGCCAGCGTGCTCAACAAGGACAAGGCGAAGCAGCCGCCGAAGCCGCAGGCCGCCGCCGCGCCGCCGGAGCCGCCCAAGCACAAGAGCGAGCGCAAGTTCGACGCTGAGAAGATGGCGAGCTTGATCAATCAGAAAGATCCGACGCGGCAGGCGGTCACGGGATCCGAGATCAATGCTAATGCGGCACTGGGCTCGGTGCGAGGAACGGCAGAGGCCAATGTCGCGAGCTGGCAGGCCGCGTTCCAGGAGGCGGTCACCCGCTGCTTCAATGCGCCCTATAGCGGCGTGGATGAAGACAAGATCTCGGTTGATCTCGATATCCAGCTACGGCCGGATGGATCGCTCTTTGCTGCTCCCGCCGTCGTCGGCATGACCGGACCGTCCCGTACCGTCAGCCTGGCCATGGCGGAAAATGCCAAGCGTGCGGTCGAGAACTGTGCGCCCTACGCGTTTCTGCCGAAGAACCGGTACAATGAGTGGAAGTTGATACCCGCGACATTCAACCTCAAAATGATGAATTCGATGCGAGGCCGAACTTGACGACACCTCCGACGCGCAAGACAGGATCCACCACGCGGCGCCAGGTTCTGCTGGGCGGAGGAGCCGCCATGGCAGCCTTGGGCGCGGGGCCCGCGTTCGCGCAACGTGTGATTATCGGCCCCGGCGAGTTCAAGCCGATCCCGATCGCGATTCCGCCCTTCGTGCCCGGCGGTGCCGGTGACGCCGATGTCGGCAACGGTATCGCACAGGTGATTACCAACAATTTCAAGCGCAGCGGGTTGTTCGCGCCGGTGGACCCGGCCGCGTTTCCCGAGCGCATCAGCAATTTCGAGGCCCCGCCGCAATTCGCGAGCTGGAAGCCGCTCGATCTGCGCGGGCTCGTCACCGGCCGCGCGACGCGGCAGCCGGACGGGCGGCTGAAGGCCGAGTTTCGGCTGTGGGACCCGAACTCGGGCCAGCAGCTCACCGGCCAGCAATATGTGACGGCGCCGGAATATTGGCGGCGCATCGCACATATCATCTCGGACCAGATCTACACCCAGATGACCGGCGAGAAGGGCTATTTCGACAGCCGCGTCGTGTTCGTCGACGAGAGCGGCCCGTCCGAGCGGCGCGTCAAGCGGCTCGCGCTGATGGATCAGGACGGGGCCAACGTCCGCTACCTCACCCGCGGCGCCGACCTCGTGCTGACGCCGCGGTTCTCGCCGTCGAGCCAGGAAATCACCTACATGGAGTTCGGGCAGGGCGACCCGAGGGTCTATCTGTTCAACATCGAGACCGGCCAGCGCGAGATCGTCGGCAACTTCCCCGGCATGTCGTTCTCGCCGCGGTTCTCGCCGGACGGCCAGCGCATCATCCTCAGCCTCCAGCAGGGTGGCAACTCCAACCTGTTCGTGATGGATCTGCGCTCGCGCACGACGACGCGGCTCACCGACACGCCGGCGATCGACACCTCGCCGTGCTACTCGCCGGACGGCAGCCAGATCTGCTTTGAAAGCGATCGCGGCGGCAAGCCGCAGATCTACGTGATGTCCTCCAGTGGCGGCGCAGCGCAGCGCATCTCGTTCGGCGAGGGCAGCTACTCGACGCCGGTGTGGTCGCCGCGTGGCGACTTCATCGCCTTCACCAAGCAGGGCGGCGGCCAATTCGCGATCGGCATCATGAAGACGGACGGCTCGGGCGAGCGCATCCTCACCGCCGGCTTCCACAACGAAGGGCCGACCTTCTCGCCCAACGGCCGCGTGCTGATGTTCTTCCGTGACCCCGGCGGCACCGCTGGTCCGTCGCTATATTCGATCGACGTCTCCGGCCGCTTCGAGCAGAAGGTGCCGACGCCGGGCTTCGCCTCGGATCCGGCCTGGTCGCCGCTGCTGTCGTGATGGAGCGAGCCTCTGGGCCCGCTCACGTCGTGGTGGACGCGACTTTTCCAGTCGCGCGATGCGTGTTTCCGTGAAATATGGAACCATTCGTTGCAGCAACCGGGTAGTGTTTGCCTAGTTATCTGAATTTTCGAGCGAATTCGTGCACATCGCGAACGCGGAAACGCTCCGCTAACGATGTTCCCTCAGAAAGACTTCACCTGCGAGCGGTAATGTTTGTGCACCGAACAGGACGCGTGCGCACGAATGCAGCTTGCCACTCAGAACGGAGAAGACGATCGAAAGTTGTCGCCTGCGATCCAGGCGGCTCTCGTCGACTCCCTCTTCCAGGATCCCGGCCCGATGTTCGCCGGCGCACTCTGCGCCGCCGTCGCCGCCGTCATGACCGCGATCAAGAGCGGCGACGTCAATCTGTGGCCGTGTGCCGCGATGCTGATCATCGCAGGGGCGTTCCGTTCGCTCGACATGCGCTACTATCGAAACCTGTGCGACAACGGCCGCCTCACGCAGGAGGCGGTCGAGCGCTGGGAGGTTCGCTACCAGATCGGCGCCATGATCTATGCGCTGGTGCTCGGCGTCTGGTGCGTGGTCGCCCTGGTCGACAACAGCGACCCGGTGGTGCACCTGATCGCGATCACGGTGACGCTCTGCTACATGTCGGCGGGCGCGGGCCGGACCTACGGGCGGCCCTGGATCTTCCACGTCCAGATCCTGCTCGCCTGCGGACCGCTCGCAGTGGCCCTCGCGATCCACGGCAGTCCTTATTACCTGGGCATGGCGGCGTTCTGCGTCCTGTTCTTCGTGTCGCTGAAACACATCTCGACCAACCTGCAGCGGATCTTCGTCCAGGCCTTCGTGGCGCGCGAAAGCGAGGCCGCACTGGCCAAGCAGTTCGATACGGCCCTGAACAACATGCCGCACGGCCTGTGCATGTTCCGCTCCGACGGGCGTCTGGCCGTGATGAACCATCGCTTCGGCCAGATGATGAGCCTTCCGGATGACATCCTGCAGCGTGGCGGCAAGGCGGCCGACATCATCAACGCCTGCGTGATTGCAGGCTCGATCTCCGCTTCGAGCGGCCGGCTGATCCTGGCCGAGATCGAGCACACCAAGACCCATAATGTCATTACCAGCGATCCCGACGTTGCGCGCGACCGGTCGCTGTCCTGGACCTTCCAGCCGATGGCCGACGGCGGCGCCGTGGTCCTGCTCGAGGACATCACCGAGCGCCGGCATGCCGAGGCGCGCATCTCGCATCTGGCGCGCTACGACGAGCTCACGACCTTGCCGAACCGCGTCAGCTTCCGCGACGAGATCGAACGGCTGCTCAGAATTCCGCAGCGGCACGGCGAATTGTCCGCGCTGCTGTTCGTCGATCTCGACCGCTTCAAGCAGGTCAACGACACGCTCGGCCACCCCTGCGGCGATCAACTGCTCTGCGCGGTCTCCGAGCGGCTGCGCGACATGCTGCGTCCGGAAGACTTCGTCGCGCGCTTCGGCGGCGACGAGTTCGTGGTGTTCCAGCGCAACATCCGCTCCAACGACGACGCGGCGATGCTGGCGCGCCGGATCGTCGACCAGCTCAGCGAGCGCTACAAGATCGACAATCACCTGGTCGAGATCGGCGCCAGTGTCGGCATCGCCATGACCGGGCCGGGGATCAGCGCCGACACCCTGCTGAAGAATGCCGACATGGCGCTGTACCGCGCCAAGGCGGAGGGACGCGGCACCTTCTGCTTCTTCCGCGATGAACTCGCCCAGACGGTGGAAGCACGCCGCATCCTCGAGCTCGACCTGCGCAAGGCGCTGGCGAACGAGGAGTTCGAGCTGTTCTACCAGCCGCTGGTCAACCTGAAGTCCGGCAAGATCTCGACCTGCGAGGCGCTGCTGCGCTGGAACCACCCGGTGCGCGGCACGGTCTCGCCGGTCGACATCATTCCCGTCGCCGAGGACATGGGCCTGATCGTCGATCTCGGCCGCTGGATCCTGCGCAAGGCCTGCCTGGAATGCATGAAATGGCCGGATGCTGTCAGCGTCGCCGTCAACTTCTCGCCGCAGCAGTTCCATCAGCGCGATGTGCTCAGTGAGGTCCGCTACGCGCTCGAAGTGTCCGGGCTGCCGCCGCATCGGCTCGAGATCGAGATCACCGAATCCTCGCTGTTGCGCAACACTCAGCTCACGCACGATGTGCTGTCGCAGCTGCACATGCTCGGGGTCCGTATTTCGCTCGATGATTTCGGCACCGGCTATTCGAGCCTCAGCTATCTGCACAACTTCCCGTTGGAGAAGGTCAAGATCGATCGCTCTTTCCTCGAAGGCATCGACAGCGATAGGCCGCTGACCCTGTTGCGCGGTGTCGCAAGATTGTCCGCCGATCTCGGCATGTCGGTGGTGGTGGAGGGCATCGAGACCAACGAGCAGCTCGAACTGGTCAGCGCCGACGGTACGGTCACCGAGGCGCAGGGCTATCTGTTCAGCCGGCCCGTCCCCGCCATCCGCATCCGGCAGCTCCTGAATGCATCGCATGGGCGCCGTTCGAGCGACGGGGCGATCGCGGCCGCCGGCGGGACACGTTCGATCGCTTGATCGCCCGACCTCCGCCTTGATGCGGAGGTGCCAGGAAAGATCGACCAGTGCTGAAGGCGGCTCTGTGCGCAGCATCCCGCCGGTCCGAGCATGTAACAACCCCACGTCGCATCGTTCGGAAACATTGCACGTGTATGGCAAGCGAATCCGTTTCGATTTGATACGCAAGTGATCCGAAGCAATCGTCCAGCGTAGCATCCAATCCCGTAAGTCACGGTTACGCCTCCGGGATTCTACGTGCCGTTAACTTTGTACCGGCGAAAGCTTTGCGTCGGCATTAACCCGCTGTTAAGCTCATACTGCTCGTAGGAGTTGTGTGAAAAGGGGTTGCGGATGAAGTCGGCGGCTAGAGTGAGTGCCGTTGCTGAGCAGAAGTCGGATGTGCTGGAGAACGTGGACTATCGACTGGCGCTGACTGCTGAAGACAAGGACGAGATCTATCGGCTGCGCTACCGCGCCTATCTGCGTGAAGGCGCCATCCTGCCGTCGCCCAGCGAACGCGTCAGCGACGAATATGACGATCTTCCCAACAGCTTCATCTTCGGCGTCTACGTCAATGGCGAGCTCTACAGCTCGATCCGCATCAGCGTGCTGAACTCGCAATGGCGCCGATCGCTGTCCTCGGACATGTTCGCCGACCTGCTGCATCCCGAGCTCGATCGCGGCAAGGTCATCATCGACCCGACACGGTTCGTCGCCGACCATGAGAAGGCGCGGCTGTTTCCGGCGCTTCCCTATGTGACCGTCCGGCTCGGCTACGTTGCCTGCGCCCATTTCAATGCGGATATCGGTCTCGCCAACGTGCGCCCCGAGCATCGTGCGTTCTACAAGAAGGTGTTCCTGCAGGAACCATGGGGTGAACCGCGGCTCTACTCCGGTCTCACCAAGCCGGTCGGCCTGGTGGCGGCGCATTATCCTTCGATCCGCGATCGCGTGTTCCAGCGCTTTCCGTTCATGCGATCGAGCGCGTTCGAGCGACGGATGCTGTTCGATCGTCCGGCGCCGGACGCCTTCACTGATTCGTTCAGGATTCACGCGGTCGCGAGGGCCGGCTGATCGTCGGCCGATATCGGGGCCAGTTCGGCCGTCCGGCCGGTTCGCACCGTGGCAGCGATGCAAAAATCAGCGAAAAAGCGCCCTGCTGCAGGCGCTGAGCGGCTTGCCTTCACCCTGGCGCCACATTTACAACCCATTAACCATCGCGGTCGCTTTTCGGGTTTCGTTAGCATTTGACGGGGTTCGGCAAGACCCCATCAAGGTTGACGGAACGTTCGCTTAACCATCGCCCTGTAGACCGGATGGCAGTCTAAGAACGTGAGCGTGGAGGCTCCGGGAATGAAATATCAGATGCGTATCCTCCAGGGATTGAAGTTGGCCGCCGTGCTGGCCGTGGCGCTGTCGATGGGCGCCTGCGCCAACAAGAATCTCACCGGGGCCGACGGGGCAATGGCCAGCGCTGCGACTCCAGGCAGCCAGCAGGATTTCGTCGTGAATGTCGGCGATCGCGTCTTCTTCGAGAGCGATCAGACCGATCTCACGCCGCAGGCGATCGCGACCTTGGAGAAGCAGGCGCAGTGGCTGCAGAGCTATCCGCGCTACTCCTTCACGATCGAGGGCCACGCCGACGAGCGCGGCACCCGCGAGTACAACATTGCGCTGGGCGCGCGGCGCGCGCAGTCGGTCCGCAACTTCCTGGCGTCGCGCGGCATCGACCAGGGCCGCATGCGCACGATCTCCTACGGCAAGGAGCGGCCGGTGGCGGTCTGTAACGACATCTCGTGCTGGTCGCAGAACCGCCGTGCGGTGACGGTCCTGAACGCCAGTTCATAAAGCTGAACGAATCCGTTGCTGATGAAGCCGGCGTCGCCCATCGACGCCGGCTTCGTCGTTTGTTGTCGGCGGGTCTCGGCCGGACTTGGTATTTTCTTCGCTTGAACGTCATTTGTATCCGTCGCATTTCTGCTTTACAGCCACGCTCACAGGCCTGTTTTCAACGTCTCGCCGATCTGGTCGTCAGGGCAGCATGTCGTTCATGTTTCTTCCACGGAGCGCCGCCGCGATCCTCGCCGCGCTCGTCATTTTCTCGTGCCAGGCATTTTCGTCGCGGGCGCTCGCCCAGACCGATGATGATGATCCCGAGATCCGGATTCAGCGGCTCGAAAATCAGCTCCGGCAACTGACCGGTCAGAACGAGGAGCTGCAATATCGCAATCGCCAGCTCGAGGAGCGGCTGCGACAACTGCAGGGCGCAGCGCCTGGCGGCGCCCCCGCGGCGCAGCCGAGCGCGGCCGCGCCGGCGCAGGCCAATCCCGCCTACGGCCAGGCTGCTCAGCCGGCCAACGGCCAGCAGCAATATGGCCAGCAGCCGTACGGCCAGCCGCAACAGGCCTATCCCCAGCAGCAGCCGGGCTACGCGCAGCCGCAGGCCGGCGCGCCGGTGCAAATCGTCCAGGAGCCCGCGGCCCCTGGCCGGGGCCGCCGCGGCGATGCGTTCGATCCGAGCCAGAATCCGACGGCTCCCGGCGCCCCGCAAGCGCTCGGCGGCGGCCAGTTGCCGATCCAGCCGGGTGGCGGCCAGCCCGCCGGCCGTCCCGCCGGCGATCCCACGACTCTCGCCAACACGGGCGGTCGCTATCCCCAGGGTGCGCCGCCGGCCGCCGCTCCCGGCGCTGGCGGACTGGAAACCGCGCCGCCGCGGCAGACGCCGCGCGACGAATACGACCTCGGCATCGGCTACATGCAGCGCCGCGACTACGCGCTGGCCGAGCAGACGATGCGCAACTTCACCCAGAAATATCCGAACGATCCGATGGTCGGCGACGCGCAATACTGGCTCGGCGAGAGCTTCTACCAGCGTCAGCAATATCGCGATGCCGCCGAGGTCTTCCTCGCCGTGACGACGAAATACGAGAAGTCGGGCAAGGCGGCGGATGCGCTGCTCCGGCTCGGCCAGTCGCTCGCCGCGCTGAAGGAGAAGGAGGCCGCCTGCGCCGCGTTCGGCGAAGTGACGCGTAAATATCCGCGCGCCTCGGCGGGCGTGAAGGCCACCGTCGATCGCGAGCAGAAGCGGGTGAAGTGCTGAACGTCCCCGGGCGAGGGGTAGCCTCTCGCCTATAATCGGCGGGGCGGGTAGGCTGCGGCGCCATGTCGAAGGCCCGTTCCGAAGCCGATCCTGCGATCTCCGCAGCCGAAGCCGAGCGCCTGTTCGCCCCGCTTTCGGGGGCGCCCGCGCTGGTGCTCGCCGTGTCGGGCGGTCCGGATTCGATGGCTCTGATGTGGCTCGCGGCGCAGTGGCGCGCGGGGCTTGCGCAGGGGCCGCGCCTTGTGGCCGTGACGGTCGACCATGCGCTGCGGCGCGAGTCCGCCCGTGAAGCCCGCATGGTGAAGGAGACCGCGCGCCGGCTGGCAATTCCACACCGGACCCTGCGCTGGAACGATGAGAAGCCGGACACTGGGATTCCCGAAGCGGCGCGCCTGGCAAGATACCGCCTGCTGGCACGCGCGGCGCGGCAGGCGGGCGCCGGACACGTCGTCACCGCCCACACCCGTGACGACCAGGCCGAGACCGTGCTGATGCGGCTCTTGCGTGGCAGCGGCATCGCGGGGCTCGCGGCGATGGCACCGCTCAGCGAGCGTGAAGGGCTGTTGCTGGCGCGGCCTCTGCTCGACGTTGCCAAGGCCAGGCTGGTGGCGACGCTGCGCTCGGCCGGCATCCCGTTCGCAGATGATCCGACCAATCAAGATCCCGCCTTCACCCGGCCGCGGCTGCGCGCCCTGATGCCGGCTCTGGCCGCCGAGGGCGGCGATGCCCGGACGCTGGCGACGCTGGCCGACCGGCTCGGACGGGCCAATGCCGCGATCGAATTGATGGTGGATGGCGCCGAACGCTATCTTGCACTGCGCGCGGCCGGGAGCAGGCCGGTGGGCGCGATTCACGGCGAGACCTTCGAGGCGCGCGCCTTTGTCGCACTTCCAGCCGAAATCAGGCTGAGGCTGCTGATGCGCGCGATCAACCGCATTGGAACCGAAGGTCCCGTGGAACTCGGCAAGGCAGAGTCGCTGCTGGCGCGGCTGGACCGGACTCTTGCGGAGATCGCAGATGGTGGTACGTCTGCTCCGGGCAGGCTAAAACAGACCCTGGCTGGTGCACTGGTAAGCATGACGAGAGAGACGATCCGCATCACGCCCGCGCCGCCGCGGCGGTCGCGCGGGATTTGAAGCGGTTCACCGCCTTCGCGGACGCTTAACCACCTGCCTTGGCGGCGCTTTCCCGCGCCATTTTTTGAGCGGGAATCGGGCTAGGATGCGATAAATAGTCCTTTCTAGTTCCCTTGGCATTGCGGCGAGTGGTACCTAGATTACGAGATGGTCGACCGGGGGATTCCCTCGTGGCTACCCAGGGATGAGTCCGAGGACTAACGGCCGCGATCCGCGCGACCACGAAGGAAAATCGATGAACGCCAATCTGCGCAATTTCGCCCTTTGGGTCATTATTGTCCTGTTGCTGTTGGCGCTGTTCACACTCTTCCAGAACCCGGGGCAACGCGCGTCGTCGACCGACATCAACTTCTCGCAGCTGTTGACCGAGGTCGATCAGGGCAATGTGCGCGACGTCGTGATCCAGGGGCCGGAGATTCACGGCACCTTCAAGAACGGCTCGTCGTTCCAGACCTACGCGCCGAGCGATCCGAACCTCGTGAAGCGCCTGTACGACGCCAAGGTCAACATCCAGGCCAAGCCGCCCGGCGACAACGTGCCGTGGTTCGTGTCGCTGCTGGTGTCGTGGCTGCCCTTCATCGCGCTGATCGGCGTCTGGATCTTCCTCTCCCGGCAGATGCAGGGCGGCGCCGGCAAGGCGATGGGCTTCGGCAAGTCGCGCGCCAAGATGCTGACCGAGGCGCATGGCCGGGTGACGTTCGAGGACGTCGCCGGCGTCGACGAGGCCAAGCAGGACCTGCAGGAGATCGTCGAATTCCTGCGCGATCCCGGCAAATTCCAGCGGCTCGGCGGCCGCATCCCGCGCGGCGTGCTGCTGGTCGGCCCTCCCGGCACCGGCAAGACGCTGATCGCGCGTGCGGTGGCCGGCGAAGCCAACGTGCCGTTCTTCACCATTTCGGGTTCTGACTTCGTCGAGATGTTCGTCGGCGTCGGCGCCAGCCGCGTCCGCGACATGTTCGAGCAGGCCAAGAAGAACGCGCCCTGCATCATCTTCATCGACGAGATCGACGCCGTTGGTCGTCATCGCGGCGCCGGTCTCGGCGGCGGCAATGACGAGCGCGAGCAGACCCTCAACCAGCTGCTGGTCGAGATGGATGGCTTCGAGGCCAATGAGGGCGTGATCCTGATCGCGGCCACCAACCGGCCCGACGTGCTCGATCCGGCGCTGATGCGTCCCGGCCGCTTCGACCGCCAGGTCGTGGTCTCGAACCCCGACATCATCGGCCGCGAGCAGATCCTCAAGGTTCACGTCCGCAAGGTGCCGCTGGCGCCGGACGTCAACCTCAAGACCATCGCCCGCGGCACCCCCGGCTTCTCCGGCGCCGACCTGATGAACCTCGTCAACGAGGCTGCTCTGACCGCCGCCCGCCGCAACAAGCGGATGGTAACGCAGTCCGAGTTCGAGGAGGCCAAGGACAAGGTGCTGATGGGCGCCGAGCGCCGCTCGATGGTCATGACCGAGGAAGAGAAGATGCTGACCGCCTATCACGAGGCGGGACATGCGATCGTCGGCCTCAACGTCCCGAGCCACGACCCGATCCACAAGGCGACCATCATTCCGCGCGGCCGCGCGCTCGGCATGGTGCAGTCGCTGCCCGAGGCCGACCGCCACTCGCATACCCGTGAGTGGTGCGTCTCGAAGCTTGCGATGATGTTCGGCGGCCGCGAGGCCGAGGTGCAGAAGTTCGGTCCGGAGAAGGTGACCAACGGCGCCACCGGCGACATCCAGCAGGCCACCAACCTCGCTCGTGCGATGGTGATGGAATGGGGCATGTCCGACAAGCTCGGCCGCGTCCGCTACCAGAGCAATGAGCAGGAGGTGTTCCTGGGTCATTCGGTGGCGCGCTCGACCAACATCTCCGACGATACCGCCCGCCTGATCGACTCCGAAATTCGCGGCCTGATCGAGGCCGGCGAGCAGGAGGCGCGCCGCATCATCACCGAGAAGCGCGACGACTGGGAAGCGATCGCCCAGGCGCTGCTCGAATACGAGACGCTGACCGGCGAGGAGATCAACGACCTCCTGAAGGGCAAGAAGCCGAACCGCGAATCGGCGATCGAGCCGTCGACGCCGCGGGCGTCGGCCGTGCCGCCGGCCGGCAAACCGCGGCCGCGACCCGATCCGGGCCTGGAGCCGCAGCCTCAGGCGTGAGCCAGGGTTGATATGCAACGGACATCCGGCGGTCAGCCCGTCTGATCCGGAAGATTAAGAGAAACGACAGGCCCGGCTTGCAGCCGGGCTTTTCGTTTGTTCGGAGTCGGGCCGGCGGCAGTTCGATTCGCGCGCGGTGGGCGCGCGTTCTGTTTGTCACGTCTTTCGTTGATGGGGTGCTGCGCCGCGGACCGCATCCAGCGGCGCCGCGCGCATTACGGCTTGTCGAACCAGGCCTTCCACTGCGGGACGGCGGTCGCGAACGTGCCGCGATGGCTGGTCGGTCCCGTCGACACCGCCTCGACCTTGCTGTTACCGGCCCCGATCGCCTGCTGGTAGGTCATCGCCAGGCGGCCGAGACCGGTCGAGATCGCCTCGTCGGTCTCACCGTAATAGTTGCGCACCGGCGTCTTGATGATCCAGCGATAGGCCTGCGTCTGCGCGACCAGGCGGCCGTAGGCCGACGCCGCGAAATACTCCGCATCGAAATAGTCGGGCTTGAGCAGCTTGTGCAGATCGGTCGGGACGTCGGCGACGTTGAAGGGCTCGCGCTCATAGGCCTTGCGCGCCACATCGTAGTAGCTGTCGCTGATCACCGAGCGCGCCAGCCCCGGCACCGCATAGTAGTTCTCGAACGCGAACGCCGACAGGATGAACAGCGAATTGACCCAGGCGGCGTCGTCCTTGCGCGGGAAGCTGAGGAAGCCGTTGAGCGCCACGGACACGTCGACAGGGGCGCTCGCGGTCGCCGCCGCCGTCACCGGCACGCCGGCGCTTTCGAGCTTCTCGAGAAAGGCCATGGTCACGAAGCCGCCTTGCGACCAGCCGGCGATGTCGAGCCTGGCGCTCGTCAGCTTCATCTGGTCGAGCACCGCGCGGCTCGCCCGCAGCATGTCGTAGGTGGCCTGCTGATGGCTGGCCTTCACCATGTAGCCTTCTGGCTCGGTCGAGATGCCCATCCCGAAATAGTCGGCGCCGATCAGCAGATAGCCTTGTCCTGCGAACTGCGCGATCATCAGCTGGGTCTCGGGCGACTGCTCCGGAAACGACGGCACCTCCTGCTTCCCGTACACCGTGCCGTGCTGATAGGACACCATCGGCAGGCTGGTCTCGCCGGTCTCGGGCACCGCGAGCAGGCCGCTCGCCGTGATCGGCTTGTTGCCGCGCTCGGGGATGACGGACGCATAGGTGACGCGATAGAGCCGGACGGCGTTGCGGGCCGGGGTGTAGGTCACCGAAACGCCCGCGAATTTCGACGTGTCGACGGTGAGGATGGTGTTCAGCCGGGCGACGTCCCAGCGGGCCAGATATTCATAGCTGACGTCGGAGGAGACATGGGTAGGACCCTTGTCCTGGGCGCGGCTGGTTACCGGCCAGATCATGCAAACGAGCAGGGCGATGAGAGCGCGATAAACGAACATGGGATCTCCCCGGCCTGCCGCCGTTGGTTGCATTCGGACCCCTGCGATACAGATTACGAGTAAACAATCGGTGCGGCGCCCGTGGTCGCGCGCCGTTGCCCGCGCTTAAGCCTTCTTCAAGCGTCCGCGCCTATGTCTCGATCGGGAATGCATCCATGCAGCGCGGGGCGAGGTCCAGATGGCCGACAATCCTGATGCCGCCGCCGCGATCCCATCGCAGCGTCGTGACGTTCCGCTCGGCCTGTTCGCGGCCTGCTTTGCGCTCGCCTGCATCAACGCCTCCTTCTTCCCGGCCGGACTGTGGTCGGGCACCTGGATCTGGGACCAGGCCGGGCTCGGCATTCCCACGGACTTCGTCAATGTCTGGGCGGCCGGCAAGCTCGCGCTGCAGGGACATCCGGCCCTGGCCTGGGACTGGGACGTGCAGCGCCAGGTCGAGCTCGCTCTGCTGCGGCAGGATTTTCCGGGCTACTTCGCCTGGCACTACCCGCCGCCATTCCTGTTCGTCGCGGCGTTCCTGGCGCAGTTTCCCTACACGCTCGCCTTTGTCGGCTGGGTCTATGCCAGCTTCGTTCCCTATGCGCTCGCGATGCGCGCGATCGTCGGCCGCGGCTTCGGCTTGCTGCTCGCAGCCGGCTTTCCGGCCCTGTTCTCGAACGCGCTGGTCGGGCAGAACGGATGCCTCACCGCCGCGCTCGTCGGCGGCACACTCTATCTGCTGCCGGTGCGGCCGGTGCTGGCGGGGATCTGTCTCGGCCTGCTGACCTACAAGCCGCAATATGGCCTGCTCTTCCCGATCGTGCTGATCGCCACCCAGCGCTGGACAGCCTTCATCTCTGCGAGCGTCACCGCCATCGTGCTGGCGCTGCTGTCATGGCTCGCCTTCGGGTTGGAGAGTTGGCAGGCCTTCTTCCATTGGCTGCCGATGTTCTCGCAGGCGTTCCTGACCGAGGGCAAGGCGACCTGGTGGAAGCTGCAGAGTCTGTTTTCGCTGGTGCGCTATTTCGGCGGCTCGGAAGCGCTCGGCTGGACCTTCCAATGGGTGCTGACCGCGGCCGTTGCGGTCGTGCTGGTGATGCTGTGGCGCAGCCCTGTGCGCTATGCTCTGAAGGCGGCCGCGCTGGCCGTCGGACTGCTGCTGACGACGCCTTATCTGTTCATGTACGACATGATGGTTCAGGCCATCGCCGTGGCGTGGCTGGTGCGGATCGGCCTCGCCGAGGGCTTTCGCCGCTACGAGCTGCCCGCGCTCGGCGGCATCGCGGCGCTTCAGATCACGTTCATGCTGTCCGGGATTCCGCTTGGGCTCGCCGCCAATCTGATCATGGCCGGCTTGGTGCTGGCGCGCGCCGGCTCGTGGTGGCGTCGGCGGCCGGTGCCCGCCGGCATGGCGCTCGCGCACGCCTGACGTATCGATCACGCGGCACAGGGTCATGATTTCTCTTGTCTTATCGCGTGAACAAGTGTTCAGTTCTTCCCAGCCATTTGTGAGGTCGATCCTCCAAAAACACTGAACCAGCGTTCGCCGGGTGCCCTGGACGAGCGCGTCCGGGACGAGAAACGCCATGGTCTATCGGCGAACCCATCAGGTCGTGAAGCGGCTGGCGGCCCGCCGCAGTGCGATTCTGGCAGCCGCGCGCGAAACCGCCGCGGAAGGCGGCATGTCGGCCGTCCAGATCGCCCCGGTGGCGATCCGGGCCAATGTCGCAGCCGGCACCGTCTATCGCTACTTTCCTTCCAAGGCCGATCTGATCTCGGAGCTGATCGCGGAAGTCTCGCGCGACGAGCTCGCTGCCGTGCGGCGCGCCGCCGATGCGGCGCCTGGGCCGTCCTCAGCCCTGGCTGCCGCGGTTTCCACGGTGGCTGTGCACATCCTGTCGCAGCGCAAGCTCGCCTGGGGCATCTTGGCCGAGCCGGTCGACGTCGACGTGACGGCGCCACGGATCGCGAGCCGCCGCGAGATCGTCGGCGAGATCGCCTCGCGGATCGACGCGGCCGTCCGTGCCGGCCACCTTCCGGCGCAGGACACCCAGTTGGCCGCGACCGCGCTGCTCGGCGCGCTGCACGAGGCGCTGGTGGGGCCGCTGGCGACCGAGAATCCCGACGACCCTGCCAAACTCCGTGACACGGTTCAGGCGGTCACCCTGCTGGCGCTGCGCGCGGTCGGCGTCATGGATGCGCGTGCGCGCGGTCTCGTCGTGCAGGCCGTGCTGCCGGTCAGGAGCCTGGTCGGCGCGTAGTCCGCGTCACCCATGCCTGTCGGGCAAGGCCGCGCTTAAGCAAGGATTCACCCGTCGCGGCGATGGTGGGGGCTGGCGCGCCGCGAGAAGGCCGCCCTTGCCTCACTCCAGGTGCCTCCTCGGACGATGTCGATTGCACGCAACCCTCTGGCGACGCGCCTCGTCATCGCCGGATCGGCCGCCGCCGGCGCCGTCTATGCGTATCTCGCCGGCGAGGATATCAACTGGGACTGGCAGAACTATCACGACTATGCCGGCTTCGCGCTGCTGCACGGCCGCTTCGATGTCGATGTGGCGCCCGGCGGCTTTCAGAGCTTCCTCAATCCGCTGATCTACCTGCTGCCTTACGCGGTCCGCCACGGGCTCGAGGCGCCGTGGTGGGGCGTCGCGCTGGGCGCGCTGCACGGCCTCAATCTCGCGCTGGTCTATTGGGTCGCGCGCGTGCTGCTCGGGCGCGCGGCTGACGCGTTCACGCTCGGCGCCGCGCTCATCATCGCCGCCCTCAGTCCGATGGCGCTGTCCGAGGTCGGCACCAGCTTCGCCGACATTCTGACGACCATTCCGATCCTCGCCGGCATCGCGCTGATCTTCGGGGAGGACGATGAGCGCGGCCGCCGTTTCGTCGCCGCGGGCCTGCTGATCGGCGCGGCCACGGGATTGAAGCTCACCAATGCGACGTTTCTGGTCGGAGCGGGCGTGTCGCTGCTGCTGGTGGCGCGGCCGTGGCGCGCGATCGTCGCGTTCGGGGCCGGCAGTGCGGCCGGCGCGATCGTGACCGCGGGGCCGTGGGCGCTGAAGATGGCGCGCGACTACGGCAGCCCGCTGTTTCCGTTCTACAACACGATCTTCCGTTCGCCCGAAGCGCCGCAGGCCTCGATCGTCGATACGCGCTTCATGCCGCAGGGACTGCTCGATGCGCTCGCCTATCCATTCTATTGGGTGATCGGCAAGCATCCCTCGTCGGAATGGCCGTTCCGCGATCCGCGCTTCGCCATCGTCATCGTGCTGCTCGTCGCGCTGATCGTCACCGGCCTGTGGCGGCGGCGCGAGGTGCTGCCGCTGCGCGAGCGTCGCCTCCTGATCTTCTTCTGGCTCAGCTACGTCCTGTGGATGCTGGCCTTCTCGATCCAACGCTATCTGATGCCGCTCGAGCTGTTGTCGGCGCCGCTGATCGTCCTGCTGCTCATCCGCCTGATCGATTCCTGGCAGGCGGGCTCTGGCCTGGACGTGTCACCGTCGCGGCGGATGACGCAAGCCGTCACGGTGATGGCCGCGCTCGGCATCGCGCTGGCGTCGCAGCCGACCGACTGGATGCGGCGGTCGTGGTCGGACCCCTATCGGCCGCAGCTCGCGGCCAACCTGCAGCGTCCGGCGACATTCCTGCTGCTGCAGAAGCCGCTCGGCTACGTCACGTCGTTCCTGCCACAGGGCTCGCGCGTCTATCAGTTGTCCGAGCTCGTGGTGCCGATCGTGCCTAGCGGCGTGCTTGACCGCCGGGTTCGCAACGGCCTGGCCAACCCGCTGCCGGGAGGCGTATGGGCGCTGTATCTGTCCAGAAGCCCGGCCGACAACCCGCCGCGGCTCGAGGTGCTCGCCGACTACGACCTCCAGATCGATGCGTCGCGTGGCTGCGAGCGCATTCCTGGCGCCGCCGGCATTGCCATCGAGGCCTGTCCGGTGCTCGCGCGGCTCAAGCCCCCGTCCACGGCCGGATTGGGCGCGATCGATACGACCCAATAGGTCGTCTCAGATATGGGCGTCGCTCGACGGCCCGACATAGGCGATCCGCACCATGTTCGTGGTGCCGGGCGTGCCGAGCGGCACGCCCGCGACGATGATGACGCGCTGTCCGGCGCGGACGAAGCCGTCGCGGAAGGCAATCGAGCCGGCGCGCTCGACCATGTCGTCCTGGTCGCGCGCGTCCTCGGCCACCACGCAGTGCACGCCCCAGACGACCGACAAGCGGCGCCCGGTCGCCAGGTTGGGCGTGATCGCGACCACCGGCGGCTTCGGCCGCTCGCGCGCGACACGGATGGCGGTGGAGCCTGACGAGGTCCAGCAGATGATGGTGGGTAGATCGAGATTCTCCGCAATCCGCCGCGCGGCTTCGGCGATGGCGTCGCCCGCCGTCGATTCCGGCTCCGGCCGTTGAGCCGCGATCACGGAGCGGTAGACCACGTCGCGCTCGACCTCCTCGCCGATGCGGTTCATGGTCGACACCGCCTCTACCGGATATTTGCCGGCGGCCGACTCGGCCGACAGCATGATGGCGTCGGCGCCTTCATAGACGGCGGTGGCGACGTCGGAGACCTCGGCGCGGGTCGGCACCGGCGACTGGATCATCGATTCCAGCATCTGCGTCGCCACCACCACCGGCTTGCCGGCGCGGCGCGCCAGCCGGGTCATCTGCTTCTGCAGTCCGGGCACGCGCTCCAGCGGCAGCTCGACGCCGAGATCGCCGCGCGCCACCATCAAGGCATCGGAGACATCGACGATGTCGTTGAGCCGGTCGATCGCCTGCGGCTTCTCGATCTTGGACATCACCGCGGCGCGGCCGCGGATGATCTTCTTGGCTTCCAGCACGTCGTCCGCGCGCTGCACGAAGGACAGCGCGATCCAGTCGATGCCGACGTTCAAGGCTGCATCGAGGTCGGCGCGGTCCTTCGGCGTCATCGCCGAGACCGGCAGGTCGGTGTCCGGCAGGCTCACGCCCTTGCGGTCGGACATCCTGCCGCCGATCACGACCCGGGTGACGGCGCGGGTCGGCGAGGTCTCCTCGGCGATCAGCCGCACCTTGCCGTCATCCAGCAGCAGCGCATGTCCCGGCTGCAGGGCGGCCAGGATTTCCGGATGCGGCAGGTGGACCCGCGTCACATCGCCCGGCGTCTTGTCCGAATCGAGCACGAAGCTCTGGCCGTTGTTGAGCTGAACCGGGCCCTCGGCGAAGGTGCCGAGCCTGAGCTTCGGGCCCTGGAGGTCGACCAGAATGCCGATCGGGCGGCCGTAGCTCGCCTCCACGCTGCGGATCGTGGCCACCAGCTCCCGCAACTTGTCGTGCGAGGTGTGGCTCATGTTGATCCTGAAGATGTCGGCTCCGGCCTCGAACAGCTTGCGAATCATCGTGCTGTCCGAGGAGGCGGGACCGAGCGTGGCGAGGATCTTGATGCGTCGCAGCCGCCTCATGGCTTGGGTGCTTGCCCTGGCGGCAGGGCCGGCGCGGCCGCCGGCGGCGTGCCCTGCGGCCCATTCGGCAGGCCGGGGACGTTGCCTCCGGGCCCGAGCGTGCCCGGGATACCCGGAACGCGCTGCTGCGCCGGCTGCTCATTGGCCTCCGTGAGCTGCACGGTCCAGGCGCGCTGGTCGCCGGTGTCGACCTCGAAGAAGCCGGTGCGGTCGAAGCCTCGGGCCAGGCAATTGTCGGTGCCCTTGATGGTGAATTCCTTGTCACGCGAGCACATGAAGGCCTGTCCCGACCATTCACCGCCGCGGTCATAGTCCAGCGCATAGATGTAATAATAGCGCGCCACCAGCGTGCCCTTGAGCAGCGTCTCGCAGCTGCGTGACGACACGTTCCACCAGCCTTCCGTGGTCCAGCCTTCGGCGTCCTTGTAGCCGAGGGCGATCCCGACCCGGCTGGAGGTGTTGTTGCAGAGCCGAAAATCGGCGGCCGCCGGGGACGACCACAGGCAGAGCGCGGCCAACCCAAGCAGCGAAAGCAGTCCGTAACCGGGGCGGAAGGGATTGCGATGCAAGAGAGAGGAGATTTTCGGGATCATTGCGCGACGCTATATCAACCGTTGAACGATGTCGCTGGGCTTGGCTGCGGCCATCAACGCCATGACGATCTCGTGCGAAGCCGCTGCGATCCAGCGCCTCGCTCCTCCTGACGGTGCTGCGATATGGCCAAATCTGCGACGAAGCCTCATTATATAGCAGACATCCGTCACGGCGCGGAACAGGGAACAAAGAGATGACGATGGACAGCACCACCCGGACCGAGCTCGAAGCCGCCGCCTTTCGCCGGCTCGTCGAGCATCTGCGGACCAGAACCGACGTTCAGAACATCGATCTGATGAACCTGGCAGGCTTCTGCCGCAACTGCCTCTCCAACTGGCTGAAGGACGCCGCCGACGCCCAGGGGGCGCCAATGACCAGGGACGAGAGCCGCGAGGCGGTCTATGGCATGCCCTACGAGCAATGGAAGGGGAAGTACCAGCGCGAGGCGAGCGCCGAGCAGCACGAAGCGTTCAAGAAGGCGCATCCGGGCCACTGAATCCGGAAGGAGCGCGCAGGAGACGCGCTGTGTTGCCCTGCGCGCGCGAGTCCAGACTTGGCAGGGGCTTCGAACGGCGAATCGGGTGCTGCGCGCGATGGCGACGAAACACAAGTGGCGCGGGCGGCTTGCGCGGGCTTGACGCTGCGCAGGCCAACAAGATGTGGGCGCTCTGTGGATGAGGTCGATGTCGCCTTGACGCAGGGCACGCCAGATTTGAGGGTCGCGGCGAACACGCAGCGCCCTTTGGCGCCTTCCTTGGACACAGAGTTCCACTCAGGAGTATCAGATGGCCACCTCCGCCGCCGCGAAGGACGACGACTCGCCCGCGACCCGCTTTGCCGTAGACCAGCTCAAGTCGATCATCGAGCGGATCGAGCGTCTCGAGGAGGAGAAGAAGGCGATCTCCGAAGACATCAAGGACGTCTACGCCGAGAGCAAGGGCAATGGCTTCGACGTCAAGGCGCTGCGCACGATCATCCGGCTGCGCAAGCAGGACCCGAACGAGCGCCAGGAAGAGGAAAGCATCCTCGAGACCTATATGCAGGCGCTCGGGATGATCTGAGCAGCCGGCCTCGCTCACCAGCAGGAGACCTCCGCCGGCCCCTGACGGGGCATTCGCTTTCTCGCGATTCGGCTCGGCGCGCCGGCGGCATGCGCGTGCTGCGGCGATCGACGCCGCACTCCAAACGCGTCAATGCTGAGGAGAACGACGAAGCCGGCCGCCTCGGCGTCAGCGCAAGGCTGCGGCGCGCATGGCGAAGGATTTGGTTTCGAGCTTGATGATCGCCGGCCCTGTGAACTGGTCATAGCTCAGTCCCGGCGTCGGCTCGGCGGCGAAGCTCATCGTCAGCGCGACCTGCGGCTTGACGAAATAGCTGCGCATCACGGTGAGGTCGACCTCGCCCATTTTCGTCACGGACATCGATGACGATGCGCTCGGCGTCAGCATGATGGCCCGCATCCAGGTCGAATCGGGGCCCTTGGCCGCGGAGATTCGCGTCGCCATCGTGATGGCGCCGTCCTGACCTTGCCCGTTCTTCGCGGCCACCGGGGCGGGCTCCGGCGCCGGCGTGACGCTGCGGGTCGCCGGGCGGGAGTTTCGCACCGGGATGGCGGTCGTGGAGGCGGCATTGGCGCGATCGAGCGGAGAGGAGGCCGGGGGCGCGAAGGCCATGGCCTGCATCAGGCTCGCCGTCTGTTGCTGATCGATCGACGACAGCGCACGGCGCGCCGTGATCGCGGCAACCTGCTCGGGGGTTGCCTGCTTCGGCGTCCCAGGATTGTCACCCCAGAAGCCGCGCGAATTGATGATGTCGGCGACGCTCTGCGGCGCGCCGTCCCTGGATTTGCTGCCGACAGCGCCCGTCGTTTCGGACTTCGTCTCGGGCCTGGTCGCCACGGGCTGAGCGGCAGATTGCGCATCCGCGGAGGCCAACTGCAGCGCATTGGCGATCTTGCCACGCGCGGTGGCGGCTTTGCTGTCCACCGCTCGCTCGGCGGTCCGGCTGTCCTTGTCGGAGCTCTTGTCAGCCGGCTTGGCGGCGAGTGCCGCGGTTTGGACCGGTTTGGCGTCGGCCTTGCTCTCGCTCTCGCCAGACTCGTCGTCATCCTCGCTCGGACGACCGCGGAACAGCCGTGCAAACAGGTTGGGGCGGCTGGACGACGCGTCATCGCCATTGCCGCGTTTCTCGATCTCGGCCTTCGCCAGCTCATAGCCCTTGAGCGGAACGCCGTTGCTCGGCACGTGAACGGTCTTTCCGTCCGGGAAGACGCGGGCAAGCTGGTCAGCCGTCATCCGCGGCCAGTGCCGGATGTTGCCGGTGTCGAGGTGCACGAAAGGCGAGCCGGAGGTCGGATAGAAGCCGACACCGCCGCGCTGCAGGCGCAGGCCGGCGAAGCGGATCTGCTCCAGCGGCACATTGGGAATGTAGAAATCCATCGCGTGGCCCAGCATGTGCTGGCTGTGCCGCGCCACACCGGAATGCGCCGAGCGACGGCGCAGCATCGAATTGGTGGCGGGCGACCGGTACGACGAGATGATCTGGATCGGCTGCTTGGCGTCGACGTCGCGATAGACTTCCCAGAGGATGTCGAACAGGCGGCGGTCCATGACCGTCTCGTCCTGGGTACGCCAGTCGCGGAGGAAGTGATTGAGCTTCTTCAGCGCGTCTTCGTCATAGCGGCCCTCGCGCTTGAAGGTGACCGTCAGGTCCTCGCCGGAATGGGTGTGGTGGAAGGAGAGGGTGTGGGTTTCATTCAGCGCCGCTGCGTCATGCACCGAGCCGGCGCCGATGAGCAGCAGCAGCGCCGCCAGCCCGCATTGGCATCCAGCCTTCCAACCCGCCCTCGTGAGCGAAACAGATTGGCGCGCGAAAACAGACAGCAAGATGCAGCCCACCCCGTCGACGAGCGTTTACTCGATTACCCTCTTGCGGCCCGTCCGGCGGAAGAGAGAGGAAACGCTTACCTAAGGCGGGATGGTTAAGGGATACTGACCGGCCCGCCCCCCAATTACCCTTAACATATACTCTTGAGTGTGGCGAAAAAGAGCCATCGAATCTTGGTTGATCCTTGTGGTTAACCTAAAGCAAAGGCCCCGCCGATCGGCGAGGCCTTTGATCTCCAAACGGAAATTGTGACCGTGATTGGCGGCCTGATCAGCGGGTGAAGACCCGCCGGGCAGGACGGCCGACCGGCGCCGGCGGCGTCGGCGGGCCACCGCCACCGAACAGACGCTCGAAGAAGTTCGGGCCGGAGGAGAAGCTGTTGTCGCTGAGGCTGACCGAGTTCGGCAGCGCCCCCTTCGGACGCGCGTAGCTGGGTTGGGCGTGGGCGACGACGTTCTCGAGATCCTTGCCGCGGTTGTTCTTCAGGATCGCGATCATGGTGGCGTCGCGGCCATAGATGTCCTTGCGGAATTGCAGCTTGCCGGCATCGTCGACGAAGGCGGTCTGGTAGGTGATGTTGACCGGGATCGGCGTCGGGAATTTCAGGTCGATCTCGCTCCGGCCGTACATGCTGCGGATGCGCTCTGGCGTGTAGCGCTCGTTCGGCATGGTGATGTTGAGCAGCACCGACGCGTACTGATCCGGATACTGCACGCGCATGCAGCCGTGGCTGAAGGCGCGCTCGTCACGGGCGAACAGGTTCTTGTCCGGCGTGTCGTGCTGATAGACCAGGAACTTGTTCGGGAAGTTGAAGCGGATGCGGCCGAGCGCGTTGGCCTCGCCCGGCGGCTGCGAGATGTGGATCGAGCCGTCGCGCGCGCGCTCCAGCCGCAGGCCCATGCGGTCCAGCACGGTCGGGTCCTGCTGCAGCGCCGGCAGATACTCGTTGTAGATGATCGACGGCGGCACGTTCCAGGTCGGATTGACCGTGATGAACTTCATCGTCTCGCTGAGCAGCGGCGTCGCATGCTGCCCGGGCTTGCCGGTCACCACGCGGGTGGTCCACACCTGCGCGCCGTGTTGCATCACCTTCAGCGTGTAGTCGGGAATGTTGAGGATCACATAGGCGTCGCCGATCGCAGGCGCGCCGAGGTCGCGCGGCAACCAGCGCCAGCGCTCCATGTTGACGAGGACCGTATCGATCTGCTTGTCACGCTTGGGCGTGTTCAGCGCCTTCACGGTGCGGTCGTCGAGCACCCCGGTCGGCTTGAGGTCGACACTCTCCTGGAACTTGCGGACGGCGGCGGCGACCTTGGCGTCGTAGCGGATGTCGTCGGCATTCTCGGTGAGACCGAGCTTGGCGCGCAGCTTGGGCACGCGCGGGTCGGACATCTGCGCCTCGGCTTCCTGCGCATTCTTGCCGCGGGCCGGGGTGTATTTCAGCGGCTGGCCTTCGTCGATGATGACGGGCGCGCCGTCGGTGACGCCGCGCAGCTCGGCAAGCTTGGCCTTCAAGAGCTTGTAGAGCCGGTGCGGCGGGTTGTAGCTCTCCAGCGCCGCGGAGGCGTCCTTGGCGCCGGTGACGTTGGCCAGCACCTCGTTCGGGTCGATCGGGTGCTCGGGATACTGGATGTCCGCCGAGACCTGCGACCAGTGCATGCGGCCGCTCTGCGCCTGGCGGGCGTAGTCCATCATGCTCTCGGTGAGCCTGAGATCGGCCTCCGCCAGTGCGTCCGGTGCGGAGGCTGCGGCCGCGAAGTCCGGCACCGGATAGTCGCCGGGATTGAGGCCATCGGCCGCTGCATCCTTGAGACGGGCGATGACGCCCTTCGCGGCGGCCGTCAGGTTGCCGCCCTGGGTCCAGATCGGCGCGTAGTCGCGGCCGGTGTAGAATTTCTCGACGGCGGCGCGTTCGGCCTTGCGGTCGAAATACCTTGTCGCCTTGGTCGCCATCAGGTCGCGCAGACGGTCGGCAACCGGCTGATCGGCGGCGGGAACGGTGCTGGCGGCCTTGACCGGCTCTGGGACTGTCGCGGTCGCAGGGGCTGCTGCAGGCGGCGTGGCGATGGTCTTGGCGGGATCGGCCGCAGGCGCCGCGGCAGAGTCGAGCGGCTTGGTCGTCGTCTCCGGCGCCTTGGCCGGGTCGGGCGACACGGTGGCGGTGGTGTCGAGTTTGAAGTCGCTGGCGGTCGGTGGCGGCACGTTGGCCGGCTCGGGGAACGGGATCGCAGCATCGATGGCGAGCTCGGCCGCGCTGCTGCGGGGCGGATCGCTCTGGGCGAAAGCAGAGGTCGAGGACACCGCGAGGAAGGTCGCCGCGACAGCCATGAGCACGCGGTCATATCCGCCACGGGTGGTCACACAATCTCGCATCGTCAATCCCTCGGATGATCTGTCCCGGCTGGAACAGGTGTAACAAGGTCGATCTGCCAGCTTCGGCGTCGGTACCGCCGGTGAGGATGGTTCACGTCTGCACGCAATGATTCACGCCCAAACGATACTCAAGCCCCACTTCTGCGGCCAGCGCCACACGGGACAACTCACGACAAACTGACTCTTGGGAAACCCCGGCCAAACCGATCGTGCGTTTGTGCCACGCGTTATTTCCTTTGTCTGTCACCGCAAGGCAACGGTTCAGATGTTCCAGTGTTGCCAAGACTTGCGGCCTTTTTCGGACGACAGCCGAGCGCGACCATGGTGAGGATCCGAGCGGCTCAGCCGAGCGGCGGGCTTTCCGTCGCGGGCGTCTCGCCATTGGCCTCGTCGAGCTTGCGGTAGAGCGTCGAGCGTCCGATTTTGAGGCGGCGCGCCACCTCAGACATCTGGCCGCGGTAATGGGCGATGGCGAAACGGATGATCTCATGCTCCATCTCCTCGAGCGGCCGCACCTCGCCGCTTGCGGTGAGCAGCGGCAGGAACCCATGCGAGGGCAGGGGGGCAATGGGGACTTCACTCCCCGGCACCATCGCAGGCAGGGGAGGAACGGGCCGCTCCACGGTGAGGGCCGGCGCAGGCTCCACCGGCGGCGCGTGGGTGGGAATCAGCGGAAAATCGGCAACGCCGAGCTGGTCGCTCTCGCCCATGACGACGGCGCGGTAGACCGCGTTTTCCAGCTGGCGGATATTGCCGGGCCAGTCGAGCTTGGTCAGATAGGCGACGGCCTCGCCGGTGATGCCCGAAATGGCGCGGTTCTCCTCAGCCGCAAACCGCGCGAGGAAATGCCGCAACAGATGCGGGATGTCCTCGCGGCGGGTGCGCAGCGGCGGAACGGTGAGCGGCAGCACATGCAGCCGGTAGAAGAGATCCTCGCGGAAGTGGCCTTCCTTGACGCGGTCGAGCAGCCTGCGATTGGTCGCCGAGATGATGCGCACGTCGACCTTGACCGGCTTGCGGCCGCCGACGGCTTCCACGGCGCCCTCCTGCAGAGCGCGCAGCAGCTTGACCTGGGCGGTGAGCGGCAGCTCCGAGACCTCGTCGAGGAACAGCGTGCCGCCATGGGCTTCGACGAACTTGCCCATGTGACGCTCGGTCGCGCCGGTGAATGCGCCCTTCTCGTGGCCAAACAGGATCGATTCCACCAGATTGTCCGGGATCGCGCCGCAATTGACGGCGACGAACGGCTTCGTCTTGCGCTCGCTGGTGCCGTGGATCGCGCGGGCGAACAGCTCCTTGCCGACGCCCGATTCGCCTTCGATCAGCACGGGAATCGACGAAGTCGCGGCCTTCTCCGCGATGCGCAGGATCGGCGCCATCGCCTCGGCGCGGGTGATGATGTCCGCGAAGGTCAGGCGCCCCTCGCGGCTGTGCCGGATGCGCTGCAATTCGCCCTTCAGGGCCGAGGTATTGAGCGCATTGCGCAGGGAGACCTGGAGCCGCTCGATGCCGACCGGCTTGACGACGAAATCCTGCGCGCCGGCGCGCATCGCGGAGACCACGTTGTCGATGCCGCCATGCGCGGTCTGCACGATCACGGGTATCGAGATCCCCGTCTCGCGCATCTTGGAGAGCACGCCCATGCCGTCGAGGCCGGGCATCACGAGGTCGAGCACGATGGCGTCGATGGGGCCGGCATCAGGATTCGTCAGCTTCTCGATGACGGCGTCGCCGGTCTCGACGACGACCGCCTCGTAGCCGCATTTCTGCACCATGTTCTCCACCAGCCGGCGCTGGACCGGATCATCATCGGCAATCAAAATGCTGGCAGCCATGGCTTTCCTTGCACGCTACGACTATCTGTCTCGAATCGGGGCACTCTCGCCGACGCCGATTAACGCAACCTTAAACCTCGCTGATCGGGATAAACGTTCGAACAACAGGTTACCCATCCGATGACCTCGCGCGCCTCTTCTGCCCTTCGCAAGCCGACCAAAGCTGCTCCTCCGCCCAAAACCGCGTCAAAGACTGCCAAGGCCAGGCCGGCCAAGAAGTCCGTCGTCAAGACTCCGTCGAAGCAGGCAGCCGCCAAGACCAAGCGTGGCGCGACGGCCAAATCGTCTGCAAAGCCGGCGAAGAAGGTGGTCGCGGCCAAGACGGGGATCGGGACGCTGCCCGAATGGAATCTCGGCGATCTTTATATGGGCATCGACGCGCCGGAGATCGCTCACGATCTCGCGAAGATGGATGCCGAATGCGTCGCGTTTGAGACCGACTACAAGGGCAAGCTTGCCGAGCATGTGGCGCGCGAAGACGGTGGCGAATGGCTCGCAGAAGCCGTGCGGCGCTACGAGGCCATCGACGACCTCGCCGGACGGCTCGGCTCCTTCGCGGGTCTCGCGCATGCCGGCGACAGCGTCGATCCCGCGATCTCGAAATTCTACGGGGACATCTCGGAGCGCCTGACGGCCGCGTCGACGCACCTGCTGTTCTTTCCGCTCGAGCTCAACCGCATCGACGACGCCGTGATCGCGCGCGCGATGGAGACGCCCGCGCTCGGTCACTACCGGCCGTGGATCGAGGATCTGCGCAAGGACAAGCCGTATCAGCTCGAGGATCGCGTGGAGCAGCTGTTCCACGAGAAGTCGCAGACCGGCTATTCGGCTTGGAACCGGCTGTTCGACCAGACCATCGCCGGTCTACGGTTTCAAGTCGGTGGCAAGGAGCTTGCGATCGAGCCGACGTTGAATTTCCTTCAGGACCGTGACGGCGCCAAGCGGAAGGCCGCCGCCGAGGCGCTGGCCAAGACCTTCAAGGCCAATGAGCGAACGTTCGCGCTGATCACCAATACGCTCGCCAAGGACAAGGACATCTCCGACCGCTGGCGCGGCTTCCAGGACGTTGCGGATTCGCGCCATCTCAACAATCGCGTCGAGCGCGAGGTGGTCGATGCGCTGGTGGCCTCGGTGCGCGCGGCCTATCCGAAGCTGTCGCATCGCTACTATCAGCTCAAGGCGCGCTGGTTCAAAAAGAAGAAGCTCGCGCATTGGGACCGCAACGCGCCGCTGCCCTTCGCCGCCAATGCCACCATCGCCTGGCCCGAGGCCAAGAACATGGTGCTGACGGCGTATCGCGGCTTCTCGCCCGAGATGGCCGACATCGCCCAGCGCTTCTTCGACCAGAGCTGGATCGATGCGCCGGTGCGGCCGGGCAAGGCGCCGGGCGCGTTCTCGCATCCGACCACGCCCTCGGCGCATCCCTATGTGTTGATGAACTACCAGGGCAAGCCGCGCGACGTCATGACGCTCGCGCATGAGCTCGGCCATGGCGTGCACCAGGTGCTGGCAGCGAAGAACGGTGCGTTGATGGCGCCGACGCCGCTGACGCTGGCCGAGACCGCGAGCGTGTTCGGCGAGATGCTGACCTTCAGGCGCCTGCTGTCCGAGACCAAGGACGCGAGGCAGCGCCAGGCGCTGCTCGCCGGCAAGGTCGAGGACATGATCAACACGGTGGTGCGGCAGATCGCGTTCTATTCGTTCGAGCGTGCTGTTCACACCGAGCGCAAGAACGGCGAACTGACCGCGGAGCGGCTGGGACAGATCTGGCTGTCGGTGCAGACCGAGAGCCTCGGCGAGGCGATCGAGATCAAGCCGGGCTACGAGAACTTCTGGATGTACATCCCGCACTTCATCCATTCGCCGTTCTACGTCTACGCCTATGCCTTCGGGGACTGCCTCGTGAACTCGCTCTACGCCGTCTACGAGCATGCCGCCGAGGGGTTCGCCGAGCGCTATCTGGCGATGCTCGCGGCCGGCGGCACCAAGCACTATTCGGAGCTGCTCGCCCCGTTCGGCCTGGACGCCAAGGACCCCAGGTTCTGGGACGGTGGTCTCTCGGTCATCGCCGGGATGATCGACGAGCTGGAGCGGATGGGGTAGGGGCGTATAACATGTGTTGAACGGGTCGAAGAGGCGCGCCGGCGAGGTCAGCGAGGCCAGCCTGACGCGCTGGATCCGTGATAATTGGCCTTGCCAATAGGGCGATCGGAAAAGGTGATAAAACTGCCTTGCATGCCAGCCGTTGCCCTTGCATCGGCTTTGGGGTATGCGACCTTAACAAAGCATATTTTCTCTGGGGGACCCCGATGGCAAACCATGGCGAGATCGCCTACTCGACGGCTGACGGCAACGACTATCTGGCGCATGAGGCCACCTACGAGGGCTTCATCAGGCTGGTGAAGTACGGCACGATCGGCGTCGCTCTCATCGTCATCTTGATGGCTATTTTCCTCGCTTAATGTCGCGATCGGCCCGCCGGCATCCCCGCTGGCGGGCCTTCAGCTGACTGCCGAAGCCGATTGCTGACCAGGCGTCACGCTGTAGCCCATGGACGTCCCGCCCTCTTAAAGCTCGCGCGCGCATTCGCGCCGGAGGCCTCATGAAGATTGCCGTCGCCAAGGAAATCGACCCGTTGGAGCCGCGGGTCGCCGCCTCTCCCGACACGGTGAAGAAGTTCAAGGCGTTGGGTGCCGAGATCGCGGTCGAGCCCGGCGCCGGCATCAAATCCGGCCTGCCGGATTCGGAGTTCACGGCGGCGGGCGCAACCGTGAGCGCCGATGCGCTCAAGGACGCCGACATCATCATCAAGGTGAAGCGGCCGGAAGCCTCCGAGCTTGCCAACTACCGGCGTGGCGCCTTGGTGTTCGCGATCATGGATCCCTACGGCAACGATACCGCGCTCAAGGCGATGGCCGATGCCGGCATTGCCTCGTTCGCGATGGAACTGATGCCGCGCATCACCCGCGCCCAGGTGATGGACGTGCTGTCGAGCCAGGCGAACCTCGCCGGCTACCGTGCCGTGATCGAGGGCGCCGAGGCGTTCGGTCGCGCCTTCCCGATGATGATGACCGCGGCCGGCACCGTGCCGGCGACCAAGGTCTTCGTGATGGGCGTCGGCGTCGCCGGCCTGCAGGCAATCGCAACCGCGCGCCGGCTCGGCGCCATGGTCTCCGCCACCGACGTGCGCCCCGCCACCAAGGAGCAGGTGGAGAGCCTCGGCGCCAAATTCCTGGCGGTCGAGGACGAGGAGTTCAAGAACGCGCAGACGGCCGGTGGCTACGCCAAGGAGATGTCCAAGGAGTACCAGGCCAAGCAGGCGGCGCTGACGGCGGAACACATCAAGAAGCAGGACGTCATCATCACAACCGCGCTGATCCCCGGCCGTCCGGCGCCGCGCCTCGTCACCATGGAGATGGTGAAGTCGATGCGCCCGGGCTCGGTCCTGGTCGACCTCGCGGTCGAGCGTGGCGGCAATGTCGAGGGTGTCAAGCTCGGCGAGACTGTCGAGATCGACGGCGTCAAGATCATCGGCTACCCCAATCTCGCCGGCCGGGTCGCAGCGTCCGCCTCCGGCCTGTACGCCCGCAACCTGTTTTCCTTCATCGAGACGATGATCGACAAGAAGGAAAAGACACTGGCGGTCAACTGGGACGATGAGCTGGTCAAGGCCACGGCTTTGACAAAGGATGGCGCCATCGTCCACCCGAACTTCCAGCCGAAGGCCTAAGGAGCAGAGCCATGGAACATGTCGTCCAAGCCGTCGACCCCTTCGTCTTCCGGCTGTCGATCTTCGTGCTGGCGGTGTTCGTCGGCTACTTCGTGGTGTGGTCGGTGACGCCGGCCCTGCACACGCCGCTGATGTCGGTGACCAATGCGATCTCCTCGGTGATCGTGGTCGGCGCGCTGCTGGCGGTCGGCGTTCCCATGCTCTCGAGCGGCAGCGGTCTGGCGCGAGCGTTCGGCTTCGTCGCGCTGATCTTCGCCTGCGTGAACATCTTCGGCGGCTTCCTCGTCACCCAGCGCATGCTGGCGATGTACAAGAAGAAGTCCAGGTAACAACGCCGCACGACGCGGGATGACAGGCACAACGGGGCATCTGCAATGAACGCCAATCTGTCGGCACTCCTTTATCTCGTGGCAGGTGTGCTGTTCATCCTGTCTCTTCGCGGGCTGTCGAGCCCGGCCTCGAGCCGGCAAGGCAACTTCTTCGGCATGGCCGGCATGGCGATTGCGGTCGCCACCACCCTGGCCGGGCATCCACCGGCGGATGCGATCGCCTGGGTGCTCGTCATCCTCGGCGTTGCGATCGGCGGCGGTATCGGCGCGGTGATTGCGCGCCGGGTGCCGATGACGTCGATGCCCGAGCTCGTGGCGGCGTTCCATTCGCTGGTCGGCATGGCCGCGGTGCTGGTCGCCGCCGGCGCGTTCTTCGCGCCGGAAGCCTTCGACATCGGCACGCCCGGCAACATCCATCCGCAGAGCCTGGTCGAAATGTCGCTCGGCGTCGCCATCGGCGCGCTGACCTTCACCGGCTCGGTCATCGCCTTCCTCAAGCTGTCCGCGCGGATGAGCGGTGCACCGATCATCCTGCCGGCGCGCCACATCATCAACATTGCGCTCGCGGTCGCGCTCGTCTTCTTCGTGGTCCGCCTGGTGATGACCGGCGGCGGCTTCGACTTCCTGATGGTGACGCTGCTGGCGCTGGCGCTCGGCGTGCTCATGATCATCCCGATCGGCGGCGCCGACATGCCGGTCGTGATCTCGATGCTGAACTCCTATTCGGGCTGGGCCGCGGCCGGCATCGGCTTCACGCTCGGCAATTCGGCGCTGATCATCACCGGCGCGCTGGTCGGCTCGTCCGGTGCGATCCTGTCCTACATCATGTGCCACGCGATGAACCGGTCCTTCATCTCGGTCATCCTCGGCGGCTTCGGTGGCGAGACCGCAGCGGCCGGCGGGGCGACAGGCGAGCAGAAGCCGGCCAAGCTCGGCTCGGCCGACGACGCCGCCTTCATCATGAAGAACGCCTCCAAGGTCATCATCGTCCCCGGCTACGGCATGGCGGTCGCCCAGGCGCAGCACGCGCTGCGCGAGATGGCCGACACGCTGAAGAAGGAAGGCGTCGAGGTGAAATACGCGATTCATCCGGTCGCGGGCCGCATGCCCGGCCACATGAACGTGCTGCTCGCCGAAGCCAACGTTCCCTACGACGAGGTGTTCGAGCTCGAGGACATCAACTCGGAATTCGCCCAGGCCGACGTCGCCTTCGTGATCGGCGCCAACGACGTCACCAATCCGGCGGCCGAGGAGGACAAGTCCTCGCCGATCTACGGCATGCCGGTGCTGCAAGTCTGGAAGGCCGGCACCGTGATGTTCATCAAGCGCTCGCTCGCCTCGGGCTATGCCGGCATCGACAATCCGCTGTTCTACCGCGACAACACGATGATGCTGCTCGGCGACGCCAAGAAGATGACCGAGAACATCGTCAAGGGCATGTAGCCCACGGCGTCGGGAGCCATGACGTTTCTGAAATGGCTCCTGATCGTCGTGGCGGCGGTCTACGGCATCGTGCTTGCGGCCCTGTTCGTCCGCCAGCGTGCGATGCTGTTTCCCATTCCGCCGGTCGGCCGCACGGCACCGGCTGCAGCCGGGTTTCCTCAGGCTGAGGAGCATGTGCTGACCTCGGCCGATGGCGAGCGGGTCATCGTCTGGCATGTGCCGGCGAAGCCGGGCCGCAAGGTCGTTCTGTACTTCCCGGGCAATGGCGATTTTCTTGCCGGCGTGGCGTCGCGCTTCAAGGCGCTCACGGCCGACGGTACCGGTCTCGTTGCGCTTTCCTATCGCGGCTATGCGGGGTCCAGCGGCAGTCCCAGTGAGCCCGGGCTGCTGCAAGATGCCGCAGTCGCCTATGCGTTCACGACAGAGCGCTACGAGGCGGGACGGATCGTCGCCTGGGGCTTTTCCCTCGGCAGCGGTGTCGCCACCGCCATCGCGGCGGAGCACCCGATCTCCAAGTTGATCCTCGAAGCCCCTTATACGTCGACCGTGGACGTCGCCTCCGCGATGCTCAGGGTCGTCCCGGTCAGCCTGCTGATGCGCGACAGCTTCCATTCCGACCAGCGCATCGCCAATGTGCATGTGCCGCTGCTGATCATGCATGGCGAACGGGATCCGGCGATTTCGATCCGCTTCGGGGAACGATTGTTCGCACTTGCGCATGACCCCAAGCGCTTCGTACGGTTTCCCGGCGGCGGACATAACGACCTGGATCTTTTCGGTGCGACTGAGACGGCAAAGAGCTTCATCGACAATCCGTAACGTCCGTGGATCGCGGTGGCCGGCCCTGCGCGGGACCATCCTGCTCCTTGTCTTTGCGAGCCTGCCGGTGCAGGCGCATGCGGCCGGGCTGAACGGCTCCGCGATGACCTGGCCGTTCGCGCTGCCGTTCGCGGGACTGCTGTTGTCGATCGCGCTCGGGCCGCTGCTGTTTGCCAGGTTCTGGCATCATCACTACGGAAAGATCGCCGCGGCATGGGCCTTGGTGACGTTGGCGGCGTTGACCTGGAATGCAGGGCTCGGCACGGCGCTCGACGCCTTCGTCCACGCGCTGCTCGCCGAGTATCTCAGCTTCATCGTGCTGCTGTTCGCCCTCTATACGGTGGCCGGCGGCATCCTGGTGACCGGCGACATCAGAGGTACACCTGCGACAAATACGGCCATCCTGGCGCTCGGCACGATCATCGCGAGCGTCGTCGGCACGACGGGCGCCGCGATGATCCTGGTGCGCCCCCTGATCCGCGCCAATCTGAGCCGGCCGCATAATGTGCATGTGCTGATCTTCTTCATCATTCTGGCCGCCAATGTCGGTGGTGCACTGAGCCCGCTCGGCGATCCACCGCTGTTCGTCGGTTTTCTGCGTGGTGTCGACTTCTTCTGGACGACGCAACATCTCTGGCTGCAGACCGCGATCGTCGCCGGATTGCTGCTCATCGTCTTTGCCGCTACCGACTGGTGGCGCTTCCGCGCGGAGAAGCTTGCGTTGCAAGCGTCCGTAACAAGGGAGCCGGTGCGCATTCGCGGCCTCATCAATGTCGTTTTGATCGCCGCGATCGTTGCCAATACGCTGCTATCGGCGACCTGGAAGCCGGGCATCTCCTTCGACGTCTTCGGCACGCATGTCGAGCTTCAGAACCTCGTGCGCGATGCCGTCCTCGTGGCGATCGCCGGACTGTCGCTCTGGCTGACGCCGGACGAGCACCGCGAGGCGAACGGGTTCAACTGGGAGCCGATTCGAGAGGTCGCCAAACTGTTCGCGGCGATCTTCACCGCGATCGTCCCGGTCATCGCCATGCTGAATGCGGGGCGCAGTGGCTCTTTCGGCTGGCTCTTGGATGCCGTGACGACACCCGCCGGCGCGCCGCGGGAGGTCGCCTATTTCTGGTTCACCGGGCTGATGTCGGCCTTCCTCGACAATGCCCCGACCTATCTCTTGTTCTTCGAATTGGCGGGCGGCGATCCCAAGGTGTTGATGGGCGAACTCTCGGGGACGCTGGCGGCGATTTCGATGGGCGCAGTCTACATGGGCGCGCTGACCTATATCGGAAATGCGCCGAACTTCATGGTCGCAGCGATCGCCACTGAGCGCGGCATCAAGATGCCGAGTTTCTTCGGCTACATGCTGCGGGCAGGTGCCGTCCTCATTCCGCTGTTCGTGCTGCTGACCGTGCTTCCGATCCATCCGCTGCTCAGCCCGCATTGACCTGATCGACGGCACTTTCAGAGACCGTCCAGGTTGACCCGGTCACGGCCGGACCGCGTGACGATCGCCTCGCGGTCGCGCATAGTCGGACAGAACGGATCGAAGGACGCGAATCATGAGCGTGAAGGGCGCAACGCCCGCATCATCGGTGATCTTTCCCGGCCTGGCGGTCGCGCTCGTCGCGATCGTCACGGCGACGCATTATGAATTCACGCCCTCGGCCGCCGGCGTGGTCTTCGCCGCAGTGCTGCTGGTGATCCTGTTCGGCACGGTGTTCGCGGCCGTGCACCATGCCGAGGTGATCGCGCATGAGATCGGCGAGCCGTTCGGCACGCTGCTCCTGACCCTGGCGGTGACGGTGATCGAGGTCGCGCTGATCGCCACCATCATGCTCGGCGACAAGGCTGCGCCCGCGCTGGCCCGCGACACCGTGTTCGCGGTCGTCATGATCGTGTGCAACGGCCTGGCCGGCATCTGCATCTTCATCGGCGGCCTGCGCTATCGCGAGCAGGACGTGCTGGTCTCCGGTGCCAATCTGTATCTCAGCGTACTGTTCACGATGGCAACCATCACACTGGTGCTGCCGAATTATACCTTGACGTCGCCTGGTCCGGTGTATTCTGCCGTGCAGATCGCCTTCGTCAGCGTCGTGACGATCCTGCTCTACGCGGTGTTCCTGTATACGCAGACCACCCGCCATCGGGATTATTTCGTCGGCGGCTCGGCTGGGTTCGCCGATGACGATGTCCGGCTGCCGCGTGCGAAGCTGTTGCTCAGTGTCGGGCTGCTGCTGGTCGCTCTGCTCGCTGTGGTCCTGCTTGCCAAGAAGTTCTCGCTGGTGGTCGACGCCGGCGTTGCCGCAACGGGGGCGCCGCAGGCGGTCGCAGGCGTGCTGGTGGCGCTGTTGATCCTGCTGCCGGAGAGTGTCGCCGCCCTCTCGGCCGCCCGCGCCAACGACCTTCAGAAGAGCATCAATCTCGCGCTTGGCTCCTCGCTCGCCACCATAGGGCTGACCATCCCGGCAGTGGCGGTCGCCGCCCATGTGCTGGACAAGCAGCTCGTCCTCGGGCTGGACCCGCAGGGAACAGTGCTGCTGGTCCTGACCTTCGTCCTGAGTATGCTGACCTTCGGCACCGGACGGACGAACATCCTGTTCGGGCTGGTGCACATGGTGGTGTTCGCGATATTCGTGTTCCTGCTCTTCGTCCCCTGATTCAAGAGATCCAGCATGCTCAGCGCTCAGTCCGACGTCCAGGTCGATACGCCCGAAGTCCGCGTCACGGAGTGGCGGCTATTGCCCGGCAGTGCCACGGGGCGCCACGTTCATGAGATGGATTACGTGATCGTGCCGGTCACAGCGGGCGAGATGACGATCGTGGCGCCGTCCGGCGAGCGCTCGAAGGCGCAGCTCGCGGTCGGCAAATCCTATTTCCGAAAGGCCGGTGTCGAACACGATGTGCTGAACGAGACTGGTTCCGAGATCGTTTTCCTCGAAGTTGAATTGAAGCCGTAACCAATTGTTTACCGGGATGCCGCTGATTGTGGTATCTTGAGCCGGCGATCCGGAAGCTGTGGCAACACCCTCGGATTGCTGGCTCCGGTTTCAAAGGATTTCAGGAAACGACTTTTCGGCGGTCGCGTCTGCGCGGAGTGCAGTCTGCGAGCTTCGGAAGGTGTGGGATGGTCCCTTAATTGTGCCTCAAAGTTCCCGCAAATACCGCGCGGGAGTGGTCAGCATGCTGAAATATCTCACAAAGTTCGCCATGGAGATCATCCCGTCGGTGGTTGCCACCATCATCGGGGCCTACATCGTCAATCACTACATCAACACCAAGCCGGACTCGCCGCCATCGACCGTGGCGTCGGTGGCGTCGGCTGCCTACGCCAAGCTCACCGGCTCAAAGAGCGACGCTCCGAAATCCACGGGCAAGGGGACCGACCCTGCCAAGCTGGAAGCGAAGGCCGATCCCAAGTCTGACGCCAAGCCGGCGGAAACGTCGAACGAGGTCTCGAGCATTCCCGCTCCCGGCATCAAGGCCAAGGGCGTGTCCGAGAAGTCGCTGGCCGACAAGGCTGCAGAGAAGGCAGTTGAAGTGAAGCCGGCCGAAACGGCGAGCCTCCCGGCCGATCCGCAGGCCTCGCGCCATCCCGCGTCGCCGCGGGAAAAGCTGATTGCGCGCGGTACTCCGGCCGAGGCCCCAGCGACCCAGCAGGAAGATCGCCGGGATGCCGCTGATCTCGCCCGCGCGGCGATCGAGCGGTTGCGCGCGAGCGAAGGTACCGGCAAGACGGCTGTCGAGAAGCCGTCGAGCGACGCACCCCGGGGCGCTGGCGAGGCGCCGCGCATCGCGACCGTCGCGCCACCGGTGTCGCCGATCCGTCCGCTGCCGCCTCCCGTGACGGTGTCTGCGCCACCGGTCGAGCAGGGCTTTGCCTTGCCGTCGGCCTCGAGCCCGCCCTACACGGGATCATTGCAGCCGGACGGGCGCCCGACGCCTCCGGCGGAGATCCCTGTCCAGCAGTTGCGTCCGCTCGACCTGCGCGCCGACAAGACTGATCCATCGATCAAGGACCAGATGTCCAACGTGGCGCAGGACATGATGTCCGCAGCCAAATCGGTGTTCCACTCGGTGTTGCCGAAGTAGCCGATCGAATCGTTCGCGGACGTGATCGAGGCGGTGGGCCCGGGGGGGGGGCCTGCCGCTTTTTCTTTGGAGTGGCGAACTCTGCAGCGATGCGAGGAGCGGGCGGCGCAGCCCGGATTGACCCCGGTCGCCGGATGGCAGGAGGCGCGAAATCAAAAGAGGCGCCCAAAACAAAAACGCGAGCCAAAGGCCCGCGCTTCAGACGACGTCAGATCAATCAGGCCAGATCAGCGCGGTGCGCTGGGACGGGCACCTGCACCCGGACCACGACCAGCACCACGGTCACCGCCGGGGCCAGCGCCGAACACCGGCTTCGGCTTCATCGGCAGCAGGCCTTCACGCTGCAACTTCTTGCGGGCCAGCTTGCGCGCACGACGCACGGCTTCGGCCTTCTCGCGGGCTTTCTTCTCGGACGGCTTCTCGTAATGGCCGCGAAGCTTCATCTCGCGGAAAATGCCCTCACGCTGCATCTTCTTCTTGAGCGCCTTGAGGGCTTGATCGACATTGTTATCGCGAACGAGAACCTGCACGCGGCATCCTCTTTCTCAGTCTATCGGTTTGAAATCTGGTGAAGCCAGGGCTGGCAGATGGCCGCGCCCTTGACCTTGAGCGCGCCCGTGTATCAGAGGACATCCTCGCTGTCCACCCGCTGACGGGCTCTTGACCGCAAGTTTAACCCCGCCGGAGCGGTTTATTTCAGCCCTGCCTCGGCGGCAGTGGCGAGACCTGGGTCACATGCCCCATCTTGCGGCCCGGACGAGCGGCGCCCTTGCCGTAGAGATGCACGGTGGCGCCAGGAACCGTGAGCCACTGCTCGTAGCTGTCGATCTCGTCCCCGATCAGGTTCGTCATCGTGACGTGACCGTGGCGCAGCGGCTTGCCGAGCGGCCAACCGGCGATCGCCCGGATGTGCTGTTCGAATTGGGAAATCGAGGCGCCATCGAGGGTCCAGTGGCCGGAATTATGCACCCGCGGGGCAATTTCGTTGACCAGCACGCCTGGAGTGGGGCCGTCCGACACCACGAACATCTCCACGGCCAGCACCCCGACGTAGTCGAGGGCGGTGGCGATCCGGCTGGCAATGTCCCTGGCCTCGTCGGCGAGCGCATCAGGGATACGCGCCGGCGCCCGCGACACCTTCAGGATGTGATCGCGATGCTCGTTCTCGGTCACGTCGAAGCACTCGACCTGACCGTCGGCCGCTCGGGCCGCCACGACCGAGATCTCGCGCTCGAACGGAACGAACGCTTCGAGGATGGCCGATTTGGTGCCGAGCTCGGCCCAGATCCGCTCGAGATCGTCACCCTGTTGGATCTTGATCTGACCCTTGCCGTCATAGCCAAATCGCCGCGTCTTCAGCACGGCCGGTAAGCCGATCCGGAACGCAGCTTCGCGCAAGGTGGCGACCGAGGACACATCCGCATAGGGCGCGGTGCCGATGCCCAGCGAGGTGACGAAATCCTTCTCGGTGAGGCGATCCTGGGTGGTCTCGAGCGCCGAACGCCGCGGCAGCACCGGGCGTCTGGCCGCCAGCACCATGGCCGCAGCCGAGGGGACGTTTTCGAACTCGTAGGTGACGACGTCGACATCATTGGCGAACAGCTCGAGCGCCTCGACGTCGGCATATTCGGCGCAGGTTGCGTTCAGCACGACGTCGAAGGCGGGGGAGTCCGGGTCCGGCGAGAACACCTGGCAGCGCAGCCCGAGCCGCGCCGCAGCAAGCGCCAGCATGCGGCCGAGCTGGCCGCCGCCGAGAATACCGATGGTGTCGCCGGGCTTGAGCTTCACCCGATTGGAGTCGGTCACGCCGTGCCCTCCGGACGTTCGGCGATCGCATTGGTCTGCGCCTGGCGCCAAGCCGACAGACGGCTGGCAAGCGCGGAGTCCGAGAGAGCGAGCACGCTGGCCGCCAGCAGCGCTGCGTTAATGGCGCCGGATTTGCCGATGGCGAGCGTTCCGACCGGAATTCCGGCCGGCATCTGGACGATGGAATACAGCGAATCGACCCCCGACAGCGCCTTCGACTCGACGGGAACGCCGAACACGGGCAGTTCCGTGAGCGAGGCCGTCATACCCGGCAGATGGGCGGCGCCGCCGGCACCGGCGATCACGACCTTGTAGCCCGCCGCCTTGGCACCCTTGGCGAAAGCATACAGCCGGTCCGGGGTGCGGTGCGCCGAGACGATCCGGGCGTCGTAGCTCACGCCCAGGGCGTCAAGCGTCTCGGCGGTATGGCGCATGGTATCCCAGTCCGACTGGCTTCCCATGATGATGGCGATCGGGGCGGTCATGACCTCAATTCTTCTCGGGAATCCATCAGCATGGGCCGGAGTATAGGATCGGTCCTGACAGCGGCAAGCCATGGCATGGAGGTCCGAATGGACTATCCTGTCTTGGTCAAGCCCGGCAAGCCCAAACGATGGCGCGGCAGGTGTCCGATGAAAAAGAAGCGCATGGCGGCCGCGTGGCGAGCCGGGAAGCGAAGAACCCGCTACCGTCATCGGCCTTCGCGGCGCGCGCGGGCTCCTGAACCCGGTTCCGTACCGGCAGGCGCGCGGCACACGATCCGACGCCTCAAGGCCGAGTTGGCGACAGCACAGGCCCGGATCGCCGAGCTGACGGCCTCCGCTGAGCGCGATTTCCTGCTCGACATCTTTAATCGTCGCGGCTTCGCCCGCGAACTCCATCGTTCCATCGCCTTCATCAAGCGCTACGACGCGACCGGTGCTCTCATCGTGCTCGACGTCGATCGGCTGAAACCGATCAATGATACGTTCGGCCATGCCGCCGGTGATGAGGTCCTGAAGGCGGTTGCGCGTGTCCTCGGCGAGCATGTCCGATCCTCCGACGTGATCGGTCGGCTCGGCGGCGACGAGTTCGGCGTGCTGCTCTGGCACCTCAGCGCGGCGGACGCACATGCCAAGGCGACGGAGCTGGAACAGGCCATCGACAGCCTGACCTTCACCTTCGGCGATCAGACCGTGCGTGCCGGCGCGTCGGCCGGGATTGCCCTTCTCGACAAGCGCGTCAACCCAGTGCGTGCGTTGGAGGAAGCCGACCGTGCGATGTATATGCGCAAGGCCCAGCGGAGGTACGAGAGCCCCGCGCACGGCACGGCCCTGTCGGGCGACCAGCGGTGACGCTCGTGGGCCGTCCGCTCCGATGACAGAGCTGTGCACGGCGCTCACAACTCGCCGAGATCGTCGGGCAACTCGCCGAACTTGTGCAGCAGCCGGGCGTCGCAGAATTCCCCCAGCAAGGGATCCCCGCTGCGGCTGAAGGCAATGGCGCCGATGTTGTCCGGCAAGCGCGACATCGCTTCGGCACGACGCAGCGCTGCGGACGAGCTCTGGCATTCCTCGGCCGCGCCTGCGACCAGCATCCCTGCCTCGTCCCGTCTGAACGGCATGGCGACGTAATAGGTGATGTCAGGCATTGCACGCACCTCCCGGCCTTCGTCGAAGCTGCGAGCGAGCGCGGTGGCAAACGTCCGGAGAGCCTCGACGGCCTAGGGCTCAGGCCGCATTGTTCTGCGCATCGTCCGAAATGGTGTTGGGCATGCAGCCGCAGGAGATTGCCGCCCGCAGCTCCTGCAGCTCCAGCTCGAGATACTCGTTCGCCATGATCAGCGCCTTGATCGTGGAGCGCAGATTGCCGTCGCACATCGCGATGGCTTGGTCACAGGCCTGTTCATAGAGGCGATCCTGTGGGGAGAAGGAGGCGGGCATCACAACCATCCTTGTTGTCAGGAGTTACGAGGGGCTGGTCCGATTGTTCTCTTTTTGTTCTTGTTGTCAAGGCGCTTCGGCAAATCCTGCACCGCTGTTGCGTATTGCTTGTGTGCATACGGTCAGCCGTGCTGACGCTTCGCCTCAGGCGATGATGTCGGGCGTGATCTGGTCTTCGATGAAGGCGATCCGATCGCGTAGCAGAAGCTTCCGCTTCTTCAGTCGTTGCAGCCGCAACAAATCGGGGGCGGGCGATTGATGCAAAGCGTCGATCGCCGCGTCGAGATCGCGGTGCTCCTGCTGCAGGCGCGCGAGTTCGGCCTGCAGTTCGCGCTCGTCTTGGTCAGCCATGATCTATGATAGCAAAAAAGCGGAAGGAAGTGGAAAGCCTTGCGAAGGCGGGCGCAAATATTGCGCCTGCGAAGCTGATAAGCAAGTCGCACTCCTCGAGATCGGTGCAGCTGTCCCGTGAATTTCGGGTTGGCGCCGGCTTTAGATTCGTCCGGATCTGCTCACGCTTCGTTACACACGGCGCTCAAATTTGCATGTGCGGTCTTTTGGCCCCATCGACAGGTCAAGCGACTTGTGTACACTCATTAGCCCTGGTCGAATCTCAGGTTCACCTACCGAGGAGGTTTCGAATGGCCATTCAGGCGCATCTCGTTGAACTGGAGCGTAAGCATAAAGTTCTTGAAAACGAATTGCATCAAGCTCTCCTGCATCCATCGACGGACGACCTGCGAATTGTCGAACTGAAGCGACGCAAACTGATGGTGAAGGATGAGATCGAGCGCTTGAGACAGGTAACCAGCGAAACACTTCACTGACATGTGACCATCATCCGCCGTACCATCTGATCGTAAGACCGTGCGCCTGGGATGGTGACGAGTCCATCCCAGACGCAACTCCAATCAAATTAGTTGCGATATACGATGAGGCGGACGCATCTGCCTGCGTTGTCTGCCTGCGTTGTCTGCCGGCGCATCTATCGCGACACGCCGTTCATCGCGATATCTGGGGTCTTCAGCTCGAGGCGAGATCGCAGACGTGAGCCGCAATCGCGAGCGATGACGTCAATCCAGGCGATTCAATTCCGAACAGATTGATGAGTCCGGGCACCCCGTGATCGCGCGGGCCCTGAATGACGAAATCCTGCGACGCCACGGCCGGCGGTACGATCTTCGGCCTGATACCGGAATAGCTCGGCATCAGCGCCCCATCCGGCAGCGACGGCCAATACTTGCGGATCGCCGGGTAGAAGCGCTCGGCGCGCGCCGGATCGACCGTATAGTCGATCCGGTCGATCCACTCGACGTCGGGGCCGAATCTGGCTTGGCCTGCCATGTCGAGCGTGAGGTGCACGCCGAGGCCGCCTGGTTCCGGCACCGGGTAGATGAGCCGGCTGAACGGTGCCCGGGCGCTGCAGCTGAAATAGTTGCCCTTGGCGAGATAGGCCGTCGGCATCAGCGACGACGGCATGCCGTCGATCAGCCGCGCCAGCTTCGGCGCGTCGAGGCCGGCGGCGTTCACCAGCAGCCGGCAGCTCAGCCTCATCGGTTGCGCGCCGCCCGCATCGACCTCGATTGATCCCCCGGTCGCCTTGGCCCGCAGCAACGGCGTGTGGAAGGCGAAGGCACCGCCGGCATCCTCGATCTCGCCGCGCAGCGACAGCATGAAGGCATGGCTGTCGAGGATGCCGGTGGACGGCGACAGCAGCGCGGCCTGGCAGGCCAGGGCCGGCTCCAGCGCCAGCGCTTCGGTTCCGGATAGCAGCCGCATACCTTCGACACCATTGGCTTCGGCGTGCGCGCGGATGCCCTGCAGCTTCTCGGTCTCGGCCGGATTGGTCGCAACGATCAGCTTCCCGCAATTGCGGTAGGGCACGCCATGGTCGTCGCAATAGCGGTAAAGTAGGCGTTTGCCGGCCACGCAGAAGCGGGCCATCAGGCTCCCGGCCTTGTAGTAGATGCCGGCGTGGATCACTTCGCTGTTGCGAGACGAAGTGACGGTTCCGATACCCTCGGCCGCCTCGAGAACGATGACCTCGCGTCCGGCCCGCGCCAATTGACGTGCGACGGCAAGTCCGACGACGCCGGCGCCAACGACGACGCAATCCACTCTATCCATGCATAGTCCTGAGACGATTGGGAGAAGTCATGCCTCGCTGCAATCCCTGGTGGGCGGAACCCCGGTCCGGAGTGCGAGGGCCCTTAGCAAACCATTCATCATAAGGCGCCATTGACCAAATTTGCTTCGTCTTTTTCGAAGTTTGCAGAACCCGTTTACCCGATCCCAATAGGTGAAGCCAGATACTGTCGCCGAATACCGCGGGTGATTGATGGCTGGCAAGAATTGGCAGGCGAGCGACCGAAACGCGTTTTCTGCGCGTGTCGTTGCGGCCTCGGTGGCCGCCATGGCAGCGTGGGCGGCTGCGCCGACCCGGGCCTGGGCCGCTTCCTCCGATTTCTCGCCCTCCGGTTACTTGGCCACCATCGAGCCGGACGTGCTCTGGAAGGTGTTGATCGCCGGCGTTGTCGTCTGCGCCTTCCTCGCGTCGGTCGTGATCTGGATCCATTCGGCCTTGCGGCGCGCCAAGCGGGCACAACTGCGGCGTAATGTTTTCATCAGCTCCGCGCTCAACAATCTGAGCCAGGGGCTGATGCTGACGGACGCCGCCAACCGCGTCGTCTTCTACAATCATCGCTTTCTCGAGATCTACGGCATGAGCCGGGCCGACATTCCGCCCGGTTGCACCGGCCGGGATCTGGTCGAGTTGCGGCGGCAGCGTGGCCTGCTCAATCTGACGGTCGAGGACTATGCGCGCCAGGCGCGGGCACCGGACGGGTGCCTGACCGAATTGCCCGACGGACGTGTGGTGCGTGCCCAGATTTTCCGTCTTCCCACCGGAGGATCGATCGGCATCCATGAAGACTGTACGGTGCAGCACCGGCTGGAGCGCGAGCTCGCCTCGACCAAGCAGTTCCTGGAATCGGTGGTCGATCAGGTTCCCGTCTGCGTCGCCGCCAAGAACATCGAGGACGGCCGCTACATCTTTGCCAACCGGGCGTTCGAGCAGTTCGCGCAGGTGCCGCGGGATCAGATCATCGGACGGCGCCCGAGCGACCTGTTCGGCGAGGAGACCGCGGCCGACATCGCGGCTGCCGATCGCGAAGCGATGCTGGCGCCTGGCACCACCTATTGCAGCGAACTCGTGGTTCAACGCGGTGACGAGAAGCGCATCCTGGACGCCCACCGGGTCGTTGCACGCAACGACAAGAACGAACCGCAATTCCTCATCGCGCTGTTCGACGATGCCACGGAGCGGCGATCGCTGAGCCGCGAGCTGGAGAACAGCAAGAAGTTCCTGGAACTGGTTGTCGACAACATTCCGGTTTCGCTCATCGTCGAGAGCGTCAGCGACGGCCGTTATCTGCTCGCCAACCGCAGCGCCGAGATCATCCTCAACCGCAAGCGCGAGGACGCCACGGGCCTGACCACCGCCGACATCTTCAATCCGCGCGAGGCCAGACTGATCACGGCGCGCGACGAAGCCGCCATCAAGAAGCGCGGCCTTCTGACCGAGGAACATCCGATCTCGACCAAGGACGGCCTGCGGCTGTTCCTGACCCGGCGGGCAACCGTGCTGGGCGAGACCGGCGAGCCGCAATATCTGATCAAGACCTATGAGGACGTCACAGACCGGCGCCAGACCGAATCGCGGATGGCGCACATGGCCTATCACGACGGCCTGACCGATCTGCCGAACCGCGCCGCGTTCCTGCAGGCCCTGAGCCAGATGATCGAGGCCTGCGCGGATACGGACGAGGAGTTCGCGGTCCTGAACGTCGATCTCAAGGGCCTGAAGGACGTCAACGACGTCTTCGGCCACGCCATCGGCGACAAGCTGTTGATCGAGGTCGCCCGTCGCGTCCATGCAGTTGCCCGGGGCGGGGTGGTCGCGCGGCTCTCCGGCGATGAGTTCGGGCTGATCATCGACGGCAAGCAACCGGAAACGGGCAGGGCGCTGGCCGAGCAATTGGCGGCGGCGATCGCGGTGGACTTCCAGATCGAGGGCAAGTCGATCCGCACCGCGCTGACGACGGGCATCTCGGTGTTCCCGCACAATGGTTCGGATCCGGCGTCGCTGCTCGCCAATGCGGGTGCCGCTCTGTTCCGCGCCAAGGCCAAATCGCGCGGCAGCATCACCTTCTACGAGCCTGAAATGGATCAGCAGATTCGCGACCGCCGCGTTCTGCATCAGGAGCTGTCTGTCGCGATCAAGCATGGCGAACTGTCGCTGTACTTCCAGCCGCAGGCCGTCTCCGGCCGCACGGTCGACGCCAGCGAGATCATCGGCTTCGAGGCGCTGGCGCGCTGGCAGCACCCGGTCCGGGGTTTCGTGCCGCCGAGCGACTTCATTCCGCTCGCGGAAGAGAGCGGCCTCATCGTCGAGATGGGCGAGTGGATCCTGCGCGAGGCCTGCCGCGAGGCGGCGTCGTGGCCCAAGCCGCTGCAGGTCGCGGTCAACCTGTCCCCGGCCCAGTTCGTCCATGGCGACCTCGTTGCGCTGGTCCACTCGATCCTGATCGAGACGGGGCTCGCGCCCGGCAGGCTCGAGCTCGAGATCACCGAGGGTGTGCTGATCGAGGATTTCGATCGCGGTGTCGCGCTGCTGCGCCGGCTGAAGGCGCTCGGCGTTCGCGTCTCGATGGACGATTTCGGCAGCGGCTACTCGTCGCTGAGCTACCTGCAGGCATTCCCGTTCGACAAGATCAAGATCGACCGCGCCTTCGTCATGAACATCGGCCGCAATCCGCAATCGGCGGCGATCATTCGTGCGGTCATCGGTCTGGGTCACGGCATGAACATGTCGATCGTGGCGGAAGGCGTCGAGACGCCCGAGCAGCTTGGCTTCCTCGCCGAGCAGGGCTGCGACTCGGTTCAGGGCTATCTGCTCGGCAAGCCCCTGCCGATCAACAAATACGACGGCATTGTCGGTCGCGCTCACGACGACGACGTCGCGTCCGTTCGCAAGACGGGCTGACCAGGCACTCCGGTCAGAGGCTGTTGCGCAACAGCGCGAATTTATCCGCGCGCACGACAGCTCGGCCGCTACGAGAATCATTTCCGCCGGTCTACGATCATTCGCCCTGGCACGCTCGAAGACCTTGCGTATGGCGGACTACGATCTTGCGATCATCGGCGGCGGTCTGAACGGCGTCAGCCTGGCACGCGATGCGGCCGGCCGCGGCTTGCGCGTGATCCTGGTCGAGCAGGGCGATCTTGGCGGCGCCGCCTCGTCGGCCACGTCGCGGCTGGTGCATGGGGACCTCGCGGCGCTGGAGCGCCGCGGCTTTCTGCGCGTGCGCCGCGCGCTCGCCGAGCGCGACGTCTGGCTCACGGTCGCGCCGCATCTGGTGCGGCCGATCCGCTTTGCGATTCCGGCTCACGCCAATGAGCGGCCGCCATGGCAGCTGCGCGCAGGGCTCTGGCTCTACGATCGCCTCGCTACGCGCAACCGGCTGCCGGCCGCGTCGGTGCTCGACGTCACGCATCATCCGATCGGCGATGCCCTGAAGCGTCCGATCGGGACGGCGTTCGACTATTCCGACTGCGTGGTCGACGATTCCCGCCTGGTGGTTCTGACCGCGATGGATGCCGCCGAGCGCGGCGCAGAGATCCGCACCGGCGCCCGCTGCGTGCGAGCCGACCGTGACCATCTATGGCGGCTCGCCATCATCGACCGCGGCCATCGCCGCATCGTCACCTCGCGCGCGCTCGCCAACGCCACCGGCGCGTGGAGCGTCTCGACGGCGGAAACCGTGCTGCGTCAGCCGCCGCCGCGGGTCACCGCGCGGCAGGTCAGCCAGATCATCGTGCCGCGGCTGTTCGATGTCGAAGCGGTCTACGTGTTTCAGAATTCGGATGGAAGGCTGATCTTTGCCCAGCCCTACGAGCAAGATTTCACCCTGATCGGCACGGTGGCCCACGGCTTCAAGGGCGACCCAGCCGTGGTGGCGGTGCCGGCGGCAGACGTGGCCTATCTCTGCAAGGCGGCGAACCGCTATTTCCGCTCGGACGTCCAGCCCGCGGATGTGGTCCGGAGCGTGTCCGGCGCCAACATGATGGTGCTGCGTGCTGCCGACAGCGGGGAATTGGAAACGATCGTGAGCCTTGATGCCGGCCGCGCCAAGGAGCCCGCCAAGGCGCCGCTCCTGACCATGTGCGGCGGCGATGTCACGACAGCCCGGCACCGGGCCGAGCGGGCGGTCTCGCGGCTTGCGCGCTTCTACCCGATGTCGCCGCGCTGGACTGCGAGCGCGCCGCTTCCGGGTGGCGATTTCGCCTGGGATCGGTTCGAGGATCTCGTCGACGACGCACGGGAGCGCTGGCGCTTTCTCGGCGAAGCCGAGGCCCGGCGGCTGGTCGGCGCCTATGGCACCCGGCTGGCGGAGATCCTCGGCGGGGCGAGATGCCGGGCCGATCTCGGACAGGCGTTCGGGCCGAAGCTGACGGAGGCGGAGGTCCGCTACCTCATGACGCGCGAGTGGGCGCGGTTTCCCGACGACGTTCTATGGCGGCGGACCAAGCTGGGCCTGACGCTTCCCGCTGCCGAACGCGATGCGCTCGCCGCGTTCATGGCGACGGTCGCCTGTGGCCGGGGCTCGCCGCAGGCCGCTGACGCGAGCGGGGATAGTCCGGCCCGTGCGGTTGAGCTGCAATCCATGGGCGGCTAGCTTGCCGACCGGCCGGGCGTTGTGGCCGGGCAGGGTGATTTGATCAGGACATGGCTGACGACATCGCAAATCCAGCGCCCGCCGAGGAGTCGGCGGCATCAGCACTGCCGGAACCGCGCCCCGATCCTCAGCCGCCGATCCTGCGGATCGAGAACGTCGTCAAGACCTTCGGCAGCTTCCGCGCCGTCGACGGCGTCTCGCTCGACATCCGAGCCGGCGAGTTCTTCGCGCTGCTCGGCCCCAGCGGCTGCGGCAAGACGACCTTGCTGCGCATGCTGGCCGGCTTCGAGACGCCGGATGAAGGGCGCATCCTGCTATCGGGCGAGGAGATCGCGCAGGTGCTGCCGCATCAGCGGCCTATCAACATGATGTTCCAGAACTACGCGCTGTTCCCGCATCTGAACGTGCGCGACAACATCGCCTTCGGCCTGAAGCGCGCCGGCATGCCGCGCGCCGAGATCGCCACCCGCGTCGCGGAGATGGTGGCGCTGGTCCGGCTCGAAGGCCTGGAGAAGCGCAAGCCCGATCAACTGTCCGGAGGACAGAAGCAGCGCGTCGCCCTGGCACGCTCGCTGGCGCGCCGGCCGAAGGTGCTGCTGCTCGATGAGCCGATGGCGGCGCTCGACAAGAAGCTGCGCGAGAGCACGCAGTTCGAGCTGATGGAGCTGCAGCGCAAGCTCGGCATGACCTTCATCATCGTCACCCACGACCAGGAGGAGGCGATGACGGTGGCGAGCCGGATCGGGGTAATGAACGCGGGAAGGCTCGAGCAGGTCGCTGCACCGCGCCGCCTGTATGAAGAGCCCGTGTCGCGGTGGGTCGCGGAGTTCGTCGGCGACATCAACCTGTTCGAGGGCGAGGTGACCGCGCGTGAGTCGCACCGGCTCCGGATCACGACCGCCGCTGCCGGCGAGCTCGCCGCAGCGCAACCCGTCACTCCGATCAGCGAGAGCAAGGTCGCAGTCGCGATCCGTCCCGAGAAGATCCGCCTCGCGCTTCGCCGGCCGGCGGCTGATGCCGCAGCGATCAACTGTGTCGAGGGCGCCATTTCCGATGCGAGCTATCTCGGCGGCAAGACCGTGTACAAGATCAAGCTCGACGGCGGCGCTGTCCTGCACGCGTCGCAAGCCAACACGGCCCGGCTCGACGCCGACGGCTATGGGCTGAACCAGCGCGTCGTGGCCTGGTTCACGCCCGATGATTGCGTGGTGCTGGAGCGATGAGCGCGCGCCGCATCTTCTCGCGTCCGGCGCGATTTGCGGCGATCGCGCCTTACGTCTGGATGGTGCTGTTCTTCCTGGTGCCGTTCGCCTTCGTCGCCAAGATCAGCCTGTCGCAGACTGCGATCGCGCAGCCCCCCTATACGCCGGTGTTCTCGCTGGCTGATGGTTTGTCGTCGCTTCGGGATGCATTTGCGGCGCTGTCGCTCGACAATTTCCGTCTGCTGCTGTCGGACGATCTGTATCTCGCGTCCTATCTGCGCAGCGTCGTCGTCGCGGCGACGTCGACCGCGATCCTGCTCCTGATCGGCTACCCGATCGCCTATGGCATGGCGCGGCTGCCCAGGCGTTGGCAGGGCATCGCGATGATGCTGGTCATCGTCCCGTTCTGGACCTCGTTCCTGATTCGCATCTATGCCTGGGTCAACATCCTGCAGCATGACGGCCTGTTGAACCAGATCCTGCTCGCGCTGCATCTGGTGTCCGCGCCGGTGGTGTGGCTGTCGACGGACAGCGCGATGTATGTCGGGATCGTCTATTCCTATCTGCCCTTCATGATCCTGCCGCTGTTTGCGACGCTGACGAAGCTGGAGCCGGCCCTGGAAGAGGCCGCCGCCGATCTCGGCGCCTCGCCGCGCCAGACCTTCTGGCTGGTGACGTTTCCGCTGTCGCTGCCGGGTGTCGGCGCCGGCGCGCTGCTGTGCTTCATTCCGATCGTCGGCGAGTTCGTCATTCCCGATCTGCTCGCCGGCTCGAAATCGCTGATGATCGGCCAGACGCTGTGGCTTGAATTCTTCACCAACAAGGACTGGCCGGTGGCCTCCAGCATCGCCGTGGTCCTCTTGGTCGTGCTGTTGCTTCCGCTTCTGCTCTACGACCGGCTGCAGCGCCGGCAGTTGGAGGAGAGCAGGTGATGGATGGCGTACAGCAAGGCACGTTCTCTCGCTCCCCTCCCCCTTGCGGAGAGGGGTTGGGGGTGGGGGTCCGCATCGGCGGTCTTTGCTGGGTGCCCCCCTCCCTGACCCTCCCCCACAAGGGGGGAGGGAACGGAGAGGGTTTCACTGGGATTGAGGGAGGAGGAGATCGTGCCTAGTCCCTCCCGCCTGTCGCGCTTCAACGTCGCCTCGCTGACGCTTGGGCTCGCCTTTCTTTACCTCCCGATCCTGATCCTGGTGATCTATTCGTTCAACGCCTCGCGGCTGGTCACGGTCTGGGGCGGCTGGTCGCTGCGCTGGTACCACGAGTTCTTCAACGACCGCGCGATGATCGATGCAGCCTGGATGAGCCTGCAGGTCGGCGCCACCTCGGCGACGGTGGCGACCTTGCTCGGCACCCTTGCCGCGGTGGCGCTGTCGCGCGGCCAGGGATTTCGCGGCCGCATGCTGTTCTCCGGCATGCTGTATGCGCCGCTGGTGATGCCCGAGGTGATCACCGGCCTGTCGCTGCTGCTGCTGTTCGTGGCGCTGGAGGCCGAGCGCGGCTTCTGGACGGTGACGCTCGCCCACACGACCCTCACGATGTGCTTCGTTGCGGTGATCGTACAGTCGCGGCTGGTCTCGCTCGACCGCAGCCTGGAGGAAGCCGCGATGGACCTCGGCTGCGATCCCTTGCGCGCGTTCGTGATGGTCACCTTGCCACTGATCGCCCCGGCGGTGGTCGCCGGCTGGATGCTCGCCTTCACGCTGTCGCTCGACGATCTCGTGATCGCGAGCTTTACCACCGGCCCGGGCTCGGCGACGCTGCCGATCCGGATCTATTCGGAAGTACGGCTCGGGGTGAAGCCGGAGATCAACGCGATCTGCACGCTGGTGATCGGGCTGATTGCCGTGGTGATCGTCGTGGCGTCGTTAGCTTCAAAGCTGTCGAGTGATCGCGGCGAGAGCGCTGCGCCACTATAGAAGTCGTCATTGCGAGCGTAGCGAAGCAATCCAGGGCCGCGCCAGGACTCTGGATTGCTTTGCTACGCTCAAAATGACGGAGAATGCTGCGGCAGCGTCGCTCAGGCCTCGAACAGATGCAACGCGGCGGCCACAACCGTGCGGTGGATCGCGCCGCGGTCGACCGACGGCGGATCGACGCAGCACGCCGGGTCGGCGCTGCGTCCGAGCGCGGTGCTCTTCGGCAGGAACACATAGTGGCCGGCCTCGTCGGCAACGACATCAAAGGTGCTGCCGCTGAGCCGCTCATGCAGCCAGCGCGCGGATGGCAGCAGGGCGTCCCCACCGCCGACCATGATGCGTGCGGGTACGCTGATCGCGGCGACGCTCTCGTCGGAGAAGCCCTGCACCGATCGGCCCGGCGCCAGCAGCAGCGCGGCCTTGATGCGGGGATCGCGATAGGAGGCCGACATCCGCCCCCAGGAGTCGCGAAAGATCTGGCTCTTCTCCATCAGCCGCGGCAGATGATCGACGAGATCGGGAAACTCGCGCGGTCCGCGGCCCAGATTGGCGCCCGGCTCGAACGGCGAGCGGAGCATGATGGCGCCGAGCAAGGCGGTGGCGGTGACGCCGCCGAGCGAATAGCCGACGGCGTAGATGCGGTCGGGGTTGATACGGCCTTCGAAATCGGGATGAGTGGCGATGTGGTCGATCAGCAAGGACATGTCGCGCGGGCGTTCCCATGAGCAGAGGAAGCCCTCTGCCCGGTAGGGTTCAGCGTTGCTGTTGCCATGATGATTGACGGCGACCGCGACAAAGCCGCGGGACGCCAGCTCGCGCGCCAGCCATTCGAACTGCAGGCCGTTGCAGCCGGTGCCATGCGAATACACGACGAGCGGGCAAGTCCCGTTGGGACCGAGCGGCGCATCCAGCGCCGCAGGTCCCGCCTCGAACCATCCTTGCGGCCATGGGGCGACCGGAAGCGCTGCTTCGATCGCGCTATCCGCGGCCGGATACCAGGCGAACCAGTCGATGGGCCGCGGCCCGTCGTCGTCCCAGTTCGGCCGCGAAGCGTCGGCGAACCGTCCCTGACGAAATCCGACCCTCATCGCTCCGTCACGACTTCACGGCGCCGGCGGTCAGGCCGCCCACCATGTAGCGCTTGAAGGCATAATAGACCGCCGCGGGCGGCAGCGCGTAGATGAAGCCGGTGGTCATCAGGAGCTCCCACGGCGAATCGTCGGCGGCCAGGAAGTTGCCGAGCGCCACGGGCAGCGTGATATCCTTGTCGTTCGACAGCAGGAGGAACGCGTAGAGGTACTCGTTCCAGGCCAGCAGCACCGCATAGGTTCCGATCGCGACCAGCGAGGGCATCATCAGCGGCACATAGACGAGGCGGAAGATCTGCAGCGGGCTGGCGCCATCCATGACGGCGGCCTCGTCCAGCTCGACCGGCAGCTTGTCGGAGGCCTGTTTCAGCACCCAGATCGCGTAGGGCGAGGCAATCGTCACCATCGCCAGGATCAGCGACCAGTCGTTGTTGAGCAGGCCGTATTTGCCCATGGTGCGATACATCGGCACCGCGAGGAACGCCGCCGGGATGAAATAGGTGAACAGCGCGAGGTTCATCACCACCCGGCTGCCGGGCACGCGCAGGCGCGAGATGGCGTAAGCCGCGCAAGTCGCGATCACCAGGGTCAGCGCGCCGACGGCGGCGGCAATGATGACGGAGTTGCCGAACTGGATCCAGAAATCGCGCAGGAAGTAATGCTGCTGGTGGAACACGATCGAGAAATTGTGCAGCGTCGGATGGTCCGGCCACAGCTTGCCCGAGAACGCGTCCTCCTTCGGCGAGATCGCGAACAGGAACATGTGGTAGATCGGGATCATCGTCCAGATGAAGACGGGGATGCCGATCAGCAGCAGCCGGGCCTCGGTGCCGACTTCGCGCAGGGTGGGGAGCTTCATCGCGACAACCGCTTCATCATGAAATAGACCAGGGGGAGCACCAGCGGCATCGCGCAGACGATCGAGGCCATCGCGAGGCTGAGCTGATCGAGCCGGAGATAGCGGATGCCGAGCGTCGCCAGCACGTGGGTGAGATCGGCGGGACCGCCGCCGGTCAGGAGATAGACGCTGTTGAAGTCGCCGAGCGTCCAGATCATCGAGAGCAGCGTGCAGGTGATGTAGAGCGTCTGCATCGACGGCCAGGTGATGAAGCGGAACTTCTGCCACCAGGTGGCGCCGTCGACCTCGGCGGCCTCGAACAGGTCCTGCGAGATCGCAAGCCGCCCGGTCATCAGGATCAGGGTCCAGAACGGCAGCGATTTCCAGATGTGCATGCCGATCGCCATCGACAGCGCGACCGTCGGATCGTTCAGCCAGTTGGGGCCATCTTCGCCGGTGAACTTGAAGATCAGCTGGTTCACCACGCCCCATTCGGGATTGAGCATGAAGCGCACCGACAGGATGGTCGGGATCGAAGGCACCGCCCAGGGCAGGATGAAGATGACCGACAGCCATTTGATCCAGCCGCGCTGCTGAATGAAGAATCCGGACAGGAACAGTGCGATCACCATCTTCAGATTGATGCCGACCACAAGGAAGATCAGCGTGTTGACGGCGGCGCGCGCGAAGATGGGGTCGTTATACAGCGCGACGTAGCTGGCCGGCTCCCGGGCGAGCCACAGGCCGTAGCCGACGGGATAGACGACGAAGGCGAGGAAGACGAGCAGATAGGGGGCAAGCATGACGATGCCCCACACCTGTGACGGTGTGAGCAGCACCGGGCGCGGCGCCTCCGCGAGTGCGGAATCGGAAGCTGAGAGCGTGATCGCCATGGTCGTTTTTCCCGGGTCGTCTCTTCCCGCCTATAAGCCATCCCGGCCGCATGCGCTGCGGCCGGGTTTTGTTGTCGTTGTCAGGATCTCGAGCTGGTGCCTCGCGAGGCGAGAGACTAGCCGGCGACCTCCTTCAGCCGCGCGATCAGCTCGTCGACGGCCTTCTCGACCGGCACCTTCTCGCTGACCACGCGGTTCATCGCCTTGGCCCAGACGTTCTCATTGTTGAGGATCGTGAACTTGTAGTTCTTGGTGAAGTCGAACGGCGTCGTGCCGCCGGTGAACTGGGTGTACACGGCCTTGCGATGGCGGTCGGCCTGCCAGAACGGGCTCTTCTGGCCTGCGGTCGTCACCGGGAACCAGCGGCCCAGCGCGCCCTCGATGTAGGGGCCGAGGTTCTCCTCCTGCATCAGGAACTTGATGAATTCCTTGGCCTGCGCCTTGTGAGGAGCATTGGCGAAGATCAGTCCGGTCTTGACGTCGGAGCGGTACTTGATCGGCGTGCCGTCCGGCTTGTTGGGGAAGGACGCGGTGATGATGTCCTCCTCATAGGCCTTCTTGCCGGCCGCGCGCTGCTCGGGCGTCAGCGCCGGGTTGGTGGAGTCCTCGAACCACTTGGCCGCGATCGAGATCGTGAAATTGTGGGTCATCACGATCGTCTTGTTGTGGAACGCGACGTTGTTGTCCGGATCCTTCCACGTCGTGGAGGAGGGCGGCGTGCAGCCCTTGATGTAGGTGTCGGTATAATCCTTCATCGCCTTGACGAGGCCGTCGCGCACCTTGGGGTCGTCGACCAGCAGCTTGCCGTCGTCGTCGACCAGCTTGACGTTGTAGGCGTCCATGAAGGTGTAGAACGACTGGAACGAGTCGGTGGATTCCACGCCCATCGGCTGACCGACGCCATACATGCGCTGGCCGGTGGCCTTGCGGACCGCCGGCTGCACCTTGTCGCACCAGAACGTCCAGTAGTCTTCCCACTTGGTGGGGATGTCGCTCTGCTTGAAGCCGGCCTTGCTCAGCAGGTCGCCCCAGATCTGGACGTGCATGCTCTGCTGCTTCAGCGGGAAGCCGTAATAGGCCTTCTTCTTGGTGACGTTGTTGTAGAGGTAGGCGGTCTCGAGCGTGTTCGGAGCGAACGCCGACTTCATCGGCTCCAGGATGTCGGTGAGATCCTCGAGCTTGCCTTCGTAGGCCCACTTGCCCTGGGCCTGAACGTCGTAGGTGTCGGCGTAGGCCACGTCGGGCACGGTGCCCGAATCGAGCGCGGCGACCGTCTTCGGAATCATGTCCTGGATCGCGTATTGCGACAGCTCGACCTTGATGCCGGTCTTGGCCTCGAACTTCTTGACGACGTTGAGCAGCGCATCGTCCTCGGACTTGTAGAAGCCCTTGCTCCACCAGATCGTGATGGTGTCCTGAGCGATGGCTGGTGCTGCAGCGCAAAAAAGCCCGGCGGCTGCGACTGCGATCGAAAGCGCACCCATTCCCCTGGATTTCACGTGTCTCTCCCTGATCCGCCGATCTTGCTTGATCGGTTGCGGCCGGACACTAGCCCAGGGACCCGACGTGATCCAGAAGTAATATATCAGACATAGGTCGTGACGGCGGCCGCGTATCGGCACGCGAAGCAAGCCGCGTCGGTCAGTTCTGCTTGGTGGGAGGGTCGCCCGTCGGGGCGTCAGCCTGCGGCGCAGTGTCCGGCTGCGCCGGGCGCAATCCGCCGCCGGTGAATCGTTCCAACACCGAGCGCACCGCATCCCTCGTCTTGCGGTCCTTGACCGCATCGAGCAGAGGGGCGGCGGCCGGAGCGCGGCGGATCAGGCTTTCCGGATCGGGAAAGATCAGCGGATCTTCCCAGGGGCCCTGGACGACGAAAGGCAGTTCGAAGCCGTTGCTGCCGTTGCCGGACGACAGCAGGCTCGCGACGCCCTTGAAATCGTATTCCCGTGTCGGCACCGAGGCCGTACCGGTCATCGTGATGCGCGCGGTCGGGCTCTCGACGCGGATGTCCTCTGCGGTCGCGATACCCTCGGAGAACTTGACCGCGATCGTCAGCGAATCGTAAGGCGTCGAACCGGAGCGGAAATTGCCGCCGCGCGACAGCGGGCTGCGCTCGAGGCGCTTCAGGAGCTGCTCGACGTTGAAGCCGGAGATCGCGCCATCGCGGCCCTGCAGGTTGGCGCTGCCGTCGAGCGACTGGGCGAGCCCGAACGGGCTCGAGCCCGAAGCCGTCAGCGAGACGTTGAGATTGCCGCGTCCCGACAGCGACGACACGCCGAACATCTCGTTCGCGCAGGCCTGCAGATCGACATCGTTGAATTGCAGCTCAGCCTTCACGTCGGCCACGGTGTCGGCACGGGCGATTCCGAACGAGCCGCGCACGATGCCGCCATACATCTGAGCCTCGCCGACCGAGAGGGCGAGCACGCCGTTGCGCAGGTTGGCGCCGAAGGCCGTGCGTCCGATTTTCGAGGAGCCGACCGTGACCTTTGCGGCCGATAGCCGCATGTCGAGGTCAGTGGTGGACAAGGCCTTGAGGTCGAAGAGTTGCCGATTCCAGTCGCGGGCCCCATTGGCCAGCAGCCGGACCGTCGAGATGTAGGGGGTGAAGTCGAGCGCGTCGGCCGCCAGCGTCGCCTGCAGCGTCTGCCGGCCGTTATTGGCGTAGGTCATCACGCCTTCGGCGGTGTTGCCGTCGAGTTCGACGTTGACATTGGTGAGGGCGATCGAGGCGCCGACCACGTTGGCACGGGCGCGCAAGGCGAAGCGCCCGAAGCCGCCGCCGCCGAGCGGCGTCTGCCCCGTCCAGCGCAGCGCATCGCGGAGCGAAGGGCTATCCACCGTCAGCATGCCTTCCATCAGCGCGCTGGTGCGGTTCGCGACCGTGCCGTCGAAGGCGACTTTCAGCGGCGCGCTGGCGAGCCGCATCTTCAAGCCGGACCGGTCCCCCGACAGCGCAGCCAGGAAGTCGCTGACGCTGATGGAGCCCTCGATGCGCTGGCCGCGCCAATCGAACTGCCCGGTCGCCGCGAACGAGCGCGAGATCGACGGCCAGGCGAGCGACAGGTCGATATCGTCGAGCCGCTCGGAAGCGTGGTGGTCGGTGTCCTCGTAGACCAGGATGCCGTCCTGAATGCGGATCTCGGAGAACGACATCTGGCTGTCGGGCCCCGGACGCATCGTGCGCGCGATGGTCTCGATGAAGGGCGTCCAGTTGCTGTTGCCGTCGGCCTCGCGGGTGACGTTGATCTGCGGCCGCAGCATCATGACATCGGCGATTTCGAACCGCTGCAGCAGCAGCGGCAACAACTGCAGATTGGCGGTCAGCACGTCGACGCGCAGGGCCGGATCCGCGGTGCCGCTGCCCTTCAGGCCGACATCGTGGAACGAGACATAGCTGCCCGGAAACAAGGAGACGTCGATATGTCCCTTGACGACGAGCTCGAGCCCGGTCACCGCGCGGATCTGGCTCTCCACCGCCTGCCGCAGTGCCTCGCGATTGACCAGCCAGGAGCTCGCGAGCAGGGCCACGAACGCGATGCCCAGCAGCACCGCGATCGGTGTGCCGAGGCGCCTCATTCCTTGGGCCATGGTCACGGACATGTCCTGGGATCGTCGGATCGCTGGTTACGCGGGATGGGCAGGGTGCGCCGAAAACCCCTGCCAACATCAACAACTTGATGCGCTTTCTTGACGCTTTCAAGGCCACGCCGCCGGTGTGGCCGGATTGCGGCGGAGCCCTGATATTCCGGACTCCGGATCGCCACGGAGGCGCAGGCTGGTGCGACAGCTAAAGCAGGATGTGCGCGTTGGGAAGGCATCATTGACGCATTGCGAAGATTTCGCCTAATAATCCGGTCGATATCCGCGCGGTCGCCGCTCTCCATCAGGTCATTCCCGTATGAACAAGGTCTATCCGGACGCCAAATCCGCCCTTGCCGGCCTCCTCAAAGACGGCATGACCATCATGTCGGGTGGGTTTGGTCTTTGTGGCATCGCAGAAACGCTGTCCGACGCCATTCGCGAGTCCGGGGTGAAGGACCTCACCGTCATCTCCAACAATGCCGGGGTGGACGGCATCGGCCTCAGCCGGCTGCTGGAGACGCGGCAGATCAAGAAGATGATCTCGTCCTATGTCGGCGAGAACAAGCTGTTTGCCCAGCAATATCTGGCCGGCGAGCTGGAGCTCGAATTCTGCCCGCAGGGCACCCTGGCCGAGCGCATCCGCGCCGGCGGCGCCGGCATCCCGGCCTTCTTCACCAAGACCGGCGTCGGCACGCTGGTCGCGGAGGGCAAGGAGGTGCGGGAGTTCGACGGCGAGAAATATCTGATGGAGCGCGGTCTGTTTGCCGATCTGGCGATCGTGCACGCCTGGAAGGGCGACACCGCCGGCAACCTCGTCTACCGCAAGACCGCGCGCAACTTCAATCCGATGATGGCCACTGCGGCCAAGGTGACGGTCGCGGAGGTCGAGCATCTGCTGCCGGCCGGCCAGATCGATCCCGACCACATTCATACGCCGGGCATCTTCGTGAAGCGCATCATCCAGGTCGGAACTGCGCTCAAGCGCATCGAGCAGCGCACCGTGCGCAAACGTGAAGCCGCCGCCGCAGCCGGGGAGGAAGTCTGATGGCCTGGACGCGAGAGCAGATGGCGGCGCGCGCCGCCAAGGAGCTGCGGGACGGCTACTACGTCAATCTCGGCATCGGCATTCCGACGCTGGTCTCCAACTTCATTCCGCCGGGCGTCGACGTCGCGCTGCAGAGCGAGAACGGCATGCTCGGCATGGGTCCGTTCCCCTATGAGGGCGAGGAGGATCCCGACCTCATCAATGCCGGCAAGCAGACCGTTACCGAGCTGCCGATCACCAGCTATTTCTCGTCAGCCGAATCCTTCGCCATGGTCCGCGGCGGCCACATCGACCTGTCGATCCTCGGCGCCATGCAGGTCGCCCAGAACGGCGATCTCGCCAACTGGATGATCCCCGGCAAGATGGTGAAGGGCATGGGCGGCGCGATGGATCTCGTCGCCGGCGTCAAGCGCGTGGTCGTGGTCATGGAGCACAGCGCCAAGGACGGCCCGAAGCTGCTCAAGCAGTGCACCTTGCCGCTGACCGGCGAGCGCGTGGTGGACATGGTGGTGACCGATCTGGCGGTGTTCACGATCGACAAGCACGGCAATGACGGCATGGCCCTGATCGAGCTCGCCGACGGCGTGACGCTCGACGAGGTCAAGGCCAAGACCGAAGCCGAGTTCCGGGTCGCGCTGAAGAATGCCTGAGGGCGCGGCTACCAGCGCCGGCACAACATCTCCGCGACCTTGACGGCGAGCCGGCATGCCGCTCGCCGCGGCGGGCTCGCAGCAGTGGACTGCGCGGTCTCCGCTAGCCCCTGAATGATGAGACACGGCACACTGCGGCTGAGGCAGATCAGCCCCATCGCATAGGCCATGTTATCCGTCGCAAGCGCGCCTGGAAACGCTGCCGAGATCTCGGCATTCGTGCCGTCGCCATCGCACGTCACCGTCATTCCTTCGAAGAACACGCCGATGTCATCCAGCATGCCATCCGCGGCCTCGTGCGCGAGGCGGCAAAGCTCGGGATCGGCCGGAATGATCATTCCACTGTCATCGACCAAGGGCGGCTCGGCAATGCTGAGCGCGTCGCGCAGCTTGATCTGAATCCGGAATGGCGCGACCGCGGTGGCGATGACGAGATCACCGGGGCCGGCGCCGACGAATCGCGGGCCGCGGGCCGCGTGCGGGAGATTCGGGCCCAGTGCTTCGGCCCGTCCCGGCATGATCAGCCACTGCGCCCCATGCTCTTCGATCGCCACTGCGGCCGCGCTCGCCACCTCGGCCATCGATCGCCCGAGGCACACGACCGCATGGAAGCAGGAATGCCTGATGATGGCGCGCGCCGCGTTGCGCTGTTCAATCAGTGTGCCCGGGCCCATGGCCTGGACCAGGGCTTCGATATCCTCCGGCGTTTCGACCACGAAACCGATCGTGTTGGCTTTGGCATGGAGAAATCGCAGCGCGTCGAGCATCGCGTTGATGCTGGCCTTCTCCCGACCATCGAGCTGCTGCCACAGCGCTTCGAGCACGTCCAGGGAGGCCTCGATGTCGGCGCCGATCACGCCCTGGCCGAGCGGGCGGCCGGGTGTCTCGCAACGGTAGAGCTCCTCCAATGCCTGCAGGACGGTTCTGCGGTCCTTGACGGCGTAGGCTCCTTGCAGGATGCGCGCGAGAACCTGGGCGCGCTTGCCAAGTTCGAGCGGAACGGCGAGCCAGGCAAAATCAGCCAGCTCGGCCGCCTGCTCGCTTGCGGCGCGCTGGAATTCGCCGACGACCTGACCGTAGTGCCAGCTCAATTGCCACGGCGTCACCTGCCGTCCGCGATACCTGCCGCGCTCGATGCGTTCGAGCGATTGCGCCTGCAACTCGTTGCGCAGGTCGGGATCTATTCCCGATGCGCGGGAATCCAGCAGACGATAGGCGCGTGTTGCGATCGCCGGTCCGAACCATTCGTGCTCGGGGTCGCCGACCGAGAGACCGCTCGGCATGCGGATGTGGACGGTCCTGCGAAACTGGTCGAGCTCGCGTCTTGCGACCTGGGCCGCGGTCACCGAAACCTGCTGCACCTCGCACAAACCGTCGACCACACTGGCCCAGTCCCAGAAGTCGTCGCCATAGAACGGAATGCGATATTGGCGGCTCGCGACGATCCGTGCGCAAGCCTGTTCGATGGCGGGAGCCACGCGATCGAGAATATCCTTGCGCGCCAGCGCGCCGTCCGTGAGACATTGGTGCACGAGACGCGCCGCGCCCGCATTCACCACGTGCCAGTCCCTGGCGGCGAATTTAGGCGACGTCCGCAGATATTCGAGCGCGTCGATGAGGCAGCGTCCAGCCAGTGCGCGGGGCGAATCGTCGTCGAACCAGCTGGTGTTGCCAATTCCGTAACCATGCAGGTCGGACGTGAAGAAGACCGGCGGATGTCGAGAATTCACACTCGCCTCCTGGTCCGCTTATCGCGTCTCTCAACGAAAATTGTCTAACGTTTGTAGCTTACATCTCGCAATCGAAAGTTGATTTTGCGTGACTGTCATTTGTGCCAGTGTCAGGGCACCGCCGATCCGGCACCGGCGTGGGTTGCTGTCGAGCGTGCTTAACGCTGAGCACGCCGCGTCAGGCGCGAATGGCGCCGAGGAGCCGGCTGAGACGCTGCGTCATGCTGCGGCTCCATGAGGGCTGTTCGCGGACCAGCCGGAAGCCGAGATTGGCAGGTGGCGTGCCGGAGGCGCAGCCGCCGGCGCGCGCGTCGCGGATGAAGTCGGTCACGTAGGCTCGATGCGCGCCTTCGGCCAGCCGCACGCCGCAATTGCTGACGGTCTTGGTGACGCGACCTGCACTATCCTGCGTCTTGCGTGTGAAGCAGGTCGAGGTCCACTCCCAGACATTACCCGCGAGGTCGGCAATGCCGTGCTCGTTGATGCCGAAGCTGCCGAAGCCGCGCGTCTCGGAGTCCTCTTGCAGCGCGGCTTCCCGCTCGTAGCGGGCAATCCAGCGTCGGGAGGGATCGGCGTCGTCGATCGAGACGCCATCGTCCTTGAAGCGGCTGCCCGCCGCATAGGCCCACTCGGTATCGGTCGGCAGACGATAGCTGTGGCCGGTCCGGTGTGAGAGCCATTCGGCGTAGGCCACCGCGTCATGCCAACTCACCTGCACGGCCGGGCGATCGCTGGCGATGGGAACGTTGCGATCGAGCGCGCGGCACGCATGCGCTTCGACGCAGGCGTGGTAGTCCGCGGCACTGACCTGGTTCGTCATGATCGTCAGCGGATGATCAAAGCGGACCGTCGTGATGGGCGCTTCGGCCTGCCGCCCGCTGCGGAGATGGTCACCGGAGTCGCGGTAGCTGATCGTACCAGGTGCGATCTCGGTGAGGGCGGGGCCGTCGAAGTCCGCAACGCGGTTTGGCAGATCGGCAAGGATCGGTGCCATTGCGGTCGGGCCAGCCAATCCGACGACGCAGGCGATGGTGAGCTTGAGCTTGAAAGCGAGCAGCATGGCAGCACACTCAGGAGAGTGGGGGCCGGATACGCCGGCCCCCAGGGCCGATCAGTTCGTCGTGCCGGTCGGAATGTCCGCCGGGGCCTTGACCTGCGTCATCAGGTCGTCATTCCACTTGCCTTCGACCTTGAAATGGGCCGTCGCGCCGAGATTGGCCGCCTCGATCAGGTTGTGGGTGACGTAGGCGTAGATGCCGGGCTGCAGGAATTTGTAGAGCGCGGCGCCTGCCGAGCCGCCCCGGATGAACCAGGTCTCGAGCCCGGTCTCCGGCGCGTTGGAAAATTTGCCGGTCTCCCAGACATAGTCGCCGTGGCCGCCGATCAGATGCGGACGACTGTCGCGGTTCGCCTGCGAGTGCACGATCAGAACGTTCTCGCCGACATTGGCCGTGAGCGCATTCTTTCCGGTGAGCGCGCCGGCCTTGCCGTTGAACACCACATGGGTCGGCGTGAGCTTGCGCATGACCTCCTCGGTGTCGCTATAGGCTTCGCCGGGCGAGTCGTAGGACTTGAAGTTTCCCTTCTCGTCGCGCGGGACGTAGAGGTCCTGCTCGCCGATGTAGTAGACGCGATCGTAGCGCAGCGCGTGTCCGCGGCCGTCATTGAGACCGTCGCGCGGCAGCACCATCACGGCGCCGTTCATGCCGGAGACGACATGCCAGGGGATCATCGGTCCGCCGGGGGCGCAGTGATAGACGAACACGCCGGTCCGCGTCGCCTTCCAGCGTAGCACGACCTGTTCGCCCGGATTGACCAGGGTCAGCGCGCCGCCGCCCAGCGCTCCGGTCGCGGAGTGGAAGTCGATGTTATGCGGCATGCTGTTGGTCGCGGGATTGACCAGGGTCACCTCGACATAGTCGCCCTCATGGACCACCATCAGCGGGCCTGGCATCGAGCCGTTGAACGTCATGGCCTGGAAGGTGGTGCCCTTCTCGTCGATCACCATCTTCTTTTCCTGGACCACGAGCTTGAACTCCATGATCTTGGGCCCCTGCTTCGTCGCCTGCTCGTGCGCATGCACGAACGGCGGAGCCACCAGATCGACCTTCTGGCGCGGCAGCTTGAGGTCCTCGGCCATCGCGGGAGCCGCAAGCATCATCGCGGCGATGGCTGCACTGAACATGGCGGTGCGGCGGGTCAACATGGATCGCTCCTTCATTGGATCTGTTGTAGTGCCGCAATCATCATGCTCCCGTTGGAACTCGGCTTGTTTGTGCTGCAACAAGCAACTTCGCAATTGCGGAATCAGGCGGCAGATCTTGAGCGAATTTGGCGCGGCTGCGCCCGCGCAGCGCGCGAATGAGTTGCATCGGCGCGCAGTTTCGTGGGAGGCCGGACAGGGTGCGGAGCAAAGCGGGCCGGACTGTCCCGCGCGACGACGCGATAAGATGATGGGATCTGTCCGTCTGCCCATACGGCACGAGAATCGCGGGCGCTATGATGCGCGCTTCAGAGCGCAGCTCTGGACCGATCGACGATGGGCTCCCGAACTCGTCAGCTCAGCCAGCGCACCGCCAGCAACACGACGAAGGCCACTGCCGCCGCGATGCAAAACACCGTGGTCATGAACATGGCGATGTTGCCGAGCAGGCCTGTCGGCCCCGACTCGTCGCGGAACGATTCGAAGCCGTCGGACTGGGGGATATGGCCGCGGATGCCGGCGAGGAGAGCAAATGAACGGATCAGCAGTTGCACAGCTTCCATTGCGATTTCCTCGAATCGTCGATGATTCGATGATGACGGGAAATGAGCCGGCCACTTTGAGGAAGCGCAAAGTCCGCGGTGATCACCGGCGTTCTACTGCTCCAACAGGGTATCTGCCGGCCGCGCCTTGAGAAAGCTCAAGGTCGTCCCTCTTGCCTTGTGTCAAGAACCTCCGAACCCCAGGTCGACACGCTCAGGTGACAGGCAGGACATGAGACCAGATCTTGCAGCATGCTACGGACAGGAGCGCCTCCCGCGCTACACCAGCTATCCCACGGCGCCTCATTTCTCCAACGCGGTCGGCCCGTCCACCTACGCAGAATGGCTGCGTGCGATACCAGCAAGCGCGACGGCATCGTTGTACCTGCACGTGCCCTTCTGTCGCTCGATGTGCTGGTATTGCGGCTGCAACACCATGGTCGCCAAACGCGACGAGCCGATTGCGGTCTACGAATCGGCACTACGTTGCGAGGTCGACATGGTGGCGCGCCAGATCGGCCGGCGGCTGCAGGTCGGGCACATCCATTTCGGCGGCGGCACGCCGACCATCATGGCGCCGGAGTCCTTCGTCGATCTCGTCGGATCGCTGCGCCATTCCTTTTTCGTGTTGCCATCGGCGGAGATCGCCATCGAGATTGATCCGCGCACGCTGACGGCGGAGATGATCGCGGCGCTGGGGGTGAGCGGGGTCAATCGCGCCAGTCTGGGCGTGCAGAGTTTCGATCCGCGGGTGCAGCAGGCGATCAACCGGGTGCAGAGCTTCGAGCAGACTGCGGCGGCCACGAACGGGTTGCGTCAGGCCGGCGTTGCCGGCATCAACTTCGACCTGATCTACGGACTGCCGCATCAGAACGTCGAGTCGTGTCTCGACACCGTCCGGCGCGCCATCGACCTGCGCCCCGACCGGCTCTCCGTGTTCGGCTACGCTCATGTGCCATCGTTCAAGACGCACCAGCGCAAGATTCAGGACTCGGCGTTGCCGGACAGTCTGGAACGCTACGATCAGGCCTGCGCGATCGCTGACGCGCTGAAGGACGCAGGCTACGTCCAGATCGGGCTCGATCATTTCGCCTTGCCCACGGACCCGATGACCATCGCGTTCCGCGAAGGCCGGCTGCATCGTAATTTCCAGGGCTACACGACCGATGCCAATGATCTGCTGCTCGGCTTCGGCGCCTCGGCGATCGGACAGCTGCCGCAGGGCTATGTCCAGAACGCGCCGCAGGTCCGGGCCTATGAGCAGAAGATCGCGTCCGGCAGCCTCGCGACCGTGAAAGGCTATGGCCTGACCGATGACGACCGCCTGCGGGCGGACATCATCGAGCGCATCATGTGCGACTACGGCGTGGATCTCGACGTCATCTGCACCCGCCATGGCACGGACACCGACGACATGCTGAGATCGGCGCCGCGGCTGCAATCGCTGATCTCCGACGGTGTGGTGGAGCTCAACGGCGGTGCGCTCGCGGTGACCGAGCATTCCCGGTTCCTGGTGCGCAGCGTCGCTGCGGCGTTCGATGCGCATCTCGACGCGTCGAAGCAGCTGCACAGCCGGGCGGTCTGACTGTCGAGGTGCCGCGGTGCTTGTGCCGCGACAAAGACCGCAAAGGGCATGCCCGCTACCGTTCGCGCTGGAATGGAGGCGCGCATGCCAATCTCCTTCGATGAACTGGTCGACGATGTCATGCGGCGAAGGCCGGAGACGATCGGCGTCTTTCTTGCTTTCCAGATGCGTTGCGTCGGTTGCCCGATCGCCTGTTTTCACAACGTCGCGGATGCCTGCCACGAGCATGGCGTCGATCCCGACGCGTTCCTCGCCGCCCTGTGTGCCTGCTCGTGATCAGGTGCGGGATGCGGCCGCGTCGCCGGCGCCCTGCTGCGCCAGCAGCACGATCTTGTGCGGCTCGCGCAGGACGATCTTCTGACGGCCGCTTTCGACCAGGCCGAGCTGCTCCCAGCCGGAGAGGATGCGGCTCACCGTGTGCAGCGTCGTCCCGGTCATCTGCGCAATGTCCTGCCGGCTGATCGGGAAATCGATCTGCACGCCATGATCGAGCTTGCGGCCGGCCTGGTTGGCGAGCCGAAGCAGCGCATGCGCGATGCGCTGCTCCACCTGCTGCGTCGACATTTCGATCACGCGCGCGTGGGTTTCCTGCAGCCGCTGGCCGACCGTCTGCAGCGTGTTCGCCGCCAGCGATGGGAACTTCGCGACCAGCCGCGGCCATGAGGCGGACGGCCAGGCCAGCACGATGCTGTCGTCGACGGCGGTCGCTGTCGCCGGATAATGTTGGAGTCCGATGGCGGGGGCGACGCCGAACGTGTCCCCTGGCACGACATAGCGCACCACGATCTGGTCGCCGGTGGGCGTCGTCTTGCTGGCGCGGACATGACCGTGGAGCAGCAGGAAGAACGAGGTCGCATCGGCGCCCTGCTCGAACACCGCACCGTTGCGGGGGACGCGAAGGGAGCGGGCCTCCCGCAGCACGTCCGTGAGATCCTCAGCGGACAGCCCTGCAAACAGCGGCAGATGCGCGACCAGCGAACGGTCGATGGAAGCCATGATGTTCTCCGGGGCCGGATTCGGCTCAATTTTGCGGCGCTCAATAGCACGTTTTTGCGATCCGTCGGAAGTTTGTGCTGGCGCAAGCCATAGTGGGCGACGCGCAACTACATGTTAAGCACAGCGCCGCGATCGGTGCGGTTCCCGTCCTTCATCGAGCGAGCATGCACATGGCCATTCCACGCAACTATCAGGGCTGGACCGTCCTCGCCAACGGGTTCAGGCCGTTCTTCCTGCTCGGCGCGCTCCAGGCTGCGCTGGCGATCCTGATCTGGCTCCCGGCCTTTTACGGTGAGCTGAAGCTGAGCTCGGGCTTTGTCCCCCGAGACTGGCACGTGCACGAGATGCTCTACGGCTACCTGCCGGCCATCGTCACCGGCTTCCTGTTCACGGCGATCCCGAACTGGACCGGACGGCTGCCGATCCGGGGCCTGCCGCTGCTCACCCTGGTGCTCGTATGGACGGCCGGACGACTGGCCGTCACGGTGTCGGCGCTGGGTCCCTGGTGGGCCGCGCTGCTGATCGATGCGAGCTTCCTCGTGCTCGTCGTCCTGGCCGCGGCGCGCGAGATCGTCGCCGGGCGCAATTGGCGCAATCTGCCGGTGGTTGCGATCGTCACGGTGCTGTGCGCCGGCAACATCGCCTTCCACGTCGAGGCCCATCTGCGTGGCTCGGCCGATTACGCGATCCGCGTCGGCGTTGCCGTGATCGTGCTGCTGCTCGCGCTGATCGGCGGCCGCATCACGCCGAGCTTCACGCGCAACTGGCTGGTCAAGCACAATCCCGGCCGGCTGCCGGCGCCGTTCGGCCGCTTCGACATCGCGGTCGTGCTGTTCAGCGCGCTGAGCCTGCTCGGCTGGATCCTGGTTCCTGAGAGCGCGCCGACCGCGCTCGCGCTGGCTGCGACCGGCATGTTGCATGTGGTGAGGCTCGCGCGCTGGGCCGGCGATCGCACCTTGCGCGAACGGCTGCTGGTCATCCTGCATGTCGGTTACATGTTCGTTCCGCTCGGCTTCCTGCTCACGGCGGCCGCCAGCCTCGGATGGATTCTGCCCAGCGCCGGGCTGCATGCCTGGATGGTCGGAGCCGCCGGCATCACGACGCTTGCCGTGATGACGCGGGCCACGCTCGGCCACACCGGCCAGGCGCTGACGGCCGCGCCCGCGACCCAGGCGATCTATCTGGCGATCATCATCGCAGCGGTGACGCGGATCTGCGCCGCAGTGGCGCCGGCGCACGGCGAGGTGCTGCTGCACGTCGCGGCGTTGGCCTGGATCGTCGCATTCGCCGGCTTCGTCCTGGTGTTCGGTCCGCTTCTGCTCGGTCTCAAGCGTCGGTCACTGGCCGTGCGGCGGGCGGGATCGGCTCAGCCGGTGCTCTGATTGCGCGCCACGGCGCGGGGAAACACCACCTCGATCAACGTGCCGGATTTCGGCGCCGCCTTGATATGAAACTGCGCCCGGTTGGCTTCGACCAGCGCCTTGGTGAGCGACAGGCTGAGACCGGCGCCATCGGGGCCTTGCTCGGAAGCCGAGGGCGCACGGAACGGTTCGAGCGCGGCGGCCACCTCCTGATCGTTCAGGCCATGACCGGTGTCGCGCACGCGCAGCGCGACCTCGCCGAAATCGGTCAGCGCGGTCGAGACGATGACCTGGCCGCCGGGATTTGCCAGCGAGATCGAGGCCGAGATCAGGTTCATCGCGATCTGGCGCAGCGCCCTTGTGTCGGCGATGACCGGCGGCAGCAGTTGCGACAGCGAGGTGCGGATGATGATGCGGGCGCGGTTGGCCTGCGGCTGCATCACTGCGACACAGTTCTCCACCAGCTCGTTGAGGTTCTGGCTGGTGAAGGTGAGCTCGAGCTTGCCGGTCTCGATGCGCGACAGCTCCAAGAGATCGTCGATCAGGGAGACGACGCGCTCGCCCGAGGCGCGGATGTCCTTCATGTATTCGGCGTAGCGCGTGTTGCCGATCGTGCCGAAACGTTCGCCGATCATGACCTCGGCAAAGCCGATGATCGCGTTCAGCGGTGCGCGCACCTCGTGGCTGATCCGGGCCAGCATGTCGGCCTTGGCGTTGGCGGCCCGATCGGCCACGCGACGAGCCTGCAGCAACTCGCTATCGCCGCGATGGAGTTGCGACAGGTCGCGGAACACGGCAAAGAAATTCGGACCGCCGGGCCGGGTCCGGCCAATTGCCATCGACAACGGAATGACGCCGCCCTGAGCGACCTTCCCGAGCACCTCGCGGCCCTGATCGAGCCCGCTCGACGCGCCGGCCTGCTGCACGCTGTCGAGGTCATCGAGCACGAGGCGGGCGCTTTCCGGCGCGAACAGCTCGATCAGGTTACGGCGCACCAGCGCCGCGCCATCGTAGCCGAACAGCGCCTCGGCGCTGCGGTTGCAGGCGTGGATGTTGCCGCCGGCGTCGAACATCAGGATGCCCTCGGCTGTGACGTCGAGGATCGCCGCAAGATCTTCGGCTTCGGCGTGGCCGGCGGCCGGAGGCGGGGCCACGACCAGGGGGGCCGGTGCAGCCGAGGCCTGCGCCGACATCGGTGCGGCGTCGGCGGCCGTCGGAACCGCGGCTGCGGTGCCGGGCGCCGGAGCGAAGATCAGGGCATGGGCGGTATCGCCGTCCCAGGTGATCGTGAACAGGCGGGCTTCCGCCTTCACCTCCTCGCTGGAGGAGCCGTCGGCGGCCGAGATCGTGACGGGGGTGCCGGCCTCCGACTTGTTCGACGCGGACGACACGCCCGGCTCGACATAGAGCGCATCGAGCCCGCCTGCCTGCTCCAGGGCCGCAAGATCGGCGTAGCCCATCTGCCTGAAGAAGGCCGGATTGCCATAGAGCAGCCGATCGAGCCGGTAGATCAGCATGCCCGTCGGCAGCAGGTCGAGCAGGATGCGGTCACGCTGACTGTCGCCCTGGGCCGGCGGCTCCTCGGGGCTGAGCCATTCGGTCTGCAGCTCCGAGCCATGATCGGTCGCCGTTTCCGTCGCCGACGGAGCCTGTTGCTGCGGCGGGACCGACGGATCGCTCACGCGCGATCCCGGCTCGAGCGCCGCACTCGCGACGCCCGCGGCTGAGTTGCGGATCTCGCCTTCGAGCCGGGCCGACAGCTGACGCGCGAGTTCATGGAACGCACTGTTCTCCACCGGCGTGAGCACCGGATGCTTGGACTCGCCCGGAGCGCGGAACGGGACCACGTTCCCGGTCGTTTCGAGCCCGATACCGTCGATGTGGTGTACGTCCGGCGCAATGGAAGCCTCACGCGATGACGCAGTGATGTTGTCCTGCTGCGGCGGCACATCTGCGGCCTGCACATGGTCGGATTGGGCAGGTTCGGTTTCGTCGGCGTCCGGAGCATCGGTCGCGGCTGCATCGGTCGATGCGGGGCGACGTAGTGCGGCCAGCCGGTCCAGGGCGTCGAGGTCGCGACAGACGCCGAAGCCGCGATAGCCGGCATGGGTTCTGTCCTCCGTCAGGACAGGCAGTCCCGACAATTCGACCGCAAGCCGCTCGCCCTCCGCGGGCCAGCTGACGACGATCCCGCTCCAGGTCTCTTTCGTTTCGATCGCGGCACTGATTCGCCCTTCGGGATCGAGGCCTAGCGATGCAGTGAGCTCATGCCAGGGATGGCCGAGCTTGGCGGCGCTGTGCCGCCCGATCAGGCGGGTGAATTCATCGGAGCCGATCGAGAACCGTCCCTCGGCATCCATCTGCCAGGAAAATCGGAGCGGATGGCGGCGGCCGACTGAAAGGTCCGCCGCGCCGGAATCGGCAGGATGCGCGTGATCTTCCGTTTGCGGCGCCGACGCCTTGAACAGGTCGGCCTCGGCCGGATCGTCGATCAGCAGGAACTCGGCCGGCGCTTCGTTCGACAGCGCGGGGGATTCGTCGTCGGTTTGGCGTTCAGTCATTGCATCCATCGGAAGAGGAGGCGAAGTCACGACCGTGGGCCCAGCGGCAACATCCACGGGGGCTGGTGATGCCGGGGCGGCATCCGCGGTTGGCTCAGGTATTGGCGCCGTGCCCGGCGCCTCGATCTCCTCGGCAGGGGCCGGCATCGGGACGGCCACCAGCCCGACCTGGTTGCCGCTGCCGATGCGGTAGAGCGCTGCGCGCTCCGTGCCAAACGTCACCTCGGCCATGCCATCGGCCAGCGCCGCCCTGCGTATCCCGACGAAATCCGGCTCGCTCAGGTCGCGCATGCCAAACAGGCGCCGTCCGGCTGAACTACTGCCGGCGAACTGACCGTCCTGGGTGAATGCGATCAGCGCATGCTCACTCGTCTCCACGAGCCGCTTCAGGCGATCCGCCAGGGGGAAGCTACGTCCACCCCCGTCGGTGCCGGTGATCAGCACCGCGCGCGTGCCATCCGGCAGATCGATCCGGGCGCAGCCGCAGGTCGCGAGCGTGCCGAGCGGCGCGCCGAAGCCACGGAGGCGTTCGAGCCGCAAGGCGCCGGTCTCGGGCAGCCGCCGTCCCAATTGAGCGACCTGGCGACGATGCGCGTCGGCAGGGCCGAGCGTCTTAGCGATCAGCGCCGCTGCGCTCGCCGCGCCGAGGGCGCGCGCACCGGCCGCATTGGCCCACAGCACACGGCTGCCATCGGCCGACCATAGCCAGGCCGGCAGACTGCCGGCGGCGTGGACGGCCAGCCGGGGGTCGCTGAGGGCCTGCAATTCGAGATCGGCGTAGGTCATGGGCGACGACGGCAAACGGCTCTTGTGATGTTGATCGGCCGACGGATCGGCGGTCGGAACTGGTCGCGTTAAGAATTCGTTACTATCGCGCGTTTTGAGGGCCGAGGTCCACGGCGGGGCCGCGCTCCTGTCCTGCTAAAGCTTGGATAACCTTAATGTGTTCCTCGTGAGCCGCAGCGCGCGGAATCGCGGCGAACCCCCCTGTTGGGGACCACGATGATACCTGGGCAGGTCGAGAGCTGCGCGGGCAACGGGACGGTCACCGCGAGGACGAGGCGCTAAGGGCGCCAGCCAATCGTGACGTCAGAAGGAGGGAACCATGACCGACGACGGGCGACGATTCGAGATTCCGAAAGACATGCGGGCGATGGCGGAGGCAGGCTTCAACCAGGCACGTCAGACGTTCGAGAAGTTCTTGGCTGGAGCGGAGGCGACGGCCGGCTCGCTCGAACACCGCAGCACGACGGTGCGGGCCGGGGCCAAGGACATCGGCGCCAAGGTCTTGTCCTACGCTGAAAAGAACGTCCAGTCGTCGCTCGACTACGCCCAATCGCTGGTGCACGCCAAGGACCTGCCCGAGGTGCTGCGGCTGCACGGCGAATTTGTTCAGGGCCAGATGCGGTCGCTCGCCGAGCAGGCAAGCGAAATGGGGCAGGCCATCGGCAAGGTTGCGATCGACGCCACAAAGCCTAAGGCCTGACGGAACGTTCTCCGCTCCCGAAAATCTGGAAGCGGGTGCGGCAAACAGTTCCTGATGGTGGAATTTCCGTTGCGTTGCACAAAAGCGCCACGATATAGCTCTACGCGAGGTTGTTACCTCCCAGGGGCGGTTCCTCTGCGTGATCCGAAGTGACGTCCCGATTGCCGGGACGGTCCAGTCTCAATGTTTCGAAGGATGCATGCCATGACCAATGCCACCGATCCTTTCTCCGCGTCCATCATCCCGTTCGAGGTTCCCGAGCAGATGCGCGCGTTCGCCGAAAAAGGCGTGTCCCAGGCCCGCGAGAACTACGCCAAGTTCAAGGACGCAGCGGAAACCCACAATTCGGCCATCGAGGCCTTCTTCGCCAACGCCAGCAAGGGCGCCGGCGCCTACTCGTCCAAGGTCATGGAATTCACGAAGGCCAATACCACGGCTTCGCTCGACTTCGCCCAGGAGCTGTTCGGCGTGAAGTCGCCGTCGGAGGCGATGGAGCTTTGGACGGGCTTCGCGCGCAAGCAGTTCGAGACCTTCACGGCCCAGGCCAAGGAGCTCGGCGAGCTCGGCCAGAAGGTTGCGGCCGAGACGGTTGAGCCGATCAAGGAAAGCGCCACCAAGCTGTTCAAGACGGCGGCCTGAGGGCCAGCCTCAAGTCTCGCCGGGTGCGCGGTACGGCCGTGTGCCGACATGGACGGCGGGAGATCCATGACCCGGGCGCGTTCGCGGCCGGGTTTGCTTTCTGGGGCTCGCCGTTTGCACGGGGGCTCGTTCGGGCCGAAGCGGCGTCAAAAAACGCCGTCACGGCAGGGGACTTTATCCGTTCTCGGCCTTGCCAAATTCGCCCGTTGCACCTAGTTTCCGGCCCGTTCGGACGCCCCTCGTGGGCCGTCCCATGCGGATGCAGTTGTAGCTCAGTTGGTTAGAGCGCCTGTCTGTGGAACAGGAGGTCGGTGGTTCGAGCCCACCCAACTGTACCATGGCCACGCCCATCGCTGTGCCGTTCGCAAGCTCACCTCCATCCGTGCTCCGCGCCCCATTGATCCTGCGCCGTGATTTGTAGCCCCGTCGCGACCTCTCGCGCAGGGCCGGGGCGTGGGCGCAGAGCTTTGGTCGCGGAAGCCCGAGCCCGGTCTCCGTATTTCGACGGATATATCGCCGGATCGTGCGCTCGCTTGCGGTTTTGCTGCGCCGGATCGGTAGCACGGCGTGGCGCCGTTGCTTGCGAATCCGGTCTCCTTCAATCACAGTTGGCGGCAACGAGGGGGAGGGGGCGATGAGAGGGATTGATCTCGATCCATGCATCTCTGCCGTACTGATCGCTATAGCCGCGCTGTTAGTCCCCGTAACCGCACGGGCCTATACCGCCGAGCAGGAGCAGGCGTGCACAGGCGATGCGTTCCGGCTTTGTAGTTCCGACATTCCCGATGTCGATCGTGTCACCGCCTGCATGGTCCGCCGCAAGGCCGAGCTGTCGCCGCCATGCCGCGCCCAATTCGGGCCGCCAGAGCGCCAGACAGCGTCATCGGGCCGCGCGGAGCGGCCGATGAGCATTCGTCCTGTCACCAGGAAGCCGATCACTGCGCGCGCCGGCAAATCGAAGAAGTCGACGCGACCGGACGCGACGTGAGCGATGCCGATGGCCGCATTTGGCGGCACCGGGAATGGCGGCGGTTCTCGACGCGCAGCCTCAACATGTAAGTGCGATGGGGCATGACCGGATGTTGTCGAACATCGCGGCCTGATCTGCTGTTTTGCCTGCTTTGGTGTGACTCAAAAACCAATGCGTTTCGGCAATCAGGAGTTACGTCTTATCGATCGCTAAATTTATCTTCCGCGAATCAGTCCGCTGATTCATTTTCGCTGCCGGGGTCAATCTGGAGGCCAAGGTATGAACGTTATTGTTTTCGCATCGCGTAAGGGCGGTTCAGGCAAGAGCACCCTGGCCGCCCATCTCGCTGCGCAGATCAAGTCGAGCAAGTCTTGTCTGCTCATCGATGCCGACCCGCAGGGGTCGCTGACGCTTTGGCACAAGCTGCGCGGCACCAACGAGCCGCCGATCAAGACGGCCGTGAACTCGGTGAGCGCGATCGTGTCCGCCGCCCGCCGCGACGGCGTCGAATGGGTGCTGATCGATACGCCGCCGACCATCTCGGCCGTCGTCGAGGATGCGATCAAGAACGCGACCATGGTGATCATCCCGGCCCGCCCCGGCGTGTTCGACGTCAACGCGGTACAGGAGACGATCCAGACCTGCCGCGCCGCGCGCAAGCCCTACGCGGTCGTTCTCAATGGCGCGCCGGCGCGCCGCGACGATGCCGAAAGCCCGATCGTCACCATCGCCCGCGAGGCGCTGGCGAAGTTCAAGGCCCCGGTGTGGGGCGGCCAGATCACCAACCGCGCCGATCTGCTGATGGCGCTGGGCCAGGGTGAAGGCGTGCGGGAATATTATGCGGAGGGCCGGGCTGCGGCCGAGATCGCACGCCTCTGGGCTGCGATCGAGCGTTCGGTGCGGGCGATTCGCGGGACTGTGTCGGCCAACGGCGCCATGCACAAGCAGGCGGCCTGATCGCGGCATCAGATGAGGCATCGACGCGCGGTCTTCCGCGCGTTTTTTGCGTCGGGTCACACGATCTGGCGTGAGTGCCGACCTCGCGCCGCGCGAGAGGGCGCGGCGAGGTCAGGCAACCATCAGGAAATAGAAGGCGATTGCCGGCGTCAGGGTCAGGATGACGGACCAGATCCCGACCGCCCAGAGAATGTCTTCGACGCTGAACCCCTGGTGCTCAGGGTATGGATGATCCTGCAAAGCCACGACGCCCTCGCGCTCTTTGATGTTTTCAACATCCATAGCGGAACATCTTTAAACACGAGGTTGCGGACTGCGCCGCTTTTGATCGCGTTTGTTAGCTCGGATTAACCACGGAGATTCTGCTCCGGCTCCGCAGCGGTGGCGCGGCTCTGCCTGGCCGTCCCGATCGGGAAGGCAAGGCAGAGCCGGCGAATAGGTTGGGACGTGCTCAGGCAACGCGGTTCTGCGCGGTCGTCGGCTGGCGCCGCTCGATCTGCTGATCCAGCCGTGCGGCGAGGTCGTCGCCAACCTCCACCATCGGCAGCCGCACTTCGGGGCTCGCAATGACGCCGGTGCGCGCCAGCCAGTACTTGGCCGGTGCGGGGCTCGGCTCGGTGAACAGCAGCCGCGTCAGATGCTCGACCTGCGCCCAGCACGCTGCTGCCGCGTCGTGACGGCCGGCCTTCACGTGCTGCAGGATTGCGGCAAACGTCTCGGTCTCCAGATGTGCCGAGAGCAGGATGGCGCCGTCGGCACCGGCCTGCAGCGCATCGAAGCTCTGGGCGTCTTCGCCCGTCAGGATATGAAAGCCAGCGCGCCGGCGCGTGATCAGGTCGCGCGTCTGCGTGCGGTTGGCGCAGCAATCCTTGAGCCCAGCGATGGCGGGATGCTCGGCGAGCTGCAGCAACGTCTCGTTGTCGAGGCCGACCGCCGACCGATAGGGAATGTTGTAGAGCACGATCGGATGGGCGGTGCGGTCAGCCAACGCGGTGAAATGCGCCAGCAGGCCGCGCTGCGACGGACGCACGTAAGGCGGACTCGAGATCAGATAGAAGTCGATCGGCCATGACGCGGTTCGGTCGAGCGCTTCGATCACCTCGGCCGTCGCCACGCCGCCGACACCAAGACAGATCGGCAGCGACCGGCCGGTGGTGTCGAGCTCGTCCCGGACCACGCTGATCAGACGGGCGCGCTCGTCCCATGACAGCGCCAGTCCTTCTCCTGACGTGGCACCGAGCACCAGTCCATCGATCCGCTTGGCAGCGTAGTGCCGAACCAGACTGCGTAAGGATGGTTCGTCGAGCGCGCCATCGCGGAACGGCGTGATCAGGGGCAGCCAGAGGCCCTGCAGTCGGGTCGTAACGTCGGTCATGGTCCATCTCCTTGGGTTGGCAGGAGCCGGAGACGGGACACGCAAAAAAGCCCCGTCCTCGCGGCGGGGCTGGTGATGCGGCGGTGAATTCGAGAGATTCTAGCGCGCGCGTCCACATGTCCCCGGGAGGGGAGCTTTTTTCGACGACAACTTGGCGTACGAAGACGTGGACATGCGATCTAGATGCGCGGTGCGGGCGATGCTGTCAACGCCGCATCGGGCACGACACGGAAACATTCGGCAAAAAAATAGCCGGGCCCAAATGAGCCCGGCTGGAGGTATTGGCCAAAGCGGCCGACACAATCACCTTCCAAGAGGGATTTCTGAACGCTCGCGCCACTGGAGGAGGGGGACAATGCGCAACGCCAACGCTCAGCACATCCTCAGTATGGGCTCTCGCATGGCGTCGCAGCAACCATGCAAGCCGCATGTCAGACATGCACAATCTTACGCCGGCCAGCGCTGCGCTTTGCTCACGACGAAGTCACGGAACACTTGAACGCGAGCGACCGTTTTCAATTCCTCGGGATAGACGAAGTAGGTGTCGAGCTGGATCGAATCCGACTCTCCGAACAATTGCACGAGACGGCTGTTTTCCTCGACGAGGTAGTCCGGCAGCGCGGCGATGCCGAGTCCTTGCTGGCAGGCGCGGACCAGGCCGAGAATGTTGTTGACCCTGAAATAGGCCTCGCGCGGACCGGAGCCGTTGCGGCCGGCATCGACCAGCCAGCTGCGGTTCTGGAGATGCGGCGCGACTTGGCCGTCGGCCAGCATGATGATGCGATGATCATCGAGCTCGTCGAGCGTGCGCGGCGTGCCGAAGCGCTTGACATATTCCGGTGAACAATAGGCGTGGAAGCTGATCGCGAACAGCTTGCGCTGGATCAGATCGGGCTGAGTCGGCTTGCGGGTGCGGATCGCCACGTCCGCCTCGCGCATCGACAGATCAAGCTCCTCGTCGGTGACGATCAGCGAGATCCGGATCTCCGGATAGAGCGCGGTGAATTCTCCGAGTCGCGGGATCAACCAGTTGATGCCGACGCCCGGCGTGGTCGTGATCTTCAGGTCGCCGCTCGGGCGCTCGCGGCTGTCGGTCAGCTTGGCGCGCGCCGCCTGCAGCTGCATGAAGACGTCATGCGCGGTTCGGAACAGGAGGTCGCCTTGCTCCGTCAGGATCAGCCCGCGGGCATGGCGGTGGAACAGCGAGACTGCGAGCTCCTGCTCGAGCGCGCTGACCTGGCGCGACACCGCCGATTGCGACAGCCCGAGCTGCTCCCCGGCATGCGTGAAGCTGCCTGCTTCCGCCGCTGCGTGAAACACCTTCAGCTTGTCCCAATCCATATCCGTAAATCCATCCCGTGATCGTGGCATCGTCAGTTCATTCCGCCGCGGCGCGTTCGCTCGCGGCGTGGGCGAGGAAGCGTTCGGCCTCGAGGGCGGCCATGCAGCCCATGCCGGCTGCGGTGATCGCCTGCCGATAGGTTTCATCGGCGACGTCGCCGGCTGCAAACACGCCGGGAACGGAGGTCGCGGTCGAGCCCGGCACCACCTCGACGTAACCGGAAGGCTTCAGTTTCAGTTGCCCCGCGACCAGCTCGGTTGCCGGCGCGTGGCCGATTGCAACGAACACGCCATCGGCGGGCAGCTCGGTGAGCGCGCCGGTCTTGACGTTCTTGAGCCGGACATGCGTGACCTTGGATGGCGAGCCGGCGCCGCAGATCTCATCGAGGGCGCTGTCCCAGACGACCTTGATCTTGGGATGCTTGAACAGCCGCTCCTGCAGGATGCGCTCGGCGCGGAAATGGTCGCGCCGGTGTACGACGGTGACGGTCGATGCGAAATTGGTCAGGAACAACGCTTCCTCGACCGCGGTGTTGCCGCCGCCGACGACGACGACCTCCTTTCCGCGATAGAAGAAGCCGTCACAGGTCGCACAGGCCGAGACCCCGAAGCCCTTGAACGTCTCCTCCGACGGCAGCCCGAGCCAGCGCGCCTGGGCGCCGGTCGCCAGAATGATGGTCTCGGCGAGGTAGACGTCACCGGAGTCGCAGGTCAGGCGGAACGGACGCTGTCCCAGCTCCAGCTTGGTCACGAGGTCCGTCTTGATCTGGGCGCCGACATGCGTCGCCTGCTTTTCCATCTGCTCCATCAGCCAGGGACCCTGGATGACGTCGGCAAATCCCGGATAGTTCTCCACGTCGGTGGTGATGGTGAGCTGGCCGCCTGGCTGGATGCCCTGAATCAGCACCGGCTCCAGCATAGCTCGTGCCGCGTAGATCGCCGCCGTATAGCCAGCAGGGCCGGAACCGATGATGACGACTTTGGCATGGATCGGAGCTTGCATGTGGCCGAAGACTCGCTGGAAAAGGGAGGATTACCGACGCAGCGAGCGGAATGCGCGGAAGAAACGCTCCGAAGCCCCATCGAAAATGTCAAATCCAAGTCTAAGCCATCTGGCAAGCTATGCAAGAATTGCAACGCATCTCGGCGAATTTTCCCTTCACGAGCCGGTCAACAGGGGAAATCTAAAGCAATAAAATTGCGTGGATTGACCGGCTTGCGCTAAGAGAGTTGCCCATCGTCGCCCGGCGCCCCCTGCGCCTCCTCCTGTTCCGCCAGAGCCCACAATCCCCGTGTCCAAGAATCTTGATGAGATCGATCTCAAAATCCTGAGCGAAATTCAGGCCGACGGCAGGATCACCAATGTCGAGCTCGCCAAGCGGGTCGGCATCTCGCCGCCGCCTTGCTTGCGCCGCGTGCGGACCCTGGAGGAGGAAGGCTACATCACCGGCTACCGGGGCCTGCTCGACCCGCGCAAGCTCGGCTTCGACGTGACCGTGTTCGCCTCGGTCCACCTGTCGAGCCAGGCGGACGCCGATCTGAAGGCGTTCGAAGAGTTCGTGCGCTCCGAGCCGCTGGTGCGGGAATGTTGGATGCTGTCCGGCGAGGTGGACTTCATCCTGAAATGCGTGGCACCGGACATGGCGACGTTTCAGGAGTTCGTGACCCACCTGACGGCGGCACCTCACGTGCGCAACGTGCGAACGTCCCTGGTGCTGCACAACTCGAAATACGAGGCGGCGGTGCCGCTCGAGGTCAAGGGACGCAGCTAGGCCCACCGCCATTCCGGGTTCGCCTCGTTCGAGGCGCCCCGGAATGACTGTGAGTGAAAGCCTACGCCTTCTTACGCAGCATCGCGTCGAGGCTGATCGGACCCCCGCCGGCCGTCGCCAGATAAAGGCATGAGAAGCAGAATGCGATTGCCGCGGTGCCGTTGTTCAGGAGAGGCAGCCACACCGGTTCACCTGTCTTGAACATGTGACCGAGGAAATAGGCGAAGGCCATCTGACCCGACAGAATGAACGCGACGGGCCGCGTGAGCAGACCCACCATCAGCAATCCGCCCAGCACGAGCTCGATCAGGCCGGCCGTATAGATGAGCGGCGGAATGTTTGCGAAATACGGGATCACTGGAAACTTGAAGATCTTCGCCACGCCGTATTGAAACAGCAACAGGCCCGTGACGAAGCGAAACAGGCTGAGTACAGCCGGTTGCCATTTCGAGAACATCTGCTCCATGTCGATTATCCCCCAATCAAAGCCATCATGATGCGACGGACCGGACCCATCCTCCCGGCACGGCTCGTCGGTTCTGCACTAGCTCATTCCCGAAAGCCCGTCACCGGCGTGTGGCCTGCAGCCCGATGAATTGACCGTGTGCTGCCGAACGCCATTGTGCCGCAGTGCGGCCGGCCAAACGACGAAGGGCCGCGCCTTCGCGCAGCCCTGGTTTCGTCCCAACGGTCACAGGCACCGCTCCGGTGCCTCGGGTCCTCAGCGCCACTCGACCTTGGCGATCTCATAGGACTTGGCGCCGCCGGGCGCCATGACCTCGACGGTGGTGCCCATCTTCTTGCCGATCAGCGCGCGCGCCAGCGGCGAGGTGATCGAGATCTTGCCCTTCTTGGCGTCCGCCTCGACCTCGCCGACGATCTGCCAGACCGTCTTCTTCTCGGTGTCCTCGTCGATCAGGGTCACCGTCGCGCCGAACTTGATCGTGTCGCCGGAGAGCTTGGTCACATCGATGATGTCGGCGCGCGCGAGCTTGTCCTCGAGCTCGGCGATGCGGCCCTCGTTGTGAGACTGCTCTTCCTTGGCGGCGTGATATTCCGCGTTCTCGGACAGGTCGCCATGCGAACGCGCTTCCGCGATATGTTCGATGATGCGCGGACGGTCCACCGATTGGCGCTGCTTGAGCTCGTTCTCCAACGCGGCGTAGCCCATCGAAGTCATGGGAACCTTTTCCACCATCTCTTCTCGTCCTTCAGTCGTGCGGGCGGGGGCGCGCACGATCAGCATCTTCAGAATAGGCCTTTGCGGCTCAAAGCAAAGCCTCAAGGCCCGGCAAGACCGTCCCGTCAAAGGCCGGTACAACATCGAACGGGGCGGCGAGTTCCTGAAAGCTTCTATTGCCGATTGTTGCCAACCGCTTAGCGGGCGTTCGCCCGCGCTCTGCGATTAGTTTTCGGAAAAGTAACTCTGCAGGGTGCGGACCTCAAGGTCTCCCCCGAGATAGGCACGGATGCCTTGCGCGGCCGCCACGGCACCCGAAAGAGTGGTGTAATACGGCACTTTATGCAAGAGGGCAGCGCGCCGCAGCGAGCGGCTGTCGGCCAGCGCCTGCGGGCCTTCGGTGGTGTTGAAGACCAGCTGGATGTCGCCGTTGGTGATAGCGTCCACGATGTGCGGCCGGCCTTCCAGCACCTTGTTGATCTTCTCGGTCGGCACGCCCTGGTCTGTCAGGAAGCGCTGGGTCCCGGAAGTCGCTACCACCTTGAAGCCGAGTTCGTGCAGCATCCGCACCACCTCGGTGATGCGCGCCTTGTCGCTTTCACGCACCGACACGAACACCGTGCCTTTGCGCGGCACGCGTGTGCCGCCCCCGAGCTGGCTCTTGGCGAACGCCACGGCGAACGAGCGGTCGATGCCCATCACCTCGCCGGTGGAGCGCATCTCCGGGCCGAGCACGGTGTCGACGCCGGGGAAGCGGGCGAACGGGAAGACCGATTCCTTCACCCCGACATGCTTGAGCGCGCGCTTGGTCAGCCCGAAATCGGCGAGCTTCTCGCCCGCCATGATCCGGGCCGCGATCTTGGCGACCGGCGTGCCGACCACCTTGGCGACGAAGGGCACCGTGCGCGAGGCGCGCGGATTGACCTCGAGCACGTAGATCGTGCCGTCCTTGATCGCATATTGCACGTTCATCAGGCCGACGACGTCGAGCCCGAGCGCCAGCTCGCGGGTCTGCCGCTCAAGCTCGGCGATGGTCGCCTCGTCGAGCGAATGCGGCGGCAGCGAGCAGGCGGAATCGCCGGAATGGATGCCAGCCTCCTCGATGTGCTCCATGATGCCGACGATGAAGGTGTCCTTGCCGTCGGAAAGGCAGTCCACATCGATCTCGGTGGCGTCCGACAGGTAGCGGTCGAACAGCAGCGGGTTCTTGCCCAGCACCGTGTTGATCTGGCCGGTTTTGTCGTTGGGATAGCGCGCCTTGACGTCGGCCGGCACCAGCTCCGGCAGGGTGCCGAGCAGGTAGTCGCTGAGCTGGTTGTCCTCGCGGATGATCTGCATCGCGCGGCCGCCGAGCACATAGGACGGGCGCACCACCAGCGGCAGGCCGAGATCGGCCGCCACTAGGCGCGCCTGCTCGACCGAATAGGCGATGCCGTTCTTCGGCTGCTTCAGGTGCAGCTTGTCGAGGATGCGCTTGAAGCGGTCGCGGTCCTCGGCCAGGTCGATGGCTTCCGGCGAGGTGCCGAGGATCGGTACCTCGGCGGCTTCGAGCGCGCGCGCGAGTTTCAGCGGCGTCTGGCCGCCGAACTGCACGATGACGCCATGCACGGTGCCGTTCTTTCGCTCGGTGGCGATGATCTCGAGCACGTCCTCGGCCGTCAGCGGCTCGAAATACAGCCGGTCGGCGGTGTCATAGTCAGTCGAGACCGTCTCCGGATTGCAGTTGACCATGATGGTCTCGTAGCCGGCATCGGCCAGCGCGAAACAGGCATGGCAGCAGCAATAGTCGAACTCGATGCCCTGGCCGATCCGGTTCGGACCGCCGCCGAGAATGATTACTTTCTTCTTGTCCGACGGCGCGCTCTCGTCGCCGAGAGCGCCGGCAAACGGCGTCTCATAGCTCGAATACATGTAGGCGGTCGGCGAAGCGAACTCCGCTGCGCAGGTGTCGATTCGCTTGAACGCCGGACGGACGCCGAGCGCCTGCCGCTTGGCGGCGACCTCGGCTTCGGTGGTGTTGGCGAGCACCGCGAGCCGCGCGTCGGAGAAGCCCATCGCCTTCAGCGTGCGCATGCCGCTGGCATTCGGCGGCAGGCCATGACGGCGAACCTTGTCCTCCATCTCGACGATGCCGCGCATCTGCGCCAGGAACCACGGATCGATCTTGCAGGAGTTGAAGATGTCCTCGTCCGACCAGCCGAGGCGCATCGCCTGCGCCACCTGGAGCAGGCGGTTCGGGGTCGGCGTGCCCAGGGCGGCGCGGATCGCATTCTTGTCATCGCCGCGGCCGAGCCCCTCGATGTCGATCTCGTCGAGGCCGGTGAGGCCCGTCTCCAGGCCGCGCAGCGCCTTTTGCAGGCTTTCCTGGAACGTGCGGCCGATCGCCATGACTTCGCCGACCGACTTCATCGAGGTCGTCAAGGTGGTCGAGGCGCCCGGGAATTTCTCGAAGGCAAAGCGGGGGATCTTGGTGACGACGTAGTCGATCGTCGGCTCGAACGAGGCCGGGGTCGCGCCGCCGGTGATGTCGTTGGCGATCTCGTCCAGCGTGTAGCCGACCGCGAGCTTGGCCGCGACCTTGGCGATCGGGAAGCCGGTCGCCTTGGAGGCCAAGGCCGAGGAGCGCGACACGCGCGGATTCATCTCGATCACGACCATGCGGCCGTCGGCCGGGTTGACGCCGAACTGCACGTTGGAGCCGCCGGTCTCGACGCCGATCTCGCGCAGCACCGCCAGCGAGGCGTCGCGCATGATCTGATATTCCTTGTCGGTCAGCGTCAACGCCGGCGCCACCGTGATCGAGTCGCCGGTGTGCACGCCCATCGGATCGAGGTTCTCGATCGAGCAGACGATGATGCAGTTGTCGTGTTTGTCGCGGACGACCTCCATCTCGTACTCCTTCCATCCGAGCACCGATTCCTCGATCAGCACTTCGTTGGTGGGGGAGGCATCGAGACCGCGCTCGATGATGTCGAGATACTCTTCCTTGTTGTAGGCGATGCCGCCACCGGTGCCGCCCATGGTGAAGGAGGGACGGATGATCGCGGGCAGGCCGATCTCGGACAGCGCCATCAGCGCCTGTCCCAGCGCATGCTCCTGATAGCGCTTGCGGCGCTCGTTCTCGCCGAGCGTCCATTGCCGGTCGAGCTCGTCGCGCGCGGCGCCCGACAGCGTCTCGCGCTCGGCCAAGTATTTGTCTCGATACTGCTTCTTCAGCGCCGACGCATTGGCGAGCCGCGACTTCGGGGTCTGCAGCCCGATCTTCTCCATCGCATTGCGGAACAGCTGGCGGTCCTCGGCCTTGTCGATCGCGTCAGCCGTCGCGCCGATCATTTCGACGTCGAACTTCTCCAGTGTCCCCTGCCGGCGCAGCGACAGCGCGCAGTTCAGCGCGGTCTGCCCGCCCATGGTCGGCAGCAGTGCGAAGCCGCCGGGGATGACGTGGCGTTCCTTCTCGATGATCTTGGCGACGATCTCCGGCGTGATTGGCTCGATATAGGTCGCATCGGCCAATTCCGGATCGGTCATGATCGTGGCCGGATTGGAATTGACGAGGACGACGCGATAGCCCTCCTCCTTCAGCGCCTTCACCGCCTGCGTACCGGAATAGTCGAATTCGCAGGCCTGGCCGATCACGATCGGACCGGCGCCAATGATCAGGATGGTCGAGATGTCGGTTCGTTTCGGCATTCAAGCTCACGGGCAAGAAACGGGCAGGAATTGGGCACAAAAAAAGGGCGCGCGTGCCGCGCGTCCCCGAAGGCCAAGGCGCGACCATTGCTCGCGCGCGAGCGGTCTTTAGACCAGTTTCCTCTGAGCGAAAAGGGTTTTGGGCCGAAATCAACGGCCAATTTGGCCGAAGAGGGTCTGAGGGGCACGGCGCCGTCGCTGGCTCGCCGAGCCGAAGCTGCGCAGCAGCGACGGCTGGAGGCCCGGCCTGGACTTGAACCAGGTTCAAGAGCGTTGCACCGCTCTTCGCGTCGTAGCTTCCGCCACCGGGCCGGGGGTGATCTTACCTCTCACGGCCGCGTGAGCCAGCCCGTGTTTCAGTTAACCCTAATCCGGTTGCTCGATGTTGGGCCACGGCGTGGGGTTGGTCGGCTCGGCCGGTCACACGGTTCCCATTGCCGGCTGCGCCACGAAGGTCATGCGCCAGGGATTGTGGCCGATATTCTTCGGCGCCCGGACGGCAGAGAGGCCGGCCTTCTTCAGCCGTGCCAGGATCTCGGCCTCGCTGTAGCGCTGCAGGCCGACCTTGGTCCGCAACTGCCGGTAATCGGACAGGGCAGTGGCGACCAGCCCGACCAGGGCATCCTTGAGGAAGCCGTCCCGCGCCGCGAACATCAGCAGCGCGAGCACGTCACGGCCCATGCCGACGTCCGGACGCAGGACGTCGCCGAGGACGAACTTTCCCGACGGCTTCAGCAGCCGCCTGATCACGGCCAGGGCTGCATCGAATTCCGCCTCGCTCATGTACTGGGCCACGGAGTTCATGACCACGAGGTCGATCGAGCCTTCCTGCATGTTGCGCAGCTCGTCCAGCGACCGCACGCGGATCTTGGTGTTGGGGGCGAAGCGCGCGATCAGCCGGCCGCGCACGCCCGGCGCCGGCTCGGCCAGGATGAGCGTCATGCAGGCGTCGGCGACCTTGGCGGCCGACAGGGCCTCTCCGCAGGAATAGTCGAGAACGACTGCGTCGGGCGAGGGAATATAGCCGACGATGTCGCGCGCGATCCCCTCGAAGTGCAGGTCGCGATGCAGCTTGCTCGCATAGATCGTGTGCGTGGAATCGTAATAATCGATCCAGTCGTCCATGGCGGGTTCCGGCAAACACAGTTCCTTGATCGGAACTGGAGGGGTCAGCGAGCGTTAACGGGTCCGATCATCCGTGTCCATCGCTGCTTCTAACAGGAAGGCCAAGCCGTGAGTAAAGCAAAGACCGACAAGACCGCCCCCGAGCTCGATACCCCGACCGATCTGTCCCCGGATGCCGTGAACAAGATCTCGACGGCATTGAACACGCTGCTTGCGGACGCCTTTGCGCTCTATCTGAAGACCAAGAACTTCCACTGGCACGTCAGCGGACGGCATTTCCATGACTACCACGAAATGCTCGACGAGCAGTCGGACGCGATCTTTGCCACCACGGACCAGCTCGCCGAGCGCGTGCGCAAGCTCGGTGGCACCACGCTGAAATCGATCAGCCAGATCAGCAAGCTGCAGACCATCAAGGACAACAACGAGGAGTATGTGCCGCCGCGCGAGATGTTGCGGGAGTTGATGGAGGACAACAAGCACGTCGCGGCTGCGATGCGGAAAGCGCACGGGCTGTGCGACGACAATGACGATCCCGCCACCGCGGGACTGCTGGAGACCTTCATCGACGAGACCGAGCGCCGCACTTGGTTCTTGTTCGAAGCCAGCCGCCAGGAAGGCAGCAACGCGGCGTAGGCGGGCCAGCGTCGAGTTGAGGTCCGGGCGCGCTGCGAGGACGTGGCGCGCCGGTCCGGCCTCGATGCCGGCCTCCGGCTCATACCATGCCAGGCTATGCGGAGTGGCCGAGTGCCGACCAGCTCCGATAGATCATGTAAGCCGCCACCACGAATACCACCGTGGCAAACACCTTGTTCAGGGTGCCGCGCGTACCGGACAGGCGAGCCGCCAGCTTCGCACCGACCAGGCCACCGGCGATGCCGGCGACGAGAAAGGTCGCCGCCAGCGCCCAGTCGACCAGTCCCGACAGCGCGTAGTTTGCTGCGGTCGTCAGTCCGAACGCCGTGACGGACACGAGCGAGGAGCCGATCGCGTAGAGGATCGGCATGCCCGTCGCAAACATCAGAGCCGGAACGATCAGGAAGCCGCCGCCGATGCCGAAGAAGCCGGACAGTGTTCCCGTGCCGAAACCGAATGCCAAGAGCGGCAACAGATTGTCGCGCGAAAGCTTGACGTCCAGCTGGCTGTTCGTGCCGCGCCTGCGCAGCATCAAGAGGCCGATCACGATCATGACCAGGGCGAACAGCAGCAGCAGCTTCTGACCGTCGACCATCTTGCCGAGCGTCGAGCCAGCGAAGGCGCCGACCACGCCCGTTGCAGCAAACACCAGCGCGCAAGGCCATTTGACGTTCCCGGAGCGGGCATGATTGGCGAGATTGGCCGCCGCGTTGATCGCTACGGCGACCGCGCTCGTGCCGATCGCGACGTGGGGATTGCCGACGCCTACCAGATACACCATGAGCGGCACGGCCAGCACCGATCCGCCCCCGCCGATCAGGCCGAGCGTGAATCCGACGAAAGAGCCCGACAGCGAGCCGAGCGCAAGCTGGGCAGCGGACAAGGTCATCCTGCGATGCTCCGGAGTGGCGTGCCGCGCCGGCGCCCGGCCGTTGCCAAATGGGAAAGCCGAGCCGCGACGTCTGCCGCGTGGTCGGTGGGGCGAGGGGTGTCCTAGAGTGCGTTGAGCGGGACTTTCAGGAAGCGCCGGCCGTCCTGATCGGGCGTCGGCAGCCGTCCCGCCTTCATGTTCACCTGCAGGGAGGGGATGATCAGCTTGGGCATGTCCAAGGTGCGGTCGCGCGCCTCGCGGGCGGCGACGAACTGATCCTCGGTGATGCCGTCGCGGACGTGGATGTTGTGCGCGCGCTGCTCGGCCACCGTCGTTTCCCAGCGGATGTCGCGGCCGTTTGGACCGTAGTCGTGGCACATGAACAGCCGCGTCGCGTCAGGCAACTCCAGCACCCGGCGGATCGAGCGATACAGCGTGCGGGCATCGCCGCCAGGAAAGTCGGCGCGTGCCGAGCCGCCGTCCGGCATGAATAGCGTGTCGCCGACGAAGGCGGCGTCTCCGATCACATGAGTCATGCAGGCCGGCGTGTGCCCCGGCGTATGCATGGCGAAGGCGGTGATTGCGCCGATCCGGTAGGTGTCGCCATCATGGAACAGGCGGTCGAACTGGCTGCCGTCGCGCTGAAACTCGGTGCCTTCGTTGAAGATCTTGCCGAACGTCTCCTGCACCATCCTGATGTTGGCGCCGATGCCGATCCTGCCGCCCAGCCTTGACTGGATGTAGGGCGCCGCCGACAGATGGTCGGCATGGACATGGGTCTCGATCAGCCAGTCCAGTTGCCAGCCGCGATCCTCGATCAGGCGAATGATCTCGTCGGCCGAATGCGGTGCGATGCGCCCCGATGCATAGTCGATGTCCATGACCGAATCGATCACCGCGCAGGCCCGCGAGCCTGGGTCCTTGACCACATAGCTGACGGTGTTGGTGGCGCGATCGAAGAACGGTGTGACCTCGGGTTTCACTGACAGGTCGACCGGATGAGGAATGCCGGACATTCAAGCCTCCCTCATTCTGAAGCGACTGCGGCGAGCGAGGGCCGGCGGCTCGCGAGCATGCGGGCTGCGGCCATTCCGATCATCATGGCCGTGACGAACAGGACGATGGCAGGCGAGCCGTAGCCGAGCGCCACGAAGGCCGGGCCCGGGCAGATGCCGGCGAGGCCCCAGCCGATGCCGAAGATCGCAGGGCCGGTTGCGATCCGCCAATCCAGCGTCTGAAAGGATGGCAGGTGGAATTGGTCACCGAGGACGGGACGCCGGCGCCGGAAAACCAGTCGGAAGCCGGCGAAGGTGACCCCCACCGCTCCAGCCATCACGAGGATCAGGCTCGGATCCCAGCCGCCGAAGCGGATCGCCGCGAAATCGAGGAAGTTGAGCACCTTCTCTGGATTGGACATGCCCGAGAGCAGCAGCCCGAGTCCGAAGATGAGGCCGACGGTGAACTGGACGAAAATGATCATGGTGCCTCACAGCACGTGGCGAACGAGGAAGGTGGTCGCGACCGCGGTGGCCATGAACACCAGCGTGGCGACGATCGAGCGCGGCGAGAGGCTGGCGATGCCGCAGACGCCATGACCCGAGGTGCAGCCGTTGCCCCAGACCGCCCCGAAGCCGACCAGCAGCCCGGCTGCAACCATATCGATCGGACCGACCTCCAGCTTCAGCGGCGGCAGGCTCCCGCTGACGATGCGGACTGCAAGGGCGGCGGCGACCAGCCCTCCTATGAAGGCGAGCCGGCCAGCGAGCGCACCGTCCCAGGGTGGCAACAGCCGCGCGGCGATGCCGCTGACGCCGGCAATACGGCCGGTCAGGCCCATCAGCATGACGGCTGCAGCGCCGATGAGGGCGCCGCCTGCGAGCGCCGTGACCGCTGTATACTCCGTGATCATATCGTCCTTGATTCCTCGTCGGGGGCATGTTGCAATCGGCTATCATGTGCATTATTGCATATATACGAAAATGAAGAAGTAACAATCATGACAACACAGGCCAGGCGCAAAACCCGTGAGGCCATGGTGGCGGCGCTCGACGACAAGGCGGAGGAGGCGGCGGGCCTGCTCGCTGCCATGGCGAATTCGAAGCGCCTCATGGTGCTCTGCAACCTCATCGACGGCGAGCGCGCGGTCGGCGATCTCGCCGAACAGGTCGGGTTGCGACAGGCGGCGCTGTCTCAGCATCTCGCGAAGATGCGCGCGCTCGATCTCGTCGCCACCCGGCGCGATGGCCAGACCATCTACTATCGGCTGGCGAGCCGGGAGGTCCGCGAGATCCTGCAGACGCTGTATCGGCTGTATTGCGCCTGATCAGCGCGCCTGGTGCCACAGGCGCGTGAGCGGGCCGCCCGCGCCGAGCACAGGATCGGTCGCGGGCAGCGGCACCTCCGGAATGGTTTTCGATGCGCGGGCGTGGTTCTCCGGCGTCGGCCGCGTGATCTGCATCTTCGGTCCGGGCGGATAGGCGCCGACGATGCAGAAATCGCTGCTGGCAGCGATGCATTGATGTCCAGTGCCGGCCGGCAGGATGGCGACGTCGCCCGGCCTGAGCTCCAGCTCCCGGCCCTGATCGCCGCCGAAGCGGACCCGCGCCGTTCCGGCGGCGACACCCAGCGCCTCGTGCACGGTCGCATGATAGTGCAGATAGTCGTAGACGCCGTTGCGCCACATGTCGCCCCAGCCATTGGCCGCGAACACGCGCTCGACACTGGCGGCCGAGATCAATGGCGTTCTTGTAGACCAGAAACGGCATCGGATTGTTCGGCACCAGGCCGTCATCTTCGAACACGATCGCCAGCGGCTCAACCCCCTCCTTGATCGCAGACATTGGAGCCTCCGGTGACCCGAGCATAAGCTAAAATTCAACGGCGGCAGAGGCCGCGAGCTCCGTGCTCACCCAAGTAGGTTGTCTACTTCACTAGGCCATCAAGAATGCTAAAGCCTTTGCTCTTGAGCCAGTTGAGAAGAGAATCTTTGGCAACGAGAGCTGCCACCCCAATTGCAGCTTTGCCGAACTGCTGAATCAAAGCCCCCAATGGCTTGAGAGCGAATTCGTTCAAGTACATCCAAGTAATCTGCTTATCTTCCTTCAGCCGTCTCGCGGCCATCGAAAGTTTGTCCAGGATAAATGTCTTTTCCTCCGGACGGGTTGCGGCGTAGCCATTGTCGCCCCGGAGTTTCTCAATCACGTCATCTAATTTTTCAACAGCTCTTCGTTGGGCTTCATCGGAGCCATCAAGCGGTATCGGCTCCCACAAGTCACCTTCCGACCCAGCGGGAAGCGTCAACTCATCGAGGGCTAGATCGCGCTGCAATTTTGCGTAGAATTCATCTTCGAAGCGGTCGACCTTAATAAGTCCGCTTTTCGAAATTCTGTAGCCATCCAAGGCAACCTCGTAAGTCGCGCCTCCTTGAATCGCTATACCAGCAAAAGTCGATTTTTCACGCGTTTCAGTCCGCTGCTCCACGTCTCGCTGACTTACTAGTTGAGTCAACTCCATTCTGATCGCGTTTGCTGGCTGTGCCGCAAGCGCCGACCTAATTTGTGCGAACGTAAGATAGGTCGTTGTGTCGTCGAAGAAACGATGATGCAGGATCATCAAGATCTGGTCAGAAATCGACTGTAGATCCAATCGACGCCGCATCATTGTTTCCTTAGGCGCGCTTCTTCTCGCGCATCAGCTCGGCGAAGCGCTGAAAGAGGTAATGCGAGTCGCGCGGGCCGGGCGAAGCTTCCGGGTGGTACTGCACCGAGAACACCGGTTTGCCCTCGAGCTGGATGCCGCAATTCGAGCCGTCGAACAGCGAGATGTGGGTCTGCGTCGCGCCCGATGGCAACGTGTCCTGGTCGACCGCGAAGCCATGGTTCATCGAGGTGATCTCGACCTTGCCAGTGGTCTCGTCCTTGACCGGATGGTTGGCGCCGTGATGGCCCTGGTGCATCTTCTTGGTCTTGGCGCCGACCGCAAGCCCGAGCATCTGATGGCCGAGGCAGATGCCGAAGGTCGGTGTGCCCGACGAAATCACCTGCTGAATGACCGGCACGGCATATTTACCGGTCGCCGCGGGATCGCCGGGTCCGTTCGACAGGAACACGCCGTCCGGCTTCATCGCCAGGATGTCCTCGGCCGGCGTCGTCGCCGGCACCACCGTCACCTTGCAGCCGACGCCGGCGAGCAGGCGCAGGATGTTGCGCTTGATGCCGTAGTCGATCGCGACGACGTTGAACTCCGGATTGACCTGTCGGCCGAAGCCCTCGTTCCACACCCAGGGGGTCTCGTCCCAGGTGAAGCGCTGGGCGGAGGTCACCATCGGCACGAGGTCCATGCCCTCCAGGCCGGGCCATTCCCGCGCTTCCTTCTTCAGGGCGTCGAGGTCGAAATTGCCGTCCTTGGCATGCGCGATCACGGCGTTCGGCATGCCCTTGGAGCGGATCAGCGCGGTCAGCGCCCGGGTGTCGATGCCGGACAGCCCGATGATTCCGCGCGCACGCAGCCACTGGTCGAGATGGCGGGTGGCGCGGTAGTTCGACGGATCGGTGATCGCGGTGCGCAGGATCACCCCGCGTGCGCCCGGCGTCGCCGCCATGTTCACCGTCTCGATATCCTCGTCGTTGGTGCCGACATTGCCGATATGCGGGAAGGTGAAGGTGATGAGCTGGCCGGCATAGGACGGATCCGTCAGGATCTCCTCATAGCCGGTCATGGCGGTGTTGAAGCAGACCTCGCCCACGGCGTGGCCTTCGGCGCCGAGGCCGTAGCCTTCCAGCACCGTGCCGTCGGCGAGCACGAGGAGCGCGGTCGGTTTATGGTCCGGCCAGGCGGCGTCAGTATCGATGTGTGTCATGAGGCCCCTACATAGTGCCCCAGGCGCGCGGCGTCAAAGCGGGAAGCGGCCGATTCACATGCGATTTCGGTCAATTCGGCCGGAGTTTCGAGGCATCCGACCGGAACGGATGCGGAACCGTGTTGTTTCGGGTGGGCGAACCGCCTAGACCAGCGCCAATGGATTTTGAGAGGGCGAGAGCATGCTGCGCGACGACATCAACAATGCGGTCAAGGAGGCGATGAAGGCCAAGGACGAGCGCAAGCTGTCCACCCTTCGCATGGTGAACTCGACCTTGAAGAACGCCGACATCGCCGCGCGCGGCGAAGGCAAGCCGCCCTTGACCGACGCCGACGTGCTCGCGGTGCTGCAGAAGATGATCAAGCAGCGTCAGGAGTCGGTCGAGCTGTATGAAAAGGGCGGCCGCGCTGAGCTCGCCGCCGGCGAGCGCGAGGAGATCGCGGTCATCTCGGCCTATCTGCCGAAGCAGATGAGCGACGACGAGGTGAAGACCGCCATCTCCGCTGCAGTCGCCGAGACCGGCGCCGCCGGCATGAAGGACATGGGCAAGGTGATCGCCGTGCTGAAGGCCAAGTACACCGGGCAGATGGATTTCGCCAAGGCGAGCGCGCTGGTGAAGGCGGCGCTGTCGGGCTAGGCCGCGCGACGCGAAGCGCCCATGCATCCCCACATCGTCATGCCCGGGCTTGTCCCGGGCATCCACGTCTTTAAGACTGTCATCAAGAAGAAAGACGTGGATGGCCGGGCCTTCGCCGCGCCGAAGGGGCTTCGGCCCCGCAGGCGGGTCTTCGCCTGGCCATGACGGAGAGAACAATGCTCAAGGAAACGTCCGACTACGACCAGCTCACTCGCGACTTCCGCTGGGACATCCCGGCGCAGTTCAACATCGCGGTCGCGACCTGCGATCGCCACGCCGACGGCTCGGGGCGCCTGGCGCTGATCGTCGTCGAAGAGGACGGCGCCGCACGGCGCGTCTCATTCGATGAGCTGCGCGATTACTCCTGCCGCTTCGCCAACGTATTGAAGGCCGATGGTCTCGCGCAGGGCGACCGCGTCGCGGTGTTCCTGTCGCAGTCGCTGGAGCTGCCGATCGTCCATCTGGCGGCGTTCCGCGCCGGTCTCGTCTCGGTGCCGCTGTTCACGCTGTTCGGCGAGGACGCGCTGCAATTCCGGCTGCAGAACTCCGGCGCCAAGGTCGTCGTCACCGACGCCACGGGCCTTGCGAAGCTCGCGCGCATTCGCGACCGCCTGCCGGAACTCAAGACGATCTATGTCACTGACGGCGACGGCCTCGGCGCCCAAGCCTTCTGGCCGACGCTGGAGCGCGCCTCCGATCAATTCCCGACCGTCGCCACGTCGAGCGACGACCCTGCCATCATCATCTATACCTCGGGTACGACCGGAAATCCCAAGGGCGCGCTGCACGCCCATCGCGTACTGCTCGGCCACCTGCCCAATGTCGAGATGGTGCACGGCTTCCTGCCGAAGCCCGGCGACGTCATGTGGACGCCGGCGGATTGGGCATGGATCGGCGGCCTGTTCGATGCGCTGTTTCCTGCATGGTATCACGCGATCCCGATGATCGGTTATCGCGCCAGGAAATTCGAGCCGCAGGCCGCAATGCAACTGATGGCGGACTACGCCGTCCGCAACGTGTTCCTGCCCCCGACCGCGCTGAAGTTGATGCGCCAGGCCAATGTCAAGCACGAGGGCGTCAAGCTGCGCAGCATCCTCACCGGCGGCGAGTCGCTCGGCGCCGAGCTGCTCGACTGGGTGCGCGCGACCTTCGGCATCGATGCGCACGAGATCTACGGCCAGACCGAATGCAATCTCGTCGTCGGCAACAATGCGAGGCTGTTTCCGATCCGGCCGGGCTCGATGGGCAAGGCGACGCCGGGCTTCGAGGTGCTGATCGTCAACGACAAGGGCGAGGAGCTGCCGCGCGGAGAGAGGGGCATCATCGGCGTGCGCCAGCCCAATCCCTGCACCATGATCGAATATTGGCGCAATCCGGAGGCGACGCAGAAGAAGTTCGCGGGCGACGTGCTGCTGACAGGCGATCTCGGCACCCAGGATGACGACGGCTATTTCTGGTATGCGAGCCGCGAGGACGATGTCATCACGTCGGCCGGCTATCGCATCGGCCCGGCGGAGATCGAGGACACGCTGCTCAAGCATCCGGCAGTCGCGCTGGCGGCCGTCGTCGGCATTCCCGACCCGGTGCGCACGGAGGCCATCAAGGCGTGGATCGTGCTGCGCCCTGGCTTCGTTGCAAATGACACGCTGTCGCGAGAGATCCAGGACTTCGTCAAAGTGAAGCTTGCCGCGCACGAATACCCGCGCCACGTTGAATTCACCGACACCCTGCCGATGACGGCGACCGGCAAGGTGCTGAGGCGGGAGTTGCGGGCGCGGGGGTAGGGGGCTCCCGTTCGTGGGTGCCCAATGGTGCGCCTGGCTCCCTCGCCTCGCTGGCAGTCCCGCGCGGCACGACGGATGGCGACAGACGAGTGCAAAACTGCATCGTCATATGTGATCGCTCCGCCCCTCTGCCCACAAGTTGAAATTGAAATCCCCGCCCTCCCGCTGTTAGCATCACGGCAACAACAACATTCAGGAGGGACCGCCGATGACCGCATCCGTCTCGGGACGATCCGATCCCGTGGTGCGCCGCATCACCACGGCCGATATTGCCGAAGCCTTGACGCAAGGCCTCCGCGATTTTCAGGCTCAGCCCATGTTCGGCCTTGCTTTCGGGCTGATCTATGTACTCGGCGGCATCAGCATCGTGCTGTGCGTCACCGCCTTCGGGATGGTCTACTTGGCCTATCCGCTGGCCGCAGGGTTTGCGCTGATCGGCCCGTTCGTCGCGATCGGTCTCTACGAGGTCAGCCGCCGCCGCGAACTCGGCCAGCCGATTTCCTATGGCGGGATCTGGCGCACGATCACTTCGCGCGGCGAGATCGGCTGGATGGCGTTCGTGACGCTATTTTTCTTCATCATCTGGATGTACCAGGTGCGCCTCCTGATCGCGCTGCTGCTCGGGCTCAATGCCTCGTTCTCCAGCATCAAGGAGTTCATGACCGTGGTGCTGACGACCAACGAGGGTCTGCTCTTCCTCGCGATCGGCAATCTCGACGGCGCCGCTCTATCGCTGGTGCTGTTCTCGCTCACGGTCGTGTCGTTTCCGCTGCTGCTGGAGCGCGACGTCGATTTCGTGACGGCGATGATCACCAGCGTGCGCGCGGTCGTGACGAGTCCCGGCCCGATGATCGGCTGGGCCGCCGTCATCACCGTGCTGCTGATCATTTCGGCATTACCGTACTTCCTCGGGCTGCTGGTCACTGTGCCGGTGCTGGGCCATGCGACCTGGCATCTGTACCGCCGGATCGTAGCTCCGGCATAAGGCAAGGGCGAGCCGCGACGTAGGTTCGATGGCGCATGGACGCCGTCGAACGGGCTCGTTTCGAAACGCGGCTCGCCGGTGGTCCGGCCGGCCCCAATGTCGGAGGAGGATGATGCCGGACAACATCGCGTTGTTTGCCACGATCGTCTTGTTGCTGCCGATGTTCTATCTGCTGCTGGCCGCGCCGGCCTTTCTGCTGGTGCGGCTCGACATCGTGCCGGTCACCCGGCTCCTGCGCGGCATGTTCGACTCCTACTTCGTGGCGCTTTCGATCGCTGGCGGCATCGGCGCGCTCGCCGTGCTGGCCGACGGCCGCCCCGTTCTGGGGCTGGGCATTGGGCTGATCGCGGCGTTCGCGCTGCTCTCGCGCCGCTGGTTTCTGCGGCAGATGGACGCGCGTATCCGCGACAGGGATTCTGGCGATGCGACGGCCCTGCGTCGGCTGCGTTGGTTACATTGGGGTGGCATGCTGAGCAATGCGGTCCAGGTCGGCGCCGTCCTCGCCAGCATCCCACAGATCGCCGCGGTGTCGTAGCAGGCCTTGTCGTTTAAGGTACTGCAATCCCCATCGCCTTCAGGGCCGCCAGCATGCGCGTCGGCGGCGTCATCTTCACCGCGAGCGGCTTGCCCGTCTCGAGCACGCTCTTGAGGCTCGACAGGATGGCCGGCCAGCCCTGGCGTCCGCCAGACAGGATGTCGTCGGAGAGCGGCCGCTCATGCGCTTCAGTCATCGTGAGACGGACGGCGTCGCCGGCCGGTTCGATCTCATAGGTCACGAGCGTGCGGCCCAGTGCCTCGACGAGGCCGGGCCAGTTGACGTCCCAGGTGACGGTCAGCCGGTGCGGCGGCTCGCAGACGATCACCTGGCCGCTGATGTGTTCGGAGCCGTCCGGCGCGCGCACGATGAAGGCGCCGCCCGCCCTCAGTTCGGCTTCCACGGCGAAGCCGAAGAAATATTGCCGGCTGAACTCGGCGGAGGTCAGCGCCTGCCACACCTTCTCAGGGCTGGCGGCGATGTAGATCGTGTAGACGGTGGCGGGCTTGAACTTTGCAAGATCCATCGCTCAGACTCCCTTGCCGAGCGCTGACATCGGGATCACCAGCGCCGTTCCGGTCTCAAGCAGACTTTTTAGGCCGGACATGATCGCGGGCCAGCCGTTGGAAACCGCATCGAGCAATCTCCGTGCCCCTTCGAAGCCTTCATGCGTCAGGGTCAGCTTGACGGAGTTGCCGTGCTGTTCGATCGCGAACACGACCTTGGTCGGCTGCTCGTTGCGAAACTCGTCTTTCAGGACGTGCTGGAAGGTGTAGGAGAGCCGGCGTGGCGGATCGAACTCCAGAATCTGGCCGACATCCGTCGCCATCCCGTCGGTCACCAGCGTGAACGGCGAGCCGACGCGCCAGTCGGAATGCAGTTCGGTGCCGAACCAGTAGCGCTTTGCGAATTCGTTTGATGTCAGCGCTTCCCACAATTTCTCGGGCGTCGTCGCGATATACGTGACGTAGACGAATTCGGGCTTACTCATCGCGCTCCTCCAATTGCCGCTTCAACTCGCTGAGCGCGGCGAGCTTGCCGCGCTCGAATTTCCTGATCCAGCGCTCCCCGATGTGATGGATCGGCACCGGATTGAGATAGTGCAGCTTCTCGCGGCCATGCCGGATCGTCGCGACCAGATTGGCCGCTTCCAGAATGGCAAGGTGCTTGGTCACGGCCTGTCGCGTCATCGCGAGGCCGTCGCAGAGTTCGGTCAGGGTTTGCCCGTTCCGCGCGTGGAGCCTGTCGAGCAGGGCGCGTCGTGAGCCGTCCGCAAGCGCCTTGAAGACATCATCCATGTGAGAAAGAATAGGCAACCAAATGGTTGCGTGTCAAGAACGCTGCGCTGTGGATCGCGCGAGGACAAGCGGGCTTTCCTCTGCAGACATGTCGTGCATTAGTGAGCGCCTCATTCGCATCGAGGCGCCTCATGTCCCTGCAAGTCTATCTCGCCTTCGTCGCCGCCTGTATCGGGCTGGCGCTGCTGCCGGGTCCCGTCGTGACGCTGCTGATCGCCAACGGTCTGCGCCACGGGACCCGCGCCGCGCTCATCAATATCGCCGGCGTGCAGACCGGGCTGGCGATCGCGATCGGCATCGTCGCCGTCGGCCTGACGTCGCTGATGGCCACGATGGGCTATTGGTTCGAATGGGTGCGGCTGGTCGGTGCGGCCTATCTGGTGTGGCTCGGAATTCAGCTCATCCGCTCGCCGATCGAGGGGATCTCTGCGGGCGAGGCGCCGCCACCGCCGCCGCGCGGCGGCTTTTTCCTGCAGGGGCTGCTGGTGCTGCTCTCAAACCCGAAGGTGATGGTGTTCTTCGGCGCGTTCCTGCCGCAGTTCATGGACATGAGCCGGGATCACGTGCCGCAGGTCGGTTTGCTCGGCGTCACTTTCATGGTGATCGCGGGTCTCACCGACGCGATCTATGCGCTGCTCGCGGGCCGTGCGCGAAAACTGTTCTCGGCCAGGCGGACGCGGCTGGTGTCGCGCATCTCCGGCGGCTTCATGATCGGCGGCGGCGTGTGGCTGGCGCTGACCCGGGCACGGTGAGCACGCGTTCGGCCCCGCGGCCGCATCGCCGTCTGCTGACGCGCGCTACAGGCTGATCGTCCCCTTCACCACCGGCGCGACGTCGCCGCCGATCCAGATCGTGTCGCCGTCCTGCGCGACATGGACGCGGCCGGCGCGACCGAGCACGGTGCCCTGGGAGGCGACATATTGCTTCGGAGCAATTCCGGCTCCGATCAGCCATTGCGCCAGACTTGCATTGAGGCTGCCCGTCACCGGGTCCTCGCCGCCGCCCCACATGAAGCCGCGGACCTCGTAGTCGGCATCTGTGCCATCTTGCGCCCGATCCCATGGCGCAACAACGCCGATCGGCTGTTGCGGCAGCGACGCCGGATTGTAGCGGATGTCGAGCAGCGCGCGGCGCGAGTCGATCAGCACGCCGATCCAGCCCGGGCCGTTGTCGATCCACTGCACGGCGCGCATCGTGCTCGTTGGGATGCCGAGCGCTGCTGCGATCCTGCTCGTCAGCTCGGCATCGACGGCGCCGGAGCGGCGGAGGGGCGGGGCGGCGAAGGCGAGGCGATCTCCGTCACGCTTGATGCGCACGAGGCCCGCGCCGCATTCCTGCACCACATGCTCGCCCTTTGGCCGGCCGCCGAGCGCGAGCCATACGTGGCATGAGCCGAGCGTCGGATGGCCCGCAAAAGGCAGTTCGCGCTGCGGGGTGAAGATGCGCACGCGATAATCAGCGCCCGGATTCTGAGCGCGTGACAGGAAGGTCGTCTCGGACAGATTGGTCCAGTTGGCGATCGCCTGCATCGCTGCATCGTCGAGGCCGTCGGCCTCGGCGATCACGGCGAGCGGGTTGCCTTTGAAGGCGACCTTGGAGAACACGTCGACTTGATGGAACGGAAGCGCGAGCATTGCGGTGCCCTCCTCGATGTCGGCGTCAGTCGCGCCAGAACGGCTTGTTGGCCTCTTCCTGCACGACCACGGGATCAAGGCCGCAGTCGCGCATCTGCTCGCGATCGAGCATCGCCAGTTCGGACCGCCAGAACAGGCGCCGCAGCCAGAGTTGCGGGACCTGGAGCAAATTGCTCTTTCCGTGGGCAACCTGCGGAGTTGCCCAACGCTGCGCCAGGGAATATGCCATGAGTCACCTATCGCTCTTCAATTGCGTTGTTCGAAGAGCAATCGCGCAGTACATATCTCGGTGCAATCGAAACATTGCTCTCGGTGCAATATAGCATGAATGCTTCGTATACGGCCCTGGTGGACGACATTGCCGAGGACATCGCCAACGGCAGGCTGAAGGCCGGCGACCGGCTGCCGCCGCAGCGTCAGTTCGCCTATGAACGGGGAATTGCCGCATCCACGGCAGCGCGCGTCTATGCCGAATTATTGCGCAGGGGTCTGGTCGTGGGCGAGGTCGGGCGCGGCACCTTCGTCGCGGGAGAGGCGGTACCGGTACCACCCTCGCTGCGGCTGGAGCCGTTCGATGGCCGCATCGATCTCGAGTTCAATTTCCCGACCCTGCCGGATCAGGCGGCCCTGATCGCGAAGTCGCTTGCCGCATGGCAGCGGCCGGAGAAGCTGGCGCCGGTGCTGGCGCCGATCACGCAGCGGCGGCTGGCCGAGGCCGGGCGCACCGCCGCGGCCTTCTTCGCCAGCGAGCGCTGGCGCCCGCGCGCGGAGAACTTCGTCTTCGCCGGCAGTGGTCGGCAGTCGCTGGCTGCGGCGATCTCGGCGCTGGTGCCGGTCGGTGGCCGGCTCGGCGTCGAGGCCGTCACCTATCCGATGATCAAGGGCATCGCGGCGCGGCTGGGCGTGACCCTGGTGCCGCTCGCGATGGACGGCGAGGGCGTCCGCCCGGATGCCCTGACCAAGGCGCACCGCGCGAGCGCGCTCAACGCGATCTACATCCAGCCGGTGATGCAGAATCCGCTCGGCCTGACGATGAGCGAGGCGAGGCGCGAGGAGATCGTGCGTCTGGTGCGCAAGCACGAGCTGATGATCATCGAGGACCTCGTCTACGGCTTCCTCAGCGATCAGGTCTCGCTGGCGACGCAGGCCGAGGAGCGTGTCGTCGTGGTCGACAGCCTTGCCAAGCGGCTCGCGCCGGGGATTGCGGTCGGTTTTCTCTACGTGCCGGGAAGCATGCGCGAAAAATTCGCCGCCACGGTGCGCACCGGGGCCTGGTCGGTGACGTCGCTGGCGCTGGCCGCCGGCATGGGGCTGCTCGCCGACGGCACGGCGGCCGAGATCACCAGGCGCAAGCGGGCCGACGCGCTGGTGCGGCAGGCGATCGTCGCCGAGTGCCTCGCCGGCCATCACATCGAGGCCGATCCGCGCTCCTACCATGTCTGGCTGCATCTGCCGGAGGGCTGGCGCGCCGAAGCCTTGACCGCCGCGGCCGCGCGCGCCGGCATCGCGATCACGCCGGCGAGCGCGTTTGCGGTGGCGCACGGCCATTCACCGAACGCGGTGCGGCTCGCGCTCGGCCTGCCGAGCCATGACGATCTGCGCACGGCGCTGTGGCGGCTCGCGGGCCTGCTCGCCCATCACGACGCCTCCGACATGACGGAGTAGCGGGCTAAGCGAGACCCTTGCTGCGCAGCTCGACCTCGATCTCGCCGAGAATGCGGATCAGCCGCTCGGCCCAGCGCTGCTGGTCCTCGGGCTCGGCGATTTCGTTCTGACGAATCTCGATGCCGGAATTGATCAGCCCGCGCGCCTCGCCATGCAGGGGGATGGTGTAGTCGGTGCCGTCGCCGACCGCATAGGGCTGATTGTCGCCCACCACGAGATCGGGCTCGGCCCGCAACGCCCTCAACAGCAGCGGCGGCAGCACACGGTCGTGCTGATACAGCGTGCCAATGTGCCAGGGCCGCGCGATGCCCGCATAGACCGGCGTGAAGCTGTGCAGCGAGACGAGGATGGTCGGCCGCCCCGCGGCCTTGCGCGCATCGAGCACCTCGGTGATGCGGTCGTGATAGGGATCGAAGATCGCGCGGCGCCGGAGCTCGGCGTCCTCATGCGTCAGACCCTCATTGCCGGGGATCGTGGTGCGCTCGCTGATCATCGGAATCGCGTTCGGCGCCTTCGGCGAGCGGTTGCAGTCGATCACCAGCCGCGAATAGCGCTGCGCGATCAGATGCGCATCGAGCGCCCGCGATACGGCCTCCGCGACGCCGGCGATACCGATGTCCCAGGCGATGTGCCGCTCCAGTTCGCTTTCGGGCAGGCCGAGATCGCCGAGTGCGCGCGGCAGCAGGCGGCCATAGTGATCGCACGTGAAGAACAAGGCCGACGCCCCATCGGCGTTGCGCTCGAGCACGGGTGGAACTTCGTCTGGCTGGAGGAGTCGATGAGTGTTGCTCGTGCCGGACACGGTCATGCTGCCTCCCGTTGCTTCATGAAGCGGCAGACCGATCTCGGATTGGGCAGACGGATGAGGATTGGGCCGGCGGACATCATGATGGTCGCCCAAACGATGCTGATTCTGGCGATCATTCACAAGACAGAAGTTCGCAATGGGCCTACGGTCCGGGCTGGATGAGGCTGGCGCATCGTGCCGCTCGAACGGGGCGAAGGAGCCTTCATGCTGATCAAGGTTGGATTTGAGATCGCCTATGCGGCTCCGGCGGCAACGCCGATGGTGATCATGCTGTCGATCCATCCGTCGCGCTTTCCCGACATCGTCGGCACCGAGACGATCACGACCGAGCCCAAGGTGCCGATCAAATTCTACAACGACAGCTTCGGCAATCTCTGTGGACGGCTGGTGGCGCCGGCCGGCGGGGTCACCTTCCACGGCAGCGCCATCGTCCGCGACAGCGGGCGGCCGGACGCGATCGATCCCGGCGCCCAGCAACTGTCGATCGAGCAGCTGCCCGATGAGCTTCTGCTGTATCTGATGCCGAGCCGCTATTGCGAGACCGACAAGCTGGCCGAGGTCGCCTGGTCGTTGTTCGGCAGCGCGCCGGCGGGATGGGCGCGCGTGCAGGCGATCTGCGACTTCGTGCACAGCCACGTCACGTTCGGCTATGAGCACGCCCACGCCATGAAGTCGGCGCACGACGTCTATCAGCAGCGCGCCGGCGTCTGCCGCGACTTCGCCCACCTCGCGCTGACCTTCTGCCGCTGCACGGGCATTCCGGCTCGCTATTGCACCGGTTATCTCGGCGACATCGGCGTGCCGCCGGACCCTGTCCCGATGGATTTCTCGGGCTGGTTCGAGGTCTATCTCTCGGGCCGGTGGTACACGTTCGATGCCCGCCACAACGTGCCGCGCATCGGTCGCATCCTGATGGCGACCGGACGGGACGCCGCCGACGTCGCGCTGTCGACCTCGTTCGGCCTGATGACCCTGACCAAATTCCACGTCGTCAGCGATGAGATCGCGGCCGCCTGAGCAGAGAAAGGCGCGGCCGGCCGCCGCTTCGCATCATCGGCGATCGCCGCTATAGACGGGCCATGACCACCGATCTCCTGTTCGTCTACGGCACGCTGATGCGCGGCTTCGACCATCCGATGGCGCGGCTGTTGTCGGCCAATGCCGATTTTGTCGCCGAGGCAAGCTGCCGTGGCCGGTTGTACCGCATCCAGCATTATCCCGGCCTGGTCCTGTCCGATGACGCGGCCGATCTCGTCCATGGCGAACTGTTCCGGCTGCGCCAGCCCGAGCCGATGCTGCGCGAGTTCGACATGTACGAGGCCTGCGGCGAGGGCTTCGCCGCGCCCACCGAATATCTGCGCCGGTGCCTCGCAGTGACGCTGGCCGACGGCGCGGCCCGCGAGGCCTGGACCTACGTGTACAACTGGCCCGTGGACGAGGTCGCCCGCATCGCCTCGGGACGGTTTTTGGCGCCCTAAGTCTCTCCGCGCCGTCATTCCGGGACATCGCGCAGCGATGGGCCCGGAATCCATAACCACAAACGGTGCGAGGACACGCAGTGGCGCGGCCGTCCCGCCTCACGACTGGTCGTGGTTATGGATTCCGGGCTCGCCCTGCGGGCGCCCCGGAATGACGAGAGGAGAGGGCCGTGCCTGTGAATAGCCCGGACAAGCCGGAGGAAGTTCACATTTCGTACACGGGTGCCTATATGCCTAGGCCACCACCACAGGACCACCAGCCCGCTCATGGCCCGCTTCACGCCGGAATTTCTCGATGAGCTGCGCGCCCGGCTTCCGGTCTCGGACGTCGTCGGCAAGCGCGTGAAGCTCAAGAAGGCCGGGCGCGAGTGGAAGGGGCTGTCGCCGTTCCAGCAGGAGAAGACGCCGTCCTTCTACGTCAACGACCAGAAGGGTTTTTATCACGACTTCTCGTCCGGCAAGCACGGCAACATCTTCGACTTCGTGATGGAGACCGAGGGCTGCAGCTTCCCCGAAGCCGTGGAGCGGCTCGCGGGAATCGCCGGCCTGGCGCTGCCCGCGGTCACGCCCGACGCGGCGCGCCAGGAGCGGCAGCGCAAGACGCTGTACGACGTGATGGAGCTGGCGGCGAAGTTCTTTTCTGACACGCTGGCGTCCCGTCATGGCGCGCGCGCCCGCGGCTATCTTGCCGATCGCGCGATCCTGCCGCAGACGCAGCTCCAATTCCGGCTTGGCTACGCGCCGCCGGATCGGTTCGGCTTGAAGGAATATCTCGGCGCCCAGGGCGTCCCGGTGGCCGACATGGTCGAGGCGGGATTGCTGGTCGGCGGCGACGACATTCCCGTGCCGTATGATCGCTTCCGCGACCGCGTGATGTTCCCGATCACCGATCTCCGCGGACGCGTCATCGCCTTCGGCGGCCGCGCGCTGCAGAAGGACGTGCCGGCGAAATACCTGAACTCGCCGGAGACGCCGCTCTTCCACAAGGGCGACAACCTCTACAATCTCGCCAGCGCCCGTCAGGCCGCCCATAACGGCGCGCCGATGATCGTGGTCGAGGGCTATGTCGATGTCATTGCGCTGGTCGCGGCCGGCTTTGCCGGCGCCGTGGCGCCGCTCGGCACCGCGCTGACCGAGAGCCAGCTTTCGCTGATCTGGAAGATGGTCGACGAGCCGATCCTGTGTTTCGATGGCGACCGCGCCGGCCAAAAGGCGGCCTATCGGGCCGCAGACCTTGCTTTGCCGCATCTCAAGCCTGGCAAGAGCCTGCGCTTCGCGCTCTTGCCCGAGGGACAGGATCCCGACGACCTCGTCCGCTCCGGCGGTCGCGGCGCGGTCGAGGAGGTGCTCAAAATCGCAAAACCCCTCGCCGAGGTGATCTGGTCGCGCGAGATCGAGGGCGGCAGCTTCAACACCCCGGAGCGCCGTGCCGCGCTGGAGGCGCGGATCGGCCAGCTCACCGGCGGCATCGCCGACGAGGTGGTACGGCGCTACTACAAGCAGGATCTCGGCGACCGGCTGTACCGGGCGTTCGCCCCGGACGGCGGCCGGGGGTTTGGCCGCGGCTTCGGTGCCGAATCAGGACGGCGTTTTGCTCCCCGCAGTCCCGGTTCCGGACAGCCTGGGCGGTTATCCACAGGAGGCGGTCGCCGCGGCGGACCGCCATCCACAGGCCAGGCCATGGCCCGCGGCCCCTACCAGGCGGCCAGCCCGCAGCTCGCCATGAGCCCGATCATGCGCGGCCAGCGCTCGGCGATCTCGCGCCGGGAGGCCCTGATCCTGCAGTGCCTGATCAACCACCCCTGGCTCCTGCACGACCACCTGGAGGAGGTCGCCGCGCTGGAACTGGCCCATCCCGAGGCGCACAAGCTCCGCGCCGCCATCATCGCCGCCTTCGCCCACGACCATCACCATTCGCCGGATCCGGACGAGCAGGCCGAGAAGATGCGGGCCGATCTGGAGAAGGCAGGCTTTTCCGAGCTTCTTCAACGGGTTGAGCGCGCGATCACGACGGCGGCGGTGTGGGCGACCAAATCGGGCGCGGCGCGCGATGACGTTCTTGCGACCTGGCATCAGCTGGTTGCCTTGCATCGGCAATGGCACTCCTTACTTAGGGAATTGAAGGATGCCGAGCTGGCGCTGGGCGAGGAGCCGAGCGAGCCGAACATGGGCTGGTTGAGGGACGTGAAGGCCAGGATGGCCGAGATGGACGGCACCGAGGCGCTGATCGAAGGCTTCGGGGAACTGTCCGGACGCACCAACCGCAACGTGTAGATGGGACGCCCGGCGCCCTGTCGCCAGTTGAGCACATTTCGGCCCGATCCGCCCGCGCGGTATCAGGTCCGCGCGAAAAGACTCGCCAAATCCATGGTTTGGCTGCAAAAACAGGGTTAATCGAAGTTTAAGAGGTCCGGGGCATTTTCTGCGGCAGATGGGTTGGTTTCGCTGTCGGACACCGCGCCTGCATGTCGGGCGCCGGATTCGATTGCAAAACCGGTATCGCTTTTGCAAGAAACGCGCGCCGGTCCGAAAACGGGACGACACCAGCGTAGGACGAAACGAGCGACGGGCTTCAGGGGGTGGCGACGTTAAAAGTGCGCCGCCCTTTCCGCGTCGAGAACAGTTTGAGTAGAGCAGGCGGGCGCCGCGATGCCAAGGGCTACGATGCCACGGGCGGAGCGGGCGCGTTTCGGGAGCAATGAATGGCCACGAAGGCAAAGACGCTGCAGGTGAAGGACAAGGAAAAGGACGACAAGGCCGCGGACGCTCCCGAGAAGGACGCCGCCGATGCGCCGTCGCCGTTGCTCGACCTGTCGGACGCCGCCGTCAAGAAGATGATCAAGCAGGCCAAGAAGCGCGGCTTCGTGACCTTTGATCAGCTCAACGAGGTCCTGCCTTCCGACACCACCTCGCCGGAACAGATCGAAGACATCATGTCGATGCTCTCCGACATGGGCATCAACGTGACCGAGGCCGAGGAGGCCGACGAGTCCGACGAGAAGGACGACGGCGAGGACGAGACCGACAACGAGCTTGTCGAGATCACCCAGAAGGCCGTCACCGAGGTCAAGAAGTCCGAGCCCGGCGAGCGCACCGACGATCCCGTGCGCATGTATCTGCGCGAGATGGGCACCGTCGAGCTGCTGTCGCGCGAGGGTGAAATCGCCATCGCCAAGCGCATCGAGGCCGGCCGCGAGGCGATGATCGCGGGCCTCTGCGAAAGCCCGCTGACGTTCCAGGCCATCATCATCTGGCGCGACGAGCTCAACGAAGGCAAGATCTTCCTTCGCGACATCATCGATCTCGAAGCCACCTATGCCGGCCCTGAGGCCAAGGGCGGCATGAATCCGCAGATCGCCGCGCCGGTGAATGGCGAGGGCGCTGCGGCCGAGGGCGGCGAGGTCCAGGCCGCGGTCGCGCCGCCGGCCGCCCCGCAGCAGCCGACGCCGTTCCGCGCCGCGCCGAACGGCGCGCCCGCCGAGGAGAAGGATCCCGGCGAGGCGGCGGCCGAAGCCGACATGGACGACGACGAGTTCGAGAACCAGATGTCGCTCGCCGCCATCGAGGCCGAGCTGAAGCCGAAGGTGGTCGAGACCTTCGACAAGATCGCGTCCGAGTACAAGAAGCTGCGACGCCTGCAGGAGCAGGACATCGCCAACCAGCTGCAGAGCGAGTCGCTGTCGCCCTCGCAGGAGCGCAAGTACAAGAAGCTCAAGGACGAGATCATCGTCGAGGTGAAGTCGCTGCGCCTCAACCAGGCCCGCATCGACAGCCTGGTCGAGCAGCTCTACGACATCAACAAGAAGCTGGTCTCGTTCGAGAGCCGGCTGATGCGCTTGGCCGACTCCCACGGCGTCGCGCGCGAGGACTTCCTGCGCAACTACCAGGGCTCGGAGCTCGATCCGCGCTGGCTCAACCGCGTGTCCAAGCTCTCCGCCAAAGGCTGGAAGAACTTCGTCCATTACGAGAAGGACCGCATCAAGGACCTGCGCCAGGAGGTGCAGGCCATGGCCGCGCTCACCGGTCTGGAGATCGGCGAGTTCCGCAAGATCGTGCACTCGGTGCAGAAGGGCGAGCGCGAGGCCCGTCAGGCCAAGAAGGAGATGGTGGAAGCCAACCTCCGTCTCGTGATCTCGATCGCCAAGAAGTACACCAACCGCGGCCTGCAGTTCCTCGATCTGATCCAGGAAGGCAACATCGGCCTGATGAAGGCGGTCGACAAGTTCGAGTACCGCCGCGGCTACAAGTTCTCGACCTACGCCACCTGGTGGATCCGGCAGGCGATCACCCGCTCGATCGCCGACCAGGCCCGCACCATCCGCATCCCCGTGCACATGATCGAGACGATCAACAAGATCGTCCGCACCTCGCGCCAGATGCTGAACGAGATCGGCCGCGAGCCGACCCCCGAGGAGCTCGCCGAGAAGCTCGGCATGCCGCTGGAGAAGGTGCGCAAGGTCCTCAAGATCGCGAAGGAGCCGCTGTCGCTCGAAACGCCCGTGGGTGACGAGGAGGACTCTCATCTCGGCGACTTCATCGAGGACAAGAACGCCATCCTGCCGATCGACGCCGCCATCCAGTCCAACCTGCGCGAGACGACGACCCGCGTGCTCGCCTCGCTCACCCCGCGCGAAGAGCGTGTGCTGCGCATGCGCTTCGGCATCGGCATGAACACCGACCACACGCTGGAAGAAGTCGGCCAGCAGTTCTCGGTGACCAGAGAGCGCATTCGTCAGATCGAGGCAAAGGCGCTGCGGAAGCTGAAGCATCCGAGCCGGTCGCGGAAGCTGCGGAGCTTCTTGGATAACTAATTCGGCCACCGATTGGTCGTCATTGCCGGGCTTGACCCGGCAATCCATCGAGACATCAACGGCGGGCCGAAAGGCCCGTCTTTTTGTTTGTTCTGCTCATGGTTCCAGCGCACGAAAGAAGAGCTTCCGATGTCCTCGACTCTGTTCGCGAGCATGCGCCTGCTCGACAAACTCGGCCTTCACTTCTTCATTGAACGAACGCGCCCCGATACGATCCGCCTGTCGGTGACGTTGGTAGGCGAGCGGCTCGAGATCGATGTGTTCGAAGATGGCCATCTCGAATTCAGCCGCTTCCGCGGCGACGAGAGTGTAGAGGGCGGCTACGAAGAGCTGATGCTCTTTTTGCAGTCTCAAGGGGAGTGAGCATGCGCATCCAATCATCGCTGGACGCGGTGCCTGCGTAGTTCGTGTTGCATGCTCCGGTTGTCCGTCATTGCGAGCGAAGCGAAGCAATCCAGAGCTGCGCGTACGATTCTGGATTGCTTCGCTCGCAATGACGAGGGGCGGCGCTGAGGTGTCCGGGTTAGCCGACACGACCTCTTGTCCGCAAATGTCCGTGTCCTTGCTGCAAGAGGCCGAACTTTGCGCAGACGGCGTTGGGCGATCGGCTGCTAGGAATTGGCGCCTCACCGGACGCCTATCCCATGCATGACGACGAGTTCTCATCGGCCGCAGCGCACGACAGCGCCGCCGCGATCTGGGCGCCGCTGCGCCCCTTCATCGCCGCCGAGGCGCGTCTCGCCGCGCGGGCGGCGCAGCAGCCCTGGACTGCAGCCCTCTACGAAATCCTCCGCTTCGGCGTGAAGCAGGCTTGGGCCTGCCTGTTCGGCGGCATCGCGGTGGCGCTGATGCTGCTGACGTGGCGGTTCTATCCGGCGAACGCGCCGCTCGCGCGCTACGATTTTCTCTTCCTCTGCATGCTCGGCGTCCAAGCCGCATTGCTCGCTGCGCGTCTGGAGACATTCGAGGAGGCGAAGATCATCCTGATCTATCACCTCGTCGGCACCGCGATGGAGCTGTTCAAGACCGCGACCGGCTCGTGGATCTATCCCGAGCCAAGCCTCATCAAGCTCGGCGGCGTACCGCTGTTCTCCGGCTTCATGTATTCCTGCATCGGCAGCTATCTCTGCCGCGTCTGGCGGCTGTTCGACTTCCGCTTCACCGGCCACCCCTCACGGCGCTGGCTGATCGGCTTGAGCGCGGCCATCTACCTCAACTTCTTCACCGACCATTACGGGATCGATCTGCGGGTCGTGCTGTTCGGCTGGGCGGCGCTGCTGTTCGCACCGGCGACCGTTCACTTCAAGGTCTGGCGCGTGCACCGGTCGATGCCGCTGCTGCTCGGGCTGGTCCTGGTGTCGCTGTTCATCTGGCTGTCGGAGAACATCGGCACCTTCACGCGGGTCTGGCTCTATCCGCAGCAGGCCCATGGCTGGGCCATGGTGTCGCCGGCCAAGCTCGGCTCGTGGTTTCTGCTGCTGATCATCAGCTACACGCTGGTCAGCCTGATCAACCGACCGAGGGCGATGGAGCAGGGCAGGGCGGTGAGGCCGGCCGCCGTCGAGCCGGAGCGAGAGGCGGCGTGACGGTCGGATGTGGGTCGAGATATCTCCGCGTCGTGCGCGGGCTTGTCCCGCCTGCGCGGCCGAAGCCGCTTCGTCGCGGCGAAGGCCCGCCCATCCACGTCATTGCGACGTCAACGACGCGGATGGCCGGGACAAGCCCGGCCATGACGCGTAACCCATGATGAGGTCGTTCGTGGTACGCAGTTGATCGTGGGCACGCGGCCGCCTGGCGGCGGTCGCTTTGCCCACCCTACGGCAGCTCGGCCGGCCTACTTCTTCTTCGCCCCGACGCGCTCGAGCGACTTGATCTGAAGCGGCGGGCGGCCGGACTTTTCGGCGATCTCGCGGTCCTGCTCCATGATGAAGCCGCGCGCGGGCTCGTCGCCGTCGAGGCCGCCGAGCAGCTCGGCCGGGACGCGCCGGTTGGAGCGCTGCGAGCCGTCCTCGTAGGTCACGTTGAAGAAGGCGAATTCGCCTTTGGGATTGGAGCCGGGTTTTTTCGCCATGGATGGCGCTTTACGGCGGCGGGACCGGTCCGGTCAATGCCAGAAAATGCTTATCCGCTGCCCGATTTTGACTTTTTCGTCATATGGTTTTCGCCGAATCGGCAGGGCGGCCAGAGCGATCACGGACCGGCCGGCGGGGTCCCGAAACACCTCGATTTTGCCGGATGAAAGTGCGTTCATCGTGGACGTGTCACCCCGCCGCGAATGCAGCCCATGTCGATGCCCCAACTCACCATCTGGTACAACACGCGCTGCCCGGTCTGTGACGCCGGCATCGACTGGCAGCGCAACAAGCTGCTGGCGCTGGTCAAGTCGGGGCGGGTCGCGTTCAAGGACATCAACGAGCAGCCCGACGCGCTGGCCGCATTCGGCGCCGATGTCGACGCCGTCCGCCGCCGCCTGCACGCGACCGACGAGGACGGCGAGCTGATCACCGGCGCCGACGTGGCGCTGCTGCTGTGGGCGCTTACGCCGGGCGAGGGCTGGCTGGCGACGCTGTTCGGCAACCGCCTGGTGCGGCCGCTGACGCGGTTCGGCTATGACCGGTTTGCCGATGTGCTGTTCGCCTGGAACAAGCGGAAGGGGCATTGGTGAGCGAGAGCTGCCGCTTGAGCCAAGGCTTCGGCCGCTGGCGCGGTCGACTCCCCTCCCCCTTGCGGGGAGGGGTCGGGGGTGCGGGTCCACGAGTCCCGCTTGAGCTGAGACGCACTGATCTCGCCGAGCATCTTCACGGATGACGCCAATCGAGTTGAGCGCCTCCGGACTCGTATTGTCGAGCGCGCCTCACTGAGTTCAGCGCCCGGAGACCCCCACCCCCGACCCCTCCCCGCAAGGGGGAGGGGAGCGCACCGAGCGCGTGGTAACAGCTCGACTCTAACGCCGCCGCACCTTGACCTGGGCGTGCACCCGCGTGCCGCCGTGCGGACCGTCGTCATCATCACCGCGGCCGAGCGCCATGATCGCGGTGCCCATCGCGGTCGAGCCGAAGGTGACGAAGAACGAGCCGAGCAAGAGACCGATGGCGACGACGGGCGAGTGGTCGGCGAAGATCAGGTGACGCAGGCCCCAGGGATCGAGCAGCAGCAATCCGCCGACCAGCACCACGGCCATGCCGAGGCCGAGCGCGAGGTTGATCGCGAGCAGGCGGAACAGAGGGATCTGGAGCAGTCTGCGCGGCTGCTGGCTGGGTTGCATCGGCGATCTCCCGAGGGATCGTGAACGACAACGATATCGTAGCACCGTCCGCGACCGGCTCAAGGCCGGAGCCGCTCGGGGCGGGCATGGCTGCGTCGCGCCGGGCGCGTCGATTTGGGACAGGAGGCGGGAGTGTCCCGGCGGCCCTCTCTCGTCCGCGGACCTCTGCGCACAAGGCGCCCGCGGCACATCTCGCTCCGTCATTCCGAGCCCCCGCGCGCTCCGGATGACGCCTCATTGAAACCGGAGCCGCGGCCTCACGCCGCCTCGCCCTCGGCCACCCCGTGCTGCCTGGCGATCACGCTCTGCCAGACGCTGGCGATCGCGCGTTGCGTCTCCGGCGCGATCAGGCAGTGGCCTTCATTGTCGAAGCCGCAGAAGCGCACCGAGGGATCGTGCCTCACCTCGACCAGCGCCTTGTTGATCATCTCCAGCGAGGCCATCACCTGGCCGATGTTCTGCAGCCGCGTGTGATGCAGGATGTCGATCAGGCGGAACATCATGATCGGCGGCTGGCCCATTGCGATGCCCGGCCGGCCGAACTCGAAGAATACGTTCACCGCGGGCAGCGCGCTCTGGATCTGCGCTAGGACCTTGGCCGCATCCTCGACGCTGCAGGCGACGAGATGCGCGCTCTGGGCGGGGAGGGTAGGCGTCAGCGGCGCCTCCGGGCCGAGCCCGAGACCCGACAGCACCTGATGCTCGATCCAACGCCGCACCTCCGGCGGCGCCGAGCGGATCTGGTCGGTCGACAGCGTAATCCCGATCATGGCGATCTCCATTTCGGCCGCGGAGCTTAGGGCGTCATGATGGCACGGTGTTGACGAGGATCAAGCGGCCGCGCCGGCGCAGCGCCTCAGGGCGCCACCAGTTCGACGCGGCGGTTCAGCGCGCGGCCCGCATCGGTGGCATTGCTGCCGACCGGCGCGAGCAGGCCGACGCCCGCGGTGCGCAGCCGCGCTGGCGCGATGCGATAGCTGCGCGAAAGCTCGGCGGCGACCGCCTCGGCGCGCCGCCGTGACAGATCGAGATTGTAGTCGTAGCTGCCTTGGTTGTCGGTATGGCCGACGATGAAGACGCTGAGCTGCGGCTGGCCGGCGAGCAACTGCGCGATCTGCTCCAGTGTCGGCCGGCTCTCCGGCTTCATCGTCGCCTTGTCGGTGTCGAAATAGATGCCGTAGAGCGCGATGTGGCCCTTGTCGCCGAGGCCCTTCGCCATCTCGGCTGCGCTCACCATCTTGTTCTCCATCGCGCCGAGCTCGGCAACGGTGAGCTGGGCATAGATCTGCTCGTTGTTCTGGCTGACCAGCACGCTGGCAAAAGTCTCGCGGCCGCCGGCCTCCTTGCGGCCGGCAAAATAGCGGTAGTCGAAGCCATCGGCCCACATCTGCGGAACCGGCAGCAGGTCGATCGCCTCGGTGAAGGGAATGCCGCCGCAGGCATCGGTGTCGCAGGCGAGGAGCTTCTCGAAGCCGGCCTTGGCGAGCTGGTTTTCGAAATTGCGCGACACTTCGAGGATCGAGGGACCCGGCGCGGTGCGATAGGCGATTCTGACGACGCGCCCCTCCGGGCGTCGCTCGTCGGTCGCCTTGTCCGCCTTGAACGGCGCCGCCTGCAGCCGCATCGCATCGAAATCCTTGGTGACATAGCCGGTGATCACGCTGCCGGCGAAGCGGCCGATCCCGGGGTAATCCTTTGCGCCCGCCACATCGCCCGGCTGAGCGGCCGCGGGCGCCAGGCCGTGACACATCAGGGCCGCGACCAAGGTGAGCTGCGCCAGTGTGCCGAGCCGGAACATCATCGTCATGGGGACCTCTCCCGAAAAGTGGTGCCAACGCTCGTGGTTTTCAGAACGCGCGCTTGGATCGGCGCGCGAAAACGGCGCGACGTCGGACGAGGCACGCCCTGCATGAGTGGCGACGAGCGCGCCGACCGTTCAAAAAAAGATGACGATGGGGTGCGGTTCGGTGGCTATCGCCCGCCGGCTGGCCTGGTACCGCCAAATCAGGCATTGTGACGGCGTCCGCCGCCGGACTGCCGTCATCATGCTCTCATGCAGGGACCTTTCTCCTCATGTCCGTTGTCCGCTTCCTTGTTGCCGTCGCGATCCTCTCCTTTGCCTCTCCCGCTTTGGCCGCGCGCTGCGGCGGCGACTTCAATACCTTCATCGCGGGCGTCTCGGCGGAGGCGCAGAGCGCCGGCGTCTCGGGCGGCACGATCAGCCAGGCGTTGTCGGGCGTGACGCTCGATCCGGCCGTGCTCGCCTTCGACCGCCGCCAGCGCTACACCTTCAACAAGAGCTTCGAGCAGTACGTCTCGACCCGCGTCGGCGCGGGCCGCATCAATGGCGGCCGCGCCATGCTGCAGCGGCACGCGGCGCTGCTGTCGCGCATCGAGCAGCAATATGGCGTGCCGCGCCAGATCCTGGTCGCGATCTGGGGGCTGGAGACCGATTTCGGCAAGGGCGACATGGGCAAGCTGCCGGTGATCCGCACGCTCGCCACCCTGGCGCATGACTGCCGCCGCACCGAACTGTTCCAGGGCGAGCTGCTGGCGGCGCTGAAGATCGTCCAGCGCGGCGATCTCACTCTGCGCGATCTCGTCGGCGCCTTCGCCGGCGAGATCGGCCAGACCCAGTTCCTGCCATCGTCCTACATCAAATACGGCGTCGATTTCGACGGCGACGGCCGCGTCGATTTGCGCCACTCCACGGCCGACGTGCTGGCCTCGACCGCCAACCTGCTGCACAGCAACGGCTTCAAGATGGGTGCGCCCTATGACGAGGGCTCGGCCAATTTCGAGGCGATGCGCGAGTGGAACAGGGCGGTGATCTATCGCAAGACCATCGGCTACTATGCCGATCAGTTGATCGGGCGGTAGCGCGGATCGTCGCTCGCTCTGTGCTCTCAGGCCCCGTGCATGCGCGGTGAATGACCAGGATCGCTTCAGAGGAGACGGGTCATGTCGCAGTCGTCGCCACGACCGTTCGCCGCGTTCGATGCCCAGGTTCAGCGCCAGATCGGGCTGCGCGCCGCAATCACCTCGGCCTATCGTCGCGCCGAGCCGGACTGCATCGCGCCGCTGCTCGATCTCGCCGCGCTCCCGGAGGCATCGTCGGCACGAGCGGCCGGTCTGGCGCGGGATCTGGTCCTGCGTCTGCGCGGCAAGGCGCAATCCGGCGGCGTCGAGGGACTGATCCACGAATATTCGCTGTCGAGCCAGGAGGGCGTGGCCCTGATGTGCCTGGCCGAGGCGCTGCTGCGGATTCCGGACACCGCGACGCGCGATGCGCTGATCCGCGACAAGATCGCGACCGGCGATTGGCGCGCCCATATCGGGCACAGCCCGTCGCTGCTGGTGAACGCCGCGACCTGGGGCCTCATCGTCACCGGCACGCTGACGGCCGCTGCCAGCGAGGACAGCCTGGCCTCGGCGCTGACGCGGCTCATCGCCCGCGGCGGCGAGCCGATCATCCGCAAGGCCGTCACGCTCGCCATGCGCCTGATGGGCGAACAGTTCGTGGCCGGTCAGACCATCGACGCGGCGCTGTCGAACGGCCGTCCATGGGAAGCGCAGGGCTTCCGCTACTCCTATGACATGCTCGGGGAGGCCGCGACGACGGCGGAAGACGCCGCGCGCTACTTCGCCGCCTACGAGGCGGCGATCCATGCGATCGGGCGGCATGCGGCCGGTGCCGGCATCTACGACGGGCCGGGCATCTCGATCAAGCTCTCGGCGCTGCATCCGCGTTACGTCAGCATCAAGCGCGACCGCGTCATGGACGAGTTGCTGCCGCGACTGAAGCGGCTGGTGCTGCTCGCGCGGCGATACGACATCGGCCTCAACATCGACGCCGAGGAAGCCGACCGTCTCGACCTGTCCCTCGATCTGCTCGAGGCGCTCTGTATCGATCCGGACCTCGCCGGCTGGAACGGCATCGGCTTTGTCATCCAGGCCTATCAGAGGCGCTGCGCCTTCGTGGTCGATTGGCTCATCGACCTCGCGCGGCGCACGCGGCGGCGGCTGATGGTGCGGCTCGTCAAGGGCGCCTATTGGGACAGCGAGATCAAGCGCGCGCAGGTCGATGGTCTGGAGGACTTTCCGGTCTTCACGCGCAAGCACCATACCGACGTGTCGTACCTCGCCTGCGCCCGCAAACTGCTGGGCGCGCCCGACGCGGTGTTTCCGCAGTTCGCGACGCATAATGCCCGGACGCTGGCATCGATCGTGGAGATGGCGGGCTCCAGCTACGAGCGCGGCCAGTACGAATTCCAATGCCTGCACGGCATGGGCGAGCCGCTCTACGAGGAGGTTGTCGGACCCGCACGGCTCGGCCGCCCATGCCGCATCTACGCGCCGGTCGGTTCGCACGAGACGCTGCTGGCCTATCTGGTGCGGCGGCTGCTGGAGAACGGCGCCAACACCTCCTTCGTCAATCGCATCGCCGATCCCGCCGTCTCCGTCGACGATCTGATCGCGGACCCCGTCGCCATCGTTCGCGCGTCGGAACGCCCGGGCGCGCCGCACGACAAGATCAGGCGCCCGCCCGAGCTGTTCGGCCCGGACCGCGCGAACTCGGCCGGCTTCGATCTCTCCGATCAGCGCGCGCTGGCGCGTCTCGGCGAAGGCCTGGTCACGAGCGCGAGCCTCGATTGGACGGCTGCGGCGCCGGGAGCGACCACCAGCGAAGGCGCGCGCCGCATTCGTAATCCCGCCGACCGCCGTGACGTCGTCGGCGCGGTCAGGGATGCCGCGCCCGCCGAGATCGAGGCGGCCCTGTCGCGTGCGGCGAACGCCGCGCCGGCCTGGGCCGCGACCAGCCCGCGCGCGCGTGCCGCATGCCTGCGCGCCGCGGCCGAGACGATGGAGGCGCGTCGCCTCGTCCTCATCGGCTTGATCGTCCGCGAGGCCGGCAAGACCTTTGCGAACGCTGTCGGCGAGGTGCGCGAAGCCGTCGATTTCCTGCGCTATTATGCAAGCGAGATCGAACGTCTCTCCGAGGGCGATAGTCCCGGCTCGCTCGGCCCCGTGGTGTGCATCAGCCCGTGGAATTTTCCGCTCGCGATCTTCACCGGCCAGATCGCGGCCGCACTCGCGGCCGGCAATCCGGTGCTGGCGAAACCTGCCGAGGAGACGCCGCTGATCGCCGCCCAAGCGGTTCGCATCATCAACGAGGCTGGCGTGCCGGCCGATGTCCTGCAATTGCTGCCGGGCGATGGCCGCGTCGGCGCGGCGCTGGTGGCCGACGCCCGCGTTCAGGGCGTGATGTTCACGGGATCGACCGACGTCGCGCGGCTGATCCAGAAACAGCTTGCCGAGCGCCTCACCGTCCATGGACAGCCCGTGCCGCTGATCGCCGAGACCGGCGGTCAGAACGCGCTCGTCGTGGATTCCTCGGCGCTCGCCGAGCAGGTTGTCGGCGACGTCATCACCTCGGCTTTCGACTCTGCAGGCCAGCGCTGTTCGGCGCTGCGCATCCTCTGCCTGCAGGCGGACGTCGCCGACCGCATCCTGTCGATGCTGCGCGGCGCGCTGCGCGAGCTCGAACTCGGCAATCCCGCGTCGTTGTCGGTCGATGTCGGCCCGGTAATCAGCGGCGAGGCCCGCGACACGCTCGATGCGCATGTCGCCACGATGCAGGCGCGCGGCCATGCCGTGGAGCGGCTGCCGTTGCCACCGCAGGCGGCGCATGGAACGTTCGTCGCGCCGACCATCATCGAAATCGGCAACATCTTCGATGTCGAGCGCGAGGTGTTCGGCCCCGTCCTCCACGTCCTGCGCTACCGCCGCGAACAGCTCGCTGACCTCGTCGACGCGATCAACCTCACCGGTTATGGCCTGACCTTCGGTATCCATTCGCGGATCACGGAGACGATCGCGCGTGCGTCGAGCCGCAGCGCCGCCGGCAACATCTATGTCAACCGCAACGTCATCGGCGCGGTCGTCGGCGTGCAGCCATTCGGCGGCTCCGGCCTGTCGGGGACCGGGCCGAAGGCCGGCGGTCCGCTGTATCTGCGCCGGCTGTTCGCGATGCCGCCGCGCCAGCGGCTCATGGCGTCGCAGTCTGACGCGGTCTTGCGCTCTTATCTCGACGGGTTGCGCGCCAGCGGACACGCCGAGGCGGCGCTGGCGTGCGAGGCGCATGGGCCCCAGGTGCGGGCCGGGCTCGAGATCGAGTTGCCAGGACCCGTCGGTGAACAGAACATCTATCGCATCACCGCGCGCGGCGTCGTCGCTGCACTGGCGAGAAGCGAGCAGGCGTTGCTGGTCCAGATCGGCGTCATTCTGATGACCGGAAACGACGCGTTCGTCGAACGCGCCAGCCCTGCTTGTGCCGTGTTGGGACCGCTCACCAGCCGGCTGCGCGGCCGCCTGCGGATCGTCGACAGCTGGCGGGCTCTCGGCGATCTGCAGGCCGTGCTTGCCGACGGCGAGGCGGATGAATTGATCGCGCTCGGCCGCGACCTCGCCACGCGCCCCGGACCGATCGTCCCGCTCGTCACGCCGCGCGCCAGCGACGGCTGCTACGATCTCGACCGGCTGGTCACCGAGGTCAGTCTCTCCACCAACACCGCGGCCGCCGGCGGCAATGCCAGCCTGATGTCGATCGGCTGAGAAGACAGGTATTCCGTCCCGGGCTGGCTCGAGGCCGCAGGACAGGATAGGGGAGAACACCGTCATCGTCGGCCCGCTCCGCCCGCTGACGCACGCTTCGCTCCGATCGAGGACATCTGATGTCGACCATCCTGTTCAAGAATGCCGCTCTGCTCGACCCGCTGCAGCCGGAGCTGCTCGAGGGGCAGCACGTGCTGGTCGAGGACCATCTGATCAAGGAGGTGTCGGATCAGCCGCTGCGGGCGAGCGCCGATCAGACCATCGATCTCAAGGGCAAGACGCTGATGCCCGGCCTGATCGACCTGCACGTGCATGCGATCGCGGTCGAGCTCAATCTTGCGCAACAGGTGCAGATGCCGAACGTGCTGGTGACCCTGCGCTCGGCGCTGCTGTTGCGCGGCATGCTGCGGCGGGGATTTACCACGGTGCGTGACGCCGGCGGCGCTGGCTATCCGCTGAAGCAGGCCGTCGATACCGGCCTCACCGAGGGCCCGCGGCTGTTCGTATCCGGCCGGGCGCTCAGCCAGACCGGCGGCCATGGCGACATGCGGGCGCGGACGGATTTCCTCTCCGACAATGCGCCCTGTCCGTGCTGCGTGCGCGTCGGTGCGCTGGCCCGCGTCGCCGACGGCGTCGATGCCGTGCGCAAGGCGGTGCGCGAGGAGCTGCAGATGGGCGCCGATCAGATCAAGATCATGGCGTCCGGCGGCGTGGCCTCGCCGACCGATCCTGTCGGTGCGTTTGGCTACTCGGAGGACGAGATCCGCGCCATCGTCGCCGAGGCCCGCGCGCGGCAGACCTACGTCCTGGCGCACGCCTACACGGCGGAAGCCATCGCCCGCGCCGTCCATTGCGGCGTGCGCACCATCGAGCATGGCAATCTGGTCGACCTTCCGACCGCGCGCCTGATGGCCGAGAAGGGCGTCTATGTCATCCCGACGCTCGTCACCTATGAGGCGCTCGCCAATGAGGGCGCGCAGTATGGCCTGCCGCCGGAGAGCGTCGCCAAGATCGCCGATGTGCGCGATGCCGGCCTGCGCTCGCTCCGCATCTACCGCGACGCCGGCGTCAAGATGGGCTTCGGCAGCGACCTGCTCGGTCCATCGCAGCGCCTGCAGAGCGATGAATTTCGGATCCGCGCAGAGATCCTTGGTCCCCGCGAGGTCATCGCCAGCGCGACCGTGATCGGCGCCGAGGTGCTGGGCATGGAGGGCAAGCTCGGCCGGATCGTGCCCGGCGCCTTCGCCGATCTGCTCGTGGTCGCAGGCAATCCGCTGCGCGACGTCTCGTGCCTGCTCGGCCAGGGCGATCACATTCCGCTGGTGATGAAGGCGGGCAAGGTGCACATCGACCGGCTGAACGCCTGAGGCAACTCGGCGCCGAAATCCACCGGGCCAATGGTCGACAGTCCCAGCGTTTGTGCGCGCTGTCATGCGGGACGTCCATCGTCTCTCCGCCGCCTCGACGCTGGGGGCGCCGACATCTGCGATGAGTGCTTCTTGGAACGCAGTCATTCGGCCTCGCGGCGCTCCGTGCGTCCGAGTTGTGCGGGTCGTTTCGCCCTCATCGACGAAGAGGGCGCAGGGAATGCCGGGAGCTGGCCGCCCCCATGGCCCGCCTGCGAAAAAAAATGCAGGCGGCAGGAACCACAGGTTCAGCCGAGACATCCCGGCATTCCCTGCGCGATGGTTGGGCGGCTTATACGTCCTCTCCCCGGGGACCGGCTGTCTTGCCCCCGTCACGAACGGATCATCGTCACCGTCCGCTTGGCCTCAGCACCGGGAGGCCAGGACCCTACGATTTCGCCGGCGCATCGGGCTCGTTCGTCCGCACGATTGCTCGCGCTGCGATCCAATGCACCCACCGCATCCCGCACCCACGTCTCGTGACGATCGCGAAGCGCCCCTCATGGCGGGACGGGATGCGCATAGTCAATCATGTTTTTCTGAAAAACGAAAGTGGAATATTTTCCGTGGGAGGACTGGACAAGGGTGATGTGCTTGTGGCGGTGAGTGAAATCAGATTTTGGGCGCATCGCATCAGAGGTCTCCTTGTCGGTCGTGCGCGCCTGGCTCCGGGCCCGCACGAGTCTCGACAAGCATATCCGCTCAAGCCCAGCAGGCCGACTTCTTTGGCGGCGGCCGGAAGGTCCGAGAAGGGCGAGTTGCGGACCCGACGAGGCAATCCGAGGGACGGTTAAGCCGCGTCACTAACCGCCCCTAAATTAATACCGTCCAGAGGCAAGATCACCATTTTGGTTCTATACAAGTGCTCGCTCCAATGGTTTGACCCGATGAGCACAACTCGCTTGAACCATTTTTTGAAACGACGTTGAATGAGCAAGAAGAGGCAACGAAGCGAGGCGTCGTGCTGAAAAAAATCAACGTTTCAGGGTTCAAGTCTCTAGAAGGCTTTAGCTTGGAGTTTCACACAGGGCTAAACGTGATCGTTGGCCCCAACGGCTCCGGCAAAACGAACATTCTTTCATTCCTTGAATTTCTGTCGCATCTCGCCCGCAATAGGCTACTCGATGCGGTAAGCCGGAGCGGTGGCGCCGGTAGGATATTTCGGCGAAGCAAAACCGGAGCCTTAGGGCGAAGCCTCTCCTTTACTATCCGTGGAGACGGTGCATTCCACAGCTACCGTGATGAAGGCAAAGTCGCGGTGTTTTATGAATATTCCGCCGAAATCCAACTGCGAGAGACTAGCGGCTCCCTAACGTACGGGCGTCAGTCCCTGAAGATTTCATACGAGAAGCCTTCAGCGGAATGGCCGGAGCCTTCTGCGGAATGGCCGGTCGAGGTAGAGGCGATAACCGACGAAAACGAGAGCGCGAAAATTCTCTTTTCCTCATCGACACTGAAGAAGCATTTGCACGATCAATTTGTTCCCCGGAAACGAGGGGGAAGTGCCACAGAAGACAAGGACGCGGTCGAGGAGCTTGTGCGGCGCAGCTGTGCCACGACCCCTCTCTATCATGTTTTGGAGCGCTACATAAAAGGTGCAGGCCTTCTGATTAGTGATTTGTTTGGTGCGCAAGCCTTCAACATATCACCCTCAGCCGTCCGGCGCACGGAAGACATCGCCAGCGAACCCTTGATCGAGGAGGACGGCGGAGGCTTGGCTGCGGTGCTCTTCGCTCTGACAAGAACACGTCAGAGTGAGGACTATTGGGACGATTACAGGTATCAGCCTCGGTACAGATTTCATCATGCAGATGAGACCTTCACCAAGATCATTGCGTACTCAAAAATCGTTAGCGACGCAATTCAGGACATCACAGTCGAGCCGGACACAATCGAAAATCAGCTGAGGATCTTTGTCAAAGTTGACTATGGGGATGGTTCGTTAAAGCTGCCCTTCAGCCTTGTTTCAGACGGCACGGCAAAATGGTTCACGCTCGTAACCGCAATTGTCACTAGTAGGGCCGTATTTGCGATCGAGGAGCCTGAAAACTTCCTGCACCCTCTTATGCAGCGTGAAATCGTTCGGATAGTCAGAGAAGAATTTAGCTCCGGATTCAAAGATGCTTTCGCTGTGATGACGACACATAGTGAAACCATACTCAATTCCGTTGATCCGGACGAAATGATTTTGGTTCACATGGAGGAAGGCCGTTCAGTTGCGAAGAGGCCGGAAAACGCGGTCGATGTTCGTGCGGAGATCGACAGAACGGGATTTGGAGCGGGCTACTATTATCTTGCCGGAGCAATTGAATAATGTCTGCAGCTTTTATTGTTGATGGGCTCACCGAGAAAAAAATCATTCAGCGGCTGTGCAAGGGAACGACCGTTCGGACCCTAGCCCTGAACGGAAAAAACGTTGCTTTGACCGCGATTGCGAAGGCCGCTTATTCGCTGATCAAGCTCTTCAAGGGCCGCCATTATCCAATCGTGTTAATCGTAGATCGCGAAGGGCGAACCGACCAGTCGGAAGAGATAGAGGAGGAGTTGGCGCGGCTACTAGGGGAACTGGGCGTCGCTGAGAGCGACGTTATCGTTTCGTGCCCGGATCGAATGATTGAGAACTGGATGTTGGGAGACGATCAGTATTTCGAGGAAGTGTACAACATTAAGCTTTCGCGGCAATATGAGGGTACCCATGGCAAGACTGAAATCCGTCGGCTCCTCTCAGCGAAGAAGATTAGTTATCACGAGGTCGCGGTAGGAGTTGAGATTTTTTGTAGTATTGACCCAAGACGGGTTGCCTTGGCAGTTCAGAGTTTTAGCCGGTTTCGGAGGAAGGTGGGACTATATTGTCCGTGGCTAAGGGGCGCGTGGAGCGAGTTAGAACGTACTCATTAGCTATCCAGCTTTTGCTTAGTTGAGACGGAAAAGTGTGAGTGAGACTAAGCGGGCGAGGCGGTCTTTTGCTGTCTCCCTTCTCCGCGAGGCACTTAATTCTTCAGCGCTGCTGAACGGGCTAGCCCGGCGCGTACCGGGGGGGCTGAAGACGTGATTGGCATAGATCTATTGAAGGCGACAGTCTGTACAGTAGCTGGATGAGAGCGCGCAGCGGGCCACAGTCTCTAACGTGGTAGCAGTAAGTAGTAGCAACTAGCCCGCATCGAAGCCGATTTCTATAAAAATCATCAGTGTTCGTTCGGTTGCCCTTCGCCTCCCCCTAGGGAGTACCATCGGCTTTTTAGTCATTGTGAACCCCTTTTGGAGTTTCCGCGATTTCGACTTGGCGCGTGTGGGAGCGGTTTTTGCCGCCCCGCCTTTGCCGTCGACGTACCAATGTCCGTTTTGGGCTGAATGCGGACGCCGGTAATTCGGTCGCGAAGGTCTGCAGTTGATCAGTGGCAAGCTCGTCAACACGGGTCGGAAGTTAATCTCCTTCATCCGGCCCGCACGGTGAAGCGTCGAGCAGCCACGTGCGGCGAACGTCGCGGACGTCTCACGCCCAAGATCAGCTCGCCGCGACATCTCCGCGGGCGTGCACGCCGCGCGCAAACCGGCCGAAGCGCAGCGCCAGCGTCGGCAGCACCAGCAGGTTGAGCGCCATCGAGGTCAGGAGTCCGCCGAGGATGACCACCGCCATCGGCCCCTCGATCTCGCGGCCCGGCTCGCCGGCGCCGAGCGCGAGCGGCAGCAGGCCGAGGCCCGTCACCAGCGAGGTCATCAGGATCGGCACCAGGCGGTCGGCGGCCCCGGCGATCGCGGTCTCCAGATTCCAGGCGCGGCCTTCGATGACGACCAGATGCTCGTAATGCGAGATCATCAGGATTGAGTTGCGCAGCGCGATCCCGAACAGCGTCACGAAGCCCACCATCGAGCCCAGCGACAGCACGCCGCCGGTCAATGCGACGGCGATGACGCCGCCGACGAAGGCGAACGGCAGGTTGATCAGCACCAGCACCAGGTTGCGCCAGTGCCCGGTGACGAAGGACAGCAGCAGCACGATGCCGATCGTCGCCAGCAGCGAGTTCACCAAGAGGTCGCGCCGCGACTTGGCCTGCGCCTCGGCCGCGCCGGTGAACTCGACATGCGCGCCCGGCGGCAGCTTGACCTCCTTGGCGATCTTCCGTTTGGCCGCGGCCACGAAGGATTCGAGGTCGCGCTCGGCCACGTTGGCGGTCACGGTCTGGACGCGCTGCCCATTGCGATGAAGCACGACGTAGCGCCCCGCGGTGCCGTAGATGTCCGCGACCTGCTTCAGGAGGATGTAGGCGCCGCTCGGCGTCCGGATCGGCATGTTGCCGATCTCGGTCGGACGTGCGCTCGCATCGGGATCGAGCTTGACGATGACATTGAAGACCACGTTGCCTTCATAGGCCTGGCCGACCACGTCGCCCTGATAGGCGGTGCGGATCAATTCCAGCACCTCGACCGCATCCAGGCCCCAGGATTGCAGATCGGTCGGGCGCAGGGTCACGTTGACCTGCGGCATGCCCGGCGGCGACTGCTGCTGGATGTCGATCGCGCCCCAGACCTCGCCGAGCTCGCGCGCGATGTCGCGCGCCGCACGCTCGAGATCGTCGAGATCGGGGCCGAACACGTTGATGACCACGGCGGCGTTGAAGCCGGACAGCGTCTCCTCGATGCGCTCGGTCAGGTAGGTCTTGATCGACAGGTTGATGCCGGCGAAGTTGGCGAGCGCGGCGCGGATGCGCTGTTGCGCCAGCTCCTGCTGTTCGCCGGACAGGCCCGGCTTCAGGTCGACCTCGATCTCGCTCGAATGCGTGCCCGCGGTATCGACGCCGGCTTCGGCGCGGCCGGCATGCTGCGCCACGCTGCGGACCTCCGGCACGCCCTGCAGGGCCCCGGCGATCAGTGTGCCCAGCCGCAGCGATTCGTCGAGCGAGGTGCCCGGCAGCGTCGAGACGTGGAGGATCAGGTGACCTTCCTTCAGGTCGGGCAGGAAGGTGCCGCCGAAGAACGGAACCAGGCTTGCGCCGCCGGCGGTCACCAGCACGGCCGTCAGCATGACCGACTTGGGAAAGCGGCCGAGCTGCCGCAACAGCATCTCGTAGGAGCCGCGCGACCAGCGCACCAGCGGCGGCTCGTGTTCCTCGCGCGGCTTCCGGCCGGCCAGCAGCAGCATCGACAGCGCCGGTGTGACCGTCAGCGCGACGATCAGCGAGGCCACCACCGCGAGGATGTAGGCGATGCCGAGCGGTCCGAACAGCCGGCCGGCGAGGCCCGGCAGCGCAAGTATCGGCACGAACACCAGGAGCACGGCGAAGGTCGCATAGGCGACCGCGCCGCGCACCTCGAGCATGGCATCGTAGACCACGCGCGCTTCGCTGCGCGGCGACGGCAGGCCGCGGTTCTCGCGCAGCCGGCGCACCACGTTCTCGACGCCGATGACGGCATCGTCGACGACCTCGCCGATCGCGATGGCGAGGCCGCCAAGGGTCATCGTGTCCAGGCTCTGTCCCATCCACTGCAGGGCCAGCACGGCCGACAACAGCGACAGCGGGATCGCGGTGCAACTGATGACGGAGGTGCGCCAGTCGTAGAGGAACAGCAACAGCACGATGATGACCAGGGCGCCGCCGATCAGCAGGGCGAACAGCACGTTCTCCGTTGCCGCATCGATGAAGGTCGCCGGACGGAACAGATCAGCGTGCAGCCTGACCTTCTCGCTGTCGAGCGCCGGGCGCAGCTCCCGCAGCGCGGCCTCGACGCGCGCCGCGACGGTGCGCGTGTTGGCGCCGAATTGCTGGCTGATCATCATCATGATGCCGGGCCGGCCGTTGATCAGCGCGCCGCCGATCGGCGGCTCCGGCGCGTTCACGACCGTCGCGACGTCGCCGAGCACCACGCTGGCGCCGCCTTGGTGCAGCAGGACCGTGCGCGCCAGCTGCTCGGGTGTGAGCGACTGGCCCTGCGTCTGCAGGATGACCCGTTGATTGGCGGTGTCGACGAAGCCGGCGCCGCGCACGCCGGTGGCCTTGCGCGCGGCGGCGACGACGTCGTTCATGCCGACGCCGAAGCGGACAAGGTCGTCGGATCTCACCTGCACCTGCAGCGACCGGATGTCCCGGCCATAGGTCGTGACCTGCGCCACGCCCGCGACGGCCAGCAGCCGCCGGCTCACGGTCCAATCGGCGATCGTGCGCAGATCCATCAGCGAGCGCTGCTCGGAGGTCAGCCCGATCGCCAGCACGGTGCCGGCCGCCGGCACCAGTGGCGTCATCGATGGCGCCCGCACGCCCTGTGGCAGGCTGCCGGCGACGACCGCGAGTCGCTCGGTCACCAATTGCCGCGCCCGGAACACCTCGGTGCCGGGCTGGAAGATAACCGAAATGACGGACAGGCCCTGGATCGACGACGACCTCATGCTCTCGACGCCGGCGAGACCGTTGATCGCGATTTCGATCGGCTGCGTGACCAGCACCTCGACCTGTTCCGGACTGAGCCCGGGGGCCTCGGTCTGGATCGAGACCTGCGGCGGCGCGAATTCGGGAAACACCGCGTAATTGGCGCTGCCTAGCGAGAAGATGCCGTAGCCGAGAATGGTGCAGGCCACCCCCAGCACGATGCCGCGGAAGCGGATGGCAAACGAGATCAGCGCCGCCTGGGGGCCGGCCGCGGCGCCGCGAACGCCGTCAATCATCGTCGCCGCCGCCGCGCAGCTCGCTCTTGGCCTCCTCCGACAACAGCACCTGCGCGCCGCGCAGGACGATCTCGGAGCCCGACGGAATGTCCTGCACGACATAGTCGTCGTCGGACACTGGCTGGTCGGTGCGGATCGGGTGGCGCTTGAAGATCTCGGGACCGGCGCGCAAATAGACCCACGAGCGGCCCTGCCATTGCACGATCGCGGTGTCCTCGATGAACACGCCGTCGAACGACTTGCCCGAGGGCACATAGGCGGTGGTGTTCATCCCCGGCAGCAGCCCGCTGTCGCCGGCGGCGACGAAGTAATAGCTCACGCCCTGGATGCGCGGATCGGTTCGCGGCGCAGCCGACAAATAGCGCAGATCGATGTTGGCGCTGCGGGTGGGCGCCTGCGCCAGCGCGCCGCGCGGCGGCGCGGCCAGAGTCACGCCGGGCGGCAGCGTGACCTGCACCAGCAGCTGCTCGCGTTCGATCAATTGCACGACCTGCGGCGAACGCTCGATGATGCCCTTTCCGATGACCGCGCCCCATTCCTGCCGCGCCGTCGCCATCAGGGTCTTCACTTGCGATTCGGCGGCAGCCAGGCTGGCTTGATCGGTCCGGAACGTGCCCTCCGCCGCCTCCGCATCCTTCCGCGGCATCGCCGCCGACTGCACGAGGTCGCGGGCGCGCTCGAATGCGAGTCTTGCGACGTCGAGTTTCGCTTGCGCCGTCTGCAGCTGCGCCTGGGCATTGGCGTAGTTGTTGGTCAGGTCGGTCAGCCTGGCGACGTCCAGCACCGTGCCGTAGGCGCGAAACTGTTCGGGATGGGATTCCGCCGCCAGGACGGCGGTCTGGAGTCCGATCTGCTTCTGTTGCGTTGCGGAAAGCTTGACCGTCGCCGGCTCCCGGCCGGCTGCGCCGTCAGACTGCGCCTGCGCGCGCGACGACAGGGAAACCACCGTAAACAGCACGGCACCGCATGCGGCCGCAGCTCTCGTCCGTTGCCTCACCATGCAGTCCCGGCCCCATCGATCGGGGAAACGTCTGGATGACGTTGATGTCTCTACAACAACAGCTACTTCAGCTTCGAGGGTGTTTCAAGCAGCGCTCGCTGCAGGACGGTCGCGTCGGATCCGGCAACTCCCCGGGCTCTGTTCGGCTATCGCTTGCCAGCGCCGTTTCCGTCGGATGCGATCCCGGTACTTGCGGAGGGGAGCGCGCAGCGCGATGCACGCAGGCGCCAATGCTTGTGGCGCCTGCCTTGCAAGCGAGCCGCATGCGCGGCGGGTTCGTGGCCGAACATGGACCGCAGCCGCGCTGCGGCGTGGAGATCGGGCGTTCGGCATGCGTCGGGATATTTCTTCTTGAGTCTTAGAAGTATTCTTAGACACATTCCAGCGTATTCGTCCGCAACCCAAGCTTGTTGCCGGCCACGCGCGCCGCGCTACACAAAAAGCCGAGACTAACAAACTTGTTAGGCACGATTTTCCTCATCGAATGACCCGGGATTTTTTCCCGATTCCCCGACAGGGGCGAGAATCGTCACATTCATCTACCTGTCGGGTCATTGATGTGACCTCACTTCGCCATACCCCTCCGCAACGAGTCGGGAGTTCCGTCGACGTTGCAGCGAGGCAAGCTTGTCCACTCTGAACCCACCCTTCGATCGCCCGGCGCACCGCGATCACGCGCAGGGCCATCCTTGTCGGTCAGCCTCTCGCCGAGCTCCCGCCGACGTCGCGGCCGACTTCAGAGAAGGATCTGTGCGATGAGCCAGCTGGTGAATGTGCGGCCCAACGAGGCCGGCGCGGGCGATCGCAAGGCGCAGAGCAGTGCAGCCGATCACGGCATGCGGCTGCTTGGTGCTATCGGCGCGGCGGCCCTGGAGCCGCAGTCGCCGACCGACGCCTGGGCGTTCTCGACGAGCGAAGCGCTCGGCACGGGATCGGTCGTCGAGCCGTTGCAGGACGTGCTCGGCAGTCTGACCGAGATCATTCGGGCCGAGGGCTCCCCGGCGGAGCGGCAGCCGGATCATCCATTCGCCGACGATCATGGCTTCGCGCTCGACCAGGAGGAGCTGGCGGGTCTGCCGGGCGTGGTGCTCAATACCTTCGATGTTGACGGTCCGGTGTGGCTCGCCGTCGAGGCGCTTGCTGCGACACAGCCCCCCGCCATCGACTACGATCTCAAGATCTGGGTCGAGCCGTCGTCCGAGCCCGACCGTCGTCCATCGCCGCACGAGAGCATCGTGGTCACGGTCGATGAGATGGAGAAGAACCGCCTCACCTTCGCCCGCCACGCACGGCCCGAGGATTTTTCGCCCGCCCCGGCGCTGGGCGCCTGGACCGGACGGCTGCGTCTGGAGCAGCGTCCTGACCTCGTGCAGCGGATCGAGCGCTATATCAGCGGGCCATGGACCGCCTGGGCCGACACCGAGCGCATGCGCCGCCGGACCATGGCGATCCATCAGCGGCTGCGCGACATGGCGGCCACGGCCCGCGACGATCAGGCGATCGAGGTCATGTGGGGCATCGCGCTGTCATCGTGGCGGCAGGGCGGGCGCGAATTCGAGTTGCCGCTGTTCGAGCGCGCGGTCGAGATCGAGATCATTGCGCGTCCGGATGCCGAGGTCAGGGTCCGGCCGCGCTTCGTCGGCGCAACCGTCAATTTGAGGGCGCTCGATGCCGTGGCGCCGGACGTGGCGCTTGCCGTGCGCGACAAGCCGGATCGCCTGGTCGAGGCGCTCGAGCAGCGCGCAGAGCTGTCGCCGTTCACGCCGATCGGCCTCGATCAGATCCTGAGCGCCGCAGGCGCGCAGTCCGGTTACAAGACGTCGCGCAAATTCGCGTCTTCGGACGATGCGCCGGCCATGGAGGCCTCGGAGGCCGCGCTCACGTCGGGACGCTGGGTCATATCCGCGCGGCGGCGGCCGGAGAGCCTCGCCCTGCGCGACATCGACCGTCTCAAGAACGCCATCGAGCATGCGCCGCAGAGTGAGTGCTGCCTGTCGGGAGCCGTGAGCGCGCTGCTCTCGCAGCCGGATGGACGTGGCCACGCCAATGCGCGCCGGCACCTGTCCGGCATCGTCGGCGGCCCGATCGACCTTGCGCCTGCGCCCAAGCCTGCTGCGGTCGAGCAGGGCGATCTGTTCTTCCCGCTGCCCGCTGTCGCGGAGGATGTCGAGGTCGTACGCGAACTGTCGCGGTCGGATGGCCTGATGGTCCAGTCTGTCGAACGCGACGATCGGATCACTGCGCTCGTCAACGTCGTCTGCCATCACCTCGCGCTCGGCTCGCGCGTCCTCGTCGTGTCCAGGGACGAGGCTGCACTTTCGCTGCTGCATCAGAAGCTGCCGCTGGCCATTCGCGAGCTGACCGTCAGCTCGACCGGCTCCGACAAGGACGTGCTCAGGAAGGCCGAAGCCCTGGCGGGCCGGCTGCAATCGATCCTGGATACGCCAAATCTGCGCGATCAGGTCGGTCAGATCGGCCGGCTCGAACGCGACATCATCTCGAAGCGCACGCAGATCGCATCGCTCGACGACGAGATCGCCGAGATCGTCCGGCGCAATTTGCGGCTCGCCGGCGGCTTGCCGGAGCTGCCGTTCGATTTGTTCAAGGCGCTGATCGGCGAGCAGGACGCGCATGCCTGGTTCACCGACCGGCCGAAGCACCTGCTCGCGGCCACCGACCCGCTCGTGACGGCGGTCGACAATGCACGCGAGGCGCGGCTGCGGCTTGCCGCTGATCTCAAGCACATCGATGTCGAGTTGCCGGAGCTCGCGGCGCTTCCCGACACCGCCGCTATCCTGCGTCTGCACGCGGAGCTGCAGCACCAGGCAGGCCTGACGTCGGACGCTGGCCGCGACGAGGATCTCGCGCTCGACGCCATCGCGACCTTCGGGCTCGACGCAACCAACCGCCTGGCGGCCGATCTCGATGCGCTGGTGGCTGGCCATCGCGCCATTGCCGAGGAGACCTGGCTCGCGCGGCTGTCGCCGCTCGGCGCCGCCAAGGCTGACGCTCCCGCAGGTCTCGACAAGGTCGTGGGGTGGGCGCGTGATGCGTCGTTCCAGCTGTCGCGGAGCGCCGAATTCGCGAGGCGCCAGGTGCAGGCGCCGGTCGAGGCGTTCACCAGGAGGGACGCGATCCGCGTGGTCGAGCGGCTTGCGGCCGGCGAGAAGCCGTTCGCGCGGTTCTCGCCCTCGCGCCGCGCGCTGAAGGCCGCCGTCGAAGCGATCACGGTGGACGGTGCCGCGCCGTCGAAGCCGGCGGACTGGCAATATGTCGGGCGCTTCCTGCTGTGGCGCCACGACCTGCATGCGTTGCGCGCGCGCTGGACGTCGATCGCAACGCAGATCGGTGCACCCGCGCTTCAATTGGAATCGGCGCGGGCGTTCGATGACCTCGAGCACATCGTCAAGAGCGTCGAGGCCGCCATCGTGACGGCCGCGCTCGCCGTCCGCAGCGTGGCCGATGCCTGCTCCAAGCTGTCCATGCCGGACGGCGACGTCAGGGCGATGCTGGCCGATGCACAGCGGCTGGCCGCGTTCGGCGCGGCGATTCGGACCGTCATGACGCGCGTATCGGGACCGCTGATCGAACTCGCTCGCCTCGGCGAATTGTTCGCCCGGGCGGGAGAACTCGCCGTCTCCGTTCAGGAGAACGTGCTGTCGCGGGTCGGTGACGCCGAGACGGAGCCGCAGGAGCTCGAAATGCGGTGGACAGGCATTCTCGCGACCATGGAGAAGATCCGCGAGGCCAGCCCGGACTACGAACTCGTCAGGACCGCCTGCCGGATGGTGACTGCAGCGGGCGCGCCGAGTCTGGCGCAGCGGCTGCGGTCCGCGCCGGGCGCGGGCGAGGCGAAGGATGCGGCGACGCTCGCGGAATGGGTGGCGGCCTGGAATTGGGCCGTGCTGATGCGGATCGAAAGTCCGGAGGAGCGGCAGCTGCTGCATGACCTCGCGGCTCAGCGCGCGCGGCTGGAGACGCGGTCGCTGGCCTTGTTCGAAGCGGTGATCGGCGCCCGCATGTCGCTGGGCATCGCGCAGAATGCGGGCGTCGCCGTCAGGCAAGCGGTGAGGCGGTTCAGGGACTCGATGCAGAAGATGGCGTCGGCCTGCTCCGGTCCGACCGCACGCCGACTTCGGCTTGCTGCGCGCAGGTCTCTCGACGGCTGGCTCGAGGAGATTCCCTGTCACGTGATGCCGGCCTGGCGTGTCGCCGAGTTGCTGCCGGCCCGGATCGGCACCTTCGATCTTCTGGTCGTCGACCACGCCTCGCGCTCCGATCTGCGCGAACTGACGGCGATGCTGCGGGCCCGCAAGGTTCTGATCAGCGACGAGCGTCACGACGACGGAGCCTTGGTCGAAGCCGGCCGCAACGATCCTGTTGTCAAACGCACCGAGACGAACACGCTGCGCCGCGTTCCACCAGCGCTGCGGCGGCTGCTGATGCCGGGTGCCTCGCTGCGCGATCTCGCCGCGATCCTGTTTCCCGATCGCATGATCGAGCTGCGCGCGCGCCCTGCCGGCGTCGAGGCAGCCTCGGTCACAGCTGCGCTGCTGCCCGCCGATACCTCCAGACCGGCCGATGCACCAGCCGCCGAGCTGCCGCGGCCGGCCCGCGCGGCAGCGCCCGCGCCGAAGCAGCGGCCGCAGCCACGGCAGGTCTTCACGACGCACTCGCTCGAAGAGGAGATCGCCACCGTCGCGAAATATCTCTCGATGGCTCGCCGCTCGGGGACGGACATCGTCACGGCTGCCGCCGGCAAGCCGGGCGCGCCCGCTATAGCGCAGCGTGCCGAGAGCCGCGCGGCTGCGCCCAAGCCCTCGCCGGAGATTCGCGTGCTGCGCCGGCGTCCGCCGCGCGATCCGGCCGCGGACATCGTGACGCCGGTTGTGACTCCGGCTCCGCCTGCGCTGCCGACCGTCGCGCAGCCAGCCACGGTCGAGCCGACCCAGCCGAGCGCGGCCGCCGTCGCTGAAGCGCCGGTCATCGTCGCCGATCGAGCTGCGGTGCCGCAGCGCCCTGCCGAAAAAAAGGTGGTCACGGCGGAGATCGAGGCGGAGTCCACGGGCGCCGCGCCGGCAGAGCCCGTGAAGCCTGCCGTCGTTGCGACACCCGCTGCGGCAGCGGCTTCTGCCACCACTGAGCCCGCCGCCGCTGCTGCGGCTACAGCCTCTGCTGCGACTTCTGCAGCGCCGGCGACCGAGATCAAGATTCATCCCTCCCTCGTCGCGATGGCGTTCAAGGCGACGGAGAACGCCGCGGCACCACGCCGCCGTCGGCCGAGCCGGCGGGTGATGGCGTTTGCCGCGGCCGGATTGCTGGCAGTCGTCGGTGCGGCGGTGTCCTGGGAGCGCGCGTCGGAATGGATCCAGCTGTCCCTGAGCGGTGCGACGGCAGCGTCGGCTTTGCCGAGCGAACCGGGCGCCCATAAGGTCAGTGCAGAGCGGATCACGCCGGAGTCCAAGCCGGTGGTTGAGTCCAAGCCGGTGGTTGTCGCCGCGGCAGAGGAGCATGCCACGGTCGGCATGAGCGTGCCGGTCAGCACGCCGGCGCAGGCGTTCCTCTATCATGAGGATCCGCAGGATCCGAAGGGCAAGCGTTATCCTGGCAAGGTCACCTGGTCGATCGAGCAGACCAAGGGGCCGCGACTCGATACGGCGCCGGCGATCAAGGGTGAGATCGAGATCGAGAACGGCACCAAGGCCACGATCTCGCTGCGGCGGAACGCCGACATGGAGATGCCGGCGAGTCACATCATGGAGCTCAAGTTCGACTGGCCGGATCAGTCGGTCAGCGGCCTGACCAGCCTGAGGGGCATCGGCCTGAAGGGCGAGGAGGCCGAGCGCGGGACGGCGCTGGTGACCCAGACCGCCCGGGTGACACCGAAATACTTCATGGTCGCGCTGTCGGCCAACGAGGTCGATACCAAGCGCAACCTGATGCTTCTCAAGGGCAAGCAGTGGTTCGACATTCCGATCGTCTACGAGGGCGGCAACCGGGCGCTGCTGTCGATCGAGAAGGGATCCGACGGCGACCGCGTGTTCAAGGACGTGTTCGCCAGCTGGGGTCAGTGACGGGGTTGGCGGGCATCACGAGCGAGGACAGCATGAGCGAGAGTTCAGCGTTGCAATGGCTGCGGGCTCCCAAGCTCGCCGAGGATGCGCTGCCGGAGGATTCCCGCGCGGTGGCCTGCCGGCGCTGCGGCCGCACGGTGCAGGTCTCGCTCAGCCCGATGCGTCCGCCAAGCTTCCTGCGCGTCGAGGATCAGGTCGAGTGTCCCGAGGTGCAGGAGCGCTGGACCGGCAAGAGCGAAGGCGGGCTGTTGCTGATGATGTGCGGCGCGCTCGAGCAGTCGCTCGATGCCGAATGGGAGATCGCAGAGCCGGAGAGTGCGGCTCGACGAGAACCTCCACCAGTCTCTCCGGTGCGCCCGTCACCCGCGCCGGCGGCGTCCCTTCCAGACAGATGGGACGACGGCAGCGACGGTGATCAGGAGGAGGCGGGTGAGGGCGGCCGGCTGAAGGCCGTGTTCGCACCGGCGGCAGGTGCGCGCAAGAAGCTGATCCGCGGAGCGCTCGGCGTCGTGGTCCTCGGCATCGTCTTCCTCGGCGGCGTGCTGTTGCCGTTACGCGAGATCAGGCTGCTGATTCAGGCGCCGCCTGGGTCGGCCGGATCGTCGAGCTCGCAGCAGGAGGCGCAGTCCGCCGCGCCGCTGCCTCCGCCGCGCCGGATCCTGCTGGAAGCCGCCGGCGCGCGCCAGGACGCCGCGCGATCGCCGTCCAGCGCCTTCATCGCGCCGCGCCAGGATGCTCCGGCACTCGAGGCGACGCTGGCGCGATCATCCGACACGGCAGCCATTCCGCGGCCCGCGTCGGCGCCGGAAGCCGGGCCGAAGCTACGCTTGCCTGAGCTGGTTGCGATCGCCGGTGGCAGTTTTGCGATGGGCGGCGACGACGAGTCCGAGCAGCCGGCGCATCAGGTCAGCGTGCGACCGTTCTCGCTCGGCAAGCATCCCGTGACGATCGGCGAGTGGAAGCAGTGTGTCGCCGCGGCAAGCTGCGCCGACATCGCGGCCGGTGCGGATGATCGTCCGGTCACCAACCTGAGCTACGACGACACGCAGGCCTATCTCGCCTGGCTGTCGAAGGCGACCGGCAAGTCGTTCCGGTTGCCGACCGAGGCCGAGTGGGAATATGCCGCGCGCGGCGGCCAGCGCACCCGCTATTGGTGGGGCGATCGCATGCGCCCCGGCATGGCCAGTTGCAAGGGCTGCAACGGCACGGGCGACGCCGAGACCGACCAGCCGCCGAAGATCGGCAGCGTCCAGGCCAATCCTTACGGCCTGTTCGACATGGGCGGCGGCGTCGGCCAGTGGGTCGCCGACAGCTGGCACAAGAACTACAAGGGCGCGCCGGCGGATGGATCGGCCTGGCTCGAGGAAGGCAGCTATGCCCGTGTCATCCGCTCGGGATCGTGGAAGAACGGCGCCGCCGATGCGCGGGCCGGCAGCCGCGACCGCTATGACGGCCGCATCCGGCATCCGACCCTGGGTTTCCGCATCGCGCTCTCACCATAGGGGATTTGCATGCTGCCGAGGTCTGCGCGACTCTGCCTCATCCTGACCGCATCGCTCGTGCTCGCGCCGTCATTGGCGCCGGCCAAGGGAACGAAGGCTGCGAAGGATGCCCGCGTCTATTTCATCTCTCCTGCGGACGGGGAGACGGTGACCGGGCCCTTCATCGCTCGCTTCGGACTGCGCAACATGGGCGTTACCCATGCGGGCGACGATTTCGCCGGCAGTGGCCATCATCATCTTCTGGTCGACGTCGACGAGACGATGCAGGCCGGCGAGGAGATTCCGCGCGACAAGAAACACGTTCATTACGCAGCGGGGGAGACGGAGGCGCGGATCGAATTGTCGCCCGGCAAGCACACGCTGCAGCTCGTGCTGGGCGACACCAGGCATCTCAACTTCGATCCGCCCTTGATCTCCGAGAAGATCATGATCACGGTGAGCAAGCCGAACGGAGGCGAGCAGGAGGCGCGCGCGACGCGCAGCGTCACCGTCCGAAGCCGACCGCAGATCCGATCCGTACCAACCGAGCCGCCGGCCCAGCCCGAGCCGTCGCCGGAGATGACGAAGTCGCCCGAGAGCTCCGACTTCATCAGCCGCGTCTTCTCCGGAACGAAGTGACGAGCCTTCCATTCCCGACGGCCGGGCGCGTGATGCGCGTCGCCTTGCGCGCGACCGTGGGACGCAAGCTCGCTCGCTCCTCGCGGATCCATCGCTGAGGGCGGCGCTTGTCGCTTGATGGCGGCAAGGACGATCCACCATCGTCCTGCCCCTGCCGCAGCGATGGAATGATGCATGTCGAAATCCGCGCCAGGGCTCGCGAGGCATGCGCCGCACTGGGCGGCGCAAGCGCAGCTCACCCGGCAATGGCCGCTCGTCCTGGCGCGCGTCCATGGCAGATCCCGACGCAAGCGGGGACGTCGTTGCCGAGGCATCCGACACGTCGTTTTCCTGCAACGACTCGCCATCCTGGTCGGCAGTCAGTGTCGGCAAGGGCATCGCCCGCGCCCAGGATCAGGATGGCTGCGCCGCTGTCCGCACGGATGTGCGTTTGACGGCCGGACGATGCGTGCGCAAGCAGCCGCATCGTCATCATCCACCATCGATCTCGATCCGGTCGTGCGAACGATGGCGACGCTCAAAAAAAAACTTCTGAGGCTTAAGGTCGCAGCCTTGTAGCTGTCGGTTCCTTTCTCGCCTCACCATGGTCACAGCGGCAATCGGGCAGGAGTGTGGTCCCGCACACAGCGCCGTCCACGCCTTGTGCGGGAGCAAAGCGCATGCGCCTCGCGATGATGCTGCTACATCCTTGCGAATCAATATCAGTTGCAATGCGCGGGGAACCGCGCGCGTTGTCGAGTCCTGAAAAGATCAGCAGCCTGCCGACACGGTTCAATCCTGACGGGACCGCATGTGAGTTCGCATCTCAGCGACATTGCGGCCGGATGCGGAACGTTTCGAGCCGCGCCTGCGTGATCGAGGCCATCCGCCGCGGATGATGATGTCCAAGTTTCGTTGAAATCTCCTCCCCTTTGTAGCCTGCGCATCGAGCGCTGTTGGCGCCGATGGCGCAGTCTTCGAGGAGGGATTTGATTATGAAGGTCATCAAGCTGATGGGTGTGGTCTTGGCGGCGGGTCTGGCGTCGGGCTCCGCAGCGCTCGCCGACGGCTACAAGGATTGCACCAAGCTCGACAAGGCGTCGTGGAAGACCACCGCCGAGGCCGAGGCAAAGGCGAAGGCCGCGGGCTACGAGGTTCGACAGACCAAGATCGAGGGCACCTGCTACGAGGTCTACGGCGTCAAGGGCGGTAAGCTCTATGAGCTGTTCTACAGCCCCGAAGACCTCGCGCTGAAGCACACCAAGGCGAAGTGATCTGATGGTCATGCGTGACGCAGGCCAGGCACAGCGGAGCGTCTTCTCCGAGACGCCGGCGAACTCGGGTTCGGGGACCGTAGCGGTCTGGGATTTTCCGCTGCGCGTCTGGCACTGGTCGCTCGCGGCCTTCGTGCTCGTCGCCTGCGTCACGCCCAACACGTTCGATCGCCTGCATCGCCTGGCGGGCTATGCCGTCATCGGTCTTCTCGCCTTCAGGCTGATCTGGGGACTGATCGGCAGCCGTCATTCGCTGTTTGCGCGGATCAGCCTCAAGCTGCGGGCGGCGCCTCAGTACATCGTGGGCATGTTGCGCGGAGAGACGGGACGCTATCTGGGCCTGAACCCGGCAGGGGCCGCGATGCTGGTCGTGATGCTTGCGCTTCTGATCGTCTCGACCATCAGCGGCGTCATGCAGGTCTCGATCCGGTTCTTCGGCGTCGGCTGGATCGAGCAGGCGCATGCGCTGTCGTCCAATGCCATCATCGCCCTGATCGCCGTGCATGTGCTCGGCACGGTGTGGATGAGCGTGCTGCAGCGGGAGAATTTGATGCGCGCGATGGTGACGGGACGCAAGCGCGTGCCTGGCATCATGCGCGCCGCGCCTGCGGTGGCGCGCAGCGTCGCACGCCAGAGCCCGGAGCCCGAGCCGATGGCGGACGAGGAGCACGTATCCGTTGTACCCGATCTGCCGCCCCTGCGCGTGAATCCGGCCCCCGGCGCCGCGAAGCCTGCGCGTATGCCGCGATCCCTCAGCATTCACGACAGGCGGCTGGGGGTCGGCAGGTGAGACGGCGGGCATCGGTCGTGTGCGCTCGCCGGCGATATGTGCGTGCAGGCCCGCGCCTGATTTCATTTCTAGTGCGCGCAAGGCTTGTCCGCGCACGGCTCGAGCTGGATGGACGCACACGCATATTGCGGTCCATGCCGCGTGAGACCAGCACGAGCGTGTCCCTTCGTGCATCTCGCTCGCACTCGTCTCGATGAGCGGGCGCATGAGGATCATGCATGTGCTGTGCGCAGCGTAGGCGGTCGATCGTGAGTCTCGTGTGGTTCGCGGCGCGCGACGGCGCTGCATGACCTGTCGTGTCTCATATCAGCACAGATGCGAACTAAGGCGATTGTGCTGCTACCGACCGCAGTGACCGCTGATTTTCGTCGTTGTCATTCGGCGACGCGCATCGGCGATGCTCGAGCCCACGCGTCTGCGCGGCGACTTGACGCCGTACAACTAATAAATTCGCGCGCTTTGTCGCACACACAGATGTTGTCAAATTTCGACACGGCAAATTGCCGCATTCGGGACTTTATAGTCGTTCTATGAAGTGTCGAAGACTCGTCGAAACAGGCGAGCGCGGGAAGACGTTCGGCACATTCGGGTGAATTCGGGACAGGGACATACAGCATGAATCTCTTTGGGAAGGTACAGGCAGCAGGAGCCGCCGTGCTGTTGATCGCGGCGTTCGCGCTGCCGGCAGGGGCGGCTGAGACGACCATCGAGATATCGGTCAAGGACAACAAGTTTCAGCCGGCGGAGATGAAGGCGCCGGCCAACACGCCGATCGTGTTCAAGGTCAAGAATCTGGATGGCGCGCCGGTCGAGTTCGAGAGCGAGCCCCTGGAGTTCGAGACGGTGATCAAGCCCAACATGGAAGGCGTCGTGAAGGTCAAGGCGCAGAAGCCGGGACGCTACGAATTCTTCGACGACTTCCATCAGGGCAACAAGGGCGCGCTGATCATCGAGTGATCCGACCTTCGACGCCGTGATGCCGGGATGCGTCACGCCGCGGGCGCCGCGCTTCGCGGGTTGCCGAACTCGACGGAGACGAGGCTCTTTGGAACGGGCAGCACGAGAGACGGTCGCTTCCAGACGTGGCATCGGTCGCGACGTCTCACGGTGCCAGGAGGAGACGGTTGCGATCACCGTGCTGCTCGTGACGCTGTTCGGAGTCGCGCCGTCCTACGGTCAGACCGTCACGCCGGGGAGCCAGGTCAGGGCCTATGCAGATCCGGCGACCACCGACGCCGGACCGGTGGTGGTCGTACCCAATCGCCGCCGCCAGCCGGTGAGGCCGGCGAACAGCAATGGACCGCTGGTCATTCCGCAGGTGATCGTTTCGCCGGGCGGGGTCGAGCCGGAGCCGAAGGCGGCCACGCAGGTGGACGAGGCTCCACCGCCGCGGCCGCGGTCTCCGATCGATGCGGGCGCGGGCGCGCTCCCGCAGGCCGCGCGCCGCGAGCCGGCGCCGCGTCTGGCTCCGGTTCGAAACGGCTTTTTCGGTGCACCGTCCGCCGGCCTCCTGGTCGGCGGCTGCCTGTCGACGCCGGGCCGGCTGTCGGTCACGAACGTGCCCAATCGCTGCCTGGACGCGCTGGCGTTCGCCGTCAGTCCGCCGCCGGCCACGCGTGGCGTGCTGCCGCGCAACCTGCCGCCGATTCCGCGACAGGATGCGCAGCCGATTCCGCCCGTTCTGGCGGACAAGCCCAAGATGCGGCTGCCGCCGGTGAACAAGGGGCAGAAGCCGCAGGAGCAGCCGCAGCCGCCGATGATGGCGGAAGACCCCTATGAGCCCAAGGGCATCACGGTGGGAAACTTCATCCTGAAGCCTGCGTTCGAAATGTCCTCAGGCTTCGACAGCAATCCCGGCCGTGTGCCGCAAGGCAAGGGCTCGGCCTTCGTCAGCGTTGCGCCGGTCCTGCTCGTGCGCTCTCAGTTCGAGCGGCATCTGCTCAACGCCGATGTGCGCGTCGGCTACATCGACTATGCGAAGCTCCGGCAGCTCAGCAGGCCTACCGTCGACGCCAAGGTGAATGGGCGCTACGACATCACCGATACGTTTGCGCTCAACGGCGAGGGCCACGTTGCCGTCGATGCCGATGATCCCGGCACGCCGCGCTTCGCCGGCCGGTTCGCCAGGATTCCGCTCGCCTCCACCGTCGGCGGCTCGGCGGGCGTCACCAAGCGGTTCGAGGAGGTCGAGGTCTCGACCAAGGCCGCCATCGACCGCGTCGCGTTCCAGAACGCGCCGCTCGTCGACGGCCAGATCGTCAGCAATGCCGATCGCAACTTCGTCCAATACGGCTCGCAGAGCCGCATCACCTACAATCTGACGCCGGAGATCCGTCCCTTCGTCGACGTCGCCGTCGATCGCCGCGTTCACGACATCGCGGTCGATGCCGAAGGCTTCCGCCGCGACTCCACCGGGACGGCGGTCGAGGCCGGCGTGACCTTCAACTACGCCGACAAGCTGACAGGCGACGTCGCCGTCGGCTATCTGACGCGCCGCTATCAGGATCCGATGCTCAAGCCGGTCAACGGCTTCATTGCCGACGCCAATCTGACATGGCAGTTCGCCAAGGAGACAGCGATCGCGCTGGGGGCCAAGTCGCAGGTGGTGGAGATCACCGAGCCCGGCATTTCCGGCGTGCTCAAGCGCGACGTCACCGTCGGCATCGAGCATCAGTTCGAGCCCTGGCTCGTCGGCACGTTCCTCGCCGGCTATGGCGAGGACGCGTTCACCGGTACGACGCGGGTCGACAACCGCTATCTGGTCGAGCTCGGCATGCTCTACAAGTTCTCACGCCTGCTGCAGCTCAGGGCCAGCGTCCGGCGCGAGGAGACGCGCTCCAACTTCCGCGAAAACAATCTGTCGGCGACCGTGGTGCAGGTCGGCGCGCGGGTACAGTACTAGACGAACGTTTCCATCCAATCGGCACGCGTGGTGGGCTGAGCCCCCCGCAGTCTCCAACGCTGTCGTGCCTCGCGAAAGCGGGGCATCCAGTACTTCCGTAGCGGCAGATGCCGAACCGAAACGTCACGGCGTACTGGATCGTCCGCCTCGGACGATGACAGCGAGGATACCCATCTCCGAATATGAGAGGAGACTTTGGAAAAGGTCGTCTCGCGGGAATTCCGGCCGGATACGGAAAGGTCTCGCGTTCCTTCGTCCGCGCGACCTCGGCCCAGCAGACGCAAAAAGCAGCGCTCGCGCCATTGCGAACGCTGCCAAGTCTTCAAGATACACGCGTCGAACGACGCACGGTCTACTTCTTCTGGTTGAAGTTCACGTCGAGGCTGAAGCTGAACTGATCGTCCGTCAGTCCGGACGGCGGCGCAGGCACAGGGTCGGAGCGGCGGATCATCGCCAGCGCGGCATCGTCGAACATCGAGTCGCCGGACGACTGCATGACGGACGCAGACACCACCTTGCCGGCCCGGCTCAGCACCAGCGCCACCTTGACCGTGCCATTGTGCTTCTTGCCTTCCGGATAGCGCTTGTGCAGCTCGAAATAGGCGCTGATCTTTCGGCCCCAATCGTTGGTCAGCTTCTGCTTGTCCTTGCCCATTCCCGGATTGGGGGCCTTGGCCGTCTCGGCCGGCGGCGCGGCCTCGTCCAGCGCCTTGCGGGCCGATTCTTCCTGCGCAGCAGATGCGACCGACGCCTCGGCCTGCTGGGTTGCCTGCTGCTGTTCCTCCTTCTCCGGCTTCTTGGGATCGTTCTGCGTGACGACCCGATCGGCCTCCTCCTCTGTCTCGGTCGGCTTGTCCTTGACGGCGTCGGACTCCTTGACTTCGGCGGTCTGCTGCATCTGCTCCGGCGCAGCCTCGGCCGCGTCGCTGTCGGGACCCGGCGGAAGATCGTTGTCCTCGACCTGGGGCGAGGCGATCTCGAGCGCGAATTCGGCGCCGGCCGCGCCGAGACCGCCGTCCGCGTCATTGCCGCTGAGATGGACGACCGCGAGCGCGGCGCCGCCACCGTGCAGCATGAGGGCGCCGATCGCGGCTGAGATCCACAAGCGGCGCGACGCTCCCTGATACTTGTGTTCGACCATTCTTCAGTTCCGTCGTTTCACTGGTTTCAATGTGCAGTCTGGGCGGCGGCCTGTGAGACGCCTTCGACAGTCACGAGCTTGATCTTCGGATAGCCGCCGGTCCGTAGCAGCTCCATCACGTCCATCAGCTCTCCATACGCCACGCCCCGGTCGGCGCGCAGGAAGATGAACTTGTCCTTCGCCGCCTCGGGGATGTGCTCGAGCGTGCTCACCAGGCTCGCCCGTTTCACCGGCTCCTCGCCGACGAACAGTGTCAGATCCGGCTTGATGCTGACATAGATCGGCTTGTCCGGCTTCTTCTGCGGCGTGGCCGTCGATGTCGGGAGATCGACCGGCACGTCGACCGTCGACAGCGGCGCCGCGACCATGAAGATGATCAGCAGCACCAGGATCACGTCGATGAAGGGCGTGACGTTGATGTCGCTCGTCTCGCCGAGATCATCGTCGCCATCGCCTTCCGAGAGAGAGACGGCCATGGAGCTACTCCGCCGCCAGCGCCATCGGAGGCGCAGAGTGGACGTGGATCGGCTCGAAGCGCTCGCCGTGATGGCTGCTGTGGTGGCTCTGGCCGCGATCCAGATCGCGCGACAACATCCGGGCGGTGGCGCCGGAGGACCGGTTCACGAGCTCCATGTAGCCCTTCGTCACCCGTGTGAAGTGATTGTAGATGATCACGGCCGGGATCGCGGCGACGAGGCCGATGGCGGTTGCGAGAAGCGCTTCGGCGATGCCGGGCGCGACGACGGCGAGGTTCGTGGTCTGCGACTTCGAGATGCCGATGAAGCTGTTCATGATGCCCCAGACCGTGCCGAACAGGCCGACGAAGGGCGAGATCGAGCCGATCGTGGCGAGCAGGCCCATGCCGGTCCGGCAACGCCGGCCCTCGGCACGTACGATCTCGGAGAAGCTCGACGCGGCGCGCTCGTTGACGCCGTGAGACGGCAGTTCGGACGACATTCTGATCTCGTGCATGGCGGCGTCGATCAGAGCCGTCAGCACGTTCTGGCGTGATCCCAGCGCGAGCTTGGCTTCCGACAGCCAGCGTACGTCGTCGACCTTGCGCAGCGCGCCGCTCAGCTTCCGGCGCAGGATGGAGAACTCGATGGTCTTGGCGATGAAGACGGTCCAGGTCGCAAGCGAGGCGAGCGCGAGCCCCATCATGACAGACTTCACGAGAATGTCGGCGGCCAGGAACATCGACCATGGCGACAGATCATGCGGCACGTGTGATGCCGCTTGCGCACCGCCTTGTGCCGCGCCCTGGGCCGGCTTCTCTGCCTGGTCCTTCGCCTTGTCGCCCGCTGCCGTGTCCGTGACGGCTTCGGTCGCGGTCGACGGTTGGGTGTCGTTCGTTGCGGCGGCCGGTGCCTGGTTCGTTGCACCAGCTTGCGGCGTGGTCGCGGCCGGAGCCGGCGAAGGCGCGGCCGTCGTCGCGACGCCGTTGGTCGTCGAAGCCGCTGCCGTGGGCGCGGGCTGGGCAACGGCGGGGGCTGTCTGCGCCTGTCCGACGGTCATCGGCTTCGGAGCCGCGCCCTGAGCTTGAGCTGCGTGCGCGACGGGAGCCGGCGCACTGGCGGCGTTGGCGGGCGCAGCGGCAGGCGCCTGCGTGGCGGCCGCCGTCGTCGGAGCCTGAACGGATTTCGCGCCGGTCGGAGTCGTGGGACTCGGTGCTGTGGTCTGCGGGGCGGTGGCAGCCTGGCCAGGTCTCGGCGACGTGGCCGGCTGCTCGGCATGCGCCATGGCGCCGGCCGAAACGGCTGCGATCACCGCTCCTACATGAAGAACGATCCTGAACATGTTGCTGCGTACCCCTTGGTAGTTATCTTCTCTGTAATGCTTCTAGTCGTAACCCGGCTGTTTTGAGACGGCGCGTTGACTCAAAGCGGGAACATCAATGTCGGCAGTCACTCCGGTGAGTGCGATGCCAGATGAAAAATCGAATCGTGTGATCTGCGTAACAGCTCGCGATGCTGCCCATCGCGTCATAACTCCCTGAAAGTCCTGACTCGAGGCGTGACGAGCCGTGCACGGTTCCGCCAACGCGGCTGCCTGTCACGCAAATGCCGCCGTTCGGTCTTCCATCAATTCTAATTAGTCGGCGCCGGCGTGATGGTCCCGTTCGGTGGGCGCGAGGGCATCACGCGCGTTCTTCGAGACGTGATGCCGCCGGAAACGGCTCGAAAGCGTCGAGATCCGAATCAGGGTGCGGTGGAATCAGGTTTGTTTGAAAAAACGGGCCCCGCGCGATCTGGTCAAGCCGCGAGCGGTGGCTGAAGTTCGCGAATCGCACACGCTTGCCGGCGTAGCAAGATCGTGCTGCTCGCAAGCGGCGGTCTGCCGGCAGTCAAGGACGTGTGACAGCTCAAGGAAGAGACAGGCGGCCGCTTGTGAGATTGGACGGTGGTCCATCGCGAAGGCTGAGAACGGCTCCGCAGCGATGCGGTCATCGTCCGAACGAATGAGCCGGGTTGCATGTGTGCAATCCGGCTCGTAGACGACCGACCTCAACGCGAGCATGGCGACCGAAGGTGGATATTGAGGCGCGCGTTTTCTTGGAAACAGCGGTCGATGCCGGGTCGATCGCTTGCCATCTCGACCGCTGTCATGCTCCGCGAAGGCGGTGCATCCAGCAATCCGCGAAGATGATGAACCGAGATGTCAGGGCGTACCAGATCGTCCGCGTCGCGGACGATGACAGTGAGGGTCTACATATCTGCATCAATAGGGCTGGAACGTTGAAAACGGTCGTCTAGTTCTCGGCCCAGTAGCGGATCAGGTTGTGATAGAGGCCGGTCAGCCGCACCATCTCCGGATCGTCGCGTCCCATCCGCTGCGACAATCCCTGGATCGTCGTGTCGAGATCGAAGATCATGCTGCGCGCGAGGGGATCGCGGATCATGCTCTGCAGCCAGAAGAACGAGGCGACGCGGACGCCGCGCGTCACCGGGGTGACCATGTGCAGGCTCGAGGCGGGATACAGCACGAGGTCGCCGGCCGGCAGCTTGACCTCGTGCGAGCCGTACAGATCCTCGATGACCAGCTCGCCGCCGTCGTAATCCTCCGGCTCGGACAGAAACAGCGTGACCGAAAGGTCGGTGCGAATGCGCAGGCCGGTGAGCTTGTCGCCGCGGACCGCGTTGTCGACGTGGATGCCGAAATGGTGGCCCGACTCCGCGCTGTAGCGGTTGAACAGCGGCGGGAAGATCTGCTGCGGGATGGCGGCGGCGAGAAAGCGCGGATTGGCGGTCATCGCCGAAATGATGCGGTGGCCGAGCTTGCGCGCCACCTCGCTGTCGGGCGGCAACTGCTCGTTGCGCTTGACCATGGCCGACTGGGCGCCGGCCGTCGAGCGGCCGTCCTCCCAGTCGCTGTCGTCCATGATGTGGCGGAAGTCCGCCACATCGTCTTTGCTCAAAACTCCGGGGACACAGATCAGCATGAACTCATCACTTGATGTATGCCCAGGTTTGGGTGTGCGATCAGAACCGCCCGGACAGGACGATCGACGCGCTTCGTCCCGGACCGACGAGCACGAACGGGGTGGCACTCTGATAGAGAGCGTCGTAGTAGAGCTTGTCGAAGATGTTGGCAACAAACAGCTTCGCCGTCCAGTTCTTGTCGAGCTTGGCTTCCGCGAATGCATCGAAGCGCCAGTAGCTCGGCAGCTCCGTGCCCTGGTTGGCCGCCAGCCAGGTGCCGCCGAAGATCTTCGAGCGGTACACCGCCTGGCCGCCGATCTCCCAGGTGTCGTTGATCTGGTACTTCGTCAGCAGGCTGAACGACTGGTGCGCGGTGTTGGCGAGTTGCAGGCCGACATTGCTGGTGAACAGCGCGGTGTTGGCTGGCGGGATGTTCGACTTCGTCACCTCCGACTGCATCAGCACGATGCCGCCGAAGATGCTCCATTTGTCGGTCAGCTTGCCGCCCGCCTGCAGGTCGATGCCGCGGATGCGGTAGGCGGCACCGGCCGAGAGACACGGCACGGAGCCGATGGTGCCTGCCGGATACGGGCAGTCCGCGGTGGCCTGCGCGGCGCTGGTGATGTTGCGTGACTCGCGGGCGTTCTCCTTCTCGGTCTGGAACAGCGCTCCGGTGACCAGCAGGCGACCGTCGAGCAGCTCCCACTTGGTGCCGATCTCGATCGAGGTGTTCTTCTCGGGCCCGAAGATCTGGTTGGCGCCGCCATTGGTGACCGCCGACAGGCCGCCATATTGCGGGCTGAGGCCGTCGAACTCCGCGCCGACCGGATTCGACGAGGTGGCGTAGGCCGCATAGAAGCTGGCGTAGGGCACCGGCTTCAAGGTCATGCCGACGTTGAAGTTCGGCATGCCGCTGGAGGCCGCCGTCGAACCCGGCGTGTTGGCGACGCCGTTGACGGTGCCGAAGCCGTCGACCCGGACGTCGTATTTGTCGTAGCGCACGCCGCCGTTGAGGATGACGAGATCGCGGTAGTTGACGCTGTCGAGCGCGTAGACGCTCGCCGAGTCGATCTTCACGTTCGTCGGGAATTGTCCCAGCGACGGAATGCCGAACGGCAGGTTGGTGAACTGCGGGTTGAACACGCTCACGCCCGAGAGCGAGCCGCTGCCCGCGAACGCCAAGCCCTGCTGCTCGGATGTCAACCCGGTGTAGCTGTTGATGCGCGCCTTTTCCTGCGAGACTTCGAGCCCCGCGAGCACGGTGTGCCTGACGTTGCCGGTATCGAACTTGTAGGTCGCCTCGAGCTGGTTGGCGAGCACGTCGGTCTGCTGGAAGCGGCTCTGCGGATTGGCCCGGATCGTCGAATTCGACAGCGGGTTGGTGAGCGTCGGGCCTTCCGGCAGCGTGCCGATGTAGTTCAGGGTCGAGCGCGACACCCGGACCTTGTCGGAGATCGTCAGGTCGGGCGTGACCTTCACCTCGGCATTGAGCGTACCGATGTCCTGTCCGACACGCGAGAAGTCGCGGTTGACGAAGCCATACCAGGCGTTGCGCGGCGAGCCGACCTCGGGGAATGGGGCGCCGGCGGTGAGCGTGCTCGGCCGATAGTAGGGCACGCCGAAGTCCGGACGGCCGGTCACCTCGTTGTGGATGTAGTTGGCGGACAGGGTCACGGTGTCCAGCGGCGTCCACTTGGTGGCGACGAAGCCGCCGTTGCGGTTGTCGGTGACGTAGTCGCGGCCGGCCACGCCGGCATCCTGGAACAGGCCGCCGACGCGGGCAGCGAAGGTCGGCGTGATCTTCTGGTTGACGTCGATCACCACGCGCTTGGTCCTGTCGGTGCCGAGCGTGGTGTCCATGTTGTAGAAGCTGTTCTCGGTCGTGGCCTGCTTGGTCACGATGTTGATCGCGCCGCCGGTGGTGCCGCGGCCGGCGAAGGACGACGCCGGGCCGCGCAGGATCTCGACCTGCTCGGTGAAGAAGTTCTCGCGCACGGAGACGCCGGCGTCACGCACGCCGTCGATGAAGACGTCGTTGCGGGCGTCGAAGCCGCGGATGAAGAAGCGGTCGCCGAACGCGTTGCCGCCTTCGCCGGTGCCGAGCGTCACGCCGGCGGTGGAGAGCACCGCGGATTTGAGGCTGGTGGAGTTCTTGTCCGCCAGGATCTCCTTGCTCAGGACGGTGACGGTCTTCGGCGTGTTGAGCAGCTTCTCCGGAAACTTGCCGGAGGCCTGCAGCCGCTCGCCCTTGTAGTCGGAGGCGGGGCTGGAATAGGGGTTGCGGTCGGGCGGCAGATTGCTCTTCGGCGCCGCGGCCTGTTGCTGTTGCTGTTGTTGCTGGCGGGCGGCGCGGCGCATCGCGTCGCGGGCGCGGACCTGGTCCGCGGTCGGGCGCGAGGCGGCCGGCTTGGGGCGCGCCACCGGGGCTTCGACGGTGACGGACGGCAGCGGCGCCTGTTGGGCTTCGGCACCGGAGAACGAGGCAACCGCGATCAGGCTCGCGACTGCCGAGACTTTCACACCGGAAATCTCGGGAGATGGATCCCACTCGTGTCCGCTTGCCCCTCGCAAGCTCCTTGGAAAGACTGCCTTACCCATACTCGACCACCCCATTCGTTACGCAAAACTTTGACTTGGGTTCGTTTCAACGCCCGCAACCGGCGCGCGCTTGTTGCGAATGCAAGTCAAGAAGCGGGGGAAAGCGGCCCAAAGCTGGTTCCGCCGGTGGCCGGAATGCGAAAAGTTTCCATCCATTTCTAAGAATGAGAGTTGTTCGCAGAATGTAGCCCCGTAGCAACAGTTGAAACCTCCTGGTTGAACCGATCTCCGTCATTCAATTGCTGATGAGAGAATTGGTGGTCTTTCACGTCGTCTCGCGAGGTGGATCGTTCGCTTGACGATCACTTCGGTCGATCTTCGGTTCGAGCTGCTCCCCGCCGCGTCGCGAGATGCGGCGGGAATCTGGCAAATCCGTTGCCTGATCGGGACGCGTGTGCGGCTCGGAACTTCGCCGTGGTGATCAGGTAGAACGCGGCGCCCGGAGCGATCTGGGTGAACGGGACGTTGCCGCGGTGGCAGGTGTCGGAATGGAGCGGTTGGTGAGGTTCCGAGCGTAGACCTTCATGCCGGGGGCCGGCATCTGCAGCGGTCTCGACCGTGAGATCAGCGGCGCTCGGCGATGATCGCGACCGGCCCGCCGCCGTCGGGGCCCTGATGCTCGGCGCCGCCTGAGACGAACAGGTCGGTGAAGCCGAACAGCCCGGCCAGCGCGCCGCCGACGAAGGCGCGGGCATGGCGGGTGGAGGAGACGTCGCTGTCATCCAGCATGGTATGCCGCTGGCCGCGCAGCCGGCCGCTCTGCGCCGCCTCCGCCTTCGCGAGCACCGCGGCGATGCGGCTGCGATCGGCCGCCGCCACCTGGCCCGGCACGTTCAGGCCGAGCCGGGCGAGCGCCTGCCGGGCCGGCTCGATGTCGATGGCATCGCCCATGACGGCATGATCGATCGCGAGCGGCCCGCTCCACGTGGCCGACATGCCGGCCACCATGATCTCGTGGTCGAGCAGCTCGACGCCGCCCGAGGTGGCCGCGCGCGCGCTGTAGCGCGAGACGTCGGCGCAGATCGTCGCGTCGGAGACATCGGCGGCGGCGAGCTCGCCGAGCGCGATCGCGACACCCAGCGCCGAGGCGCCGCGCGAGAAGCCCATCGATTTCAGCGTATCGCGCACGGCGGTGCGCTGTCCCCGGGCCTCGACCGCCTCGATGCGCTCCATCGTCAGCAGCGGGCATTTCACCTGCACATAATGGACGTCGGCGGGATCGCTGATGCCGGCGTCGGTCATGGCCGCGCGCACGCCGGCGGCCACGAGCTCGACCTGCGGCATGCGGCCGAGATGCTCGCCCGGCAGCGCCGGCGTGCGCGCGCGCCCCAGCGCCAGCGATGCCGGGAAAGCGCGCGGCGCCGCGGCGTCATCCCCGTCGCGTGCCTCGAACACGATCATGTGCGGCGACAGCGCGCCCTCGGTGCCGCCCGACATCACCATCGCGATCTGCCGCACGGCGTCGGCTGCGAGATAGCGGCCGAGCAGCGTCTCCAGCGAGCGCACGGCGAAGGCGCGGGTGAAGTCGTTGACGCAGCCATTGCCTTCGGTCTTGCCGAGAATGGCGACGATGCCGGCGGGATCGATCGCGCCTTGCGCGATTCCGGTCTCGAGCGCGCCGACATCGTCCGGGCTGCGCATCGGAAGGCGGTGAACGTAGGCGCGGCGCAGCGTGGTCGGCATGTCGAGAACTCCTGTCGTGCGGTCCGGCGACACTAGGCAATCACGAAGCCGCGCGCGACGGTGTTCCGGGATGGTCCGCGTGCTATCCTTCGCAATCCCATCTCGACGACTGGTGCTCCATGCCTCTCTGGACCTGCTTTCAATGCGGCGCGCAGTTTCCCGATACGGTAGCGCCGCCCGGCCATTGCGTCGTCTGCGAGGACGAGCGGCAATATGTGAATTGGAAGGGACAGAGCTTCCTCAGCCGCGACGACCTTGCTGGCCGGCATCAGGTCATCTGGCGCGAGGATGACGGCCTGACCGGCCTCGCTCTGGACCCGAGCTTTGCGATCGGCCAGCGCGCGCTGCTCGTTCCCGAGCCGGACGGCTGCGTGATGTGGGACTGCATTCCCTTGGCGACCGATGCGGCCATCTCCCGCGTCCGCTCATTGGGCGGCCTGAAGGCCATCGCGGTGTCGCATCCGCACTACTATGGCGCGGTCGCCGATTGGAGCGCCGCGTTCGGCAACGCGCCGGTCTATCTCCATGGCGACGACCGCGCCTTCGTCACCCGGCCGCATCCGGCGATCGTGCCATGGACGGGCGATCGCCTCGCCATCTCGGATGACGTCGTGCTGCTGCGGACCGGCGGGCATTTTGCCGGCGCCACCATCCTGCATTGGCGCAAAGGTGCCGGTGGCAAGGGCGCGCTGTTGACCGGTGACATCGCGATGGTGGCGATGGATCGCCGCCACGTCAGCTTCATGTACTCCTATCCGAACTACATCCCGCTCGGCGCGGCCGCCGTGCGCCGCATCGCCGATGCGGTCGCGCCGCTGGCCTTCGATCGCATCTACGGCGCCTGGTGGCAGAAGAACATCGCCGACGATGCGAAGGCGGCGTTCGATCGCTCGGTGCGGCGTTATCTTCAGGCGATCGCTTGAGCCGCCAGCTTTGCGGAATCCCCGTAAAGTAACGGGGCATTAGGCACAACCAGAAGGTTGTTTCAGGGCATCTTGCAGTCTTTGGTCGGATGGTATCGAAGTATCCCGGGCGGAATGGGGTACCTCAATGCATTTGCCATCGTGCTCGTCGGCGACCGGCGCCATCGTGCCGGCCGGGCTCCTCGTGCATTCAGACCTCCGATCAGCTCCCCATCATCCGGTGTCCGCCTCCAGCGCCGGCGACCTGTCCTGGCGCTGGATTCTGTTGGCGCTGGTGCTCGCCATCGTGCTCGCGGTGCCGTTCCTGCTGGTCGATGTCCCGCCGGTGCTCGACTATCCCAACCACCTCGCGCGGCTGTTCGTGCTGGCGCATCCCGACGATCCCGTGCTGTCGCAGATATACGCGCCGAATTGGCGCATCCTGCCCAATCTCGGCATGGACGTGATCGGCGTCGCGCTGCTGCGCGTCACCGACGTTCATGTCGGCGGCCGCATCCTGCTCGCGCTCAGCCTGTTCGCGCCGCTCGTCGGCGTCATCACCTATCACCGCGCGGTGTTCGGCCGGCTGTCGTTGTGGCCGCTGGCGGCCGGCATCGTCGCCTATGACGGCGTCTTCCTGCTCGGCTTCATGAATTTCCAGCTCTCGCTCGGCCTGGCCCTCGGCGGCGCCGCCGGCTGGGTGGCGCTGCGCCGTCGGGGCGGCTGGCTGCCCGCGATCGCCTGGGGCGCCATCGCCGCGGCGGCCGCCTTCCTCTGCCACATCTTCGGCCTGCTGTTCTTCGCGGTCCTGATCGGCGCCGGAGAGGCCGACCGGCTGTGGCGGCTGCGCCGGTCGCCGGTCCTGGCGCGGGAGTTCGCTGTCCTGGCGCGGGAGTTCGCTGTCGCTGCCTGTGCGCTCGGAGTCACGCTCAGCCCGGCCGTGCTGCTCTATGGGCTCTGTCCGCTGGGCGAGGGTGGATTGCAACTCGGCGACTGGGACGGACCGCCGAAGCTGTGGCGCATCATGACGCCGTTCCTGACAACCAGCGCCGAGCTGACGATCATCACGACGGTCGTGGTGATGTCTGTGTTGGTCCTCGTCCGGCGCCAGCTCGTCGTCGCGCCGGGCGTTCCGCTGGCGCTGGCGGCGCTGTTCGTCGCCTTCGTCGCCGCGCCGTGGACGGCGCTGGGAGGAACGTTGATCGACATGCGCTTTGCCGCGATGTGCGGCCTGCTGCTGTTCGCCGGCTTGCAGCCGGTCGTGTCCGGCAGGAAGGCGGTGCTCGTCGGCATCGTCCTCTCGGGGCTGATGTTGATTCGGACCGCGGATATCGCATCGGCATGGATCGATCACAGGGTGGACCTCGCCGAACTGCGCGCGGCGATCGCGCATGTGCAGCCCGGCGCGCGCGTCATCGCCGCGCATGGCCACGAGCAGCCCGTCTCCAGCCGGCGCGAGCGGATACTGCCCGGATTCCGCTACGTCGATTCCCATATGGCGGCGCTGCTCGTGATCGAGCGGCGGGCGTTCTGGCCGCTGATGTTCGCCCATCCGAACCAGCAGCCCATCACGGTCCGTCCCTCTTTCGCTCGTCTTGCGCAGCCGCTGGCCGAGCCCGCCGCGTGGCGCTGGCTGCAACCTGACACGCCGCCCGCCGACGTGTTGCCGCTCGCGCGCTATCTGGCCGGCTGGCGGTCGAACTTCGATGCTGTCCTGTTGCTCGACCCGCCAGTCCCTGAGCAGCCGGTCGCCGGACTCACGCCGCTCTATCTCGGCAGCTACATCCAACTGTTCCGCATCGGGCAGGGCACCGGCACCACCGCTGTGCAGGAGCCTCAGCCCGCTCCGCCGGCGGCCTCACCTTCGTGAAGCCGGAACGACGGCCGCCGCTCCCCATCCGTCTCCAGTGATCCCTTGTCTCCGTTCGGCCGTTGCCTTGCGCTGGCCGGGCGCTAGGCGCGCTCGGTGGCGCCACAACGGAGAAGCGACATGCGACGCATCGTGCCGGGGCCGGGCCAGGAATCGGTGTGGGACTATCCGCGGCCGCCGCGGCTGGAGCGCTGCACGGCGCGGCTGCGCGTCGCATTTGCCGGCGTCACCATCGCCGACACGCAGGATGGCCATCGCGTGCTCGAGACCAGCCATCCTCCGGTCTACTACATCCCGCCGCAGCATGTCGCGATGCAGTGGCTGCGGCGCGCGCCCGGCCGGTCGTTCTGCGAGTTCAAGGGCGTCGCCGGCTACTGGACGCTGGAGGTCGGCGGCCGCGTGTCCGAGCAGGCCGCCTGGAGCTACGAGCAGCCGACGGCGCCATTCGCACCGATCGCGGGCCATCTGGCGTTCTATGCCTCGCGGGTCGAGGCCTGCTTCGTCGGCGACGAGCGCGTTGCCGCGCAACAGGGCGATTTCTACGGCGGCTGGATCACCTCTCGTGTCGTCGGACCGTTCAAGGGCGGGCCGGGTACGCGGCACTGGTAGACAGGCTCCCGTCCCGATGCATGATCCGGTCGCCGATCCTGATCGTAGGGATGAATGGTGACGGCAGCCTGCGCATGCAGCGCGGCCTGACTTGGCTGGGGCCGCATTCCCTGCCGGACCAGATCTCATCTTCACGACGCCGGGGGAATGCCATGCGACGGTTGATGAAGTTTCTGCACACGATGGGCGCGATCGGCATGATGGGCGCGATGGCCTGCCTCGTCGTGCTGCTCGGCCTCATCCCGCAGCCGTCGGTGTCGCTTGCGCACTATGCCGAGATGCGCGCGGCGATGGGCGCCATCGTGCGCTACGTGTTCTTCCCCTCGCTCGGCCTGACCCTGGTCGCCGGCCTGCTGGCGATCGCGATCAACCGCGCGCTGCACAGCGCCGGCTGGGCGCTCGCCAAGCTCGCTTCCGGCATCCTCGTCTTCGAATGGGGCTTTGCCGCCGTGCAGGGACCGATGCAGGAAGCCGCCGAGGAGGCCGCGAGCGCCGTCGCCGGCCAGATCGATCCGGCGACGCTTGCGCCCAACTTCGGCACCGAGCAGGGCGCCATCTGGGTCATGCTCGGCGTCGCCACCGTGAACGTCATCCTGGGCGTCTGGCGGCCGAAGTTTACCAACCTGCCTGATTGAGCGGCGACGCGATTGTCCGACGTCGGTTGCGGTCAGCTTCCAGCATTCTGCGCCGCGAGTGCCGCTCTCGCGTCTCCCCTCCCCCTTGCGGGGAGGGGTCGGGGGTGGGGGTCCCCACGGGCGGTGTCTCGATAGCTCGGATCGATTGGCCGCTGTTGGGCTGACCAGCCCAAACGAAACTCGGCGCCCGCAGACCCCCACCCCCAACCCCTCCCCGCAAGGGGGAGGGGAGCGCACCGCCGCCGCCGCGTGATCTGCGGATTTCGCGAAATTGCTCTTGCTATTTTTCCGAAACAATGCTTATCTCCTCCCATCCCGCCTCGTGCAGAGGGACGTACGCGTCGTCACGAACGTGGAGGTGGGCTGCGATGGACGTGACGGCTGCGCCAGACGAGCGCAGTTCGGCGCGGACGGCGAAGTCGTGTGGTCCTGGCCTCTCGACGCTGAGGTCAAGTTCGCTTTCGATGCTGTGACGGCTCGGGGCGGGCGATGGGGGCAAGAACGCCGATCCCCAGGGAGAGCGCGAAGGACACCGTTAAAACCGATCGCGCGGGGGAGGCCGGTTGTCAGGCCCGACCTGTGGTGACTGCCGCCTGCTTTCTTGTTGCAGGCGGGCCATGGGCCGCGGTCAGCACCCGGCCTTCCCCGCGCCCTCTCATTTTCAGAGGGACGACTGCCGCATCACTCGGGCACCGATCGTGCCGCGGGATCGCGAACACGCATGCAAGATCACATGTTCAGGATGTCATCAGGGGGCGGGCCCGCAGCCTCCGACGACGCGCATTGTCTTCAGCTGGTCATGCCCGACGCCAGCGCCGCCGCGGCGCTGACGCCGGCCATGTCGACGTTTTCAGAGCTGCGTCGCCCGCAGCTCGATCGTGAGCGGTACGGTCGTGCGCTTGGCGGCCGGATCGGCCGGCATCTGCAGCACGCGGGCGCGCTGGCCGGTGGCGAGGTCGGTGACCTTGACGATTCGGCCATTGGAGAATTCGAGCGCATCGTGATGTTCGGTCGGCTTGTTGGTGTCGACCTGCCGGAAGCGGGCGAGATGGGCGCCGACCTTGCGCCGGAAGAAGAAGCCCTTGATGCGGACATCGTCTTCGAAGGCGAGCTCCGTGCCCGGCCGCAGGCAGACGGCGGTCAACGGGTCGTCCTTGGTGCAGAAGCCGCGGGTCTCCGTGCCGGGAAATCGACAGGAGACCAGCACGTCGGCAGTTTTGGCATCGCGGGAAGCAACAGTATGGAGGCTGTAGTCACACATGGGGAGCTCCTGAAGGCCGCCAGCACTGAGGCCGCAACGGCGCAGCAGGAGAGTTGTTCCATGTTGTTGCAGCCCGTCTGCTCAAGGACTCCCGCCGCGGGACCGGCCGGCGGCGGGAACTCGCGATCAGGTGAGATGCGCAGCTTCTTCGGCCTCGTCCTCGGCGGCGCCCCAATGCGAGGCGTCCTTGATGGTTGGATCGATCAGCTCGCCGCGCAGCAGCGCCAGCGGCGACTTCCAATACAGCGCGATGTTGTGGAACGGGTCGGTCAGCACCTTGAAGGCCCAGATCAGGCCCGTCGAGACATCCTGCATTGCAAACAGCTGGATGACGCGAAACAGGCCGCCGCCGATGCCGACCGCGAGCCAGAGCAGGCCGACGTGGCGGACGAAGTCCATCCGGCCGGTCGGCTCGGCGAACAGGCCGAACAGCGTCGGAAACGCGAACAGCGCCACCGGCACCAGGCCCCACACCGTCAGCAGCACGATCTTGCGGGTCTGATTGTAGCCGACCTTGACCGCTTCCTTGTAGTCGTTGCTGACGCCGTTGACGTGGTCATAGCCGTTCGGTTCGAAGAAGAAGTGCCCGGTCTGCCGCGTCAGCATCGCGAGCCAGCCGACCAGGCCGGCCATCGCCGGATCCTTGAACAGGAGCGCATAGCACACGAGGAAGATCACGGCGCTGACCAGGTGCAGCGTCTGATTGATCCGGCTCTGATGATAGTAGCGATAGTCGTCGAAGCGCTGCGTCTGCAGCGTCTTGTAGTAGCGCGACATGCGAATCCCCGTGCCGTTGTGGAACGAGGCGAAGACGTAGAGGGCCTCGGTGAAGGTGGCGTGACATTATGATGTTGTCACAATGAAACCGACCGGGATCGGATCGGGAGCCGCAATGTGCGCAAGCGAGCGGACTCTGCGCCGGCGCACGACTCGCCGGCTGGTCTCTCTGTCTGCCGCAAAATGCGGAGAAACGGCTTTGATCCGGATCAAAGCCGGCTGCCGATGTGACGTGTTGCGGCCTGCGTCAGCCGGCGGGCGACCTTGCCAGCCGGATCGCCTCGCTCAGGATCGCCCGGTCACCGATATGGTTGGCGAGCAGCAGCACCAGCCTGGCGTTCATGCGCAGCGCCTTGTCCTCGCTGAGGTCGCGCTGGCCGCCGATCAGCTCGGCATAGAAGTCGTCGGGATCGCTGATGTTCGGGGTGAGGGTCAGGCTCATGCCGCAAGCTCCTGCTGGACCGCGCCGCGCCTGCCGCAGGCGCGCCGGACCGCGTCCGTGATCGCGTCCCCGTCGAACTGCGGCCAGCGGGCGGTGACATATTGATCGGGACGGAACAGATAGGTCGTGCCGGGCGAGGCGCCGTATCGTGCCGCGAGCAGGCCCGTGGCATCGGCGATGTCGCGGCCGACGACGATCACCCGCGCCGTGATGCCGTCGATGCTGAGCTGCTCGGCCGTCACGGCGGGGTCGAACGTGACCACGGTGAAGCTGGAGCCGAGACAGTTCAGCAACCAGCCGGGCTCGCCCGCGATCGTCACCGGTGCATCGGCGGCATTGGTGCCAGGCGTCATCGCGCCGGGGACGTTGCCGCCGTCAGGCGTATTCAACGACGACGCGACATAGGGCGTCGGCGTCGACAGCCGGCCGCTGTTGACCAGCGGCCGCGCAAAGCTGTGGTTCTGTGCGAGGTCGAGCACGGCGTCGCGGTAAAGGCGACTGGCTTGCGTCTTCGGCGTGATGAAGTCGGTCGCGCGCGTCGAGTTCAGGATGTTGTCGTCGGCGGCAAAGGCGCGCTCCTCGTGATAGCTGTCGATCAGGCTCTCCGGCGCCTCGCCGCGCAGCACCATTGCCAGCTTCCAGGCGAGGTTGTCGATGTCCTGCACGCCGGTGTTGGCGCCGCGGGCGCCGAACGGCGACACCTGGTGCGCCGCGTCGCCGGCGAAGAGGACGCGGCCGTGACGGAAATTGTCGATCCGGCGGCAGGCGAACTGATAGATCGACACCCATTCGAGCTCAAATTCGGTGCTCTCGCCGAGCATGGCCCGGATGCGTGGGATCACGCGCTCGGGCTTCTTCTCCTCGTCCGGATTGGCGTCCCAGCCGAGCTGGAAGTCGATGCGCCAGATGTTGTCGGACTGGCGATGCAGCAGCACCGACTGCCCCGGATGGAACGGCGGATCGAACCAGAACCAGCGCTCGGTCGGAAACTCCGCCTTCATCCTGACGTCGGCGATCAGGAAGCGGTCCTGAAAGAACTGGCCCGTGAACTCGGCGCCGACCATGCGCCGCGTATCGGAATTGGCGCCGTCGCAGGCGATCACCCACTGCGCCTCCATGGTGAAGATGCCGTCCGGCGTCTCCACCGCGAGCTGCGCGAAGTCGTCGGTCTGCTTGAGGCTGACGAGCCGATGCTTCCAGCGCAGATCGATCAGCGGAGTCCTGTTGCAGGCATCGACCAGAATCTCCTCGAGATAGTATTGTTGCAGGTTGATCATTGCCGGCCAGCGATGGTCGGGCTCGGGCAGCAAATCGAATTGATAAGAGAGCTGGTCGCGGAAGAACACCTTGCCGATGTTCCAGCTCACGCCCTTCTCGACCATCGGCGCGGCGCAGCCGAGCCGATCCCAGATCTCGAGCGGGCGTTTGGCGTAGCACACGGCGCGGGAGCCGATGCTGACGGTATCGTTGTCGTCGAGCACGACCACGGGCTGGCCGCGGGCGGCGAGATCGAGCGCCGCCGTCAGGCCGATCGGCCCGGCGCCGATCACGACGATCGGATGGCGGCGGGTCTCGCCGCTGCGCTGCTCCACCGAGCAGACATAGGGAAATCGCGGATAGACATAGTTGCTCATGGCTGCCTCGCCTGGCGCGTTGCGGTCGGGACTGTCGGGACGAGCAATCGCTCAGTCGCTGCCTGCGAATTCCTTCTCGTGCATCCAGGCGGTGTGCCGCGGCGGCTTCTTGGTGGTCGCCCATTCGTCGACCATGGCGTGGGCGACCGACTTCATCCGCGCGATCTGCTCGGGCGTTGCAGTCCAGGCCGCGATCTCCAGCCGATGGCCGCTCGGATCATGGAAATAGATCGACTTGAAGATGGTGTGGTCGGTGATCCCGACGACGTCGAGGCCGGCGGCCTCGGCGCGCGCCTTGGCTTCTTCCAGCTCCTCCATGTCCTTGACCTGGAAGGCGATGTGCTGGGTCCATTCCGGGGTGTTCGGATCGCGCCCCATCGGCGGCGAGTTCGGCAGCTCGAAGAAGGCGAGGATGTTGCCGTTTCCCGCATCCAGGAAGATGTGCATGTACGGATCGGGCGCCTTGGTCGAGGGCACCTTGTCCTCGGCGATGGCGCCGAGCAGGTCCATGTTGAGGACCTTCTTGTAGAACTCGACCGTGGCCTTGGCGTCGACGCAGCGATAGGCGACGTGATGGATCTTCTCGATCTGCATGATTGTCCTCCCGTTGTTGCCAGGATAGTAACGAATGATACGATTGTGCGGCATTGATCCAGATCAACCCGACCGGGGTCGGATCGAGGTCGCCAGGGGCTGGAAGGACGAGGACAGAGACGCAATGACGAAGCCGGCCACCGACATGCGCGACCGCAAGCAGGGCGAGGCGGCCACGGAGCGCGAGCTCCGATTGCAGCGCTATTTTCCCTACCGGCTGGCCCGGCTCGCCGAACAGGTGTCGCTGGCGGTGGCGGAGGTCTATGCCGACCGCTTCGCGCTGTCGCGCCAGGAATGGCGGATCCTCGCGGCGCTCGGCGAGCAGCCGCGGCTGCCGACCAAGGAGATCGGCCGGCTGACGACGCTCGACAAGATGAACGTCAGCCGCGCCATGCAGAGCCTGGAGGCACGCGGGATCGTCAGCCGCAGCCGCGATCCGGAGGACGGCCGCGAGCGGATCGTGGCGCTGACGGCCGCCGGGCGGGCTCTGTACCGCAGGATCGTGCCTCATGCGCTGGCGCGCGAGGCCGAGCTGCTGAGCGTGCTTTCGGCCGCCGAGATCGCGACCCTCGACACGGTCATCGACAAGCTGCTCGCGGCCGCCGAACGATCGCTCGATGATCCTCCCGGCCGAAAGGCTTGATCGGTGCCGCCGCCGCGCTATATCGACGGTCTCTCTCCACCCCTGATAGCATGGGCCAACGTACGACGATGACCGACACCGCCACCGTTAGCCATTCCTTCCAGGCCGAAGTCTCCGAGCTGCTCCATCTGATGGTGCATTCGGTCTACTCCGAGACCGACATTTTCCTGCGCGAGCTGATTTCGAACGCCTCGGACGCCTGTGACAAGCTGCGTTACGAGGCGATCGCCAGACCCGATCTGATCGGCGACGGCGAGGCGCCGCAGATCCGCATCATCCCGAGCAAGGCCGCTGATACGCTGACCATCGCCGACAGCGGCATCGGCATGGAGCGCCAGGAACTGATCGACCATCTCGGCACCATCGCCCGCTCCGGCACCAAGGCGTTCGTGCAGAAGCTGGCCGAGGCCAAGGACGGCACCGGCCTGATCGGCCAGTTCGGCGTCGGCTTCTACTCGGCCTTCATGGTCGCCGACCGCATCGTCGTCATCAGCCGGCGCGCCGGCGGCAGCGAGGTCTGGACCTGGACCTCGTCGGGCGGCGCGGGCTTCGAGGTGGCGCCCGCGTCCGAGGAGGATGCCAAGCGGGTGACGCGCGGCACCGAGATCGTGCTGCACCTCAAGGACGACGCCAAGAAATATCTCGAAACCTATGAGATCGAGCGCATTGTCACCGCCTATTCCGACAACATCCAGTTTCCGATCATGCTGGTGCCGGAGGAGGGCGAGCCGCGCCAGATCAACTCCGCCAGCGCGCTGTGGCAGCGCTCGAAGTCCGAGCTGACGTCCGACGACTACAGCAAGGCCTACAAGTCGATTGCGCACGCGTTCGACGAGCCGGCGATGACGCTGCACTACCGGGCCGAGGGCCGCTATTCCTACGCGGTGCTGCTGTTCGCGCCGTCGACCAAGCCGTTCGACCTGTTCGAGCCGGCGCGCAAGGGCAAGGTCAAGCTCTATGTCCGCCGCGTCTTCATCACCGATGACGCCGACCTGATGCCGGCCTATCTGCGCTTCATCCGCGGCGTGATCGACAGCGAGGACCTGCCGCTCAATTTGTCGCGCGAGATGCTGCAGAACAATCCGCAGCTGGCGCAGATCCGCAAGGCCGTGACCACGCGCGTGATCGGCGAGCTGGAGCAGCTCGCCGACAAGGATGCCGAAAACTTCGATAAGATCTGGGATTCGTTCGGCGCCGTGATCAAGGAAGGCCTGTACGAGGATTTCGAGCGCCGCGACAAGCTGCTGGCGCTGTCGCGCTTCACCACGACATCGGGCGAGCGGCGCTCGCTGAAGCAATATGTCGAGGGTCTCAAGGAGAACCAGACCGAGATCTATTTCCTGGTTGGTGACAGCATCGAGCGGCTGAAGTCCAATCCGCGGCTCGAGGCCGCCAAGGCGCGCGGCGTCGAGGTGCTGCTGCTCACCGATCCGGTCGATGCGTTCTGGACCTCGGCACGGCTGGAGTTCGACGGCAAGCCGCTGAAGTCGCTGAGCCAGGGCGACATCAATTTCGACCCGATCCCGGTAACCGAGCCGACGCCAGCGGACGAGGCGCAGCCGGCGGCCGACGAAGCCAACACGATCGCGTTGATCAAGGCGAGCCTCGGCGACCACGTCACCGACGTGAAGGTCTCGACCCGGCTCACCACCAGCGCGTCGTGCCTGGTGGCCGGCAGCCATGGTCCGGATCGCGAGCTGGAGCGCATCCTGTCGCAGCAGGCGCGCGGGGCGCGCACCAAGCCGATCCTCGAGATCAATCTGCGCCATCCGCTGGTCGTGGCGGTCGCCAAGGCCGCCGCCGACAAGGCCAAGGTCGACGATCTGTCGTTCCTGCTGCTCGAACAGGCGCAGATCCTCGACGGCGAACTGCCGGAGGATCCGGCCGCCTTCGCGGCCCGTCTCAACCGGCTGGTGCTGCTGGGCGTCGCGGGGGCCTGAGGCAGGCGGGTCGCCGGGCGCGGAGGTCAGTTCTTCGCGCTCACCTGCGGGACCAGCTTGCGCCAGTGCATGATCTCGGCGCGGTAGGTCGCGGCATAGACGCCGACGTCGCCGGTGAGCGGCGTGGCGCCGACCTCCGCGAACTGCCTGCTGATGTCGGGATCGGCCAGCGCGGCGTTGATCTCGCGGTTGAGCAGCTCGACGATGGCTTTCGGCGTGCCGTGCGGCACCGCGACGCCATAGAAGCCGGAGGTTTCGAACGCCGGCAGCACGTCGGCGACCGGCGGCAGATCGGGGAAGGCGGCGGCGTGCTCGCGCGTCGTGACGGCCAGCGCCCGGACCTTGCCGCTGCGCAGGAGGTCGGCGGCGGAAGCGGCGTTGTCGAACATCGCGTGGATATGGCCGGAGGCGAGGTCGGTCAGGGCCGGCCCCGAGCCACGATAATGCACGACTGACCAGGTGATGCCGCCGAGGGTCCGGAACAGCTCGGCCGACAGCAGCTGGACGGTGCCGGGACCGGCGGAGCCGACGCTGAGTTTGCCCGGGTTGGCCTTCGCATAGGCCAGGAATTCCGGCAGCGTCTCGACCGGCAGCTGCCGGCTGACCAGCAGCAGCAGCGGCATGCGCGCCATGCCGGCGACGGGGATGAGATCGCCCTCGGCGCCGGGCGAGCCGTCGGTCGAGGCCGTAATGACGTTGGCGGTCGAGGTCGCAAGGATCGTGTAGCCGTCCGGCGCGGCGCTCGCGACGCTCTTGGTGGCGGTCGCGCCGCCCGCACCCGGCCGGTGATCGAGAACGAAGGGCTGGCCCAGTCGGCGGGTCAGCCGGTCGCAGATCAAGAGCGACAGCCGGCCGGTGGCCCCGCCCGGGGCAAACGGAATGACCCAGGTGACGGGCCGAGCCGGATAGGGCGCATCAACTCCGGCGAACGCCGTGGTCGAAGTCATGGCTGCAACGCTGCTCCAGGCGGCGCAGCGCAGCAAGGCGCGTCGTGTCATCGTGTCCTTGGGCATGCCGGCCTTCGCGTTGGCATGTTCTGGGAGCGGTACGCTAACCGGCATTTCCGAGAACTTCGTAAAGGATCGCATTCGCATCAACAGCGACGCACTCTCGGCCGGTTAACCCTCCCGCTTAACGGCCGGTCAGGCCACCCGGCCTATAAGCACGCCGAATTGGGGTGAGGGCGTTCATGAACTCCGGGCAGTCGGATCGATCTGTGGAACTCAGCACGGCCCCTCGGAAGCCGTCGGCGGCGAAGATCTGGCTGAAGGCGATCGAGCTGACCTCGCGCATCGAGGCAGAGCCGGCGCGGCTGTTCGCCGACGTGGTGGACGACTGGGCCGCGAAGCAGCCCGAACGGCCGGCGCTGGTCTCCGATCGCGAGACGCTGAGCTATTCCGCCCTGTCCGGGCGCATCAACCGATACGCCCGCTGGGCGCTGGCCAACGGCATCGGGCCTGGCCACACGATCGCTTTGATGATGCCGAGCCGGCCCGACTACCTGGCCGCCTGGCTTGGGATCAGCCGCGTCGGCGGTGTGGTTGCGCTCATCAACGCCAATCTCGTCGGACCGTCGCTCGCGCATTGCATCAATGTGGCTCGGCCAGTCCATGTGATCGTCTCCAAGGACTTCCATGAAGCCTATAAGGAGGTTGCGCCGTTGATCGCGGGCGGGCCGCGTGTCTGGGTTGCCGACGGCGGCGATCTCGACGTCGCGATCGCCGCGATGGATACGCAGGCGCTCGACGCAACCGAGCGCCGCGCCGTGACGATCAACGACCGCGCGCTGCTGATCTACACCTCCGGCACGACGGGCCTGCCCAAGGCCGCCAGTATCAGCCATCGCCGCATCATGAACTGGGGTGGCTGGTTTGCCGGCCTCACCGGCGCAGGTCCCGACGATCGCCTCTATGACTGTCTGCCGGTCTATCATTCCGTCGGCGGCATCGTCGCGCCCTGTAGCATGCTGCGCGCCGGCGGTGCGGCGGTGCTCGCGGAGAAATTCTCGGCGAGCAATTTCTGGCGCGACATCGTCCGTCACGATTGCACGCTGGTGCAATATATCGGCGAGCTCTGCCGCTATCTGCTGGCCGCCGCGCCATCCGATTTCGACCGCGCCCATCGGCTGCGGCTCGCCTGCGGCAACGGAATGCGCGGCGACGTCTGGGAGGCGTTCCAGGCGCGCTTCGCCATCCCCCAGGTGCTGGAATTCTATGCCGCGACCGAAGGCAACTTCTCACTCTACAATGTCGAGGGCAGGGTGGGATCGATCGGGCGCGTGCCGTCGCTGCTTGCGCATCGCTTTCCCGCCGAAATCATCAAGCTGGATGCCGACCAGCGCGCACCCTTGCGCGGACCTGACGGGCGGTGCCTGGTCTGCGCGCGCGGCGAGATCGGCGAGGCCATTGGCCGCATCGGTACGGCGGACCAGGGAGGCGGCCGCTTCGAAGGCTATACCGATACGGGCGAGACCGAGAAGAAGATCCTGCGCGACGTCTTCGCCAAGGGCGATGCCTGGTTCCGCACCGGTGACCTGATGCGCCAGGACGACCAGGGCTTCTTCTATTTCGTCGATCGTCTCGGCGACACCTTCCGCTGGAAGGGCGAGAACGTCGCGACCAGCGAGGTGAACGAGGCGATCCTGCAATGTCCCGGCGTGTTGGAAGCATCGACCTATGGTGTCGTCGTGCCCGGCAGGGACGGACGCGCCGGCATGGCTGCGCTCGTCGTCGGCGACAGCTTCGATCTCGGTCGCCTCTCTCTAGAACTTGCCCGCCGATTGCCGCCCTATGCGCGGCCGGTGGCGCTCCGCATCACGTCGTCGCTGCAGTCGACCGAAACATTCAAGCAGAAGAAGCAGGCGCTGATGCGCGACGGCTTCGATCCGTCGATCGTGCATGAGCCGCTCTACGTGCGCGACGCCGGGACGGGTGCCTATTGCCTGCTCGATCGGGATCTCCATGCGCGGATCCTCGCCGGCGAGGTTCGTTTGTAGATGATTTTAATCATAGGCCATGATGGGTATTTACCAACGGTCCCGAAAGATGGCTGGCAAGTCCGGCTTCCTTCACCTTCTCGTCCTATGGTCGGTTTCATCGTTTGAACAGTGAGCGGATTGGCCCATGTCGGTACGGTTAAGAATTATTGCGGCGATCAAGCAGATTGCGGACGAGCAGAAGGTCAAGCTGCCGCCGCTGACCGACGAGCTGACGTTGCACGAGACCGGCTTCGACTCGCTCGCTTTCGCCATCCTGGTCGCCCGTCTCGAGGACGATCTCGGCGTCGATCCGTTCACCCTGTCCGAGGATGTGACGTTCCCCAACACGATAGGCGACTTCATCGGGGCCTATGAGAATGTCCCCGCGTGAGATCTTCGCCCTTCGCGACCATCTCGGGGCGGCGCTGACCGAGCGGACGATCTCCGATCCGCGTCACCTCCTATCGCTCGCCGAGCTGTCGCGTGGAAGCTGCCTCGGCGGCCGCAGCGCAGAGCTCAACGGACGTTCGGTGCTGCTGGCGACGTCCGGTCAGTTGCTCGCCGGCTTGGCGCTGATCGAGATCGACGGCGTCGCACGGCGCCTGTTGTTGTGTCCGCCGGATCTCAAGGGCGAGCATCTCGCCAGCATCATCGCCGATGCTGACATCGACGCCATCGTGACCGACGAGGTCCAGCGTTTCGACGCCTGCGGCGTCGATCTCGTGATCGAGGTCGCCCTGCCGCAGCCTTTCGCCGAGGTGGTGCAAACGGCGCGTGCCACCGAATGGCTGATGCTGACATCAGGCACGTCGGGCGTGCCGAAGATTGTCGGGCATACGCTCGAGGGCCTGTGCGGCGCGATCATCGGCGACCGCCCCGTACCTGGCGAAGCGATGCCGGTGTGGGCGACCTTCTACGACATTCGCCGCTATGGCGGCCTGCAGATCTTCCTGCGTGCCATCGTCGGCGGCGGCTCGATGGTGCTGTCGGATCCGGGCGAGGGGCTCACGGACCACATCGCGCGCCTCAACGCACGCGGCGTCACTCACATGTCCGGAACGCCGTCGCATTGGCGCAAGCTGCTGATGAGTGGGTCGGTGGAAGGCTTTGCGCCGCGCTACGTGCGTCTCTCCGGCGAGATCGCCGACCAGGCTGTGCTCGACGGATTGAAGCAGGCATTTCCCGGCGCTTCGATCGGTCATGCCTACGCCTCGACGGAGGCCGGCGTCGGCTTCGCGGTCAATGATGGGCTGGAGGGTTTTCCTGCGACGCTGCTCGGCGAGGGCCGCGGTGCCGTCGACATGAAGGTCGTCGACGGCTCGCTGCGCATCCGCTCCAGGCGCGCGGCGCACGCCTATGTCGGACGCTCTGCCGCCGCCCTGACCGACACGGATGGCTATGTCGACACCGGTGACATGGTCGAGCTGCGCGGCGATCGCTACTACTTCGTCGGACGCCGCAACGGCATCATCAATGTCGGCGGGCTCAAGGTCCATCCCGAAGAGATCGAAGCCGTGATCAATGGCCATCCCGAGGTGCGGATGTCGCGCGCCAAGTCGCGACGCAGCCCGATCACCGGCGGCATCGTCGTCGCCGAGGTCGTGCTGACGGCGGATGCCGATCCGGCGCGGAGTGAGACGGTCCGCAATGAGATCCTCGCCGCGTGTCGCGCGCGTCTCGCGGCCCACAAGGTGCCGGCGATGATCCGCGTCGTGCCAGCGCTCGACGTCACTCCGGCCGGCAAGCTGGCGCGCGCCGATGCATAATGTTCTCGTCACCGGCGGCAGCCGTGGCATCGGGCTCGCCATCGCGCGCAGGCTCGCGGGAGCGGGCTATGACGTCATCGCGGTGGCCCGCCGGGAGAGCGACGAGCTGCGCGCCGCGATGGCCGAGTTCAGCGCCAGCAGCGCCGGCATTCATTTCCGCGCCTGCGACCTCAGCATCGTTGATGAACTACCGGCCTTCGTGAAGTCGGTGCGCGACGAGTTCGGTCCGCTCTATGGTCTCGTCAACAATGCCGGTCTCGGCACCGAGGGCCTGCTCGCGACCATGCATAATTCGGAGATCGAGGCACTGGTGCGGCTGAACGTGCTGGCGCCGATGATCCTGACGAAATACGTCGTTCGTCACATGATGGCCGCGGGCGAAGGCCGGGTGATCAACATCTCCTCGATCATCGCCTCTACCGGCTACAACGGCCTGTCCGTCTACGGAGCGACCAAGGCGGCCGCCAACGGCTTCACGCGCTCGCTGGCGCGCGAGGTCGGCAAGGTCGGCATCACCGTGAACGCGATCGCGCCGGGCTTCATCGCCACCGAGCTGACGCAGAGCATGGACGAGGAGCAGCAGCGACGCATCGCCGGCCGCAGCGCGTTGCGGCGGCTGCCGGAAACGGATGACGTGGCCGCGATGGTTGAATTCCTGCTCGGCGACGGCGGGCGCAATGTCAGCGGCACCGTGCTGACGGTCGACGCAGGCAATACCGCCTGAGGCCATTTGCGGCGATCGGTCGCTCTCGCCGTTGATTTCGCTCAAGCGTCCGACGCGCGGCAGCAGCGATAGTGCCGGCGCAATCCGGAACCGGTATCCATGTTCGAGCGCATTCTGCGGTGGACCCTCGTCGTGATCGCAATCGCGGGCCTCGCCGCGGGCGGCCTCGCGCATGTGCTCGGTCGCCCCGATCTTGCCGGGATCGCGTTCACGGCCTCGACCGTTCCTGTCATCCTGGGGCTGATCGTCTCGATCGTCCGCGATTTCCTGGCCGGCCGCATCGGCGTCGACGCGATCGCGCTGGTGTCGATGAGCGCGGCGATCATCCTCGGCGAGCCGCTGGCCGGCGCTGTCGTGGCGCTGATGTATTCCGGCGGCAACGTGCTGGAGGACATTGCTGTCGCCCGCGCCGAGCACGATCTGCGCGCGTTGGTCGATCGCGCGCCGCGCGAGGCGCATCGCCGTCGTGGCGACGAGATCGACAACGTTCCGATCGCCAGCGTCGCGGTCGGTGATCGCCTGATGGTCCGCGCCGGCGAGATCGTCCCGGTCGACGGCATGGTCGAAACAACCATCGCCGTCGTCGACGAGTCGGCGCTCACGGGCGAGCCCATCCCGGTGATGAAGACGCGCGGGATGGCGATCCTGTCGGGATCGGTGAACGCCGGCGACACGTTCGAAATGGCCGTCACGGCGACCGCGGGCGAAAGCACCTATGCCGGCATCGTCAAGCTGGTGACGACGGCCCAGACCGCGAAAGCGCCGTTCGTGCGGCTTGCCGACCGCTACGCGCTGATCTTCCTGCCCGTAAGCCTCGCTATTGCGGGGGCCGCCTATTTGGCCTCGGGCGATCTGATCCGGAGTCTTGCCGTGCTGGTGGCGGCAACGCCGTGCCCGCTGATTCTCGCCGCACCCGTCGCTTTCATTGCGGGCGTGGCGCAGGCGGCCCGAAGCGGCATTCTGGTCAAAGGCGGCGGCAAGCTCGAGGCGCTCGCGCGTGCCCATACCGTGCTGTTCGACAAGACGGGCACGCTGACCGTCGGCGGCGCGCGGCTGCTCTCGGTCGACGCGGCACCGGGCGAGGACGCCGATGCGGTGCTGCTGCTCTGCGCATCGCTCGAGCAGGCCTCGCACCACGTGGTGGCGCACGCGATCGTTCAGGCCGGCCAGGCCCGCGGGCTGAAGCTGAAGGTGCCCGAACACGTCAGGGAGACCATGGGCTCGGGCCTCGAAGGTCTCATCGATGGCCGCCCTGTGATGGCCGGCTCGCGCGACCTCGTGCTCGGCAGCCACACGCCGCCGGCTTGGGCGGCGCGCGCGATCCGCCGGGCGTCATGGCGTTCGGCCCTGATCGTTTTCGTTGCGATCGAGGGGCGCCCGATCGGGGCGCTGCTGCTGGCGGACGAGCTGCGCGCGGACACGCCGCGGGCGATCCGCTGGCTGCGCGAGGCCGGCATCGCGCGCATGGTCATGGTGACCGGGGACCGCGCCGCGGCCGCACAGGCGATCGGCGCGGCGCTCGACCTCGACGCCGTGCTGGCGGACCGTGTTCCCTCCGACAAGGTGGAGGCGGTCAGGACCGAGCAGCGGCTGCATCCCACGATCATGGTCGGCGACGGCATCAACGACGCCCCGGCGCTGGCCTGCGCCGATGTCGGCATCGCGCTCGGCGCCCGCGGCGCCAGCGCCTCGTCGGAAGCCGCCGACGTGGTCATTCTGGCCGATCGGCTCGATCGGGTCGGCGAGGCGATCGTGATCGCGCAGCGCGCCCGACGCGTCGCCCTGGAGAGCATCTTCGCCGGCATGGGCCTGTCGTTCGTCGCGATGGGGGCCGCCGCCTTCGGGCTGCTGCAGCCGGTACCTGCGGCCCTGGTCCAGGAGGCCATCGACGTTGCCGTCATCCTGAACGCGCTCCGCGCTCTGTTCCCGGCTGGACGCAGCAAGGCCGGCCGGATCACGGCCGAAGACGGCCGAGGGCTCAGGCATGATCACCAGGCGCTGCTGCGCGGCCTCGACCGCCTGCGCTCGATCGTCGATGCGCTCGACGAAGCCTCGCCGGACGGCGCCGTGGCGCTGATCATGGAGGCAAACGGCTTGGTGCAGGACAAGGTCGTGGCGCATGAGCGCGACGACGAAGGATCGGTCTATCCGAAGCTCGCGCGGCTCCTGCAGGAGAGCCATGGCCTGTCGGCGATGAGCCGGGCGCATCGCGAGATCCTGCATCTGGCGCGGCTGCTCGGCCGGCTGGTCGAGGATCTGCCGTCCGAGCATGTGGACCGCTATCTGATCCGCGATGCGCAACGGGTGATCGAGGCGATCGAGACGCTGGTGCGCATGCACACGGCGCAGGAGGACGACATCTATGAGGCCGTGGTGGCGCGCTCGGCCGCCTGAACCGTTCGCGTCAGCCCGGATGCCGCGGCAGGTCGATCCGTTCATTGGCGAATTCCGCAGGACCTTCGATCAGGCGGCGAATCCGCCGCTGGCGCTCCTCGGCCGACAGACTCGGATCGAGCATCCGATCGATCAGCCGGATCGCATTCTGCTCGATGGCGACGGGATCCCGCGACGTGGGCTGCCCGGCTGCTGCCGGCCGCGATGCATGCAGGCCGATCGTGAGCAACTGGCCGATGGCGTCGGAGCGTGTCATCTGGTGAGCCTCCGCCCAGGCGTCGATCTCGGCGGTGAGCTCCTGGGACAGCTTCACCGCACTCACCGCATCATGTCCCAGCCGGACGGCCGGGCTGTGATCCCTGCGGACGTCGGAGAATGGCGTCATGTGTTTGCCGGACGTCATCTGCCTGTTGATCATATCAGCCTAAAGTATGCGGGAGGGACTGGGATTTGATTTCGATCAAGGACGTCCTAAGAAAGCAGCCTCTCGCGGCGGTTCCGCCGCCGGATGCCATGCGTGTCGCTGCTGCCAGGCAGGCCACGGAGCTTAATACTGCAGACAGTCAGCAAGCCCATGCGATTCCTCCACACTTTCCAAGTCTATGATTTCCTCGATACGCTCGTCAGCCTGTTCGCAGCTTTCGTGCTGGCCACGCTGATCGGCGCCGAGCGGCAATACCGGCAGCGCAGCGCCGGCCTGCGCACCAACGTGCTGGTCGCCGTCGGCGCGGCCGCCTTCGTCGATCTCGGCAACCGCCTGACCGGCGCCGACGGCGCGGTGCGGATCATCGCCTATGTGGTGTCGGGCATCGGCTTCCTCGGCGCCGGCACGATCATGAAGGAGGGCATGAACGTCCGCGGGCTCAACACCGCGGCGACGCTGTGGGCGTCCGCCGCGGTCGGCGCCTGCGCCGGCGCCGACCTGATCGCGCAATCGGTGGCGCTGACCGTGTTCGTGCTGGCCGGCAACACGCTGCTGCGGCCGCTGGTCAACGCGATCGATCGCATCCCGCTCAATGCGCAGACGTCGGAGGCGCACTACGAGATCGTCCTGACCACCGACGGGCTGCGCGCCGCCGAGCTGCGCGAGGCGCTCGACGAGCGGCTGGAGGCGGCCAAATACCCGGTGCGGGAGACCGAGGTCGTCTATCGCTCCGAGGACATCGTCGAGATCGTCGCGACGCTGGTGCCGCTCGCGGTCGATACGGTCGATCTCGACCGCGTCGTGTCCGAGCTGGCGAAGCTCGCCGGGGTCCGTCATGCGACCTGGAACGTCAGGGCGCTGGTGTGACGGCATTGCCGGACCAGCATCGCCGCACCGGCGGCGGGGCGCTCGCCACACCTCGTGGCTGCCGGCCGCCGGCGGCCGTGGCAAGCTCCCCACCCACGTCATGGTTCGATATCCCCTGCATCGCTCATCGCGCCCATGCGAAAGTTCCATGTCGCGCCTGAACCATCGCTGAATGCAGCGCCGTCAGTCGTCAGGCGTGCGGCAGCTCCATCGTCAGTGCCCGCCGCGGGCGAAGATCTCATAGAAGCCGAGCACGATCTCGCAGGCGATCAGGATGACGACGATGACCTCGAGCCGCAGCGAGCGCTTGGTGTCGATGATGTCGGCGAGCGTGGTCGCCGTCTCGGCGATCACCGCGAGCTTGCGGTTGAGGGTGTCCTCGCGCTCTTTCAGCTCATACTCGTCCTCGAGCCGCGCATAGAGCCGCTCCAGATCTGGCCGGTCCCACAACACGTCCGGCTTTTCGCCGACGGCCACGCGGCCGGAGACGCGGTGCTGCACCAGCAGCGCCTCGCCGAGCAGCTTGAGCATCGCCACCCGGCTCTTCGATGTTCGTCCCAGCATCGCCAGCTCGCGCGCGAACGGCTCGATGGTGTCGAACACGTTGGCGATCTCGCGCTCGCTGCGGCCGAGCACGACGCTCTTCGCCAGCGCATCGGCGACGATGAGCAGTCGCTCCAGCGACAATTCCTTGACCAGGACCGGGCCGCCGACCGGGATCGGCTCGTCGGATTCGCGCGCGACCTGGACCTTGGCCGTCTCTTCCTCGTGGGGCGCGATCGGGCCGAACAGCCGCGCGCTCAGCCGGTCGAGGAAGTTGATCTCCTCGGCCACCGACAGGCCGATGAAGACGACGACGCCGTAGCGGAAGACCACGGCAACTCCCGTCTCGCCGATGCGGACCGCAAGCGGCGTCGCCGACAGCACCTGGCCTTCGAAGCCGGCGGTATTGATGCGGTCCGCGATCTGGAGCGCGCGGGCGGCGAGTTGTGGAACGGGGGAGGAGTCGGCCATGATGGTGAAAGGCTAGCACGTCGAGCCCGACAGAACGATAACGCGGCGCAAGCCTGGCGACACGTCCGTTGCCGAATATCGCTGCCTGAACCCGCTTGACAGGAAGGAACGTAGCTCCTCATTGGACGCGCACCCCGGATGGATGCCTCTCGATGTCGAAGACCAGTGCTGCGGACTACTATGCCTCGATCCCGGTGTTTCGCGGCTTCGCGCGCCTGATGGAGCCGCAGCTCTACCAGCCGGTGCCGGACGACTGGCTGATCGGCACGGCCGACATCGTCGAGTCGACCAAGGCGATCGCCGACAGGCGCTACAAGGCGGTCAACATGGCCGGGGCGGCGGTCATCGCCGCGGTCACCAATGCCTTGGAGGGGCGCGAATTCCCGTTCGTGTTCGGCGGTGACGGCGCCAGCTTCGCCGTCAGCCCGGATGACGAAGCGGCCGCGCGCGAAGCCCTTGCCGCCACCGCGACCTGGGTCAGGGAGGATCTCGCTCTCGCGATGCGCGTCGCGCTGGTGCCCGTGACGGCGATCCGCGCGCAGGGGCTCGATGTCCGCGTGGCGCGCTACGGTCCGTCGGCCAATCTGTCCTATGCGATGTTCGCGGGCGGCGGAGTGGGCTGGGCCGAGGCCGCGATGAAGCGGGGCGAGTTCGCGATTCCCCCGGCGCCGTCCGGTGCGCAGCCCGATCTGTCCGGACTCTCGTGCCGCTTCGAGGAGATTCCGGCGGCGCGCGGGGTCATCCTGTCGGTGCTGGTGCTGCCGGCTCCCGGCGCGGATGCGCAGGCCTATCGCAAGGTGATCGAGGAGATCATCACCCTCACCGAGCGCAGCCCCGATGCCGGGCGGCCGGTGCCGGCCGGCGCGCCGGCGTTGCGATGGCCGCCGCAGGGATTTGGCTACGAGGTCCGCGCCGCGCGCGGACCGCTGTTGTCGCGCTGGGCCCGCGTGCTCGGACGTACGCTGTTCGTCTATGCCGTGATGCGGTTCAACATCAGCATCGGCGGCTTCGTGCCGGATCTCTACAAGCAGCAGGTGGTCGAGAATTCCGACTTCCGCAAATATGACGATGCGCTGCGCATGATCCTCGACTGCACCGACGAGCTCGCGCAGGAGCTGGAGCGCCGGCTCGGCGCGGCGGCTTCGCGCGGCATCGTCCGCTACGGGCTGCATCGGCAAGATGCCGCGATGATGACCTGCTTCACGCCGTCCGCGATCCGGCCGGATCACGTCCACTTCATCGACGGCGCGCGAGGCGGCTACGCATCGGCTGCGACCGCGTTGAAGGCCGCGGTCGCCTGAGAGTGATCAGCGCGCGCGGGTCCAGGTCTCGCCGCCGCACAGCGATCCGACGCAGCCTTCCACCTTCAGCGTATCCGGGCCGGAGACGGAGATGTGGCTGGTGTAGCTCTGGCCGTCATCGGCGTTGTAGATCTTGCCGGACCATTTGTTCGGCCCCTCCGAGTGAACGCCTTCGAACAATTGCAGGCCGATGATCGGGCGGTTGGCCAGCGCGCGATTGGGATTCTTGTTGTCGACGGCCGGCTTGCCGGTGTCGGTGTCCATCGGCTCCTTCAGCCACACGACGGTGCCGCAGAGATTGGCGCCGCATTTGGCGACCTTGATCCTGGCGTCGCCCGCCTGGGTCAGCCAGGTGCCGGTCGGATCATCGGCGGCCAAAGCGGGCTGCGCCATCACGACGGTCGCCAGCGCAAGACCAGCCAAACGCAATTTCCAAATCATCTTACCCCCCGTTGAAGCCGCGTTTCCATAACAGCAAACGGCGCAGTTGCAATCGCAGAGGAGCGGTTGTCCAAAGCGGGATCATCACGATCAGGTGCATGGCTGCCGAGCCGTCTCAATTCCTTGTTCGGTTGTCTCATGCATGTGCCGGGAAATGGTTTTGATTGCGGCAACAAACTCGGCTGTCGTCCCGGCCCTTGAACCGGGATCCATACCCCCAGGGAGCGGTTCGAAACGCGCCGGCGATTGGCTTTTCGCATCTCGCGTCGCCGCCGCGTATGGGTCCTGGATCGGCGCCATGCCGCGCTGGCGCGCGTCACGGCTTGTCCGGGACGACGACGGCGGGTGAGGCGGTTTCACGGTTCAAACAGCGATGGACATGGCTTTGCAGTCTCGCGGCGCATCGCGCCCGAGGTCTGCGATCAGTTCGTCCCTCTCGAAATGCAGAGGGCGCAGGGAATGCCGGGTGAAGGCCTCACCCATGGCCCGCCTGCGAAAAGAATGCAGGCGGCAGGTACCACAGGCAAAGCCGATTCAACCGGCATTCCCTGCGCGACGGTCTTCACGCTTATACGCAGTCTCCCTGGTGCGCCGGGCTTGTTGGCCACCATCCCCAGCGCCATGCGTGAGCATTGCGCCAGGTTGACACCAGCTTCGGGGTGTCAGGACGCTGCGACTTCACGTCCGCGTGCTACCGTTCGTCCGCACGCCGATAAGCATGCTGCGGCAGCAACGCGGCCATCGCATCCCCACCTCGCGTGTCGTGAAGATCGCGCGCTACGCCCCTCTGCGGTGAGGCGGGATGCCGGGATACAAGCATGATTTCTTGAAAAACGCAAGCGAATTATTTTTTTCGGAATACGGGGCCATGTGCTCCGCTGTCGTCCCGGCCTCGAGCGGGGACCCATCCTCCGCAGCGGACATCATGGGCAAAGTGCCATGACCAGCGTGCCTCAAACGTCTGCCTGGGGGTAGGTCGTTCCGGATCTGCGCGCGCGTACCGCGCGCTTGTCCGGGACGACAGGGGAGAGCGGCCTCACCACGGCAATCCGCAGAGATCGATGGTGCCGCGGGTCGGCGCAGTGCGCTTGACGTCGTGCACGAGCGCAGACAGCGTGTCGAAGCGGATGCGGCCCTGGTCGGGCTGCTCGGCGTAGACGTCGCCGTCGAACGGGATGAAGCCCCTTGCGCCGTAGAAGGCGATGCGATCCGGCGCGCAGAACAGCACGGCGTAGTTGATCGAGTCTTCGTGCCGCAGGGTCTGGATCGCGGCGTTGAGTCCCACGGTGGCCAGGCCACGATTGCGCACGTCCGCGCGCGTCAAAACGCCGCCGATGCCGCCGATGTTGACGTTCTGCCCGTTCCATTTCACCAGGCGGCGATAGATGCCGACGTGGCAGAGCAGGTCGCCGCTCTCGTCTTGCACCAGCACGCGCAGATCGGCATGCGCAAAAGTGATACCTGCCCAGGGTAGGCTCGCGACCACCTCGGGCGGCCAGATCGCGTCATACAGCGGCTTCGCCAGCGGCCAGGACGTGTCTCCATTCAGGACCTCGATCTCGATGCTCATCAAATCGGCTCGCTTTTTCCAGAATCACGGTGTTTTACGGCGTCGGAACCTTCTATAAGGAGGTCCCGTTAAATCCCGTCTTCTCACAAGTTGCGGAACCGACCCCATGACCTTTACGCTCCCCCCTCTGCCCTACGCCTATGAAGCCCTCGGCCCCTACATGTCCAAGGAGACGCTCGAGTACCACCACGACAAGCATCACCAGGCCTATGTGACCAACGGCAACAATGCGATCAAGGGGACCGAATTCGAAGGCAAGTCCCTCGAGGAGATCGTCAAGGGCTCGTTCGGCAAGAACCCCGCCGTGTTCAACAATGCCGGCCAGCATTTCAACCACATCCATTTCTGGTCCTGGATGAAGCCGAACGGCGGCGGCTCCAAGCTGCCCGGCCGGCTCGAGAAGAAGATCGACGAGGATCTCGGCGGCTTCGAGAAGTTCAAGGCCGACTTCGCGGCCGCCGGCGTCGGCCAGTTCGGCTCTGGCTGGTGCTGGCTCTCGGTCAAGAACGGCAAGCTCGAAATCTCCAAGACCCCGAACGGCGAGAACCCGCTGGTGCACGGCGCGACCCCGATCCTCGGCTGCGACGTCTGGGAGCACTCCTACTACATCGACTATCGCAACCGCCGTCCCGACTATCTGAAGGCGTTCGTCGAGAACCTGATCAACTGGGATTACGTCGACGAGCTCTACGGCAAGGCGATCTGATCGCTGACGCAAGCAAGTGACCAGGGCGGCGGCTTCGGCTCGCCGCCCTTTTTCATGGCAAGGCTTTTGACGAGGGCGATCCTTGCAAGAGCGGCGCCCTTGCGGCAAGAGTTTTGCTCCATTCGCGACGAGGGCAGGGCATTCCGTCTCTCGATGCGGTCTGCAGGTAAGGTCCCGTGAATCAACTGATCGGATTCTTTCTCGTCTTCTTCGGCGGCGGCTGCGGCGCCTCGCTACGGCACGCGATCAACATGGCCAGCGCCAAGGCATTCGGGACGGACTTCCCGTACGGCACCTTCATCATCAACATCACCGGCTCCACCGTGATGGGTCTGATCGCCGGGTATCTCGCCTTCAAGGGCGGCGCGCCCCAGCATTGGCGGCTGTTCCTGATGACCGGCATTCTTGGCGGCTACACCACGTTCTCGGCGTTCTCGCTCGACACCGCGCTGCTGTATGAGCGGGGCGCGTTGGGACTGGCTGCGGTCTACGTGCTGGGGTCGGTGGGGATCTCGATCGCCGGCCTGTTCGCCGGCCTGGCGCTGGTGCGGTATTTCAGCTGACGCGCTGGTTGACGGGAGGCGGTCTGTCTCCGCCGTCATTGCGAGCGCAGCGAAGCAATCCAGAATCCCTCCGCTTGGGCAGCCTGGATTGCTTCGCTGCGCTCGCAATGACGGGGTGAGAACCACGACCTCCGATGCCACAAACGCCCCGCCTGCGGTGGACAGCGGTGATGTTATAATGTAACATCATGACGAAATGACGCAGTCTGCCCTCGATAGCCACGGCCATTCGCATGCGCACGCGCACGCGCACGCGCACGCGCACGGGCATGGTCACGGCCATGCCCACAGCCACGGTCCCGCGGCGCCGCATCCGGCGCAGCCCGCGCCGTGGTCGATCCTGCGCATGCCGGTGACGACGCGGCTCGGCGCGGCGCTCGCGGCGAGCGCGGTGCTCTGGCTGATCGTCTGGCTGGCGATGCGGTGATGACGGTCATGGCCCAGCTGCAATTCCGCGACGTGACCCTGGGCTACGACCGCCACCCCGCCGTGCATCACCTTACCGGTGAGGTCGCGACAGGGGCGCTGCTCGCCGTGGTCGGCCCCAACGGCGCCGGCAAGTCGACGCTGTTTCGCGGCATCGTCGGGCTGTTGAAGCCGCTCGCCGGCACCATCGCCGCGGCCGGCCTGAAGCCGCGCGAAATCGCCTATCTGCCGCAGATCGCCGATATCGACCGCTCCTTCCCGATCTCGGTGTTCGATTTCGTCAGCACCGGACTGTGGCGCAGCACCGGCATGTTCGGCGGCATCGGCGCGGCCGCGCGCGAGAAGATCGCGCAGGCGATCGCGGCCGTCGGCCTCACCGGCTTCGAGGGTCGCGGCATTGGCACGCTCTCGGGCGGCCAGATGCAGCGCATGCTGTTCGCGCGCGTGCTGCTGCAGGATGCCCGCGTGATCGTGCTCGACGAGCCGTTCAATGCGATGGACACGAAGACCTCGGCCGACCTTCTGCAACTGATCGAGCACTGGCATGGCGAGCGGCGCACCGTGCTGGCGGCGCTGCACGACATGGACATGGTGCGCGCGCATTTCCCGCAGACCCTGCTGCTGGCGCGCGAGGCCGTGGCCTGGGGACCGACGGCGGAGGTGCTGACCGCCGACAATCTGTCGCAGGCGCGTCGGATGTGCGAGGCGTTCGACGATGCCGCCGCGCCCTGCGTGCCGGCGCAAGCCTCCAAGGCGGCATGATGCTGCGCGAGGTGCTGTTCGCTCCGTTCTCGGATTTCGAGTTCATGCGCCGCGCGCTCGCCGCGGTCATCGCGCTGTCGCTCGGCTCCGGACCGATCGGCGTCTTCCTGATGCTCAGGCGCATGAGCCTGGTCGGCGACGCCATGGCACATGCGATTCTTCCCGGCGCGGCGATCGGTTTCCTGCTGTCGGGTCTCAATTTGTTTGCGATGACGACCGGCGGCCTGATCGCCGGCTTTGCCGTGGCGCTGCTATCGGGCCTCGTCTCGCGCTCGACCGGGTTGAAGGAGGACGCGTCGCTCGCGACCTTCTATCTGGCGTCACTGGCGATCGGCGTCACCATCGTCTCGGTCAAGGGCACCAACGTCGATCTCTTGCACGTGCTGTTCGGCAACATCCTGGCGATGGACGACCCGACCTTGCTGATGGTCGCGACCAACGCCACCATCACGCTCGTCGTGCTCGCCGTGATCTACCGCCCGCTGGTCGTCGAGAGCGTCGATCCCTTGTTCCTGCGCACCGTGAGCCGCGCCGGTGCGCCGGCGCATCTGATCTTCCTCGCCCTGATCGTCGTCAACCTCGTCAACGGCTTCCAGGCGCTCGGCACCTTGCTTGCGGTCGGCCTGATGATCCTGCCGGCGGGGATCGCCCGGTTCTGGTCGCGCGACGTCACGCCGATGATCTGCATCGCGGTCGCCTCTGCGATCGTCTCCGGCTATGTCGGGCTGGTGCTGTCGTTCCAGACCCGCATTCCCTCGGGGCCTGCGATCATCCTGGTCGCGTCCTTGCTCTATCTCGCCTCGGTGCTGTTCGGACGCGTGGGCGGCGTGCTTCCGCAACTGTTTCCGGGACGCCACCTCGAAGCCTGAAGTCGATGCCCATGAAACGCCTGTTGTCCGCGCTGAGCCTGCTGTTTGGCCTTGTTCTGATCGTCCCCGCATCGGCCGAGACCCGGCTGAACGTCGTCACCAGCTTCTCGATCCTCGCCGACTTCGTCCGCCAGGTCGGCGGCGACAAGGTCAATGTCGCCTCGCTGGTCGGGCCGGACAGCGACGTGCACGTCTACACGCCGACGCCGCATGATGCGAAGGATGTCGGCGCCGCGCAGCTCCTGATCGTCAACGGCCTCGGGCTGGAGGGCTGGCTGCCGCGGCTGCAGCAGGCCTCCGGCAGCAAGGCGCCGATCGTCGTCGCCACTCAGGGCATCACCCCACGCAAGCGCGGCTCGGATGCCGATCCGCATGCCTGGCAGTCGGTCGGCAATGCCAAGGTCTATGTCAAGAACATCCGCGATGCGCTGGTCGCGGCCGCCCCCGCAGACGCGGAGGTCTTCAAGGCCAATGCGGAACGCTATCTCGGCGAGCTCGATGCACTCGACCGCGAGGTCCGCGCCGAGATCGACAAGATCCCGGCCGAGCGGCGCAAGGTGATCTCGACCCATGACGCCTTCGGTTATTTCGCCGATGCCTATGGCGTCCAGTTCATCGCCCCGCTCGGCGTCTCCACCGAGACCGAGCCGTCGGCCCGCGACGTCGCCGAGATCATCCGCCAAGTGAAAAAAGCGGGGATTCCGGCCGTCTTCCTGGAGAATTTCAACGACGACCGGCTGGTCGGCCGGATCGCCGCCGAGACCGGCGCGAAGATCGGCGGCACGCTGTATTCCGATGCCCTGAGCGAGGAAAAGGGCCCCGTTCCCACTTACATTGCCATGGTCAGGCACAATATAAGGGCCCTGACAAGCGCGCTGGTCCGTTAGGGTTCTCGAGCCCTCGCGGTAGTGCGCTTTTGAGCCATTTTCGACGCGATCTGAGGTTTTCGGAGTGAGCATGTCCGACGCGAGCAAGACACCAGTGACGGTCCTGACCGGCTATCTCGGGGCCGGCAAGACCACGCTTCTGAACCGCATCCTCTCGGAAGACCACGGCAAGAAGTACGCCGTCATCGTCAACGAATTCGGCGAGATCGGCATCGACAACGACCTCATCGTCGGCGCCGATGAGGAAGTGTTCGAGATGAACAATGGCTGCATCTGCTGCACCGTGCGCGGCGATCTCGTGCGCATCATCTCCGGCCTGATGCGCCGCAAGGGCAAGTTCGACGCGATCATCGTCGAGACCACGGGGCTCGCCGATCCGGCGCCGGTGGCGCAGACCTTCTTCGTCGACGAGGACGTGCAGAAGAACGCGCGGCTCGACGCGGTCGTGACGGTGGCCGACGCGAAGTGGCTCTCGGACCGGCTCAAGGATGCGCCGGAGGCGAAGAACCAGATCGCGTTTGCCGACGTCATCGTGCTCAACAAGACAGACCTCGTCACCAAGCCGGAGCTCGCCGAGGTCGAGGCGCGCATCCGCGCCATCAACCCCTACGCAAAGCTGCATCGCACCGAGCGCTGCCAGATCGCGATCGCGGATGTGCTGGAGCGCGGCGCGTTCGATCTCGACCGCATTCTGGAGATCGAGCCGCAATTCCTCGAAGCGGGCGACGATCACGATCATCACCACCATGATCACGACCATGGCCATGATCACCATCATCATCACGATCACGGCCTGAAGCACTATCACGACGAGGAGATGCAGTCGCTGTCGCTGCGCTCCGACAAGCCGCTCGATCCGTCGAAATTCATGCCGTGGCTGCAGAACCTGGTGCAGACCGAGGGCGGCAAGATCTTGCGCTCCAAGGGCATCCTGTCGTTCCAGGACGATGACGACCGCTACGTCTTCCAGGGCGTGCACATGATGCTCGAAGGCGATCATCAGCGGAAGTGGAAGCCCGACGAGGCGCGCCAGAGCCGCGTCGTCTTCATCGGCCGCGAGCTGCCGGAAGACGCCATCCGCGAAGGCTTCGAACGCTGCATCGTGACCTGATGACGTCGTTCGACCAGGGCGGCGAGGCCGCATCGATCGTCTCCGTCACCGACAAGGTGAAGCCGGTCTCGCTCGGCATGGCCGTCACGGCCGTGCACTATCTCGGCGATCGCGCCGCCTTCGTCGGCACCGAGGAGAGTGTCGCTGTCGTCGACGGCGACGGCGAGATCAGCAAGGTGGATGTCACCGGCGGCGGCATCCTGTCGGCGGTGTCGGACGGATCGCGCATCCTGATCGGCGGCGATGACGGCAAGGTCTCGTCGCTCGACAAGGCGGGCAGCGTCAGCGTGCTCGTGACCGATCCGAAGCGGCGCTGGATCGACAACGTCGCCCTTCATCCGGATGGTGCGATCGCCTGGTCGGTGGGCAAGACCGCGTTCGTGCGTCAGCCCAAGGGCGAGGAGAAGTCGCTCGAGGTGCCGTCGACCGCGGGCGGACTTGCGTTCGCGCCGAAGGGCCTGCGGCTTGCGATCGCGCACTACAACGGCGCCACCTTGTGGTTTCCCAACATGGCGGGCGAGCCGGAATTTTTAGGCTGGGCCGGCTCGCATCACGCCGTCACCTTCAGCCCGGACAACAAGTTCCTGGTCACCGCGATGCACGAGCCGGCGCTGCATGGCTGGCGGCTCGCTGATAGCAGGCACATGCGGATGACCGGCTACCCCTCGCGGGTGAAGTCGATGTCCTGGGGCAGCGGCGGCCGTTTCCTGGCGACCTCGGGTGCCGACATGGTCATCCTCTGGCCGTTCGTCGGCAAGGACGGCCCGATGGGCAAGGAGCCCGCGATGCTGGCGCCGATGAAGGCCAAGGTCACCGCGGTCGCCTGCCATCCCAAGCAGGACATCCTGGCCTGCGGCTACGAGGACGGCACCGTGCTGATGGTGCGGATGCAGGACGGCGCCGAGATCCTGGTGCGGCGGAACGAGACGCCGCCGATCGTGGCGCTGGGCTGGAATGCCGCGGGAACGTGGCTCGCTTTCTCCGATGAAAGCGGCGAGGCCGGGCTGCTGCGGCTCTGATGAGGCACTGGGGCGCAGACCCCGATGGAACCTCGCAGGCGCGTGACCGTTGTTCCGCACACATAGGATGCGGATGACAAGCCATGGCCTCGATCAACAGCAAACAGACGTTGCGCCGGGACATGCTGCTGGCGGCGGGCCTGTTCGTCCTCGGCGTGCTCGTGGCCGTGGTCTCGCTGACCGAGATCAAGGCCAATCACCTCGACCAGGTTGCGCAGGCGACGCCCTCGGCCTCGCCTGAACCGTCAGCGACCCCGGCCGAGTCCAAGCCCGGCGGCACGCGCCCGACGACGCCGGCGCCAGAGCCCGCGCGCCCTGACGTGGAAGCTCAAAAGGAAGGCGCCAAGCCGGCGCTGCCGCCGGCCCCGGCCGAGAAGATCGCGCCGACGATGGAGCGGAAGTAGCTCGCTGTAGCAACGGCAGAGCGCGAGAGAGTTCGCGTGCTGCTTCCACGTCGTCATGCCCGGGCTTGTCCCGGGCATCCACGTCGTTCAACTGCGCGTCTTCGTGGATGGCCGGGTCAAGCCCGGCCATGACGGAGGAGAGAGTGCGGCCCAGCCAGTCATCGCACCAGGATGTTGCGGAACTGCCACGGATCGGACGTGTCGATATCCTCCGGGAAAAGCCCCGGGCGGTCGTTCAGCGGGGTCCAATCCGTGTAATAGCCCTTCACCGGGCCGAGATAGGGCGACTGGATCTCGAGGCAGCGGCGGAAGTCCATCTCGTCGGCCTCGACGATGCCGGCGGTCGGGTTTTCCAGCGCCCACACCATGCCGGCGAGCACGGCGGATGACACCTGCATGCCGGTCGCGTTCTGGTACGGCGCGATGCGGCGGGTCTCCTCGATCGAGAGCTGCGAGCCGTACCAATAGGCGTTCTTGCCGTGGCCGTAGAGCAGCACGCCGAGCTCGTCGATGCCGTCGACGATCTCGTTCTCGTCGAGAATGTGCCACTTCCCCTGCATCTTGCCGGTGGCGCCGAAGATCTCGTGCAGCGACAGCACCGCGTCATTGGCCGGGTGATAGGCGTAGTGGCAGGTCGGGCGGTACACCACCTTGTCGCCGTCGCGCACGGTGTAGTAGTCGGCGATCGAGATCGACTCATTGTGGGTCACCAGGAAGCCGTATTGCGCGCCCGGCGTCGGACACCACGAGCGCACGCGGGTGTTGGCGCCCGGCTGCAGCAGATAGATCGCGGCACCGCAGCCTTCGCTGTGGCGGCGGCCGTTCTCCGGCATCCATGTCTCGTGCGTGCCCCAGCCGAGCTCGGCCGGCTGCATGCCCTCGGAGACGAAGCCCTCGACCGACCAGGTGTTGACGAACACGTCCATCGGCTTCGGATTCCTGGAGCGCTGCGTGTCACGCTCCGCGATGTGGACGCCCTTGACGCCGAGCTTCTGCATCAGCTGCGCCCAGCCCTCGCGGCTCTTCGGCTCGACGATCTCGGTCTTGGTGTCCTTGGCGATGTCGAGCAGCGCCTGTTTGACGAACCAGGACACCATGCCGGGATTGGCGCCGCAGGTCGAGACGGCGGTGGTGCCGCCGGGGCTCTTGCGGCGGGCGGCGAGCAGCGTCTCGCGCAGCGCGTAGTTGGAGCGCTGCTCGACGCCCATCTGCTTGTCGAAATAGAAGCCGGCCCACGGCTCGACGACGGTGTCGATGTAGAGCGCGCCGATCTCGCGGCACATGGTCATGAGGTCGACCGAGGAGGTGTCGACCGACAGGTTCACGCAGAAGCCCTGGCCGCCGCCTTCGGTGAGCAGCGGCACCAGCAGCTCGCGGTAATTGTCGCGGGTCACGCCCTGCTGGATGAAGCGGACGCCGTGCTTCTTCGCCAGCGCGCCGTCGTCATGCGGATCGATGATGACGAAGCGGCTCTTGTCGTAGTCGAAATGGCGTTCGATCAGGGGCAGGGTGCCCTTGCCGATCGAGCCGAAGCCGATCATCACGATGGGGCCGGTGATCTTCGCGTGGATCTGCGAGCTCATGAATGGTTCTCCGCGAAAGGTGCGTGGGATGGATGGATTCAGGCGGCGCGCCGCCCTCGGATGCCGCGCCGCGTTAGCGGCTGCGGCGCTTGGCGGTGACTTCGATTTCCACCTTCATCTCCGGCTTGAGCAGCGCCGCGACGACCAGCAGCGTTGCGGCGGGGCGGATGTCGCCGAGGACTTCGCCGCAGACCGCAAAATGGGCATCGGCGTCGTTGACGTCGGTGAGGTAGTAGGTCGCGCGGACGATATCGGCCATCTCGAAGCCGCCCTCCTGCAGGGCAGCGGCGATGGTCTTGAAGCAGTTGCGTGACTGGCTCGTGACATCGGCCGGCATCGTCATGGTGGTGTAGTCATAACCGGTGGTGCCGGCGACGAAGGCGAAGTCGCCATCGATGACGGCGCGGCTGTAGCCGGCGGTCTTCTCGAACGGTGATCCGGTAGAGATCAGGCGGCGGGACATGGCGGACCTCGTGGGGGGATTTTCGGGGGTTAAAGAGCTTTTGCTGCACCTGCGCAACCCCTGGCGGGGCGGGCAGGACGCGGCCTGCCGGCATGCCTAACGCGGGCGGGTGACGTCAGGTCCGGCGGGCGGCGTGCTGGACCAGCGCCTGACCACGATGTCGCGGACGATCATGATCCCGAGCAGGATCAGCACGAGCGTCGGCAGCAGTGTCCGCCGCTGCGGCGCTGTCGCCCCGGCCTTCACGCTGCGCATCGCAGCGGCCGCTCGCGACGCGAGCGGCGGGCCTTGCGTTCGGCAGCGCCGGTCGCGACGATCATGCCCGACGCGCCGTCCAGCGCGCCTTCGACCAGCTCGAGCCCGAGCAGGCGCTCGCGCGCGAACGCGCCGGGCAGCTCCAGCTCGGCGGTCTGCGCGACCGAGAAGCCGAAGCGGGCGTAATAGGGCGCATCGCCGAGCAGGATCACCGCGCCATGGCCGCGCGACGCCGCGATCATCAGCGCGGCATTCATCAGCGCAGCGCCAACGCCGAGGCTGCGCGCCTCGGCCGCGACCGCCAGCGGCCCCAGCATCAGCGCGTCGCGTCCGCCGGCGCTGACGTGCCACAACCGCAGCGTTCCTACCAGCGCGCCGCCGCGCACCGCCGACAAAGCGAGGCCCGCGGCGGGCGCGCGTCCGTCGCGCAGGCGCTGGCAGGTGCGCTCATGGCGATTCTCGCCAAAGCACAGGTCGAGCAGCGTCTCGCGCGCTGCGACGTCGGAGGCCCGTTCGCTGCGGATCACGAACGGAGCGGCAGTCCGAGAGGGCGCAGTCGAAGGGATGCGAAAAGCGGTCATGGCACGTCAGTCCTCGGCCTGCGCGGCAAGCCTTCGCCCGCGCGCAAACACGTGATGTCAGGTTGAAGGTGACGGTCTATCGCTCCCTCCCCCGCTTGCGGGGGAGGGTCGGGGTGGGGAAAGCCCCACCCGAGGCTCTTGCCGGTCTCACCCGCGCTCGGGTGGCGAGGGCAGCCAGGTCAGATGTGATAGGTCTTCAGCGGGGGGATGCCGTTGAAGGCCACCGACGCATAGGTCGACGTATAGGCCCCGGTCCCCTCGATCAGCACCTTGTCGCCGATCGAGAGCGTCACCGGCAGCGGATACGGCAGCTTCTCGTACATCACGTCGGCCGAATCGCAGGTCGGGCCGGCGAGCACGCACGGGGTCATCTCCGCGCCCTCATGCGGGGTGCGGATCGCGTAGCGGATCGACTCGTCCATCGTCTCGGCGAGGCCGCCGAACTTGCCGATGTCGAGATAGACCCAGCGCAGCTCGTCCTCGTCGCTCTTCTTCGAGATCAGCACCACTTCCGACTCGATGATCCCCGCGTTGCCGACCATGCCACGGCCCGGCTCGATGATCGTCTCCGGGATCTGGTTGCCGAAATGCTTGCGCAGCGCGCGGAAGATCGAGCGGCCGTACTGCACGACCGGCGGCACGTCCTTCAGGTACTTGGTCGGGAAGCCCCCGCCCATGTTGACCATGGTCAGGTTGATGCCGCGCTCGGCGCAGTCGCGGAACACCGTCGAGGCCATCGCCAGCGCGCGGTCCCACGCCTTCACCTTGCGCTGCTGCGAGCCGACATGGAACGAGATGCCGCACGGCTCCAGGCCCAGCCGCTTGGCCAGGTCCAGCACTTCCACAGCCATCTCCGGATCGCAGCCGAACTTGCGCGACAGCGGCCATTCGGCGCCGGCGCAATCGTACAGGATGCGGCAGAACACCTTGGCGCCGGGCGCTGCGCGCGCGATCTTCTCGACCTCGGCGGCGCAGTCGACCGCGAACAGGCGGATGCCGAGCGCATAGGCGCGCGCGATGTCCCGCTCCTTCTTGATCGTGTTGCCATAGGAGATGCGGTCCGGCGTCGCGCCGGCGGCCAGCGCCATCTCGATCTCGGCGACCGTCGCCGTGTCGAAGGACGAGCCGAGCGAGGCGAGCAGCGACAGCACTTCCGGCGCCGGGTTGGCCTTGACCGCATAGAACACGCGGCTGTCCGGCAGCGCGCGAGCGAAGCTCATGTAGTTGTCGCGCACGATCTCGAGGTCGACGACGAGACAGGGCTCGTGGTCCAGACCTTCCTCGCGGCGGTTGCGCAGGAATTCCCGGATACGTTCGGTCATAGCACCCTCCAAACGGCCCCAGCGACGGAGACCCGTTCAAAATGATCCCGACACGGGTGCCTTGGCGTTGCCGCCCGATGGAAAGGCGACAAAACCTCGAACCCGTAGCCGAATTGTGCTGCCGTGGATTGGTTGGGAATTTCCCGCCCGCACACCTGGCAATGAAGGACAAGCCTTTTCAGTAGCCCGCGCCGGCTTTGGACTGCCGGTAGAGACCAAAAAAGCCCGATCCGTCGTTGCTTTAAGTCGCGTCCCCCGTTGAGAGCGGGGTGCGCCGGTTCGCCTCCGGCTGCCAGTCACGGTTGCAAAAGACGAGGTGACCTTCAGCGGCATCTCTTGAGAGAGATGCTGGGCTCTGGAGCATGACGATCTCGATCATGGTGATCTTGATCGCAACGATCCGAGGGCCCCTCGGTTCCTCATCCCTTGGCGGCTGTCCGGCCTCTTGTCCGGATACCTACCGACTGACACACGACCACAGGCACGTGCGAAATTGGGCAGAAGCGGAAATAAGCGTTTTGAATTTCGTTCGCAAGGAATTTTTGGGCGCCGGGAAAGATTTCCCTAATCTGTGCTTACGCGACACACATGCTGCGCTGATCTCTGAACGAACGTTAAGCGAGCTTAAACTTTCGTAACGCGCTCACGCTTGCAGGACAGTGTTTTTACGCTGTTTACGCGCGCCTGGTGAACGGCTCGATGCGCTGCGCGCCGCGGATGAAGCCGATCATCACGAACACGCCGATCGCGAACAGCACGGCCTGAACGATGTGCGCGCCGCCGTCGCCGAGCCCGAACAGAATCGCGAGCGCCCAGCCGCCGGCGAAGGCCGCACCGAACACTTCGGCACCGATCAGGATCGCCGCCGAGATGACGGTGATCACGGTCGGCCAGGCGATCTGGCGGCCGGCTTTGGAGGTGGTCTCTGCGTTCATGGTCCAGGGTCCTGTTGCGGGCCGCAATCTCTCCGAAAAGGCCCGGCCCTTCAAGGGGAAATGACCCAAAAAGAGCCAGCTCCATGATATGAGGGGCGCATCGAACTTCCGGGAGAGGACGGACCCCAGCCGATGTCAGACACCACCGCTGTGATCGACGCCCAGACCAATCCGCTGCTCGTGGCCTGGGAGACCCCGCACCAGACACCGCCCTTCGACGCGATCAAACCCGAGCACTTCCTGCCGGCCTTCGAGCGCGCTTTCGCCGACCACGCCGCCGAAATCACCGCGATTACCCATGATCCGGCCGAGCCGGACTTCGCCAACACCATCACGGCGCTGGAGCGCTCGGGCAAGCTGCTGTCGAAGGTCGCGGCTGTCTTCTACGATCTGGTGTCGGCGCATTCGAACCCGGCGATTCTGGAGATCGACAAGGACGTGTCGCTGCGGATGGCGCGGCACTGGAACCCGATCATGATGAATGCCGTGCTGTTTGGCCGCATCGCGCTGCTCTACGACAACCGCAAGGACCTCAAGCTCACCGGCGAGGAGCAGCGGCTGCTGGAGCGCACCTATACCCGCTTCCGCCGTGCCGGCGCCGGCCTCTCGGACGACGACAAGGTGCGGATGGCCGAGATCAACGAGAAGCTCGCCCAGCTCGGCACCACCTTCAGCCACCATGTGCTCGGCGACGAGCAGGACTGGTACCTCGAGCTCGGCGAGGACGACCGCGCCGGCCTGTCCGAGAGCTTCGTGGCTGCCGCCAAGGCTGCGGCGGATGAGCGCGGCATGCCCGGCAAGGCGATCGTGACCCTGTCGCGCTCGTCGGTCGAGCCGTTCCTGCAGAGCTCAGGCAGGCGCGACCTGCGCGAGAAGGTGTTCAAGGCCTTCACCGCGCGGGGCGACAATGGCAATTCCAACGACAACAACGCCGTCATCGGCGAGATCCTGTCCTTGCGCGAGCAGGCCGCCAGGATCATGGGCTTTCCCAACTTCGCCGCCTATCGCCTCGAGGATTCCATGGCGAAGACGCCGGAGGCCGTGCGCGGGCTGCTGGAGCGCGTCTGGAAGCCGGCGCGCGCCAAGGCGCTGGCCGATCGCGACCAGCTGCAGGAGATGATCACGGCGGAGGGCGGCAACTTCAAGCTCGAGGCCTGGGACTGGCGCTATTACGCCGAGAAGCTGCGCCAGGCGAAGGCCAACTTCGACGACGCCGCGATCAAGCCGTATCTCTCGCTCGACAACATGATCGCGGCCGCCTTCGATTGCGCCACCCGGCTGTTCGGCATCACCTTCGCCGAGCGCAAGGACATCCCGGTCTGGCATCCGGACGTCCGGGTCTGGGAGATCAAGGACGCGGGAGGCCGCCACAAGGCGCTGTTCTATGGCGACTACTTTGCCCGCTCGTCGAAGCGCTCCGGCGCCTGGATGACCTCGCTGCGCGACCAGCAGAAGCTCGACGGCGACACCGCGCCCTTGATCATCAACGTCTGCAACTTCGCCAAGGGGGCCGACGGACAGCCGTCGCTGCTGTCGCCGGATGATGCGCGCACGCTGTTCCACGAGTTCGGCCACGGCCTGCACGGCATCCTGTCCAACGTGACCTATCCGTCGCTGTCGGGCACTGCGGTGTTCACCGACTTCGTCGAGCTGCCGTCGCAGCTCTACGAGCACTGGCAGGAGCGTCCCGAGGTGCTGCAAACCTTCGCGCGCCACTACCAGACGGGCGAGCCGCTGCCGCAGGACCTGCTCGAGCGCTTCCTGGCCGCGCGCCGCTTCAACCAGGGCTTTGCCACCGTCGAGTTCGTCTCCTCGGCGCTGATCGACCTCGAGTTCCACACCCAGCCGGCGGCGGCCTCCAAGGATGTCCGCGCTTTCGAAAAGGCCGAGATGGAGAAGATCGGCATGCCCCCGGAGATCGCGCTGCGCCACCGGCCGACCCAATTCGGCCACATCTTCTCGGGAGACCATTATGCGGCGGGCTATTACAGCTACATGTGGTCGGAGGTGATGGATGCGGATGCCTTCGGTGCCTTCGAGGAAGCCGGCAACATCTTCGATCCGGCGGTCGCCAAGCGGCTCCACGACAATGTCTACGCCTCCGGCGGCTCGCTCGATCCGGAAGCGGCCTACATCGCCTTCCGCGGCCGCGAGCCCGAGCCCGACGCGCTGCTGCGCCGGCGCGGCCTGCTCGACGTTGCCAAGGCGGCTTGAGACGGGCCTGAGGTGATGACGATGCTGCGCACTCTTTTCGCCGCCCTGGCGCTCGTGCTTGGCGCGAGCGCGGCCCACGCCCATCCGCATGTCTGGGTCACCGCGACCAGCCAGCTGCTCTATGCGGCCGATGGCTCGGTGACCGGCGTGCGGCACGCCTGGACCTTCGACGACATGTTCGCGACCTATGCGCTGCAGGGCCTCGAGACCAAGCAGAAGGGCGTCTACACCCGCGAGGAGCTGGCGCCGTTGGCGCAGACCAACGCCGAGTCGCTGAAGGAATATGCCTACTTCACCTTCCTCAAGGCCGACGGGCGCAAGCAGAAGCTCGAGGACCCGGTCGACTATTACCTCGAATACAAGGACACCAAGCTGACCCTGCACTTCACCCTGCCGCTGAAGGCGCCGGTGAAGACGAAGCAGCTCCAAGTCGAGGTCTACGATCCCAGCTATTTCATCGATTTCCAGATGGCGGAGAAGGATCCCGTCACGCTGGTCAGCGCTCCCTCGGGCTGCAAGTTCGGCCTGGTGAGACCGAGCGACGGCGGCTCCGTCGCGCAGACCATGAACGAACAGACATTCCTGAGCGGCGGGGCGAACGCCAATTTCGGAATGAATTTCGCCAACAAGATCTCAGTGGAATGTCCATGACGCCTCGCCCCAGCTCTGCCCGACCGCTCCTCACCTGCGCCGCGATCGTCGCCGCGCTCGTTTCCGCGCTCTTGGCCGCCGACGCCGCCTCGCATGTGCTGCTCGCCAAATCGCCGTTCGGCGCGCCGGCGGAGCCGCAGGTCGGCGGCATCGTCGGCTGGCTGCTCACCAAGCAGTCGGAGTTCTACCGGCAGATGTCGGGGGCGATCCGCTCGGCCAAGCAAGATGGCTCGGCGGTGTGGTGGCTGCTGGCGATCTCGTTCGCCTACGGCATCTTTCATGCTGCGGGCCCCGGCCACGGCAAGGCGGTGATCGCGTCCTATCTCGTCGCCAACCAGGAGACGGCGAAGCGCGGCATCGTTCTGTCGTTCGCCTCGGGCCTGATGCAGGCGCTGGTCGCGGTCGTCATCGTCGGCATCGGCGCCGTGGTGCTCAATGCCACCGCGGCCACGATGTGCAGCGCCGAGAAGGTGGTGGAGATCGCGAGCTACGGGCTGATCGCGCTGCTCGGCGCGCGCCTGGTCTGGGTCAAGGGCGCGGCGTTCCTGCGCACCTGGCAGCCGGCGGCGCCGGCATTGGCGCTCGCCAGTGCACCCGCGGCCGCGGTGGCGCCGTCGACCCATGATCATAGCCATTCGCATGATCACCAGCATCGCGCGCCTCATCATGATCATCACGGTCATGACCATCATGGTCACGACCACCACGGCCACGATCATCATCACCACGATCATGCGCACGCCCATGCTGCAGCGGCGCATGGTTCCGCCGCTCACGATCACGTCCACCACGATCACGTTCACGGCGATGATTGCGGTTGCGGCCATTCCCACGGGCCCGCGCCGAGCGAACTCGCCGGTCCCGGCGGCTGGCAGCGCGGCTTTCAGGCGATCTTCGCCGCCGGCATCCGCCCGTGCTCGGGCGCGATCCTCGTGCTGGTGTTCGCCTTGGCCCAGGGCATGTTCTGGGCCGGCGTCGCCGCGACCTTCGTGATGGGCATGGGCACGGCGGTGACCGTCGCGACCATCGCGGTGCTCGCCGTCGCCGCCAAGGACGTCGCCCGCCGGCTCAGCGCCGGCCGCGAGGGCGGCGGCGCCCTGATCATGCGCGGCCTGGAATTCGGCGCCGCCGGTCTGGTGCTGCTGTTCGGCGCGGGCTTGTTGCTGGGCTACATCGCGGCGGAACGCACGACCTGCTTCTGAGCGGGCGCGGCTGAGCTGTTCGCTTCCGTCCCCTATGTTTACCCCGATGCCGCGGCCAGTCCCTGCAGCGCGCTGTCCTACATGCCCTCTCCCACAAGGGGGGAGGGCGCATTCACGGGCACGCGCGGAGGCGATGAGTTGTTAGTGCCCCTGCGGCCGCAGCGCGCGTCCCAGCGCCATCAGCGGGAAGTAGTGGCGGTACATGCCGTAGCGGAGCATGAAGGCGCGGGACAGCTCCGGGCCCTGCATCAGCCGCTCCTGCAAAGAGGGATCGGTCAGCTTGATGGTCTGGCCGACGCCATAGCCGGGGAAGCCGGTGCCGGTGAATTCCGGCTCGTCCCAGGTGCCGGCCGACTGGCGCTCGACCAGCCACATGCAGCCGCGCTCGATCGCCTCCTTGTCCTGCGGACGGTTGGCGGCGAGCAGGGCCATCAGCGCCCACGCCGTCTGTGACGCCGTGGTGGTGCCGCGGCCGACCGCGCTGACATCCATGTAGGAGGCGCAGCTCTCGCCCCAGCCGCCGTCCGGCTGCTGATGCGCGACGAGCCAGTCGCAGGCGCGGCCGATATAGGGTTGCGTCATGTCCTCGCCGATCGCGGCCAGCGCCGGCAGCACCGCGCCGGTGCCGTAGACGTAGTTGACGCCCCAGCGGCCGAACCACGGGCCGCTCGGCTCCTGCTCCCGTCGGATGTAGTCGAGCGCGCGCACCATGGCGGGATGATTGCGCGAGATGCCAAGCTTGCCGAACGCCTCGACGATGTGGGCGGTGACGTCGACCGACGGCGGATCGAGCGCCTCGCCGTAGTCGCAGAACGGGATCCTGGTCAGGATCTTCTGGTTGTTGTCCTTGTCGAACGCGCCCCAGCCGCCGCCCTCGCTCTGCATGCCGATCAGCCAGTCGACGCCGAGCTGAATCGCCTCGTCGATGCCCTTGGCCTGCCACTTCGGATCACGGCGCAGCGGCGCCAGCGCGATCAGCGCCACGGCGGTGTCGTCCGTGTCGGGATAATAGTTGTTGGCGTATTCGAACGCCCAGCCGCCGGGCTTGACGTGCGGCAGCTTCATCGACCAGTCGCCGGGCACGCGGACCTGGCGGTCGAGCACCCAATTGACCGCCTTGTCGACGGCCTCGGGGTAATCGCCGAGCACGCCGGCATCGTCGAAGGCGAGCAGGGTCAGGATCGTGTCCCACACTGGACTGTTGGTCGCCTGGATGTAGGTGGCGTCGCCGACATCGACTCGCCAGCCGGGATCGTTCAGGGCATCGAGGCCCTTGGCGAGAACGGGATGATTGAGCGGATAGCCCTCGGCGTAGAGCGCCATCAGGCCGTAGATCCAGGGCGGCTGGATGCCGCCCCAGGCGCCGTCGAAATCCTGGTGGCGGATCATCCATTCCAGCACGCGGCTGGTCGCCGCCGGGCGGAACAGGCCGAGATTGAGCTTGTTGCCGAGGTTCTGCAGGGCATGCAGCACCTTGTCGGCGCCGCGGAAGAACTTGTCCCAGCCGCCGGCATTGGCCTTGACCGGCAGCTCGTAGTCGAACGCGTTGCGCCCATGCGGAAACAACGCGTCCAGCCGGTTCTCGGGCGGCAGCGGCCGGCTCGGCCGCCGCGCCGACAGCACCGCGATCGGCATCAGGGTTGCGCGTGCCCATTGCGCGAAATTGTAGATCGAGAACGGAAACCAGAGCGGAAACCAGATCACCTCGGGCGGGATGTTGGGGGTCTTCTCCCACGGCCATTCGCCGATCAGCGCCAGCCAATAGCGCGTGAACACGCGAATGTTGCGCAGGCCCCCCTTGGCTTCGATCCATTCGCGGGCGCGGCGCACCGGCGGCTCGTCGTCGCGGAAGCCGAGCGAGCGCAGCGCGGCATAGGCCTCGACGGTCGCGTTGATGTCGCCATTGGGGGCGCCGAAATAGACCTGCCAGGCGCCGTCCGGGCGCTGGCTGTCGAGCAGCGACTGGCCCAGGCGCTTGCGCAGCGGATGCTCCTCGAGCCCCATGAACCACAGCGCCAGGCACCATTGCGCCTCCATGCAGGCGTTGGATTCGGCGCGGCCGACCCAATGACCGTCGGGCTTCTGGTTGGCGATCAGCCAGTCCGCAGCCGCCCGCACCGTCGATTGCAGGGCGGTCTGGTAATTTCCCGGGTCGCGCGGCGCGCGCGCGGGGGCCGAGCTGGTCAAAGTCATCACGATCCCTCTGGCGGCCTCACAGCGCCGCTGCGGCAGTCGAATTCACTCCGCCCTATAGGGAATTTCGCCGTCAAATCCAATCAACTGGCCGCAGCAGACCGGATCAAAGGAGAAACAAAAAGCGTACAGACGGACGCCGCATGGCCGTTTTGGTTAGCATCCGGATGGGCATGGAGATGTGACGCTTCTCACGCCCGGAAACTGGGCCCGCTCAAACCGGCAGGTATTGGCGCAGCAGGGGCAGGAAGAAGATCGCGACGGTGATCAGAAACCCGATCGCCCACAGGATCGAGCGCAGCGACGGCCGGTTGCCGACGTAGGTCAGCACATAGGCGGTGCGCACGATCACGAACAGCACCGACAGCTCGTTGATCAGGTTCTGCGGCGCGCCGCGGAACTCGGCCAGCAGCACCGCCGCGGCAAAGAACGGGAACGCCTCGATGCCGTTCTGATGGGCGCCCAGCGCCCGCTCGCGGATGCCGCCGGCGTAGAAGGCGGGATCTCGCGGCCGGGCGTTGTCATAGCGCCCGCCACCGTCGACGCTGATCCATTTCGCCGGCACGATCGTTAAGAGATAGAGCATTACGCTGGCGAAAATGCACAATTCGGCAATCGTCATGGCTCCTCCAGCCCGATGACATCAGTGAAATGGCCCTTATCTTGACAATGTCGAAACAAGCCGCCAAGCCACGCTCTTCAGCAGTCACGGGCATCATGACCGCCGCCATCTCTCTGGACAATGCCAGGCCTGTCGACGTCAGGCCGTTGCCGGCCGCGAGCACGTCCCGCGTCGGCGTGCTGCTGGTCAATCTCGGGACGCCGGATACGGCCGACGCCGCCGGCGTGCGGGTGTATCTGAAGGAGTTCCTGTCCGACCGCCGCGTCATCGAGGACCAGGGCCTGTTGTGGAAGATCATCCTCAACGGGATCATCCTCAATGTCCGGCCGCGCAAGAAGGCGAAAGACTACCAGTCGATCTGGAACACCGAGAGGAACGAATCGCCGCTGAAGACGATCACCCGCGCGCAGAGCGAGAAGCTGGCCGCGAGCCTGGCCGACCGCAGCCACGTCATCGTCGACTGGGCGATGCGCTACGGCAATCCGTCGATCAAGGCTGGCGTCGATGGTCTCATGGCCCAGGGCTGCGACCGCATCCTGGTGGTGCCGCTCTATCCGCAATATTCAGCCGCGACCTCGGCGACCGTGTGCGACGAGGCGTTCCGCGTGCTGACCGAGCTGCGCGCGCAGCCGACGCTGCGGGTGACGCCGCCTTATTACAACGACGACTTCTACATCGAGGCGCTGGCCGTCTCGATCGAGGATCATCTGAAGACGCTGGCGTACAAGCCCGAGCTGATCGTGGCCTCGTTCCACGGCATGCCCAAGGAATATGTCGACAAGGGCGATCCCTATCGCGAGCAGTGCATCGCCACCACCGAGCTGCTGCGCAAGCGGCTCGGCATGGACGACACCAAGCTGCTGCTGACCTTCCAGTCGCGCTTCGGCTTCTCGGAGTGGCTGCAGCCCTATACCGACAAGACCATCGAGAAGCTCGCCAAGGACGGCGTCAAGCGCATCGCCGTGGTGATGCCGGGCTTTGCCGCCGACTGCCTGGAGACGCTGGAGGAGATCTCCGGCGAGAATTGCGAGATCTTCAAGCACAATGGCGGCGAGGAATTCTCCGCCGTGCCGTGCCTGAACGATAGCGCGCCCGGCATGGAGGTGCTGCGGCAGCTCGTGCTGCGCGAGCTGCAGGGCTGGGTGTAAAAGGCTGGCTCTGAGCCGCCGGCAGTATTGCCGGCCCGCTAGGTGAGCCGCCCGCCGGCGCAAGGCGGACGACCGTCCGCCCGTCGAAAATACTTTCCTGAACCGCGCCTAGCGGACCCCCGACCAAATCATGCAGTAATCCCTAGATTGTGATGGCTGCAGAGGCTGGTGAGGGGACGATCGTCTCCTCCCTTGGAGGATCCATGAGCGGTTTCGACATTTTCGCCATAGCGCTGGTGCTGCTGGTCATCTTCACGCTGTATTCCGGCGTGAAGACCGTGCCACAGGGGTTCGACTGGACCGTCGAACGGTTCGGCAAATACACCCGCACCTTGTCGCCGGGCCTCAACATCATCGTGCCCTTCTTCGATCGCATCGGGCGCAAGATCAACATGATGGAGCAGGTGATCGACATCCCCGAGCAGGAGGTCATCACCAAGGACAACGCCACCGTGACGGTCGACGGCGTCGCCTTCTACCAGGTATTCGACGCCGCCAAGGCGAGCTACGAGGTGTCGAACCTCAACCAGGCGATCGTCACGCTGACCATGACCAACATCCGCTCGGTGATGGGCGCGATGGATCTCGACCAGGTGCTGTCGCATCGCGACGAGATCAACGAGCGGCTGCTGCGCGTCGTCGACGCCGCGGTGTCGCCATGGGGCCTCAAGGTCAACCGCATCGAGATCAAGGACATCGTGCCGCCGGCCGATCTGGTCGAGGCGATGGGCCGGCAGATGAAGGCCGAGCGCGTCAAGCGCGCCGACATCCTGCAGGCCGAGGGCCAGCGGCAGTCGGAGATCCTGCGCGCGGAAGGCGCCAAGCAGAGCCAGATCCTGCAGGCCGAGGGCCGCCGCGAATCGGCCTTTCTCGATGCCCAGGCGCGCGAGCGCGCCGCGGAGGCCGAGGCCAAGGCGACGCAGATGGTGTCGGACGCGATCTCCAAGGGCGACGTCGCCGCGCTCAACTACTTCATCGCCGACAAGTACATCAAGGCGTTCGGCCAGCTCGCCGACTCGCCGAACCAGAAGGTGATCATGCTGCCGCTGGAGGCGACGGGCATGCTGGCCTCGCTCGCCGGCATCGGCGAGATTGCCAAGGCGACGTTCGGCGAGAGCGCGGCTTCGGCCGTGGCAGCCGCGCGCCGCGGCGGCTCGGTGCCGTCAGCGGGGACGGCGCCGAAACCGCCGACGCCGCCGCAGGCTTGACGCAGGGGAGGACACTGATGAGCGACATGTTCGTGACGCTCGGCACCTGGAACTGGCTGATCTTCGGCATCATCCTGATGGCGTTGGAGCTGCTCGCGCCGGGCATCTTCCTGTTCTGGCTGGGCCTCGCGGCGCTGCTGGTCGGGCTGCTGTCGTTTGCGTTAGCGCCGGGATGGCAACTGCAGATCCTGCTGTTCGCGCTGTTCGCGCTCGCCGCCGTGCCGCTGTGGCGGCGCCTCGCGCGGGCGAGCGCGGCGCCGTCGCAGGACAATCCGTTCCTCAACCGCCGCTCGGCGGCCCTGGTCGGTCGCGAGTTCACCCTGGAGAAGCCGATCGTCGGTGGCAACGGCACCGTGCGTATCGACGACACGGTGTGGCGCGTGGCGGGCCCGGACACGCCGGCCGGCAGCCGCGTCCGCATCGTGCAGGCGGACGGCGCGCAGCTCACGGTGGCCGCCGCGTAGTCCTGCGGGCGAGTTGACCGCTTTGAGCGACAGCCCCACCGCGTCATTGCGAGCGCAGTGTTCAGCCCGGGGACATAGCTGACGGGTGTTCGGGGAGATGGTTGACACTTCAAAATCGGCTCGATTCGTCAAGCAGAGGGGCGAGCGATGCCGTGGCGAGAGGTGTCTGTCATGGACCAGCGACGAGAGTTTGTGATGCTTGCCAAGCAGGAAGGGGCGAACCGGCGGGAGCTGTGTCGGCGGTTCGGCATCAGCCCTCAGACGGGCTACAAATGGATCCAGCGGCATGACGCTGGGGACACGGCGCTGGCGGATCGGTCGCGGCGGCCTCATCGAAGTCCGGAGCGCACCGCGGCTGCGACCGAGCAGCAGATTGTCGCATTGCGCGATGCTCACCCGGCCTGGGGCGCGCGCAAGCTCGCACGGTGTCTTGAGCGTGATGGTCAAGCTGTCCCGGCGATATCTACCGTGCACACCATCCTGCGCCGCTACGATCGAGTGGTCGAGCCTGCAGGCGCGCCCGGACAGCCCTACACGCGGTTCGAGAAGGATGCGCCCAATCAGCTGTGGCAGATGGACTTCAAGGGGCACAGTGCGCTGGAGAACGGTGTGTCCTGTCATCCGCTGACAGCGTTGGACGATCACTCCCGCTTCTCGTTGTGCCTGGCGGCTTGTGACAACGAGCGCGGCTCTACGGTCAAAGGACATTTGGAGACGACGTTCCGCCGTTATGGACTGCCGGATGCGATGTTCGTCGACAATGGTGGCCCCTGGGGATTTACCCTCGAAGACCCCTGGACCGCGTTGACGGTCTGGCTTCTGAAGCTCGGCGTTCGAACGATCCACAGCCGGCCCTACCATCCTCAGAGCCGCGGCAAGAACGAACGCTTCCACCGTAGTCTGAAGGCCGAGGTGTTTGCCTTCAGGCGCTACCGTGATCTTCCCGATGTCCAGCGGGCACTCGACGGATGGCGCTCCATCTACAATCTCGACCGGCCGCACGAGGCCTTGAACTTCGACGTGCCGGCAAGCCGCTATCAACCGAGCCAACGTGCGATGCCAGACCGGCTTCCGATCGTCGAATACGACGAGGGTGAGAGCATCCGTTCCGTGTCGAGCACGAAGGCCTACGTCAGTTTCGAGGGGCGGCTCTGGAAAGTCCCGCAAGCCTTCCGAGGTGAGCGGCTGGCTATCCGGCCACTCAGTGCCGACGGAAAGTTCGGAATTTTCTTTGCCGCACATCAGATCGCAGCGATTGATCTGCGCGACCCCAAAACTGTCAACTATGTCCCCGAACAGGTGTAAGCTATGTCTCCGGGCTGAACAGCAGCGAAGCAATCCAGAGTCGTTTCCAAAACCCTGGATTGCTTCGTCGCTGCGCTCCTCGCAATGACGGGGCGAGAGCTGGGTTCAATTCTGCAGCCTCACGCCGACCATCACCACCGTGCCGGAAGAACCGGCGCCGGTGATGTTCGAATCCAGCTTGTCGTAGCGCAGCGTGCCCTTGACCCAGACGTTCCGCGACATCTTGTAGACGAGGTTGCCTTCGGCCGAATAGGTGCGGTCGCTGCGGCCGTAGCCCTGATAGTCGAGCGTGCCGAAGCTGAACTTGCCGATGCCGGTCAGCCAGCGGCGGAAATCGTGGTCGACCTGCACCGTGTAGGTGCGCACCAGCACGCCGGAGGCGCCGGCCACCGTGGTTTCTGCGAGCTGCGTGTCGGAGAGAAACCGCGCGGTGGTCAGCGGCGTCGCCGACCACACCAGCGAGGCCGTGGTGAGGAAGCCCTGCAGCCGGTTGAGCCGCGGGTCGACATAGCTGCGCGTGGCATAGCCCATCGAGACCTCGCCGGTCAGGAGCCGGGTGAACTCGAACGAGGTGCCGGCCTTGGCATAGCCGCCCGAGGAGTCGCGCTGATAGCCCGAGCGATCGACCCGCTGGTCGTGCACGCGGCTGTCGCCCTGGATCTCGGCGAACGGCTTCAGGCCGGGCATGACCTCGTAGGACACCCGGCCGATGCCGCCGAACTGGTTGTAGTTGCGGTCGTCGTTCGACGTCATCGTGCCGTCGGTCAGCTTGCTCTGCTGATAGCTGGTGCGATCGGCGGTGGCGCCCGCCGAGACCTGCAGCCGGTTGAAGCGCTGGTCGATGCCGACGGTGGTGCCGAGCGTGGTGTAGACCGGATAGCGCGCCAATCCAGCTTGCACGCTGGGACTGCCGGGATTGTCGGTCGCGGCACGCAGCCGGAGCTGGGCGCCGACCGAGGTGTCGCGGCTGACGTCGAGGCGGCCGTCGACATGGCCGGTGAAGTCGGGGCGGTCGAGCGTGGTCGGCGCCGAATTGATGCCGCCATCCATGATAGCCGGCAGGGTGCTGCCATAGCCGGTGAAGGAGCCCCGCAGGTCGGCGACGAGGGCGTGACGCTCCCAGTTCGACACCGCCAGGAATTCCGGCGCGATCACCCAGGCCGGCATGCCGCGCGGCTTGGCGAGGCGGGCCGGGTTGCTGTCATAGCCGGCCGAGAGCTCCACCGCGCCCTTGATCAGGAACGGCCCGGCGTAGTCGCCGACCGCGCCGAACGGGTCGTCGTCGATTCTGAGGCGCTTGCGCGGCGGCTGGCCGGGCACGGTGCCTGCCATGGCAGGCGGGAGCGGCTGCCGGTTGGCGGAGGCCGAGGGCGGCAGGGTCGGGCGCAACTGGCCGGTGAGCTCGCCGGACGGCCGCGTGCCGGGGCCCGGCGCCGGCTTGGGCCGCGCCTGGGCGGGATAGTATCTCGGCTTCTTGCGGGTGCGATTCAGCGAATCATAGCCGACATCGGATGCGCCGCTGGCCGCGGGTACACCGGGCAGGGGGACCAGATTTCGTCGTGCGGCCGAGCTGGTCGGCGCAGGCGTCGCGGGCAGCCCTGGCGTCGGGACGGCATCGGTCAGGCCGCTGACCACGGTCCGCCGCAACGGGGAGTCCTGCGGAGCCAGGAAGCCGTCGCGCACCGGCCGGAACACGTCGATGGTCTGGGAGTGGGCCGCATCGGGGCCGAGCGCGCCGAGCAGCAGGCATGCGGCGGAGGCGCCGCGCCACACCGCGCGCCTTCGCGCGCGTCCTGCGCGGCCGCTGTCAGGCCTCCACCCCACGATGAAAATACTCCAACAAAATCAATTGCGTCGTCGGGACACCCGCGCCGCCCGGCAAACCGCGTCGTTAAGGGAGTAAAAACAAATATGGTTAATGGGCTGTTGATGGCGCCTTGCTGCCTTACCCATGCTAAAGAGCGGCGCCTGACTGTTCAGCCTTGGAAGTCCGCATGCCGAGATCGAAGCCGTTGCCCGACACCGCTCCCGCCAACGCAGATATCCAGTCGGCACTGCGCACGCTCGATGCCGGCAGCAACGGCATTGCCGCGATCTCCGCGGCGCTGTCGGGACCTCTGGGAGCGGCCTTCGCCGCCGCCGTCGAACTGATCCGCCAGGCGAAGGGCCGGGCGATCCTCACCGGTCTCGGCAAGTCCGGCCACGTCGCCCGCAAGATGGCCGCCACGCTCGCCTCGACCGGCACGCCCGCGTTCTTCGTGCATTCCGCCGAGGCCGGCCATGGCGATCTCGGCATGATCACCTCGGACGACGTCGTCATCGCGCTGTCGTGGTCCGGCGAGCAGCCGGAGATGAAGACGCTGGTCAACTATACCAAGCGCTTCGCCATCCCGCTGATCGCGGTCACCTCGAATGCGCAATCGTCGCTGGGGCAGGCGGCGCGCATCGTGCTGGAGCTGCCGAAGGCGCGCGAGGCCTGCCCGCACAATCTGGCGCCGACCACCTCGACCCTGATGCAGGCCGCGATCGGCGATGCGCTCGCGATCGCGCTGCTCGAAGGCCGCGGCTTCACCGCGCTGGAGTTCGCCAATTTCCATCCGGGCGGCAAGCTCGGCGCCATGCTCAAGCACATCTCGGACCTGATGCGCTCGGGCGACGCGGTGCCGCTGAAGCCGCTCGGCACCGGCATGCCGGATGCGCTGGCCGAGATGTCGGCCAAGGGGCTCGGCTGCGTGGTCATCGTCGATGCTCGTGGTCACGTCGCCGGCATCATCACCGACGGCGACCTCCGCCGGAAGATGCGCGCCGATCTGTTGTCCGCATCGGTCGAGGAGATCATGACGGCGAACCCGCGCACCGTGCGCCGCGAGGCGCTGGCCTCCGAGGCGCTGGAGATCCTGAACTCCGCCAAGATCACGACGCTCATCGTGACGGATGGCTTGAAGCCGGTCGGCATCCTGCACATGCACGATCTGTTGCGGGCCGGGGTGGCCTAGCTCGAAGCGTCGTTTGCGGGCGCCCGGCTGCCGCGCGCTTGGGAAGACCGGTCAGCCTGCGTTGAATCGTGCCGCATCGGCCTCCAGCGGCAGCTGCAGTGCGTTCGCGACATACGACACGGTGCGATAGAAGCCGCACAGCAGGATGATTTCCAGCACCTGATCCTCATCATGATGCAGGCGGAGGCGGGCGAATTCGTCGTCGCTCAAGGTCGACCGTTGGTGCAAGGCATCGACCGCAGCGATCAGGGCCTGTTCGGGGGCCGACCAGCACGCCGCTTCGGCCGGTGCATTCACGGTGGCGTCGATCTGTTGCGCCGTCAGGCCGGCGTCTGAGCCGAAGATGCGGACGTGCACGCCCCATTCGTACTCGCACGCATTCAGCGCGCAGGTCCGATCGATGACGATCTCGCGCTGACGCAGGGACAGCGGGCCGCGGTCGAGCAGGCTGCCGCCGCGAAATTTGGTCCAGGCGCGCGCATGGCCGGCCATCACCCGGAACAGCATCAAGGGCGGCGCCCCGCGCATGATCTGGTCGAATTGCGCCTGGATGTCGGCCGGGTAGGGCGGCTGCAGCGGGGCGATCCGGGGCATGGCGGTTCCTCCTGTGCGGTGCTACATTTACTGTAGCAGTATGCTACGCTTTCCGTAGCGCTTGGCAAGCTGTTGGAGAGTTTTCGTGCCGAAAGACGTTCAACCGCGCCGGGTGCGCGGCTCGCGCTCGGGCCGGCCGGTCATGGCGCTGCTCGATCTGTTGGGCCGGCGCTGGTGCCTGCGCATCGTCTGGGAGCTGCGCGACGACGCCCTGACCTCCCGGGCGCTGCGCGCGGCCTGCGACGAGGCCTCGCCGACCGTGTTGCAGGCGCGGCTGGACGAGCTGCGCGAGGCGGGCTTCATCGTGCTGGGCGACAGCGGCTACGAGCTGACGCCATTGGGGCGCGAGCTGTTGGAGACCTTCCTGCCGCTGCATCGCTTTGCCGAGCGCTGGAGCCGGCAGACGGGATGAGCCGAGCTTGGGCACGTGCGCGGTCCCGTTCTGGCCGGGCACGGCGGCGTCGTGCTATGGGCTCGTCCGAGACAGGGAGCAGAGCCGATGCCGGGCGCATTCGATCTGGATAAATATCTCGTGCGCATCGGCTATCGCGGGCCGCTGGCGCCGACGCTCGAGACGCTGGCCGGATTGCAGGCCGCCCATGTCGATGCGATCGCCTTCGAAGGCATCGATCCGCTGCTCGGCCGGCCCGTGAACATCGATCTCGCCTCGGTCCAGGCCAAGATCGTCGACGGCCGCCGCGGCGGCTATTGCTTCGAACAGAATGCGCTGCTGAAAGCGGCGCTGGAGGCGATCGGCTTTGCGGTGACGCCGCTCTCGGCGCGGGTGCGGTGGCGGCTCGATGCCGATGCGCCGCTGACGCCGCGCACGCACATGATGCTGAAGGTGGACCTGCCGGAGGGGCCTCATCTCGCCGATGTCGGTTTCGGCTCCTGCCTGCTCGATACGCCGCTGCAGATGGTTGCCGACATCGAGCAGCCGACCGCGATGGGTACGTTCCGTCTGACGCTGTCTGATGGGCTGTATTGGCTCGCGGCGAAGCAGCCGGCCGGCTGGCGCACGATGTATGTGTTTGATCTGGTGCCGCAGATTCATGCCGACTATGTGCTCGGCAACTGGTTCACCTCGACCAGCCCGTTGACGCCGTTCACCTCGATGCTGATCCTGGAGCGGTTGACGCGTGAGGCGCGCTACAAGCTGGTCAATCGCCGCCTGGTCATCGAAGCGCGCGATGGCGAGGTGAGGAGCGAACAGATCATCGAGACGCCCGAGACGCTGCGCAGCGTCATCGAGGAGGTGTTCGGGCTCACGCTGCCGGTGCCCGTCGATGTGATCTGGAAGCGCATCGAGAGCTGACGGGAAAGCGTTGCGATGGCCGGTGAGCTTCAGCTGGATTCCTATCTCGCCCGCATCGACTATCGCGGGCCGCTCGCGCCCGACCTGTCGACGCTCGCAGCGCTGCAGGCCGCGCATGTCGACGCGCTGCCGTTCGAGGCGCTCGATCCGCTGATGGGCCGTCCCGTCCATGTCGACCTGCGGTCCGTGCAACAGAAGCTCGTGCTCGGCCGCCGCGGCGGCTACTGCTTCGAGCAGAACGTGCTGTTCCAGGCGGTGCTTGAGGCGATCGGATTCAAGACCACCGGCCTGGCCGGCCGGGTGCGCTGGCGCTCGGCGCCGACCGATCCGCTCGGGCCGCGCCAGCACATGATGCTGCTGGTCGAGGTCGATGGCCGCCCGTATCTCGTCGATGTCGGCTTCGGCATCTGCATGATGGATGCGCCCATTCGTCTCGAGCTCGGACCCGAGCAGCAGACGCCGATGGGAACGTTCCGCGTCGGCACGTGGGACGGGCTCTATACGGTCAGCGCGAAGCAGCCGACGGGCTGGCGCATGATGTATGCGTTCGACCTCGCGCCGCAGATCCATGCCGATTATGTGCTCGGCAGCTGGTACACCTCGACCAGCCCGAACGTGCCGGCCACGCATACGCTGATGATGGAGCGTGTCGAGCCCGGCATACGTCACAAGCTGGTCACCCGCCGCTATCAGCGGCAGGCGCGCGATGGCGAAGTCGTCGAGGAGCGTGTGATCGAGAGCGCTGCCGAACTCGGCCGCGTCATCGACGAGATCTTCCGGGTGACGCCGCCGGTGCCGGTCGAAGACATCTGGGCAAGGACCAAGGCCTGATCACTCTCCGATGGCGCGAGTCAAAACGCGTATTCGCGTGATCAGCGCGGACATGATCACGCGCGAACTGCATTTGAATGGAATGCCGCCGCGGCCATTGTGCTTATCTTAAGAGTCGCAGCTTTAGGTTGCGGGAACCAAGGGGGCTCGCGGCGTCCTGCCGTCGAACAGTGGGGACCGTCCACATGGCTGACATCGTGATGCTCGCGGTGCGCGCAATCCTCGAAGGCACGCCTGCTGCCGAGCCGGGCCGCTGTCGCTGCACGCGGCCTCATCCCGCCTGACACCGGAGCCGCGCGAGGCGCGGCTCATCCGAGCTGGCCCGATGGCCAGGACGGGTGGGGGCTTCACGGTGACACGTCGACCCTGACGCTTCGACGCTCATCCGATCGATCATGGACCGTCGACCTGACCTGCCACTTCAGGCCGTGCGGAGATTCATGTCGAGGAAGCCCCCACCCCTTTTTTGTTTCACGTTCTGCTGACTGGACGCGATCTTGACCCAACAGTCGGTGCAAGCCCGTCCAGTTAGCGAAACAGGGTGTTCACGCCACGGCTCAGCGCGGCAGCTCGGTCTTGCCCATCAGGAACTTGTCGACGGCCTGGGCGCACAGGCGGCCCTCGCGGATCGCCCACACCACCAGGGACTGGCCGCGGCGCATGTCGCCGGCGGAGAAGACCTTCGGCAGCGAGGTCTGGTAGTCCGTCAGGTTGGCCTTGACGTTGCCGCGCGGGTCGAGATCGACGCCGAGGCTCTTGAGCAGGCCCTCATGCACCGGATGGACGAAGCCCATCGCCAGCAGCACCAGATCGGCCGCGAGCACGAACTCGGTGCCGGGAATCGGCTTGAACTGCGCGTCGACGCGGACGCAATGCAGCTTCTTGACCGCGCCGTTCTCGCCTTCGAACTTCTGGGTCAGCACCGCGAACTCGCGCGCCGCGCCTTCGGCCTGGCTCGACGACGTCCGCATCTTCAGCGGCCAGTTCGGCCAGGTCAGCGCCTTGTTCTCACGCTCCGGCGGTGCCGGCATGATCTCGAGCTGGGTCACCGACAGCGCGCCCTGGCGCAGCGAGGTGCCGATGCAGTCGCTGCCGGTGTCGCCGCCGCCGATCACGACGACATGCTTGCCGCCGGCCAGGATGTCGGTCGCGTTCACGGGCTCGTTGCCGACTCGGCGGTTCTGCTGCGGCAGGAAGTCCATCGCGTAATGGATACCGGTGAGATCGCGGCCGGGAATCGGCAGGTCGCGCGGGGCTTCCGCACCGCCGGTCAGCGCCACCGCGTCGTAATCCTTCAGCAGCGACGTCGCATCGAGGCCGTCCTTGCCGCCGACATTGACGCCATAGTGGAAGGTAACGCCTTCGCCTTCCATCTGGGTGATGCGGCGGTCGATGATGCCCTTCTCCATCTTGAAGTCGGGAATGCCATAGCGCAGCAGGCCGCCGGCCTTGGCGTGCTTCTCAAAGACATGGACGTCGTGACCGGCGCGCGCCAGTTGCTGGGCGCAGGCCATGCCGGCGGGGCCGGCGCCGACGACCGCAATCTTCTTGCCGGTTTTCACAGCGGCCGGCTCCGGCTTCAGCCAGCCGTTCTCCCAGGCCTTGTCGACGATGGCGCATTCGATCGTCTTGATGGTCACCGGATTGTCGTCGATGTTCAGCGTGCACGACGCCTCGCACGGGGCCGGGCAGATGCGGCCCGTGAACTCGGGGAAGTTGTTGGTCGAGTGCAGATTTCGCGACGCCTCTTCCCAATTTCCGTTGTAGACGAGGTCGTTCCAGTCCGGGATCTGGTTGTTGACTGGACAGCCGGTGGTGCCCGGTGCGGCCGAGCCGGTGCCGTGGCAATAGGGAATGCCGCAATTCATGCAGCGCGCCGCCTGGTCGCGCAGCTCCTTCTCGGAGAGCGGTACCACGAACTCGTTGAAGTTCTTCAGACGCTCGGCAACCGGCGCGTACTTGCGATCGTGCCGCTCGATTTCGAGAAAACCTGTGACCTTGCCCATGACCTACGACGTCCCTTGTCATCGTTTCCGTCATTCCGGGACGGCGCGTTAGCGCCGGACCCGGAATCTCGAAGTTGTGGGGCGAGATTCCGGGTTCGCGCTTCGCGCGCCCCGAAATGACGCCGTCTCTCATTCGCTCCGTCATTGCGAGGAGTGTCAGCGACGAAGCAATCCAGACTTTCTCCTGGGCCCTGGATTGCTTCCGCCTACGCCCCAAGGGGCTTCGGCGGACAAGTCGCTGCGCTCGCAATGACGCCTTGGTTGTGGCCTGCGCCTCAGGCCCCGATCGCGATCTTGGGCTCGGCGTCGGCGTTGGCGGCGAGCTCCTTCAGGGCACGGCGGTATTCGACCGGCATCACCTTGCGGAACTTCGGCGCGAAGTCCTTCCAGTTCGCCAGGATGTCGGCGGCGCGCTTGGAGCCGGTCGCCTTGGCGTGGCGCGAGATCAGCACGTGCAGCCGCTCGACGTCGGACGCCAGCAGGTTCTTGAACACGTCGACCCGGCCATGCGCCTCGAGATCGCCCATCTGGTGATAGGTGTCCTCTGCGATCATCTCCTCGGACAGCACCGGCTCGAGCTCGACCATCGCCATGTTGCAGTGCTTGTCGAAGTCACCGGCCTCGTCGAGCACATAGGCGACGCCGCCCGACATGCCGGCCGCGAAGTTGCGCCCGGTCTTGCCGAGCACGACGACGATGCCGCCGGTCATGTATTCGCAGCAATGATCGCCCGCGCCTTCGACCACGGCGACCGCCCCCGAGTTACGGACCGCGAAGCGCTCGCCGGCGATGCCGCGGAAGAAGCACTCGCCGGAGATCGCGCCGTACATCACGGTGTTGCCGACGATGATCGATTCCTCCGGCACGATGCCGGAGTTGCGCGGCGGCTTGACGATGATGCGGCCGCCCGACAGGCCTTTGCCGACGTAGTCGTTGCCTTCGCCTTCGAGCTCGAAGGTGACGCCGTTGGCGAGCCAGGCACCGAAGGCCTGACCGGCGGTGCCCTTCAGGCTGACATGGATGGTGTCCTGCGGCAGGCCGGCATGGCCGTAGATCTTGGCCACCGCGCCCGAGAGCATCGCGCCCGCCGAACGGTCCGTGTTGTTGATCTCGGCCTCGATCTTGACGGGCGCGCCGCGGTCGAGCGCGGGTTTGGCCTGCTCGATCAGCTTGCGGTCGAGCACGGCTTCCAGATGATGGTCCTGCTTCTCGGCGTGATGGATCTTCTGGCCCGGCGCCTCCTTCTGCTTCACGAACAGCTTGGAGAAATCGAGGCCCTTGGCCTTCCAATGCGCGACCAGCTTGGACTGGTCGAGCATCTGGGTCTGGCCGACCATCTCGTTGAAGGAGCGATAGCCGAGGCTCGCCATGATCTCGCGGACTTCCTCGGCGACGAAGAAGAAGAAGTTGATCACGTGCTCGGGCTGGCCGGTGAAGCGCTTGCGCAGCACCGGATCCTGGGTGGCGACGCCGACCGGGCAGGTGTTGAGATGGCACTTGCGCATCATGATGCAGCCGGCGGCGATCAAGGGAGCGGTGGCGAAGCCAAATTCGTCGGCGCCGAGCAGAGCGCCGATGACGACGTCACGTCCGGTGCGGAAGCCGCCGTCGACCTGGACCACGATGCGGCTGCGCAGCCGCTCGCGCACCAAAGTTTGGTGCGTTTCGGCGAGACCGATCTCCCACGGCGAGCCGGCATGCTTGATCGAGGTGAGGGGAGAGGCACCGGTGCCGCCCTCGAAGCCCGCGATCGTGACATGGTCGGCGCGCGCCTTGGCAACGCCGGCGGCAACCGTGCCGACGCCGACTTCGGAGACGAGCTTGACCGAGACCTGGCCGTCGGGATTGACGTTCTTCAGGTCGTAGATCAGCTGCGCGAGATCCTCGATCGAGTAGATGTCGTGATGTGGCGGCGGCGAGATCAGGCCGACACCCGGCGTCGAGTGACGCACCTTGGCGATGGTGGCGTCGACCTTGTGGCCGGGCAGCTGGCCGCCTTCGCCGGGCTTCGCACCCTGCGCCATCTTGATCTGCATCATGTCGGAGTTGACGAGATACTCCGTCGTCACGCCGAACCGGCCCGAGGCGACCTGCTTGATCGCCGAGCGCATGGAATCGCCGTTCGGCATCGGCTTGAAACGGTCGGCTTCCTCGCCGCCCTCGCCGGTGTTCGACTTGCCGCCGATCCGGTTCATGGCGATCGCGAGCGTGGTGTGCGCCTCGCGCGAGATCGAGCCGAAGCTCATCGCGCCGGTGGCGAAGCGCTTGACGATCTCCTTGGCCGGCTCGACCTCGTCGAGCGGGACCGGCTTGCGCTTGTCGTCCTCGGCCGACTTGATCCGGAACAGACCGCGCAGGGTCAGAAGCCGCTCGGACTGCTCGTTGAGCAGCCTCGCGAACGCCTGGTAGCGCTCCCTGGAATTGCCGCGCACGGCGTGCTGCAGCGTCGCGACCGACTCCGCGGTCCACGCATGGTCCTCGCCGCGGGTGCGGAAGGCATATTCGCCGCCGACATCGAGCGCGGTCTTGTAGACCAGCGCGTCGCCGAACGCGTCGCGGTGGCGGCGCGTGGTCTCCTCGGCGATCTCGGCCAGACCGACGCCTTCGATGCGGGTGTGGGTGCCGTAGAAGAACTTCTGCACGAACTCGGCCTTCAGGCCGACCGCGTCGAAGATCTGCGCGCCGCAATAGGACTGGTAGGTCGAGATGCCCATCTTCGACATGACCTTGAGCAGGCCCTTGCCGATCGACTTGATGTAGCGCTTGACGACCTCGTAGTCGCTCAGCGCGCCCGGCAGCTTGTCCTTGAGCGCGATGATGGTCTCGAAGGCGAGATAAGGATTGATCGCCTCTGCGCCGTAGCCGGCCAGACAGGCGAAGTGATGCACCTCGCGCGGCTCGCCCGACTCCACCACGAGACCCACCGACGTGCGCAGGCCGGTGCGGATCAGGTGATGATGCACGGCGGCGCAGGCGAGCAGCGACGGGATCGGAATCCGGTCGGCCGAGACCATGCGGTCGGACAGGATGATGATGTTGACGCCCTCGCGCACCGCGGCTTCGGCGCGGCCGCAGAGATCGTCGAGCACCTGCTCGAAGCCGGCCGCGCCCAGGCTCGCATCGAAGGTGGTGTCGAGCGTGCGCGAGACGAAGTGGCTGTCGGACACTTGCGAGATCGAGCGGATCTTCTCGAGGTCCGCATCGGTCAGGATCGGCTGATGCACCTCGAGCCGCTTGGTCGAAGCGACGCCTTCGAGGTCGAACAGGTTCGGCCGCGGACCGATGATCGAGACCAGGCTCATCACCAGCTCCTCGCGGATCGGGTCGATCGGCGGGTTGGTGACCTGGGCGAAGTTCTGCTTGAAGTAGGTGAAGAGCAGCTTCGGCTTGTCCGACAGCGCCGAGATCGGCGTGTCGTTGCCCATCGAGCCCGTGGCCTCCTCGCCGGTCGCCGCCATCGGCGTCATCAGGATCGCGATGTCTTCCTGGCTGTAGCCGAACGCCTGCTGCCGGTCCAACAGCGGCAGGTTGGTGCGCGCGCCAGTGGTCGGCGCGTCCGGCAGCTTCTCGACCTGGATCTGTGTGCGCGCGAGCCACTCGGTGTAGGGATGGCTGGCGGCGAGCTGCGCCTTGATCTCGTCGTCCGGGATCAGGCGACCCTCCTCGAGATCGACGAGCAGCATCTTGCCCGGCTGCAGCCGCCATTTGGTGACGATCTGCTCCTCCGGAATCTTCAAGACGCCCATTTCGGACGCCATCACGATGCGGTCGTCCTTGGTGACGAGGTAGCGCGCCGGCCGCAGGCCGTTGCGGTCGAGCGTGGCGCCGATCTGGCGGCCGTCGGTAAAGGCGATCGCGGCCGGGCCGTCCCACGGCTCCATCAGCGCGGCGTGATATTCGTAGAACGAGCGGCGCTCCTCGCTCATCAGCGGATTGCCGGCCCAGGCTTCCGGGATCATCATCATGACCGCGTGCGGCAGCGAGTAGCCGCCCTGCACCAGGAATTCGAGCGCGTTGTCGAAGCAGGCAGTGTCGGACTGGCCTTCATAGGAGATCGGCCAGAGCCGGCTGATGTCCTTGCCGAACAGCTCCGACGACACCGACGCCTGCCGCGCCGCCATCCAGTTGACGTTGCCGCGCAGCGTGTTGATCTCGCCGTTGTGCGCGATCATCCGGTAGGGATGCGCCAGCGACCAGGTCGGGAAGGTGTTGGTCGAGAAGCGCTGATGCACCAGCGCCAGCGCGCTCTCGAAGTCCGGCTCGTGCAGGTCGGCGTAGTACTTGCCGAGCTGGTCGGCCAGGAACATGCCCTTGTAGATCACGGTCCGGCACGACATCGAGCACGGATAATAGCCCGACATGCCGCGGTCGCGACGCTGATAGATCGCTTGCGAGATCGACTTGCGGAGGATGTAGAGCTTGCGCTCGAACTCGTCCTCGGTCTTGGCGGCGCCGTTGCGGCCGATGAACACCTGCATGCTGCGCGGCTCGGTCGGCTTGACGGTCACCCCCAGCGAGGAGTTGTCGGTCGGCACGTCGCGCCAGCCGAGCAGCACCAGGCCTTCGTCCTCGATCTGGTCGGCGATGATGCTCTTGATGACGTTCCGCCACGCTTCGTCGCGCGGCATGAACAGCGCGCCGATGGCGTATTCGCCCGGAGCCGGCAGCGTGAAGCCGAGCTCCTTCGCCTTGCGCGAGAAGAAGGCGTGCGGGATCTGCACCAGGATGCCGGCGCCGTCGCCGAAGCGCGGGTCGGCGCCGACGGCGCCGCGGTGCTCCAGATTGCAGAGGATGCTGAGCGCGTCCGCAACGATCTGATGCGACTTCTGGCCCTTGATGTTGGCGATGAAGCCGACGCCGCAGGAATCCTTCTCCTGGCTCGGGTCGTACAGACCTTCGGCTTCAGGGCGCCACGTATGCAGCTCGCGGGTGATCTCGGCCGGTTTCTCATGCGAATCCACAGCCAGCACCGCGCCGCCCAAAATTCCGTGCTCGACCTTCGATCCGCTCATATCCGTCCCCATAAATTATTGGTCAGGGCCTTCACCACAGTCCGGTACAGTCCGTCCGGCGCACCCCGGGCGCTGCGCGGGCCCCTCTCCGGAGCCAACGCTCGTCCTTCTCAGCGAGCCGCATTTGCAGAATTCAGGCCAGTGTCCGGGGGACCATGTCCCCGCTGGACGACCGCGGCCCGTTCATGTCGCAGCGCCCTCAGGCGCCGTAACATCATTGCAAAGTCTCGGTCACCTTTGCAACGAAATTTTAGACAGCATTTCTGTCCTAAACCGCAAGATGCCAAACTTTAACCTATCACACAAGCACTGCGGAGTCCTGTGGTCCGGGCGCCGCAACACGCTCATTCCCCGGCAAATCTTCCGCTTCTGCCACTGACCGATCGATCCGGCCGGGCCGGCGATCACGCGCCGCGCTCGATTTTGAAACCTAACGCCCCGATCCCGCCCTCTCGCCGACCCAGGACCGCCGGAATCACGGCAGAACTTCCGCGGCACTTGAGAAGAAGCGAACAGCTTCACGTGCGGGGGCATGCAGGAGCTTTGAGCCATGAAGTTGCTAGTTGGAGTCGTCTCGGCCGCGTTGATCGCGCCGTTTGCCGCGCAGGCCGAGCCGTTGCCGCCACAGGGCGTCCGTGCGCCCTACACGGTGGTCTCCGATTTCGATACGCCTTATTCGGATCTGCCGCCGCCGGCCGTCGTGCCCGCACCGCCGCCGCGTTACGGCTACCGGCCGGGCCCTGACTACGGCTACCGCGACGAGCGCTATGTGCCGCCGGCGCCGGTCTACCGTCAGGACGGCTACCAGCAGGAGTATGGCTATGCACCGGCGTTCCTGCCGGTGCATGAGGTCTATGCGATTCTGCGCGACAACGGTTTCTCGCCGCTCGGCGCACCGCGCCAGCGCGGCAATGTCTGGGTCGTGGCGGTGCTCGATCGGCAGGGCGAGGACGGCAAGCTCGTGGTCGATGCGCGCTCCGGCCGCATCCTCCGCTTCGTGCCGGCGTTCCAATGGGGCGAGGAGTATGAGCGGATGCGCTATGAGCCGAGCCCGCGCGGCGGCCTCGACCGCCTGCCGCCGCCGAGCGTGATCCGGGCCGATCCGCGCCTGGTGCCGCCGATGCCGGCTGCGCCGCGCGTTGCCACCGCGGTGCCGATCCAGCCGAAGGTGCCGACGCCTGCCGCACGGCCGAGTGCTCCGGCACCGCAGACCGCCGCGCTCAATCCGAAGCCGGCCGAGGCGGTCAAGCCGGTCGCGCCCAGCCCCGCGGACATCAAGCCGGCCGAGGCCAAGGCTTCAGAGGCCAAGCCTTCAGAAGCCAAGCCTTCAGAAGCCAAGCCTTCAGAAGCCAAGGCTTCAGAAGCTAAGGCTTCAGAAGCTAAGGCTTCAGACGCAAAGGCTTCAGACGCAAAACCCTCTGAGCCGAAGCCGGTGCAATCGGCCGCGGCCGCGCCGCAGACGACCGGCTCCGTCGCAGCGCCCACGGCGAAGCCCGTGCCCCAGATCCTGCCGACGGCAAAGATGCCGGCTGTACAGGGTTTGGAATAGAGGCAGTCAGACGGTCGGCCCGGCCGCTTGCCACCACCAAAGCTGTCATCGCCCGGCTCGACCGGGCGATAACGTAACCCCGGCATCTCGGTCAGTCACGACTGCCACGGCGACCTGGATGCCCGCTTTCGCGGGCATGACAGGTCGTTTGGAGCAGCCGATGAGATCCCAGCGCGATCGGTCGCACTACTCGTGCTGACCGGCGGCCTTCAGGATCAGATCAGCGATCTCCTTCGGATGCGACACCAGCGACAGGTGCCCGGCGTCGAGCTCGATCGTGGTCGCCTTCATGCGGTGGGCCAGGAAGCGCTCGAAATCCGGATCGATCGTCTTGTCCTGCTTCGACACCGCATAGAATGACGGCTTGTCGTGCCACGCCGCCTGGGTGGTGCGGTTGCCGAAGATCGTCGCCGCGGTCGGCCATTGCACCGCATAGAGCTCCTTCGCCGTCGTCGCATCGACACCATTGGCGAAGTCCTTCAGGAAGGCGTCCTCGTTGAGCTTGGTCTCGCCGTCGTGGTCGACGATGCCGGCGCGTGCCGGCGGTGTCGGATATTGCCCGGCGAGCTTGACGAAATCCTCGCCCGCAGCGGGGGCCCGGGCCGCGACATAGACCAGCGCGCTGACCTTTGGATCGGTGCCGACCTCGCTCACGACCGTGCCGCCCCAGGAATGGCCGACCAGCACGGCCGGCCCATCCTGCTCGGCCAGGGCGCGGCGGGTGGCGGCCGCGGAGTCCGCCAGGGAGGTCAGCGGATTCTGCACGGCCGTGACCTTGAGGCCGGCCGCCTGCAGATAGGGGATGACCTTGGCCCAGCTCGAGCCATCGGCCCAGGCGCCGTGCACCAGCACGACGTTGTGGACCTTGGGCGGCTGCGCGGGCTCGGCGAGGGCGGGGCCTGCGGAGATCAGCAGCGCGGCGGCGCAGGTGAGGGTGCGAAGAAGGTCCATGTCACGGCTCCAAGCCCGGTTGACGCGAGGCGATCATTGGCGTCTTCGCGAGCTGAGAGCAGGCCGTTACCAGTGGTCACGATCGTTTGACTGCACTGCAGCGAGACATGAAAAAACGCCCCGGTTGCCCGGGGCGCTCCTATTCCAGAATGAGGATGTGCTGTTAGGCGGCGGCCTTCTCGGCCGAGCCTTCGATCACCGGCTGCTCGGCGGCCTGCGCGCCGGTCGAGATCGGAATCGAGCGGGGCTTCTTCGCTTCCGGAATCTCGCGTACGAGGTCGACGTGGAGCAGGCCGTTTTCGAGGCTGGCGTTCTTCACCACCACGTGGTCGGCGAGCTGGAACGAGCGCTCGAAGGCCCGGGCGGCGATGCCGCGATACAGCACCTCGGCCTTTTTGCCGTTCTCGTTGGCGGCCTTCTCGCCCTTGATCGTCAGCGTGTTTTCCTTCGCGACGAGGGAGAGCTCATCCTTGCCAAAGCCGGAGACGGCGACGGTGATGCGGTAAGCGTTCTCACCGGTGCGCTCGATGTTGTAGGGCGGATAGCCGGGGGTGGGCTCGGCGGTGGCCTGGTCGAGCAGCGAGAACAGACGGTCGAAACCGACGGTGGAACGATAGAAGGGGGTGAGGTCGTAGGTACGCATGGTCAAAGTCCTCCATTGAGCGACTGTTGGCTAACCCGCCCGCCATCGGGCCGGGCTGTCGTGCAGCCTGACGCGGCCTGCACGATCTCGATATGGGCCGGACGTTTCGACCTTCAAGGGCGCCCAAGACCTGCTCTTTTTGCCGTTCCACCCCTTGATTCCCGCTGCCTTTCACCTATTCGATGGGCGCCTCATGACGCTCGTCTCGATTCCCGCCAATCCCGTTCCCGAAAACGTCACTGCCGGCACCATCAAGACCCCTGATGGCGCCGAGCTGCGCTTTGCGCGCTGGGCGCCGCCGGCCGGGCGCAAGGGCACGGTGTGCGTGTTCACCGGCCGCAGCGAGATGATCGAGAAGTATTTCGAGACGGTGCGCGATCTGCGCGATCGCGGCTTTGCGGTCGCCATCATCGACTGGCGCGGCCAGGGCCATTCGTCGCGGCGCCTGCGCGATTCCCGCAAGGGCTATGTGCGCTCGTTCTCCGACTACGAGACCGACGTGGAGACCTTCGTCACGCAAGTCGTGCTGCCGGATTGTCCGCCGCCTTATTTCGCGCTGGCGCATTCGATGGGCGGCACGGTGCTGCTGCGGCTCGCGCATGCCGGCAAGCGCTGGTTCGATCGCGTCGTGCTGTCGGCGCCGATGATCGACCTTCCGGACAGCCGCACCGCGCTGCCGGCGCGGCTGTTGCTGCGGGCGATGCGCATCGCCGGACAGGGCGGCCGCTACGTGCCGGGCGGCAACGACGAGATCAGCGGGCTGGCGCCGTTCGTCAACAATCCTCTGACCTCCGATCCGGTCCGCTATGCCCGCAACGCCGCGATCCTCGAGGAGGATCCGACGCTCGGCATCGCCTCGCCGACGGTGGCCTGGGCCGATTCCGCCTTCTCGGCGATGATGACCTTCCGCGGCATGACCTATCCCTCCCAGATCCGCCAGCCGATCCTGATGCTGGCGGCGTCCAGCGACACCGTGGTGTCGACCGCGGCGATCGAGGAGTTCGCCTATCATCTGCGCGCCGGCTCGCATCTCGTCATCGCCGGTGCCAAGCACGAGATCCTGCAGGAGCAGGACCGCTACCGCTCGCAGTTCTGGGCCGCGTTCGACGCCTTCGTGCCGGGCACGCCGCTGTTCGGGTGAGCCGTCCTGCCGTCCGCTGGACACCCCTGGGTCCTGCGGGCTAGAGCTACCGGCCACCCCCTCGCGTTGTGACGGCTGGTCGTGAGCAAGGCGCAGAACAGATTGCAGGCGCAGGCGCTGCAGGAGGCGATCCACGCGCTGCGCGCGCGGCAGTTCGCGCGCGCCGAGCAGATCGCCGCCTCGATTCTGCGCACGGCCAGGACCGACCGCGCCGCGCTGCTCGTCCAGGCCCATGCGCTGCTCGGCCAGCAGCGCGCGAACGAAGCGATCGCGGCGCTCGAGAAGGCGGCGCTGCGCGGCAGCGATCCGGAACTCGAGACACTGCTCGGCGCTGCCTTATGCGAATCCAGACGCGCCGCCGACGGCATCGCGCAGTTGCGCAAGACCGCGGCGCGGCGGCCGGCTTTTCTGCCGGCGTTCCAGGAGCTGGCGGGGCGGCTTGCCAAGTCGGGACAGCTCGGTGAAGCCATCGCCGTGATCGAGGAGGCGCTGACGCTGTCACCCGACAGCGTCGACCTCCAGCTCGATCTCGGACGCCTCTCTCTCCAGGCCAATGACCGCGTTCGTGCCCGCACGCACCTGCTGGCGGCGCGCGAGGCCGCGCCGGGACGGCCCGACATCCTGATCGAGCTCGCCTGGGTGCAGTTCCTCGACGGCGACTATGCCGAGGCCGCAGGCACCTACCGCCATGCGCTCGGCCTGCGGCCCGAGGACACGCAGACCCGCGCCAACCTCGCTATGTGCCTGATGGAGATGGGCGACCGCGCCGGGGCCGAGGCGGCGCTGCGCACGGTGGTGCGCGGCCGGCCGCATCTGTTGAGCCGCGCGGCCTATACGATGGTCGTTAGCTCGCATGGCCGCTTCTTTTTCCGGCCGAGCGATGCGGCGAAGTTCCTTCAGGTCGACGGCGCGGCCGCCCTCAAGCCCTGAACCGCTTGCGATAGACGCCGGTCTCGCGCTTCAGCGCCTCGCGCACCTCGTGAATCTCTGCGATTTCCTCTTCGGTGAAGGCCGAGGTCTGCATCGTCCACGCCTGCCGCTTCACCGGAATGCATTGCGCGACCGGCGTTCCTCTCGGGATCACGCCGCGAAACGCCGTGTCGTGCCAATGCGCCGGAAAATGCACGAACGAGTCGTGAAAGCGGTCGCTGTCGACCAGTCCGGTCACGGTGGTGAAGGGCAGGTCGAAGCGGTTGACGGGATGCGTGAACAGCAATGCCCAGCCCTCCGGCGCCTCGATCGTCCAGAGATTGTGAAACTTGAGCAGGAAGCGGTCGGCCTCGAACAGCGGCGAGCCCGTGACCTGCGCGGCGTCGTGGAAGCTGATCGGCGAGCGCGGAAAATCGATCGCGCCGCCCGGCGGCAGCTCGTTGTCCCAGCTGATCCCGCCATCCTCGACCGTGAGATCGCAGATCAGCGGAATGAGGAAGCCCGTCGTCATCGCGTCGATGAAGGGCGGGCAGCGCTTGACGGTCTGCTCCTCGGCCTGGTTGAGCGCGCTGAACGCGGTGGCCGGCATCGTCTTGACCCAGTCGGGAACGCCCATCGGCGCCGGCACCGGCTGCGGAATGAGGCCTTCCAGCTCCTTCGGACAGCGAAATTTCAGCGTGAGCGGATCAGTCTCGGACATGGGCGCCGCGGCTCTTTCGTGGTCGACGGTAGAGGTCTACGCCTTCGGCGCCGAAAGTCCAACGGCCGAGCCTGGGCTTGTCTCTGCTCTATCTCGTCAGATGCGCCTCGGACACCGCATGATTGAACATCGCGTTCAGCGCCGACGTGATGTCGGCGGGCGTGTTCGCCGTATAGAAGAATCCCGGCGAGGCGCAGGCCTTCAGGCTCGGCGGAATCGAAGGAATGTTGCTGTTGGCATAGTCGTCTTCGTCACCGGCGAAGGATGCGTTCACCGGATTGATCACCTGATAGGGAATGTAGAGAACTGAGATGATGATGCCGCGGTTCTTCAGCGGTGTGCAGGAGGTGTTCGGATCGATCACGGTGGCATGATTGCTGCCGGACCATGAGCCATTGGGCACGCCCTTCACTTGCGGGTCTTGCGCGCCGTCGGTGACCAGGAACACGTAGGGCAGGGTATTGGTCGAGGCGCTGCCGTTCCCGACATTGACGATCAGGTTGTTGACGCTGGACAGGGCCGTGTCGATATGCGTTCCGCCCGAGCCGAGAGATGCGTTGGTGTTGGTGTCGAGCAGCGTCGCAAGGTTGGCCGCCGCATAGTTGATGGTGGTCGAATCCGTCGTCGAGCCGTTGATGCTGCTGGTGAGCGGAAAGTAGGAATAGAGATATCGGATGAAGGGGTAGAGGCCGATCCGGAACTGGTTGTTGACCTTCTTGGTGTTGTTCGCCGTGACAAACAGCTGGTTCACGGCATAGCCCACGGCATCCAGCCGCAGCTGGATGCACGCATCCGTCCCATCGGTCGGGCAGTTCGCAACGGTCGCCAGGTTCTTGTACAGTGAGTTCGGCAGGCCGGACACGATCGACGACGGCAGTTGAACGCCCATGGGGTAGTTCTTGTTGGCGGTCAGCAGGTTCTTGTAACCGCTCTGGCTGACGCGCGAGATCGCATAGCCCAGGCAATAGTTGTTCGTGGGATATCCCTGGGTCCCTGAATCGGTGCAAGCGCTATTCTGCGGCGAAAAATGGCATGCCAGCGTGCATCCCGTGGGGTATTGCCTGTAGTTGTCCGGGCTGATGGCCTGCATGCGCTGTGCTTCGGACGACGTCGACGGGAGGCCCATCGAGCCCGAGACGTCCAGCGTCAAATAGAAGTCGAGATAGAGTGGCAACGTGACGGAGGAGGACGATTGGCCGCTGACCGTCAGATTCTGATAGCCGATCACCGTCAGGAACGTGGCCGGCACGTTGGCGGTGAATTGCACCTGCGACGTCAGTGTGGACCCGCTCTTGGTGACGGTGCTGGTCTCGGACGTCAATGTGTAGCCTTGAAAGGTAGAGGCGTTGCCCTTGAAGATGTTGTCCGCCTCCGCGACTCCGGCGGTAACGGTTCCGTCCGACGTCATCGCCATCGCCGCTGTATAGCCTGCCGAGTTGACCGAGATCGAGGCGATGCTCGCGGCATCCGCCGCAGACTGGAGCCTGATCTTCATGCGCATGGCCATGGAGTAGTCGGTCGCGCATCCGATCGCCGTGAGAATCGGCAACAGCGCCAGCGCGAATGTGACCGCGATATTGGCCTTGCTGTCGCGGGAGAAGCGCGCGATGGCGGCGCTCGCCCGGCTCGCTGGTCGGCTGATATCCGTCATGCTCTTCCTCAAAAGATCCCGTTGGGGCGGTGAGGACCTGTATTCTTTTCCTTGTTGGCGGTTCCCCCGCGGCGATCATCTCCGCGACTGCTTCAAGGAGACCTGCGGTGAGAACCGGGCAGGAGCCCGCCTCCGCCCGCTCCCCCGGCCGTGAGCAGAGGGTCACGCCGTCGCGCGCGGGACCACATGTGGATGTATGCGGACGCCGATTGCGACTTCGGTTGACCTGCGACGAAACATCGCAGGCGACTGTTGCGATTTTGTTTACGTGGCGAGAGAGAGGCGCCGTCCTCCAATACCGTGCCAGCCCATGCGTGCGCCTGTCGTCAGCGCGGAGCCGCGCCGACGATCCACGGAGCAGCCGCCGCTACTTGGTCGACAGCACCTCGCCGAACCGCTCCCACTGCTTGCCGGTGAAACGCATGAACTGCACCTGCTCGACCGGGAGGTGGTCGGTCTCTGACGTGTTGACCTTGATGCCCGGCAGCAGCATCGGCAGTTCGAGATCCTTGATCGACAGCGCCTGCCGCAAAATGTTCTCGCGCGACAGATCGTTGCCGGCCGCCTTCAGCACTTGCTCCAGTACCATGCCGTTGTTGTAGCCGTTGACGTAGTTGGAATCGCGGATGTCGCCGTCGGGCACGTATTTCGCCATATAGTCGCGCCAGCCCTTGACGCCGGCATCGTTGGCCCAGGCGGGATCCAACGGATCCTTGACGTAGGCTGTCGAGATGATGCCGGTGCCGGCCTCCAGTCCCGCCGGCTCCATGACCGATGACATCCACACCGAGACGTTGGTCAGGAACGTCAACGGCCGCCAGTTGATCTCGAAGGTCTTGCGGATCGCCTGCGCGGCGAATTTCGGCGTCGCGGCGATGATCAGCGCATCGGCGCCGGTCGATTTCAGCTTCACGATCTGCGAGTCGATGGTCGGCTCGGTCGACTCGTAGCTTGCGACGGTCACCGTGCTGTCGAAGCGCTCGCCGAGCACGTCCTTCAGCCCGGCGAGATAGTCGCGGCCGAAATCGTCGTTCTGCGCGAGAATGGCAAAGGTCGAATCCGGCTTCTTCTGCAGCGCGTAGCGCGCATACATCCGCGCTTCGTTGCGGAACGGCGCCATCACGCCCATCAAGGCCAGCGGAAATTGCGCAGGGTCGCCGAACTTCGAGGCGCCCGAGGCCACGAACAGCTGCGGCACCTTCTTGCCCTGGAGATACTTGGCGATCGCGGTGTTGTGCGCGGTGCCCATGGTCGAGAAGATGAACGACACCTCGTCGCTCTCGACCAGCCGTCGCGTCTGCTCCACGGTCTTGGGCGGCACGTAGCTGTCGTCCAGCGAGATCAGGTTGACCTTGCGGCCGTTGATGCCGCCGCGGTCGTTGACCATCTTGAAATAGGCCACCTCGCCCTTGCCGAGGATGCCGAAGGCGGACACTGGCCCGCTATAGGGCATGGTCTGTCCAATGCGGATCTCGCTGGCGGTGATGCCCGGCTGATCCTCCGCCCGAGCGGGTACGGCGAGGACGGACGCGACGACGAGCAATCCTGCCGCTGCGATGGTGCTTCGCATGGATACCTCCCTGATGGGCCGCGCTGCCGGCGGCGTTTTGGCGTTGAGCATAGGGGGATGGCGGAGGCCGTGCAATTAAAATATATTTTTTGATGAAAATATACTTTTAGGCTTTGCTAGTGTGAATTGATTGTCCCGCGAGAGTGAGTCGATGTCCGGCAGCGCCACCCAGACCGTCTACGAGCAGTTGCGTGCCAGCCTGCTCGCCGGGCTCTATCGTCCGGAGGAGAAGCTGAAGATCAGCGAGCTCGGATCAGCCTTCTCGGTCAGCACCGGGGCGATCCGCGAGGCGCTGGCGCGGCTCACGGCGGAAGGGCTGGTGACGGCGACGCCGCAGCGCGGCTTCCGCGTGGCGCCGGTCTCGGTGGCCGATCTGCGCGATCTGACCGACATGCGCGTCGAGATCGAGACCAAGTGCCTGCGCCGCGCCATCGCCAACGGTGATCTCGCCTGGGAGACCGCGGTCGTTGCCGCGCATCACCGTCTGGCCGCGACGCCGATCGCGGCCCATGACGGCAGCTTCTCGCCGGCCTGGATGCTGGCGCATGCCGAATTCCATGCCGCGTTGGCCCAGGCCTGTGGCAGCGCCTGGATGATGCGGGTGCGTGATCTCCTGTTTGCACACAACGAGCGCTATCTCGATCTCGCCCGCCAGACCGATCGTGGCAACCGCGATGCCGCGCGTGAGCATCGCGAACTGATGGAGGCCGTGCTGGCGCGCGACACCGAGCGCGCGGTGACGCTCATGATGGCGCATCTCGACAAGACCCGGGACACGATCGAGGCGGCGCTGCTCGCAGCGACGGCGATGAATGAGGCGAAGTAGGATCATATCAGGACGCAGACCGCGAACGTCTTCGCGATCCGTCCCGAGCCGGATGTCACCAGCCGAATGACCGAGGGTCGCCTGACGGCTGCGGCCACTTCATTCGGGGTGACGATGTACTTCGGCTGGGAAACGGGAAACGTCGAATTGCTCGCGCCGCGTATAGATGCGATCGCTCAGCGCGACACGAACCACCGTGCCTCGCGTGCGGCCGTCGTCGATCCTTGTCGTCGACATCGTGCTCCGTTCAGGGCGAGCTAATACGAAGATTCAACTTCTTCGAGCGTCGGCGCTTCCCCCGTCTCGATGCAACTGCAAATCCGCCGTCAGTGTTAAGCGGCCTTCATGCCGGGCATGCTGTGCATTCAAGGATGCATTCACCACGCGCCGATCTCTCCAAATTTGGAAACGCCCCGGTAACGCACCGTCCCTCTAGTTAAGTCCACTAACGACATTCAGGAGGAGACATTGATGATGATGATTGTGCGGAAGCTGGTTGGTCCCCATGCGCTCAATTCCGGATTTGGTCTGGTGACCATGTTCTCATTGACGGGCGTGGTCGCTTCTCTCGTGCTGGTCCAGCACGGGGTGAATGTCAGTCCGCCCGCGATGTTCTGATCGGACGGCTCACGACTGCTGACCTTGCCCCAGTTCGGAACGAACTGGGAGTTGGTCCGCAAGACCGGTCCGTCCCGATGTCTTGCGGGCTGCCTGCAACCTATTTCAAGACAAAGTGCCACGGACAGGTCATTCAGGCCGTGAACCGCTCTTCCTGTCGCGTGATCCGATCAGCTCGGCGACGAGCGGATTGGGATAGCGGCGCTGCTGGCTCACGGCGAAGAACTGCTCCTTCAGCGCGCTCAGGCGGGCGCGTTCAACCAGCACGCCGGTACGCAGCTCGTCGATCACGACGATCGACGGCACCAACGTGACGGTGCCGCTCTCGCGGGCCATCAGGCGCAGCATCGCCATGTCGTCGACCTCGGCGGCGATGACCGGACGGATCCCGCTGGATCCGACCAGCGCATCGAAAGCCGAGCGCAGCGCGCTGCCTCGGCCGGGCAGGATCACCGGCGTCGTTGCCAGGTCCTGCGGGAATCGGAATCGCGCGGGCTTGGCCGGCTTGCGGCTAACGAGGCTGACGCGCTGCTCATCGATCAGCGTGTTGTCGAAATTGCTGCGCATGTCTGGCGCCGCCGGATGGTTGGCGAGCACGAGATCGAGCTTGTGGGCGTCGAGCTGCTCCAACAGGTCGCTGAACTGACCGGTGTGGATGATCAGCTCGACGTCGCCGCGCCCGATCAAGGGCTTCAGGAACGCGATCTGGAAGTTGCGCGACAGGTTCGCCGCGGCGCCGACCCGCAGCAGCTGCCGTCCCGGCCGCAGGCCCGACAAGGTCTCGATCAGCTCATGGCCGGACTTGAACACGCTGCCGGCATAGTCGAGCGCGATGCGCCCGGCCTCGGTGAGCTGCAGGGTGCGTCCAATGCGCTCGAACAGCTTCTGCCCGAGCTGCTCCTCCAGCGCCTTCACCTGCACCGACAGCGAGGAGGGCGAGACGTTGAGGCGCTGCGCGGCGCGGCTCATGCTGCCTTCGCTGGCGATGATCCAGAAGTAGCGCAGGTGGTGGTAATTCAGATGCGGCACGCAATCATTCTATATTTTATAACGATCAGGTTCAATGATTGAAATTTTAGGAATGAACTGCAGCCCGTAAAGCAAGAGGGAGAGATCGTCCCCTGTGATCAAACGACCGGGCCGCCATGAACCAGCTCCTTCCCTGTCTTGCGGCGCTTGCGCCGCTCACGCTCGCGGTCGTCGCGCTCGCCGGCACCGGCGGCAGCGCCAGAACCGTCGCACGTAACGCGATCGCGACCGCCGCGCTCGCATTCGCCCTTGCCACTCTCGCGAGCCTCGGCGCAGCGGTCATGGGGGCAGGGCGGACGCCACTGCTCGGCGGCTACGGCCTAGGGCTGTCGCTGCAGCTCGATACGCTCGGCGCCATCCTCATCATGCTGGTCAGCTTCATCGGCTTCGTCGTCGTGCGCTACAGCCGCAACTATCTCGACGGCGATCCCGGCCAGGTCAGGTTCACGCGCTGGCTGCTGCTCACCCTGGCCGCGGTGCTGACCTTGCTGATCTCCGGAAACCTGGTGCTGCTGCTGGCGGCCTGGATCGGCACCAGCCTGGCGCTCGGCAAGCTGCTGCTGTTCTACGACACCCGTCCGGCCGCGGTCCGCGCCTCGCGCAAGAAGTTCGTGGCGAGCCGGCTCGGCGATGCCTTCCTCGCGGTCGCGGCGCTGCTTCTCTACCTCCGCTTCGGCACGCTGGAGCTCGCCAGCCTCGCTGCGCAGGCCCGCGGCGGAGAAGGGGCGGGATCGGCGATTGTCACGATCGCCGCGCTGCTGATCGTCGCGACCGCGATGCTGAAATCCGCGCAGCTGCCGCTGCATGGCTGGCTTATCGAGGTGATGGAGACGCCGACCCCGGTGTCGGCCCTGCTGCATGCCGGCATCATCAATGCCGGTGGCTTCCTGGTGCTCAGGCTCAGCGACGTGCTGCTGCTGGCCACGCCCGCGCTCGACGTCCTCGCGGTCGTCGGTGGCGCCACCGCGCTGTTCGGCTCGCTGGTGATGCTGACGCAGACCTCGGTCAAGGTTCAGCTCGCTTATTCGACGGTGGCGCAGATGGGCTTCATGCTGCTGCAATGCGGGCTCGGCGCCTTCTCCGCGGCGCTGCTGCACATCGTGGCGCATTCGCTCTACAAGGCGCACGCCTTCCTGTCGTCGGGCAGCATCATCGATCTCGCCCGCGCGTCATGGACGCCGAGCCCCGGCGGCCAGCCGCACGCGGCACGACTGATCCTGGCCTTGGTCGCGGTAATCGGCCTCGCGCTGCTCACGGGGCTCGCCTTCGGCATGACGCTCCGCAGCAACCCGGCGCAGATCGCGCTCGGCTCGGTGCTGCTGATGGGGCTGGTGCACCTGATGGCCAACGCGATCGACGAGCGGCCGAACGCCTTCGTCATCGCCCGCGCCGCGGTGACCGCAGCGGGCGTCGCGATCGTCTACTTCGCGCTGCAGGCCGGCACGGCCTGGCTGGTCGGCGGCAGCATTCCCGCATCGCGGCCGGTCGATGGTGTCGTGCCGATGCTGATCGCGGCGGCCGTGGTGGTCTCGTTCGCGGCGGTGACCGTGTTCCAGAACCAGATGATGCGCCGCGCCGACGCGCCGTTCTGGATCGCGGCCTACGTCCACCTGCGCAACGGCCTCTATCTCAACACGCTCGCCAACCGCCTCGTGCTGACGGTTTGGCCGCGAAGCGCGAGCTCGCACCTTCCGTCCAAGCCGTGAGCCGGAGATGAAGATGACCCAGGCTGCCCTTGCCATGTCCATGACCGACCCGATCGACACCACCGCCGATGCCGGGCTGATGGCCCGCATCGACAGCGCCTGCCAGCGGGTCGCGCCGTTGTGGCCGCTGAAGCACTTCGTCGCCGTCAATCCGTTCCTCGGCTTTACCTCGCAGAGCTTCGCCGCGACCGCCGCGACGTTCGAGCGCGTGGTGCGGACGCGGATGCTGATGCCGCGCGGCTACTACCGGCAGGCGCTCGACGACGGCCGGATCGACGATGAAGCGCTGGCGCAGGCGCTCGCGCTGCATCCCTCGACCGGGCTCGATGTCGACGCGCTCAAGCAGAAGGCGCGCGCCGAGGCCGGGCTGTCGTCGCCGCCCGCCGTCGTGGCGACGGTCGCCGAGGTGCTCGACCGGCTCGCCGAGGGCGATCGCTACGTCTCGCTGGTCGCCTTCATGATCGACGAGATCTCGGCGTTTTGCGCCACCTATTTCGACGAAGGCCAGGCGAGCTGGCCCAGCCCGGTGCGCAAGCTGAAGCCCTATGCCGCGTGGCGGACGATCGCGGCCTATGACCGCAATCCCGAGGTGATGGGGCTCACCGGCTTCCGCAAGGCGATCGCGGAGCTGCCGGCCGATCCGGTGCAGGCGATCGGTCTGATCGTCGACCGGCTCGGCATCCCCGCGCGGGCAGTCGAGGACTATCTGGTGCGGGCACTGTTCGATCTCGGCGGCTGGTCGGCCTATGCCCGCTACATCGGTTGGAACGCGCAGCTCGACGGTCGGCGCGACGAGACGCTGCTGGAGCTGCTGGCGATCCGGCTCGCCTGGGGCTACGCGCTCTATCAGGCGCGCACCGACGACGCCTTCAAGGCGGCCTGGGCGGAGGCCATGGCGGAAGCGGCGAAGCTGCCGGCCGATCAGCGGCTCGACGAGACGCCGGAGCTTGCGATCGATCTCGTGCTGCACGAGGCCTATGAGATCGCCTTCCGGGCGCGGCTGGTCGGGCAGCTTGCCGCGCATGGCGCAGAGGCGGCGATCCCGCGGCTGCCGGCGCGGCCGGCGTTGCAGGCCGCGTTCTGCATCGACGTGCGCTCGGAGATCTTCCGGCGCGCGCTGGAGACCGCTTATCCGGAAGCCGAGACGATCGGCTTCGCCGGATTCTTCGGCTTCCCGATCGAATACGTCCCGATCGGCCATACCAGGGGCGGCGCGCAATGCCCGGTGCTGCTCAAGCCCGCCTTTGTCGTTTGCGAGGCCGTCAAGCATGCCGATGACGTCGAGGCGGCCGAGGTGCTGGGTCTGCGGCTGCTGCGGCGGCGGGCGGCCAAGGCCTGGAAGTCGTTCAAGGTCTCGGCCGTCTCGTCGTTCTCCTTCGTCGAGACCGCCGGCCTCGGCTTCGCCGCCAAGATCGCAACCGACAGCGCAGGTGTCACGCGTCCCGTGCCGTCACCCGTCGTTGATGGTCTCGATCCCGAGATCGCGGCCCGCGTCCAGCCGCGGCTGACACCGGGCGAGCTCGGCGGGCGGGCCACCGGCTTCACCGATCCGCAGCGCGTCGCGATGGCCGAGGCGGTGCTCAAGGCGATGTCGCTGACCGGGCCGTTCGCGCGGCTCGTGCTGCTGGCCGGTCACGGCAGCACCACCGTCAACAATCCGCACGCGTCGGGGTTGGATTGCGGCGCCTGCGGGGGCCATACCGGCGAGGCCAATGCGCGGGTCGCCGCAGCCGTTCTCAACGACTGGCGTGTGCGAGAAGGTCTGCGCGCCAAGGGCATCGACATCCCCGCCGATTGCTGGTTCATCGGAGCGCTGCACGACACCACGACCGATGCCGTGACCTTGTTCGACGAGGACGACGTTCCGGCCGTGCTCGCGCCGGATCTGTCCCGGCTGAAGGCACGGCTCGCGGACGCTGCACGGCTGGCGCGGCAGGAGCGCAGCGCGCTGCTCGGCATCAAGGACGTATCCGACATCGATGACGCGGTGATCGCCCGGAGCCGCGACTGGTCGCAGGTGCGGCCCGAATGGGGGCTCGCCGGCAACGCCGCCTTCATCGCCGCGCCGCGCGCCTTCACCCGCGGCCTCGACCTCGGCGGCCGCGCCTTCCTGCACTCCTACGAGGCCGCCCGTGACGACGGCTATCGCACCCTCGAGCTGATCATGACGGCGCCGATGGTGGTCGCGAGCTGGATCAACCTGCAATATTACGGCTCGACCGTGAACAACGCTGCCTTCGGCAGCGGCAACAAGGTGTTGCACAACATCGTCGGCCAGCTCGGCGTGCTCGAGGGCAACGCCGGCGACTTGCGTGTCGGGCTGCCCTGGCAGTCGGTGCATGACGGCACGCGCTTCATCCACGAACCCATCAGGCTCAACGTCTTCATCGCCGCGCCGGAGAGCGCCATGGACGAGGTCCTGCAGCGTCACCAGGGCGTGCGCGATCTCGTCGTCAACGGCTGGGTGATCCTGCATTCCCTCGGAGAGCAGGGAGCGATCCGGCGTTGCGTGCGTCCGGGCGTCTGGACCGCGGCGTGAAGCCGGCGGTGCGCCCCATGATCAGCAGGCCGCACCGTCGCGTGACCTCACAGCGTCTTCAGGTACTCGATCAGGTCCCAGCGCTCGTCCTCCGAGAAGGCACCGCCGATGATGCCGTTCGGATAATCCTTGTTGGGCTTCGTCGGCCCTTCGAAGGAATGGCCGAGCGTGCTGTTGCCCTTGATCGGCTTGCCGCTGGAATCGCTGGTCACGAACAGCGTCTGTCCGACCTTGCACGTGCTCTCGCCGCCCTTCGGCACGGCGAAGCCGACCGGCTTCGGGTCATAGTCGCGCGCGCCCTGGCAGAACGATGTCGGCCGCTCGGCAGCCGGCGTCAGCAGCCAGTACAGCGACGGCACCGAGCCGTTGTGCAGATAGGGTGCGGTCGCCCACACGCCGTTGAGCGGGCGGGCGCGATAGCTCTTGCCGGCCGGGTTGGGGCAGTTCCTGCGATCGCCCCACAATGCGGCCCGCTCCGCCTCGGAGATCTTGCGGTCCTCCATCCATTTGTCGCTGGCCTTCTGCACGACGGCCATCAGCGCCAGCGCATAGGGCATCTCCGTGGTAGAGCCCTGCGGCAGGTTGCAGCCCTTCAGGTCCTTGGCCGGATCGACCTCGAGGAAGCCTGCCACGTTGACCTTGCGGTTGGCGAGAATGCTCGCCTGTCCGGGGTCGGTCTGCATCGCCTCGACGGGCTTCTGCACGAGGTCGAGGATCGGGCCCTTGGCGTTCCAGCCCTTGCTCTCCCAGTCATCGGCCGGCTTGATCTTCCAGAAGCTCTTGTCCGGATAGGTCTTGTCGAACACGGTGTCGGCGACCGGGCCGAGATGGCACTCGACACAGACAGCCGCATAGAGCTTACGGCCGCGTTCGACGCGGGCCGGATCGATCTTCCAGGCGTCGTCGCCGGCGAACAGCTTCTCCGGCCATTTCGGCGAGGTCAGCCCGCCGAACGCGGGCGTCGTGGTCGCGAACGGATCGGGACCGCGCAGCATGTTCTCGATGTAGAGCAGGTTATCGATCGCCATCGACGAGCGCCACAGTCTGTCGCTCGCGGTCTTCGGTGAGAAGTTGATCTGTGCGGAGACGCCGAGCGCCTCGCCGGCATTGCGGATCAGGGGCTGCGCGATCGATCCGTCATATTGCGCCCAGGAGAACCACGGCACGGTCCAGATCGGCGGATAGGACACCGGCGCGTCGATGGCCTCCTGGTTGTCGAGCATGTTGGGCAGACCGCTCGAGGCCATGTCGAGGTAGAATACCTGGTTGCCGATGCGGTTCAGCGCGTCGAGCCGGCCGAAGCCTTCCTCCGTCTCGGTCTGGCCCTTGGCTTCGATCGTGGTCTTGTAGTTGTTGGCCTGCATGTTGAGCGCGAAATCGATCGCGGCCTTCAGGCCCTTCTTCAGGCTCGCGCGATCGGCGTCGGACGCATTCGGTCCGAGCACGCGATCGGCAAAGCGCGTGAAGCGGCCGGGCACGTATTGCGTGAAGATCATCGCAAAGCCCATGGCCTCTTCAAGCTTGCGCAGGTCGACCATGCCGGGGCCGCCGTCGAAGCGTACGCTCACACCCTTGTAGTGGATGCTGCCGGAGTGACAGGCCGCGCAGGTCAGGCCGATCTTGTCGGACTGCGCGGCGCCGGTGGCGGGATCGGTCGCGCCGGTGAGCCGGGCAAAGCCGACCGGCAGGCCGCCTTCGTTGCCGGCCGGGGTCGGCTTGAGGCCGGCGGGCAGTGGCGCTGCGGGCTCGGTCTTGGCAGCCGTCGCGGCGTAGCCGAACGGCCGGAGGACGCTTGGGTCGCCGTCGACGCTCTTCGGGCTCGGGATGAAGCCGAAACGTTCGAGATAGGCGCTGTCGGAGATCAGGCCGGGCGTGCCGAACGGCGCCAGATAAGGCTGCTCCATCGCCATGAACCAGGCGTAGGGAATCGGGAAGGTCGCGGTGCCCTGCGTCACGTGGTGAAACCAGTGCCGGTCCTGCGTGGTCCAGCCCTGATCGAGCCAATAGGCCGCCCTGGTCGGCTCGGTCTCGGGCAAAGCGGGCGGGATCAACGCCGCGACCTTCTTCGGCAGAACCTTGCCGAGCTTGTCGCTGACGGCGTCGGGCGCGGCCACCCAGGCGAGTAACACGGCGGCGCCGGCCAGCACTGCCGTGCCCACGAGCGCCTTGCCGATACGCCAGACGATGTTCGCGGGCTTGGGCTTGGCCATCAGCCGCGCGGCGATACGCTGCGGCAGGCGGCGGTCGACGAACAGCGTGCGGACCTCGGCAACGGAGAGATAGCGGCCGTCGCCCTCGCCCTTGCCGAGGATGTTGAGCAGCACCGGCCATTCGCCCTGCATCAGAATGGGGAAGTACCAGCGCGCTCGGTCGCCGTCGCGCGTCAGATTGGCCTTCATGAAAGTCTGGATCTGCGCCTCGTTGAGGCCGCGCTCGGTGCCCCCGTTGGGATCGGGATAGTCGCTGCCGAAGCTCGCGAACCGGTCGATCTCCTCGGGATGAACCTTGGCCTCGGCGTCGAGAATGCGCGATCCGCCGCCATGTTTGTCGAGCGGGCCGTTGCGCAACTGGTCGAGATCGGCGCCGGACCACAGGCTCTTCAGCAGCCGCAGCGGCGACAGGCCGTTCGCGATCAGCGCAACGCCAAAGGTCTCGATGCCGACGAGCCGCTTCTTGAAGCCGGTCTCGCCGCTCGCCGCCTCGACCCGGTCTCCGATGGTCTTCAAGGGGACGCTGTGGCCGTCGACGAAGCCGCCGGCGACGAGCGCGCGCAGGAAGGGACACGGGTTGTCGGACGAGACCGGAAGCTGTCCGGGCAGGGCGTCACGGGCGCTGTCTTCTTGCATCGAAGAACATCCTTGGAAAGCACCTGAGTGATGAAAACGAAATCACGCAAACAAACGAGGACGACGCCGAATTGCGCCGAGGAACGGGCGGATCGGCCGCCGTCTGAACGCTACAATGCAATCGTGAATGATTGGCGCAACCCGCCCAAGTGTCAACCTCAAGTCGCGATCGCGCTATTCGCCCGCGAACTTGGCCTTGGTGTCCACCAGAGTGAGCTTGGTCAACGGGATGCCGGCCTTGGTGAGGCCGTCGCGATAATGCGCGATGTCGGCGGGATTGCGCCAGCGGATGTTGCTCAGGAGGCGCTCGATCGTCATCCACGGATGCTGGCTCAAAAGTGCCGCGACGGCCTCGCCCGCTTCGACCGAGCGTCCGAGCTGCGCCAGCGCGGCGGCGCGGATGGCGAGGCACTGCAGATGGTTCGGGTTCTGATAGTGCGACTCTCGCGCCCAGGACAGCGAGGCGTCGTACTGGCCGAGCATGTAATGGCTGAACGCGCTCAGCACCGACCATTGATAGCGCGGATCGCTGTTGCCGCGCTGGGCCGCCACCGAGAACAGCTCGATCGCCTGGCGGTGCTCGCCGGCGACGAGATGGCAGACGCCGAGCACGCCGCGCGCGCCCATGTCATAGGGATTGAGCTGCAGCGACTTGCGCGCCGCCTCCATCCCGGCCTCGACCCGGCCCTGCATGGCATGGACATAGGCCAGCAGCGAATAGGAGAAGGACGAGCGGGAATCGAGCCGGACGCCGGCCTCGGCCAGCGCCATTGCCTCGTCCCACAGCTCCCGTGAGTTCCTGATCCAGCCGAAATGGATGCCCTGCAGCAGGATGGTGCCGAGATAGGTGTGGGCGATCGCAAGACCTGGGTCGATCCTGATCGCCTCGCGGAACAGCGCGATCGAGCTCTCGTAGTCGGCCTTGGTCGGCTGGTAGTAGTGCGACAGCCCGCGCAGGAAGCGATCCCACGCCGTGAGGTCCGTGGTCTTGGACCGCACCGGCACCGCCGCCTCGGCACGGTAGATCTCGGGGATCAGCGCGGTGCAGAGGTTGGCGGTAATGTCGTCCTGCACGGCGAACAGGTCGCCGATGTCGCGGTCGTAGCGGCCGGCCCAGAGCTGCTCGCCGTTCTCCGGCGCGACCAGCTCGGCGGTGACCCTGATCTTGTCGCCGGAGCGCCGCACCGAGCCCTGGATGAGATAGGTCGCATCGATCTCGCGCGCGATCAGGCGGGCGCTCATGCCGGCATGCTTGAAGGCGAAGGTGGAGTTGCGGCTGAGCACCCGGAAGAACGACTGCAGCGACAGCGCATGGATGAGGTCTTCGGCCAGGCCGTCCGAGAAGTATTCGTCGGTCTCGCCGCTGAGATTGGCGAATGGCAGCACGCCGACGATGGCGGTGCGGTATTGCGCCGGCAGGGTCGTGGCGGACCGCTGCTCGCGGCTCTTCTCCGGCGAGGACGGATCCCAGGTCCAGACGTTGATGGTGTCTTCGATGTTCTTGAAGCGGAACGGCCCGCGGTCGACGAAGGTGACCGTGAGGTGCTTGCTGGCTTCCTGGTAGGCCTTGTGGGAGACGGCAATTCCGCCGGGCGGTGCTGCGGCTTCAAGCCGCACCGCGGTGTTGACGCCGTCGCCGAACACCTCGTCCTCATCGAAGATGACGTCGCCCATGTTGAGGCCGAGGCGAAACTGCATCACCCGGTCGGCCGGCAAATGAGCATTGCGCTCGGCCATCAGCTTCTGCACCTCGACCGAGGCCGCGATGGCGCCGACGACGCTCGGAAATTCCAGGAGAAACCCGTCCCCTGTGTATTTCACGATGCGGCCGCCGTGATTGAGGATGATCGGGTGGATGGCGCCGCGATGGGCCTTGAACGCGGCATGGGTTCCCGCCTCGTCGGCGCCCATCATCCGCGAGTAACCGACCACATCGGCACAGACAATCGCGGCCAGCCGTCTCTCCATTCCGTCTTTGCTCCTACTCAGGGCGATACCACGGCAACAGCGGTCGAATCCAATCAATTTGCGGAAGCAATGTGTAGGCCATGTGGCGGGCCGGCGACATTGGACCCGATTGGCTCAGGTCAGCCCGGCCTTGATCAGTCCGTCGCGGTAGTGGTCGATGTCGTCCCGGCGTTTCCATCGGATGTTCTTGATGTGGCGGTCGAGCGTGAGCCAGGGGTATTGCGCGTGCAGCACGTCGACGGCGTCGCCCGCCTGGTCGGTCGCACCAAGCTGCGCCAGGGTCGCCGCGCGGATCGTCAGCGCCTGCAGATGGTTCGGGTAGAGAAACAGCTCCTCGCGGGCCCAGGACAACGCCGCCTCATAGCGGCCGAGCAGGTAGTGGCTGTAGGCATTCAGCGCCGGCCATTGGTAGCGCGGATCGCTGTTGCCGCGCTGGGCCGCGATCGAGAACAGATCGATCGCCTGCTGGTGCTCGCCGTTGACCATATGGCAGAGCCCGAGCACGCCGCGTGCGCCCATGTCGTAGGCATTGAGCTCGGTCGCCTTGCGCGCCGCCTTCATGCCGTCGTCATGGTCGCCCTGCATGGCCTGCACGAAGGCCAGGATCGCATAGGCGAACGAGGAGCGCCCGTCGAGCCGCACGCTGTCCAAGGCCAGATTCTTCGCCTCCTGCCAGAGCTCGCGCGAGCCCTTGATCCAGCCGAAATTGATGCCCTGCATCAGAATGGTCGCGAGATAAGCGTGCGCGAGGCCGAGCGTGGGATCGAGCGCAATGGCTTGCCGAAACAGCGAGATGGAGATCTCGTAGTCGGCCTTGGTCGGTCGGTAGTAGTGCGACAGACCGCGCAGGAAGCGGTCCCATCCGGTCGGGTCGGTCGCCGGCGCACGGACCGGAATCGAGGCTTCGACACGATAGATCTCCGGCATCAGCGCCGCGCATAGGCTGGTGGTGATCTCGTCCTGCATCGCGAAGAGATCACCGACATCGCCGTCATAGCGACCGGTCCACAATTGAGCGCCGGTCTCGGGCGCGATCAGCTCCGCCGTCACGCGGAGCTTGTGACGAGAGCGCCGCACCGTTCCCTGAATCAGGTAGGTCGCGTCGATCTCGCGTGCGACCAGGCGGGGATTGAGGCCGCGGTCCCTGAAGCGAAACGTCGAGGTGCGGCTCAGGACACGAAAGAACGATTGCAGCGACAGCGCATGGATCAGGTCGTCCGCGAGCCCGTCGGCGAGATAGGCGTCGGCGTCGTCGGAGAGGTTGACGAATGGCAGCACGCCGACGATCGCGGTGCGATATTGCGGCGGCAGGCCGGTGACGCTCGTCCCGGCCCGGATCGCCGCCTCGCTACCCGGCTCCCATGTCCACGCCTGCACCGGCTCCCGCAGGTTCTTGAACTGAAAGCTTCCGGCGCTGGTCAGCTTGACGGGGAGTTGCAGGCCGGCCTCCTCATAAGCCTTGGCCGAGACGGCAACACCGCCCGGGACGGCGATCGATTCCAGATTGACGGCGACATTGATGCCGTCGCCGAAGGCCTCGCCGTCATCGACCGTAAACTCACCCTGATGGATTCCCAGCCGGAAGCGCATGTTGCGGTCGGACGGCAGATCGGCGTTGCGCTCCGCCATCAGGGACTGCATCTCGATCCCGAACTGGATGGCGCTGGCGGCGTTGGCGAATTCCAGCAGAAAGCCGTCGCCGGTGTGTTTGACGATGCGGCCGGCGTGGTTGAGGATGATCGGATGGATGGCGCCGCGATGAGCCTTGAAGGCGGCGTGCGTGCCGTCCTCGTCAATCCCCATCATGCGTGAATAGCCGGCGACGTCGGCGCAAAGGATGGCAGCGAGGCGTCTTTCCATCACATCGTGCTCCCGCCTCGCGCATACCACGGCCGAGGCGGCCAAATCCAACGCTTTTCCAGAACCCATCGCGGCACCTCGCCATGCGGCCCCGCGCCGGCCTCTGCGGCGCGAGACGGCAATGCCGAGGCCAGGTATGGTTAGACCGTTATTGTTAGGAAATGTTCAATCATGCTCGGCATTCACGATCTGCCTTTGTTTCTCGTCTCCGGGCTGCTGCTCAACATCACGCCGGGTCCCGACACCGCCTACATCGTTGGCCGCAGCGCGCAGATGGGCTGGCGCGGCGGGGCCGCTGCCGCCTTCGGCATCAGCACGGGCTGCCTGGTTCACGTGTTCGGAAGTGCGATCGGGCTGTCGGCGCTGCTCACGGCCTCCGCGACGGCCTTCGCGACGGTGAAATGGGCCGGTGCGGCCTATCTGGTCTATCTCGGCATCACGCAGCTTCTGGCGCGGCGGCCGGACGCCGCCAGGGCGAGTGATGCGACGTCGATGCCGGTGGTGACGCTGCGCCAAGCGTTCTGGCAGGGCGCGCTCACCAACATCCTCAATCCGAAGGTCGCGATGTTCTTCCTCGCCTTCCTGCCGCAATTCGTCGCAGCCGAGGCGCCGCACAAGGCGATCGCCTTCCTGCTGCTCGGCACGATCTTCATCGTCAACAGCACGATCTGGTGTCTCGGCGTCGCCGTCGTCGCGGCCCGTGCAGCGCGCCGCGTGCGCGACTCGTCCGCCGCGCTGCTCTGGCTCAACCGCACGATCGGCGGGCTGCTGATCTATCTCGGCGTCCGGATCGCGATGCTCGAGGCGCGCTGACTTACCGGAGCAGCTCGACGACCGCCGTGCCGGCGAGATACAGGCCGAGCAGGATCATGGCGATCAGGAACACACGGCGGAACGCCTCGGCCGGCAGTCGGGATCGCGCCGCTTGGCCCGCGAACATGCCGACAAAGGCGCAGGCCATCGCGACCGCGCCGGGCAGGGCGGTGGCCGTGCTGAGCAGGCCGGAGCTCGTCAAGTTGAAGGCCAGCGTGACGGTGGCGACCGTGAAGAACACGCCGAGGGCCTGGACCAACTCGTCCTTCTCGAGCCCGATCGCCTGCATGTACGGCACAGAAGGTACGACCTGCACGCCGGTGGCGGCCGAGATCAGCCCGGTGACGAGGCCGACGATGCCGCCGACCCATTTCTCGTGCGGGGGCGCGACCTTGAAGGCGAGCTTGGTGAGACCGAGCAGGGCATAGAGCATCAGCAAGACGCCGAGCGCGACGTTGCCCCAGCGGGTCGAGGCATGGCTGAGCGCGCCGGCGTTGAGGCAGATGCCGATCGCGGTCCCCAGCATCAGCGGCCATAGGCGCCTGGCGATATCGCGCAGATAGGGGCCGGCGAAGGTCTGCCAGATGTTGGTGATCACGGCCGGTACGATGACTATGGCGAGCGCCCGGCCCGGCGGCATGGCGACCGCGAGCAGTCCGACCGAGATGGTCGGCAGGCCGAGGCCGAGCGCGCCCTTGACGAAGCCGGCCAAAGTGAGCGCGAAGGCGATGAAGATGAGGATGGGGTCGATCATGGTCGGCACATTGACCAGACTGCGCCGACGACACAATGTGGAGGTTACGGAGCAAGCCTTCGTCCAAGGCTGAGGCAGGATGACCATGCGTTTCGATCTGGTCGATCTCAGGCTGTTCATTGCCGTGGCCGAGGCCCGCAGCATCACTGGCGGCGCCGACCGGGCGCATCTGGCGCTGGCCTCGGCGAGCGCGCGGATCAAGGGCCTGGAGGACGCGTTTGGCGTCGAGCTGTTCAAGCGCGGCCGGCGCGGCGTGGAGCTGACCGCGGCGGGCGAGAGCCTGCTCGATCACGCCCGCATCATCATGGCCAATGTCGAGGCCATGCAGGGCGAGCTCTCGGGCTTCGCATCCGGCCGTCGCGCCAACGTGCAGCTGCTCGCCAATACCGTCGGCCTCGCCGAGCATCTGCCGAAGGCGCTGGCGGCCTTCCTGCGCGAGCATCCCGACATCAACGTCGATGTCGAGGAGCGCGAGAGCACCGAGATCGCCGAGGCGATCGTGTCCGGCAGAGCGGATCTCGGCTTTGCGGCGGAGCACGCGCTGCCCGAGACGATCGAGCGCTTCGCCTTCGGCGAGGACCGGCTGATCCTGGTGGCCGGACGGCGCAGCCCGCTCGCAGCGCGCCGACAGATCGACTTCAGCGAGACCGCGGGGGAGGATTTCATCGGCCTCACGCAGGGGACGGCGCTCAACGTCCATATCGGCCGGCACGCCGCGCGGCTCGGCATCCGCCAGCACGTGCGGGCCAGGCTGCGCGATTTCGACGCGATCTGCCAGATGGTGGCGGCCGGGATCGGCATTGCCGTGGTGCCGGAAGCGGCGGCGCGGCGTTGCGCGCGGTCGATGCCGATCAGCCTCGTCGCGCTGCGCGACGCCTGGGCCGATCGGCGGCTCGTGATCTGCGCCCGCAGCTTCAAGGCGCTGCCGCGTCCGGCGAAACTGCTCGTCGAGCATTTGCGCCGGGCCGCCGCGTGAGGCGCCCGACGACCGGCCGGATGTCTCCGTTCCGCGCGAGAGGCGGGGAGCCAGGCCAGTGGAGGCGGGCTCAGCCCGCAGCCAGCCGCTTCAGCGCCGCTTCGTGGACGCGCTTGTCGCCGGCGGCGACGATCCGGCCGCCGTTCTGCGCCGGGCCGCCTTCCCAGTCGGTGACGATGCCGCCGGCGCCGTTGATGATCGGGATCAGGGCGGCGATGTCATAGGGCTTGAGCTCGGTCTCGATGACGAGATCGAGATGGCCGGCGGCCAGCATGCAATAGGAGTAGCAGTCACCGCCATAGCGCGACAGCCGCGTCTCGGCCTCGACCCGGCCAAAGGTGGCGCGATCGGCCTCGTTCATCAGCAGCGGGCTCGTCGTATAGCACACCGCATCCCCGAGACGCTCGCAGCGCCGGACCGAGAGCCGGCGCTCGCCGCCGCCGTTCTTGTAATTGGCGGAGCCGTTGTCGCCGGCGAAGCGCTCGCCGATGAAGGGCTGGTGCATCATGCCGAACACCGGCGTGCCCTTGTGCAGCAACGCGATCAGCGTGCCCCAGGTCGGGAAACCGGCAATGAAGGATTTGGTGCCGTCGATCGGATCGAGCACCCAGACGTAGTCGGCGTCCTCGCGCTCATTGCCGAACTCCTCGCCGACGATGCCGTGCTGAGGAAAGTTCGCCTTGATCAGGCGGCGCATCACGGCCTCGGCGGCCCGGTCGGCCTCGGTCACCGGATCGAAATCGTGCCGGCTGCTCTTGTTGTCGACCAGCAGCGAGGTCCGGAAGAACGGCAGGATGGTTTCGCCCGACGCGGTCGCCAGACGACCGATGAAGGCGGAGAAATCAATGACCGTCACAACGCGTCCTTGGGTGAGGGAATCGGGTGGCAATAAGCCGGTTATGCCTAGCTCAAAGCGGTCGGGGGCGCATCCGGATATGGAACACCAGCGTGGCATCATGGATACCGTTTGGTGTCCGGCCGCGCTGGCCGGCCGCGCTGGCCGGGCGCGGTTGAGCCGTCGTGGGCCCCTGATGTGAAACTGAAAGCGAAACCGGCGTCCCTCTCCGATCGTTTGGAATCTCCAATCAAGCCATTGACTTCTATGATGAAAAGAAGAGCTGTTTCGCGCTGAACGCAACCCGGCCTATGTTTTTTTGCATGGAGAAAGGCGGAAAAACTCTTGCGCTTTGTGCAGCGCGATTGCATATTGTTGCGGTGCGGTAGCGCTTCGCGTTATCGCTGCCCTCCTTGGGCGTTTCCTCCCTAGACTTGGGCCGCTTGTCATTCAAGCGGCCCTTTTTTTTGCGCCGACGCCACCGGCCGAAATCGCTCGGACCGAACGCGCAGTCCTCTATTCCGCCGCCGCCTGGAACGGCCCGAGGTCGCCGAGCGGCACCGTCGCCAGCACCTCGGCGAGCACGGCGAGATCGGAGGCGACCTGGGCGAAGCGCGGTCCGCGCTCCCTGCGGCGCTCGTCCATGTAGATCGCGCGGTTGAGCTCGATCTGGATCGCATGCAAGCCCGTGGCCGGATTGCCGTAATGCTCGGTGATGAAGCCGCCGGCATAGGGCTTGTTGCGGCCGACCGAATAGCCGAGCCGGCCGAGCACGTCCTCGACCAGGTCCGGCAGCAGCGACGCGCAGCTCGTGCCGTAGCGGTCGCCGATCACCATGTCGGGCCGGCGCGGCTCGTCGCGCGAGACGCCGACCGACGGCATCGAATGGCAGTCGACCAGCACCACGGTGCCGAACTGCTGGTGCACGCGGTTGATCAGCCGGCGCAGCGCGCGGTGATACGGCTTGTACAGCGTCTCGATCCGGTGCAGCGCCTCGTCGACGCTCAGCCGGTCGCGATAGATCTCCTGGCCGTCGCCGACCACGCGCGGGATCGTGCCGAGGCCGCCGGCCACCCGCATCGAGCGGGTGTTGGCAAAGCTCGGCAGCCGCCCGGTGAACATCCGCGGATCGAGCTCATAGGGCTCGCGATTGACGTCGACATAGCAGCGCGGGAAATGCACGCGAACGACCGGAAAGCCGCGCAACAGGAGATCGGCGATCAATTCGTCCATGAACGAATCTTCGGAGCGCCGCAGCGCCGGCAGATCGATTCGCGACGCCCTTAGGAAATCGTCGGGGTAGGCCGATCCGGAGTGAGGGGAATTGAAGATGATGGGCGCACGCCATTCGGTCGGCTCCATGATCTCGAACGGCGGCAATTCGCCATCAAAGTCCGTCATCTCTGGGCGCCGTCCCCTTGGTCACGTGCGTCGATGTCACGTCCGTTGATGCGCCGGTATCCTCCGGCCGATTCGTTCTGGACAACGCAGGCACTGCTCTTGCCAACGCGCATCTTCGATAATCCGAGCCGGTCTGCCAAGCGAAAAGCAATGAAAAAGTTCATCTCGCGTTTGGAACAACTCTGAGCTGGCGTGCTGCTTCGGTCGAAGACCGCACCTTCAGCCCTCAAAATGCCTTGCCGATGTCGGATCAAAAGGCGCAATCTTTCACCCGAAATTTACCGCCCGTCAGGCTTAGTGGCGGCAACGCTCCGCCTCTCACCCGGACCAGACAACCCCTCGCCATGCACAAAATCCTGCTCGCCGAAGACGACAACGACATGCGCCGCTTCCTGGTCAAGGCATTGGAAAATGCCGGGTTCCAGGTCTCGCCCCACGACAACGGCATGTCGGCTTACCAGCGGCTGCGCGAGGAGCCGTTCGAGATGCTCTTGACCGACATCGTGATGCCGGAGATGGACGGCATCGAGCTGGCGCGCCGCGCCTCCGAGCTCGACCCGGACATCAAGATCATGTTCATCACCGGCTTCGCCGCGGTCGCCTTGAACTCCGATTCGGAGGCGCCCAAGAATGCCAAGGTGCTGTCCAAGCCGGTGCACCTGCGCGAACTCGTCAGCGAGGTCAACAAGATGCTGGCGGCCTGAGCCGCCAGGGACAGACCTCCGGAACTGGCGGATTATTCCCAATTTCGGCATTTTGCGTCCTTGCCTGCCTGCGTGGGAGCCGATATAGGGACGCCCACCCGAACGGATATTGGATTAGGGCACGTAGCTCAGCGGGAGAGCACTACCTTGACATGGTAGGGGTCACAGGTTCGATCCCTGTCGTGCCCACCACCCATCCGGACGTCTGCTGATTTCATTGAGCTTTTTGTTCGATTTCCCGCACCTAGCTTGTCGGTGAGGGAATAGACGTTCGCTCTATGATCCACGGAGCCGATTATTCGCTCGAGCTTGGCGACGCCGCCATACGCCAATTTCTTGCGATTGGCGTTCCGCGTGTAATGGCTTGCCATCCGACGATCGGTCCAACCGAAGATCGCATCCAGCTCGGCTTCCGTTGCTCCGTTTTCAGCGGCGACAGTTGCAGCCGCCTTGCGCAGGCCGTGCGCTGATCGGTTCGCCAACCCAGCTGCGATGCATTTCTCCTTGAACAGGTTGCCTAAGCTCTCCTTGGTCATCGGCTTGCCCTGCCGGGTCGCGATATAGGTCTCGGTTCCGACCGGACCTGCCTCCAACGTCCGGCGCAGGACATCGAGCATCGGGAAGGTGACCTCAATGGTCTCGCTCCCCTTTTCGAGGCGCTTCGTGATGATCGGAACGGAAATCTGCTCGAGTTTTCCGTCAGGCCCGATCCGCTCTTGCATCTGTTCGGTCACGTCGGCAGGGCCGAATGATGCTGCGTCACCCCGCCGAAAGCCGGTGAAGAGGTAGACGTCGATCATGACGCGCTCTCGCGTGCCGAGCGGCCAGCGCTTGTAGTAACGCCGAACGTCGGCATCAGACCAGGTGACGAAGCCTTCTGTCTTTGCCGGCTTGGGTGTCTTGATTCCTTCGGTGGGATCTGCCGGCACAATCTTTTGCGCGACAGCCCACGCGAACATCCGTCTCATGGTGGTGAGGAAATGCCGGGCCGCGGAGGGGTTTTGAGCGCGACGCCCAAGCCCGTCCAGGATGTGCTGCTTCTGGATTGCGGCTGCTCTTTTGTTGCCGTTGGCCTCCAGAACATGAATCATCAGGCTGTTGCGCTGCTTGTGCGTGCTCGCCTTCATCTCGCGCCAATCAGGCGCCTTTGCCTTGTATTCTTCCCATAGCCATTTGAGGCTACCATCAAAGACCTTCGCCCTGGCCTCGCTGGGATCGATTGCGAGGCGTGGCCGATTGAACATGTCGGCTAGAGCGATGTCGTAGTTGCGGTTGAATTCTATGGACCCGTACTCGCCGCGAATGCGAGTGCGTTTGCCGCCGACGTCCTTGTTGCGAACGTACCAGACCGTCCTGCCGTGACGGTTGATTTCCTTGTGAAGGTAGGGCTTGCGAGGACGGGGCATGAAGCGAATCAAAGCACGAAATGCTCTTCGGGCTCAACCGTCTCATCGATGCCCCGCTCTTCCTTGTATTTGACCAGGTCGACGATGATCGTGCCGTCCGGCTTAATTCGTATGGATGAAACACCGGCCGCTTTTGCGGCGCGGATCGCTCGTGCCACTTCGCCTTGGGTAAATCGAGCGGGGCGCCGGCTCATGGAACGCCTTCGGTTGACATCGCGCTCTGCCGCAAGCGCATTTCCAATGTAGCTTGGTCCGAACTCGTCGTCTGCATCTCGCGGGACCGTCCCTGAAGCGGGATGCCGTGGCGTAGAAAAGGATGGGGTCGGATAGTTCAGGAGAGCGCCTCCAGAAACGTCGTCCCTGATCGTTGTGCCATAGAGCTTACAATATTTCATCGAGGTCGCGCCGCGGACGCCATCTTACGGGATCCGCGATCCACCGGTTGATGTCGGATTCATGCCAACCAGTTCCGTTGCTGCTGATCTTGAGTGGGGTAGGGAACGTACCCTCGGCGATCTTGCGGTAGATCGTGGATCGCGACAGCCCGGTCCTGCCAAGGACGGTTTTCAACCTGATGATGCGGTCTGGCTCGCGCATGGCCGTGATGCCCCTCGCTGGTCGCTTCTGACGTCCGGCGAGACCAGAGCCCGAATTGGTGCAGGCGGACAATAGAAGTTCGCGCGTTGCCAGCTGTGGCGTAGAGCCGGCGGCAAACGGGATGGGTCAAATTCCGAGGCCTCGGCCTCTGCCGAGATCGATGCCATGGACGAAGGCCAGATCCTGGCCGAGCCGGCGGCCTGATTCGAATGCGATGCCGAGCTCCTGCTTGCGGCTGGCCAGGATGGACTCCAGCTGCGGGTCGCGCTGGAGGCTTTTCGCCATGTCGCCCATTGCCAAGCGCGTGGCCTTGTGGCCGGACAAGTCGCCCGCTTGGTATAGGCGCTGGCTGGTCTGGTCGAGCTCCTGCCATCGCTCGACGAAGTGGTCGGCGCGGCGGCCCGGATCGCTGCGGAGTTCGGTTTCGAGCTGAAGCGCGCGGATGGCGCGATTGACCCGGCCGTCCGCCGCTTCGCGGGCGAGCTCCGGGTTCTTCTTGTAGGCGGCCTCGGCGTCGCGCGAGCCAAAGGGGCGCACCTCTTCGAAGGCTTCACGCGCCTTTTGCAGCTCTTTCGCCTGTTCCCTGCTCGCTCGGCCGCCCGTATCCTGTGCCGCGAAGATCGCATCTACCGCGCGGGCATGGCGAACGAGCGCTCGTGTCCGGACGCGACGAGCGTCCGCTTCGGGATCTTGCGCCACGTTGTTTGCCGGCACTTCGGCTCCGCGCCGGTTGGCTGCGGGACCGCTGCTTTCCCTTTCCGGCGTTGCCTGTTCCGGCCTCCGTCCGCTAGCCAGTCCGGCCACATCAGCCGGAGAGCGCAGGCCGCCGAAGATGTCGCGCAGCTTCTCGGGCACAATCTTGCGCACGATCTCGGCCGCACGATTGCGGAAGGTGATCCCACGCCGCTCAGCGTAGCTCTGGAGCGGATCGGCGCGCTCGTAATCCGAGGCCATGTCCTTGGCGCGGTCGCGCGACAGGGCGCGGGTGAGCCGGTCCCCATTGGCAAAATCGTCACGTCCATAGTGCAGGTCCACCTGGTCGCGGTGACGCGACAGCGCGACATAGCTGCTGTGGGCATCCATACCGGGGGTCGCCAGGACATGGACGCGGTCGACCGTCATGCCCTGCGCCTTGTGGATCGTCGCCGCATAGCCATGGTCGATCCGCTTGTAGTCCTTGAGGTCGAAGCGCACGGATCGGCCATCGTCGGTCTGCACGGTCATGGATAGCGCGTTTACTTGTTCGACAGTCCCGAGCGTGCCGTTCTTGACGCCAAGCCCACGCTCGTTCTGCAGGAACATGACGCGGTCCCCGCTGGCGAAGGTTCTCGCGCCGCGCTCCACAGTCAGACGCACCTCGTCGCCCAGATCGCCGGCGGCCCGCATCCGCTCGCGCGCTGCCTCGTTCAGCGCACGGACCTCGTTGTTGGTGTGGGTGAGGATGATCCGGCTCCGATCCGGTGCTGCCTGTCGGTCGTGGTCCCAGCGCTCGATCAGATCGCCGCGCGCCTGCTCGCGGGTTTGGGCCTCATGCACCATCCCGTTGGCTCGGTAAGCTCCGAGCGCTTGCCCCACTTTGCCGGTTGCCAGATCGCGCGTGGCGTCGCGCTGCCAGTCCTGGCGCTGACGGCGCACCTCCCCGATTTCCGCGCCGCCGTGACGCTCATGAATGGAGCGGAACGCCGCGCCCGCCTCGATAGCCTGCAATTGCTGCGGATCGCCGACCAGCACCACCTTTGCGCCAGCCTCTAGCGAATGCGACAGCACGCGCTCAAGCTGGCGCGTGCCGACCATCCCCGCCTCGTCGATCACCAGCACATCACTGGATTGGAGCAGGTCACGGCCTTGTTCCCAGCCATGCTCCAGGCTGGCAATCGTGCGCGACGCAATGCCCGATCCGCTTTCGAGGTTTTCTGCGGCAATGCCGGACAGCGCAATGCCCCGGACCTCGAAGCCGGCGGCTTCCCACGCCTCCCGTGCCACCCCCAGCATCGCGCTCTTTCCCGTCCCGGCATGGCCGACCACGACGCTGAGATCGCGTCCATCTGTGACGTGCGCCAGCGCCTCAGCCTGCTCGGACGACAGCACCAGGCCGCGCGCTTCCGCACCTGCCAAAGCGGCCTGGCGATCCGCGTCGCGCACCTGGTGGCGCTCCCGTTTTGCCATCAGTTCAGCGGCCCGGTGCAGGCGCTGCTCTGCCTCGATCATTCCGCGGGTGGTGAACCGATCCTCGCCGCGCGCATCCTTGCCGAGTTCGACCAGGCCGGGCGCTCCTTGCATTGCGCCCACCACCTCATTGAACTGGTCGAGCCCGTCGCTATGCCGGTGCGCGAACCTCGCCATATCGCGGCGCGTGAATGTCGATTGCTGCTGGGTGATGGCGTCCAGCCCTATGGTGGGGGCGGCGACAATCCGCGCGCCGTTGTTGCGCGCGATCTCGCGGTGCATCTCGGCGCGATCGGCCTCGCCGCCTTCGCCAGCGATGCCCCGAGACTCGATCCGTTTGGCGGGCGCGCCGATCTGGCTTTGCGGCTCCAGCGCGATGCCCTGGTCTTCCAGGCTGCGGTGATCAATCCGCGCGTCGATATCGAGCTCGGCTAACCGCTCATTGGCGAGCTCGGCCCAGCGTTCGCGGCAGCGCTCGACCATCTCGGTGCGGTTCCAGTCCCGCACCTTCTGGCCAAAGCCGTTCTCGTCGACCGAGCGCATGGTCAGCATGACATGAGCATGAGGTTTGGGCAGTCCGTCCTCTGCCCTGTCCCAATGCACATTCAGATCGGCGATCATGCCGAGACCGACGAACTCGCCGCGAACGAAGTCCCGGGCGAGCTCGATACCCTGCGCCTCACTCAGCTCGCGCGGAAGGGCGAACTCGACCTCACGGGCCAACTGGGCATCCTTCCGGATTTCGCGCGCTTCGACATCGTTCCAAAGCCGCTCGCGATCGCCCCATGAGGCCGGCGCGTTCTCCGGCAGCATCACTTCGGAATGAACGACGCCGCGCTTTTCGGAAAAGTCCTGATCACGGCCGAGCCGCTCGTCACGCAGCCGCGATGCCGAGCGGTAGGCCGCCGATGCCACCGCACTGCTTCCGGCCTTCCGGCCAATGACCTTGACGTGAAGATGATAGATCGCCATCGCGACCAGAGCATCTACACAGCGAAGCGTACGTCGGCACGACGTATAAGCGCGCCCTCCCTCGAAAAAATCTCGGGAGGGACTATCCCGTCTCAGCTCGTCCTGATGACCTTACAGCAATGCGCCAGTGCGCAAGCTATCATTTATCCATTGCCACTCATGGAGACGACGATGCGCAAACCTAGGAACTTTGATGCTGACCTGAAGGCACTCGACGACAAGGCGCGCAAGCTGAAAACACGCAAGGTACGCCAGCTCGGCGAGCTCGTGATCGCTACTGGAGCTGACGCGCTCAGCGCCGACGAACTCGCGGGCGCGCTGATCGTGCTGGCCGAGACGAAAGAGGCCGGAAAGAGGGAGGCATGGGCCAAGCGCGGCGTCGCGTTCTTTCAAGGACGGTCGCGGCGAGTTGCGCCAGCAACTGACCGCGACGCTGACGTTGCTCCTACGCAACCGAGCGGCGCGCACCCGGCATCAAGCCGCAAAAGCGCGACATGACATGCGCGCGTGGCAGGTCGAACGCCGTAAGCGCACCCGGCACCTCATCGAACTCGGCGGCCTCGTGATCAAAGCCGGTATCGTGGACCTGACCGGTGACGACCGTTCCACGATCTTCGGCGCGCTACTTTGGATGGCTGACAAGCTTAAAAGCGGTGAGGGCGAACGGGCACGTAAGCTTTGGGCCGCGAAGGGAAAACAAGCGTTCGCGATGGAGCCTAGGATGCCAACACGCACAATCGTTCATGTCCGACAATCGCACGTTGGCCAATAGCTGCCGCTTCGACAGCAGCCCTATTGATCAATCGGCATACAAATTGCGATTTGGTTGCCGCCTTACTCCAGCTCCGAGCCATTCGCTCTTGATAAAGCGGTCACTGTGACTTTCCAAATTGGCCACTGGCGTTGGGTAAGGCACACTAGATCGAGATCTCCGCCTTCATGATGATTGCCTTCATTGAAGCAGGACCGGACTCGCCTGCCGAGTCTCTTGCCTTCGCAGCAGAAGGGTCCGGACTAGCCGCTGAGCAGGCGCTTCAAACCAGCAATAGGTGAGGCGCGCGGTGACGAGCGTGGACAGCACGAAAGCCGCCGAGAACAGAGGATCGAGGTAGGGGATGGGCCGCTGCATAAACGAAAAAGCAAGCGCGATCGCAAGTTGAATTGGAAAGTGCAGCAGATAGCAGGAATAGGTTGTATTGCCGGCTGTCTCCACCAGGGTCTCCAGGCGCCGCGGCAAGACTATGGGCTTCGAGCAGCAGAACAACAGGATCGGCGTATAGATGAGCAGAAGCGGTGCAGTGAGCGCCTCAAGGCCCATGCCGGACATCCAAAATGCCGCGGGCATCGCGATGCTCGCACACGCAGCCAAGGCTTCCACCTTCGGCCGATGCCGAGCCCCGGCGACAGCCTGTCTTGCCATCGCGGCAAGGCCGCCAGCGTAGAAGAAAGCGAAGCATTTTGCCATCAGCGTACCGGTCGCGATCGAGATCACGATCACCGCTAGATTGAAGAGCGGGGACGGACGCACGACGCGCAGCGACAGGAAAAACGCCGCATAGACCACGATCTCGATTGAGACTGACCAGATTGGTGCGTTGAAGCTGACGCCATGCGGCGGAAGCCAGTCGCTTGCCATGAACAGCTGCTTGACGAATTGAGGGATGTCGTTTTGCTGAAAGACGAAGAAGTAGTTGTGCTGAACGAAATACATCAGCTGGAGCATCGTGACCAACAGCAACGTCGCGAGATGGAGCGGGTAAAGTCGCGCCAGCCGATAGACGAAGAAGGTCCATCCGTTGATAGTGCGGTCGGCGATGACCGCGCTATACTTCCAGAAGAAGATGAAGCCGGAGATGCACCAGAATATCTCGACCCCGATCTTGCCCTTCTCATAAAACGGGAACAGAACGCGGTAGAACGGCAGCTCGCTCCTCACGAGACCGACCGGCTCCTCGCCGACGAAGGCAAAGTGCTGATAGTGCCACAGCAGCACGGCGACAGTAGCGAGGAAGCGCAGCCCTTCCAATCCAAGGAGCTTCTGGGCCTTAGGCCATGTCGACGCTTTGGGAATGATCATCGGGGTCATCGACCTCCTGACGAGGGCGCTGGTCAATTCTAGTCCGAGCAAAGTGAAGGATTCTTTTCGCTTGGAGGCATCCCAGGCGTTCGTCGCAGGCGATCTCGGCGCCACACTAGATTGCCTTCTCCGAGGAAGGAAACGCTGATCGTCGCGGTCTACGTTAAGATCTTGCGGATCATAGGCCACGATCCCGACCCGGTGACCATTGCGCGCGGCTTCCTCTCCAGCGCCTCGACCTTGCTCTAGTGAAAGCCGCGACGACTGGGAGGTGGACACTCAAAGTCGGCCGCGAGACCGACAAAAAGGGGAGGCAACGCCGAATGAGATAGTGCGGTGCCAGATCGCCAATGGTGACAAGAACAAGAGTCGCCGCACCAAGAACTGGGGCTGCCGAGCTGCTCAATCTGACGCTCTGATCGCCAGAGGAGTCGCTCGCGAGATCGAGAATGCAGTCGCTCGCCAAGTGCAGTTCCGCGCCCCGCAACAACTGGGTATATTTTACAGCCACTCAAATCCAAATCTGGTGGGGCGCTTTCGTTGCTCGACAATGTGAGCTGCCGAGGATGACGAAGGAGCCGTCGGCTCGCGATACGATGGCGAGCAGCGGGAGCTTTGATAGCTCCCAAGCTCCCGAACCGCACGCCCTGTCGGCTACAGCTGCTTGGCACGGCGAAGCATCTCGGGCACGCCGACGGGCTCTCCCGCCAGCTGCAATTGCAGTCCGGAACGTCGCCGCCTGTCGCTTTCGGATGCGTCGACTCCATCGAGCATGGCCGACAGCGGCGATGTGAATGCGGTGCCTGGCACGTTCCAGGGCGCGGGCGGGACGACGGGATGATCGGAGACGTAGAACTCGACAGCCACAATCCTAACACCAAATGGCCGGGGACCCTCCGTCAGAAGCTTAGACCAGTATTCCGCGCCGCCGCGGCCTTGAAGCAAGAAACCCGAACGCATTGGTTCGGGCTTCCTGAGAACGCCAACGTCTGAACTGCGCAGAACTAGTTGATGGAGGAATTGATGTCGACAAACGAGGTGTTGATCTTGCTACCCAGACCGTTGACTGCTGCGATGATCGCAAGTGAAATTCCGGCGGCAATCAATCCGTACTCGATTGCAGTGGCTCCCGATTCGTCACGCAGGAACCTCATCATTTTGACCCGCATTACACCCTCTTTGCTGTTGGCCAGATCGGCGCACCTTCACGCCAGAAAAGAATCTCCGACGTCATCTTATAATAGATGAGTATTAAGAATACAGTTTTAGATAGAGTGAATATCCTTGGCGCTTATGATCTAGTGGGAGGCGCAGGTGGCTGTACGTTTTAGTGTCGGAACGGACGCGTGTACGCCATCGCGGGAAATCGCAGACCAGGGCATACAGGGCCGGTGTCAGGATTCGCTGACTTGCGCTCTGGTCATGATTTGGCACATTCCGTGCGTGAGTCGGTCGTGTGAAGCGTCGGCTCGCAATCCAGATGATCCCTGTGCCCGTCGCGAGGACAATGACATCAAGGCGATAGCAGTTCCGGTTGCGACCAGCCACACGACCGCGCCGCATGGAAGATCGATCGCATAATGTCCACCGATCGGCACGGTCGATGCGATCACGAGGGAATTCCAGATCAATGAAATCGGGAATAACCACCTGAGGTGCCGGGACGCGGATATGATCATCAACGCCAGGCAGCAATGGAACGAGGGAAACGTCACAACTCCCTGCAGGTTGGCGAATGACAGCAACGGCGAGGCCTCATTGCGGAAGTATTCCAACTTCGACAAGTGATACGTGCCCGCGCCTATCGGGAGATGCTCAAGCAAGCTGGCTGGATATCCAAAGAACGCAAAGGCACCTTTCGCTGGCCAGATCACGGAAATGCTCGCGCATGCGACAATCGTGCTGGCGAATACGAACGTCAGTATCCATAGATGATCGAAACGGCGAACGATTGCGAGCAGCACCGAAAGGCCGAAGAGCAGGGGGAAAGAGCTGTCGTACGTGACCGACAGGAGCTGGGACCAGGCGGGGTTGGCGGCTGCCCAAGCGACGACAGCAGGCAAGTCAAAGCCCGCCGCTCGATCCCATCTTGCAAGATCTGCATCGATGAATGTGGCGTTATTCCGAAGCCCGACAAGGCTGATGATTCCAGCCACTGCGCCCGATAATAACATTGCTAGGAGCGCTCCGCACAAGTTGCTGAGCACCGGCGATGGTCGCCAACGTCGATAGACAACGTGAACCGTGAGGAGGAAGCCCAGTATCGTCAATGCAACCAAGAGGCTGCCGAGATCAACAATGATAGCCGACCGCTGGGTCAGGAAGGCCGCGAACGAGGTCGCGACAAAGCAAATGGCCCATACGCTCGCTTCCACATATCCGGTCGTATGCGTTCCCTGAGAAGACCAGGCGAAAGCCGTGCGACCCGAAGACTGGGAATCAGGAGGGATTGAATTTCCATCCTGCGATTGCGTGCCGTTAGGTCTGTGTATCTCCCCGATCTGGGTCCTTGCGGATATCAGGAAGCGGAGGCGACGAAAGAATGCGGGCAATAGGGTGTCTGTGGCGGGCTCCAACATGGATGTCCGCTCCCGTGTCAGTCTGTTTCAGATTATTTCGGTCGGTACCTACATACGCAAAAACCGTGAGCCCGAGCAATCTCAACGTGTATTTTAACATGATACCGTGCTGAGATGCTTAACAGATCTCTAGCGCATCGCGAGATGTGCCTTTGGAATCGGTCTGGGATTGCGCTGTCCAAAAGCTACTGGCCATGAGCCTATGATCGCCTGACATCGCAGCTTTGGTGTCAACGGGGGTCCTTATGTAGGCTTGCTCGTTGCGCGGCGATGTTTTGAGTGCGGATTTCACCTTGCTGTCAAAATTGTCAGTTGTTCGGGCGGCCGGATGTTTATCGCCTCGACAATTCGGAATTCACCAGTTCTCGAAGATCACGCAGATGCTTATGATTCGCAGGGATTGTGTCGTTCTTTGTTTGTGGTGGGGAACATCAGGCGCGCGGGAGTTCAGGCGTTTGCCGTGAGGGAGCTAGCCGAGTAAGTCAAGAACCTTCGTTCCTCAGCCGTCCGGGGCGTTGCGAGGTGCTGTCGGGTTAGTCCAGCAGACGCGCGAAGCCTGCACCCAGTGCATGCAGTGCGTGTAACGCGCGATCCCTCGCAGGTAAAAAATATCCTCGGCAGGAACGTGACAGATCTTGTCCAATCGTTTCTTGTGGTACATTATTCCTGCACGACTTAGGGTAGTGCAGGGGCAATGGAAGCGGGGCAGAGGGATACGGGGCTTGACTGCCTGACATTACTGCTGCGTTTCCATCAGGTCGCTATCGATCCGGCGCAGATTGCACATCAGCTTGCAGGAGAGCCGGTCGGCGTGACCGAGATGCTTCGCTGCGCCAAGCAGCTGAAGCTGAAGGCGCGTGCGGTCAGGCAGAGCTGGGACGGGCTTCGCAAGCTGCCGCTGCCGGCCATCGTGGCGCGGTCGGATGGCTCGTTCGTGATCCTTGGACAGGTCACGGCGGAGGCGGCGCTGATCCAGGATCCCTCGGTGAATCGGCCGCATAGTCTCAAGCGCGCCGAGTTCGAGGCTAACTGGACCGGCACGGTGGTGCTGATGGCGCGCCGTGCCTCGCTGTCCGATCTGGCGCGGCGCTTCGACATCACCTGGTTTCTTCAGGCGATGCAGAAATATCGCCGGCTGCTCGGCGAGGTGCTGCTGGCCTCGTTCTTCCTGCAGCTGTTCGGCCTGGTCACGCCGCTGTTCTTCCAGGTCGTCACCGACAAGGTGCTGACCCATCGCGGCTACACCACGCTCGACGTCCTGGTGTTCGGCCTCGTGACCGTCACCATCTTCGAAACCGTGCTCGGCGGGCTTCGAACCTATGTGTTCTCGCACACCACCAACCGCATCGACGTCGAGCTCGGTGCGCGGCTGTTCCGGCATCTGATCGCACTGCCGATCGCCTATTTCGAGGCGCGGCGCGCTGGCGATTCGGTGGCGCGGGTGCGCGAGCTCGAGAACATCAGGAACTTCATCACCAGCTCGGCCCTGACCTTGGTGATCGATCTCGCCTTCACCTTCGTGTTCCTCGGCGTGATGTTCTACTACTCGCCGTTCCTCTCCTGGATCGTGGTCGGCTCGTTCCCGTTCTACATCGCGCTATCGGCCGGCGTGACGCCGCTGTTCCGCAAGCGGCTCGACGTCAAGTTCAACCGCGGCGCCGAGAACCAGGCCTTCCTGGTCGAGAGCGTCACCGCGATCCAGACCCTGAAGGCGATGGCGATCGAGCCGCAGATGCAGCGGCGCTGGGAGGAGCAGCTCGCCGGTTACGTCGGCGCCAGCTTCGACGTGCTGTCGCTCGGCAACTGGGCGAGCCAGTCGGTGCAGTTCATCAGCAAGATCGTGACCGCGCTGACCCTGTATTTCGGCGCCCATCTGGTGATCGAGGGCAATCTGAGCGTCGGCGAGCTCATCGCCTTCAACATGCTGGCCGGACGGGTGGCGCAGCCGGTGCTGCGGCTGGCGCAGCTGTGGCAGGATTTCCACCAGGCGCGGCTGTCGGTGGCGCGGCTCGGCGACATCCTCAACACCACGCCGGAGCCGGCCTTCAACCCCGGCCGTGCGGCGCTGCCGCCAGTGCGCGGCGAGGTGGTGTTCGATCACGTCCATTTCCGCTACCGCGTCGATGGTCCGCTTGCGCTGCATGACGTCAGCCTGAAGGTGCCGGTCGGCCAGGTGGTCGGGATTGTCGGGCCCTCCGGCTCCGGCAAGTCGACACTTACAAAACTGATCCAGCGGCTCTATGTGCCGGAGGGCGGCCGAATCCTGATCGACGGCGTCGATCTCACCGTCGCCGACGTCACCTGGCTGCGGCGGCAGATCGGCGCGGTGCTGCAGGAGAACGTGCTGTTCAACCGCTCGATCCGCGACAACATCGCGCTCGCCGATCCCGGCATGGCGATGGAGCGGGTGATCCAGGCGGCCGAGCTCGCCGGCGCCCATGAGTTCATCCTCGGCCTGCCGGACGGCTACGACACGGTGGTCGGCGAGCGCGGCGCGAGCCTGTCCGGCGGCCAGCGCCAGCGCATCGCGATTGCCCGCGCGCTGGTCACCAATCCGCGCATTCTCATCTTCGATGAGGCCACCTCAGCGCTCGACTATGAGAGCGAGAACATCATCCAGCGCAACATGCGCAAGATCTGCGCCGGGCGCACCGTCTTCATCATCGCGCACCGGCTGTCGGCGGTGCGCAATGCCGACCGCATCATCACCATCGAGAGCGGCCGTCTGGTCGAGGACGGCACCCATGACGAACTGATCAAGCGCGCCGGCCGCTATGCGACCCTGCACCAGATCCAGGCGGGGCTCCATGTCGTCGGCTGAGGCGCACAAGCAGGACAACGCGCCGATCTCGCTGGATGCACGGCGTCGGCGCCGCAATGACGCGCGCGAGTTCCTGCCGGCGGCGCTGGAGATCGTCGAGACGCCGGCCTCGCCCGCGGGCCGTGTCATCGCCGGCAGCATCATGCTGTTCTTCGCGATCGCGATCGGATGGTCGATCGTCGGACATGTCGACATCATCGCCTCGGCACAGGGCAAGATCGTGCCGACCGGCCGCACCAAGACGATCCAGCCGCTGGAGGCCGGCGTGGTCGCCGCGATCCATGTTCAGGACGGCGACAAGGTGTGTGCCGGCGACGTGCTGGTCGAGCTCGACCGGACCGTGACGGAGGCCGAGCGCCGCCGCGTCGCGCAGGGCCTGATGCAGGCGAGGCTTGACGTCGCCCGGCTAGGCGTGCTGCGCGACAGCTTTGCGGATCTGGCCGCGCTGCGGCCGCTCAGCGTGCCCGAAGGCGCCGCGCCCACCGACGTTGCGCGCACCCGCGCCGCAATGCAGGCCCAGGCCGCTGAGCAGCTGTCGAAGCTTGCGTCCAACCTGCAGCAGATCGCGCAGAAGCGCGCCGAGGCGCAGTCGATCGAGGCCGCGATCGCCAAGATCGACGCCACCCTGCCGTTCCTGCAGGAGACCGCCGAAATCCGCCGCAACGCCAAGGAGATCCAGTACGGCAACCAGATCGCCTATATCGACGCGCAGTCGCGGCTGATCGACCAGCAGAGCGAGCGCATCGTGCAGACGCGGCGCCTCGTCGAGATCGAGGCTGCGCGGCTCGCGCTGGAGCAGCAGCTGGCGCAGACACGCTCCGGCTTCGAGCGCCAGGTGCTGTCGGATCTCACTGACGCCGAGAAGAAGGCCGATGAGCTGACCCAGGACCTCGTCAAGGCCGAGCGCAAGATCGCCGAGCAGGTGCTGCGCGCCCCGATCGACGGCACCGTGCAGCAGCTCGCGCTGCACACCGTAGGCGGCGTCGTCACACCAGCGCAACAGCTGATGCTCATTGTTCCGGCGGACAGCCAGCTCGAAGCCGAAGCCATGATCTCCAACCGCGACATCGGCTTCGTCAATGTCGGCCAGGCAGCCGAGATCAAGATCGACACCTTCAACTTCACCCGCTACGGCCTCGTCCACGGCAAGGTGCTGAGTGTGTCCCAGGACTCAATCCTGCGCGAGAAGCCCGCCGACAAGCAAGCTGGCGCCAAGCCCGCCGGTGCGCTGGCCGAGACCAGCGAGCCGGCAGGCCAGGAGTTCATCTACTCCGCGCGGGTGTCACTGGACGAGAAGCAGATGCAGGTCGAGGATAAGATGGTGGCGCTGGCGCCGGGCATGGCGGTGACGGTTGAGATCAAGACGGGGACGCGGCGCATCATCGAATACGTGATGTCGCCGCTGTTGAGATACAGGCAGGAGAGCTTGAGGGAGAGATAGAGTCAAGAGAATAGGCAAGTCAGCAAGTATACGGAAAAACGAACGCTCTGTTCGCTAAATCTCGGCTGTTTTAGTTCGGTCCAGGCTTCACCATGAAAATAAGAAATGCACTTGTTATATCCTTGCTGCTGGTGGTGGTCGTGGTGTTTTTCGTGGTCAAGAACACTCCGTTCGTACAGGCTTTGCTGGGAAATTGGGATTTCGTCAAATCAGTCGATAACGAACGGGGGAGCTATTACCGGCTAAAGGTCAGGTTGGTCTACAATGGGGATTTGCAAAGTTTCGATATCGTAGTTGCATGTGACGTGCGGCAAGTGAACTATATGGACGGGGCACGAACGCTGGAAGTCGGTTTGACGCCGACCGTCTTTGGCCGAAGGATGGCTGATGGAAAGGCGATCGTCGTCCGTCCCCCTCGTGCTTGTCGTGGTGAAACGACCGAAAATGGTGGTGTGCCTGTCGACCTGTTGCCGCTCATTGTCGTCTTTGATGATGCTGAGACATTGGCTTTCGGAACGGCATATTTGACGGATGATGCCTTCGATAGCCCGCTATCCTCATTAAAATTCGACGGTGCGTCGATCGAGTCGGCGGACAAAGCCGCGTTCGATAGGTTCAGAAGCGAACAGCCGAACCTCGTGAGCCGGTCATCTTATCATACAGCGAGTGGCCCCGTTGCTGTGAAGAGGTTTGGTACGACCGCGGCAAGGATCCCGATGGGTATTGGATGTTTTGGCTACGCTCGATTTCGATTGACGGATGCTGAGCGCCAACGTGCGGCCGAGCTATGGCCGACCAATCGCCCGCGGTATTGGCTGCCTTCGCACCCGGGCGGGAGAGACGCGTTCTCGCCGACATTTGGCGAATTGATGATGACGGATCGGCAGTACGACAAGCCGACTGCATCGTACAACCTGCTTTCACAGACCGAGTATGGGATTGCAGACTTAGGAATGCCGAGGAGAAATCCTGTCGAATGGTCCGGACATCAACGCCCCGTTGCACCGTCCTACTATCCAGATATTGGCGGGTGGCAAGCCTTGCCGTGGCCGAGCGATCCTGAAGCAAGAGCGCTTGAGCTGTTGTCGAATGGTCCACATGTCGGCGCCAGCATAGACTTTCGAGGTGGGGCAACTCGCGGGTTTGCATACTGTCGCCCTATGCCGGAGACATTTCCGACGGGGGTGGAATATCCGGACCCAGCCCAGGCACCAAGTGTTCGATATCTCAACTCTCCGGCTACGAACTACGTTGATGGAGTTGTTGTGTCCGGTGAGAGAAATTCGAGGCCTGCAGCCATCGTCGAGCGTGACGATTTCATTTTCCGACAATTCTTAATTGGGTTGTCGTCGACCAGGGGGGATGTTTGATGTCTTTAAATGAATTGCAAACGGCTGCCGCGCTCGCTGAGCAGGTCTATCGCCGGGCGGCAGGGGATCAGCAGTTATCCGACGCCGATATTCAAGTGTCCGGTGTAACGGGCCTTCGAGCGGCTAATATCTACGAGGATGGAAACTCGGCATTTTATTACGATGATACGACTGGCTTTGCTGGGCGGGTTGTTGTCAACAATACGGACGATACCGTCTACGTCGTCTTCCGCGGAACGGACATGGCGGGCAGTCTTAAAGATCTTGCTGTCGCTAAGGCTGGATTTGAGCGGTCTTCATCAATAGATTTGCGAGATTTTAATTACGGGAACTTCGTTCTCGGAAGGGGTACCAGCAGCAGGACTCAGTTTGATGATGCGCTTGCGCTTGCGCAAGCGGCCGAAGCAGTGGCTGCCGGTAGGAAGGTCGTTGTTGTTGGCCAGTCGCTCGGCGGGGGGCTTGCTGGTTTGGTGTCGGCCACGCTCGGGTTGCCTGCCTACCTTATCGCGCCTGCGCCGTTTCAGCACCAGCTTGAGTTCGAGGCGACGCGCTATGCGTTTGAGCGGCATGGCATCACGATTGAGGAATTGAAGAACGGACCCGTAGGCCAGATTGAGGACAACATACTTACGCTTGGCGGAGATGCGCTCCGTTCCAGTATTCATCAATTCTTCGGACAATACGATAGCATAATGGACGAGGTTCTGCTCGATCGGCAGATCCGCCTGAACTTTCTGAATCGTAATTTGAACAACCTATCGCAGATTTATTCGATTCAAGGGGAGGCGCTCACGAGTGGCGCCGTGGGGTTCAGTATCGGGCTGATCGCAAATCAGTTCTCTGCGCCAAAGACGTCCATGAACATAGGCGATGGGGACTCAATATCCCTGCATGGTCCAGCAATTCATAATCTTGTAATTCGAACGCTCGATTCGTCGCAGAGTTTCGGGAGTCTCTTGAGTGCCGACAAGGCGCTACGCGTGAGCTTCTTTGATTCAATTGGTATCACCGGTGTTGTCGATCACGACCGCGCGGGGCCGAGCCAGCCCATGGGCAGTGCGGGCCCAAACCCGTCGATTCTCGAGAATGCTCTTTGGAAGTCGGTCGATGTCACAGATGGATTCTATGATCGGTTCTATGCAAGATTTGGGACGTGGCTCGCCAAAGGTGCCGTTGCTGTAGGCAAATCCGATACTGCCGACAATCTTTCTGTGCACTCGGGCGTGGTGAAGCTCGGACTCCAGGTCGTACGCGACTCGATTAACGTCGCCGACCCCCCGGTGGGTGCGCCCGTTGGGCCGGATGGACTTGAAGTGTTCGGCGCAGGGAACGCCGATGGTCCAACCGCAGGCTATGTTCGCGTTGGACTCGATCAGATCAAGCCGATGAGTCCTGATCAATGGGATCAGATTGACGGCGGTCCCCCGCAGAAATTTGGCGTCCGTGATATCAACACGGCGATTGCACAGGCAGTTTGGACTGATCTCGGCATGTCGTCGCCAATCGGCGGATCATCGTCAAGTGCTGCTATTCGCGCGGTTCTCGGTGCAAGTTACCTTGAGATTCAAGGCGGATCGAAAGCTCTCCCGTCGTGGGAGGTTCTCATCGCCCAGGCGGGTGCTGATTACCGCTACCTGACCTATGATGCGAGCAAGTCTCCGATCACGACCGATGCTGTCACCTCACAGGTCATTATCGGTGGGGACGGCGGGAGCGATATCAAGGGATCAAGCGCTGCTGATATCATCGTCGGTGGCAACGCGATAAACAGATTCGAAGGTGGTGGTGGTAAAGACATCATCATTGGCGGTGGGCAGAAGGACACTTATACGGCCCGTCCCGGCCAAATTGAAGGCTCCTCTGTCACGTTCCTGGGTGGCGCAGGGGAGGACACTGCAATCTATGGGAGTGATTTTGCCGGGCAGGAAATAACGGCAAGCGGTGCAAAGCTGTCAGGGCTCAACCCTGACTTGGGTGTTTCAATCACGATTGGTGACAAAGGCCGGGTTGACACCCTGATTGGCGTCGAGCAGGTCGATCTCAGCAACGGAAAGGATCACCTGCATATCGACGACAGCATACGGAATCAAAAGAACAAAATTCGTTTCAATGCTGACGGTGTACCCGTCGATGGTCTGGGTAATCGATCCGATGCGCAGCCAGCTCCTGGTCGAGATGTGCTCGATTTTGGGAACATGTCGGCTGGGGTCGTGCTGACCGCAGCCGGAGATGACATTCGGTTCGACAATATCACCTTCGCCGGGTTCGACGAGATCAGGCTGACGTCGAAGAACGATACGGTCAGCACCAGCGCCGCTGGTCTGTTGCTCAACCTCGGCGATGGCGATGACACGGTCAAGTCGACGGGTAAGGGCACGATCATCAAGACCGGCGGCGGCGCCGACACAATCGAATTGTCTCACAATGGTCAGACGCTGATTCAGGACGCGGATGCATCCGACCGGCTCACCTGGTACGGCCAGACGCTGACAGGCGCCGTGCGCTGGGGCGGGTCTGAGAGCGTCTATGCGTATGATACTCATCTCGACCGCTACTATCACAACACCTCAGGTGACCTGGTCGTTCTGGATCGCCAGGGCAACGAGACGTTCATCTCGCGCTTCAATTTCGACCCCGGTGCATCGAACCTTATCGCCGGTCTGTACGTCATCGAGGTCACGTTCAAGACGATCCGCAGCAATATGTGGACGTATGCATTCGAGACCGCTGCGTCCATGCTCCAGGCCACGGAGAAGGTTGGGCAGGCCATGTTCGGCTGGCCGCGGACCAAGCGCAAGGATCCGCTGGTGCTCGACCTCGACGGTAACGGCATCAGCTTCACCATTCAGGAGGCGTCGAACGCCAAGTTCGACATCGACAAGGATGGCTTTGCGGAGCCGGTCGGCTGGATCGGTAGCGACGACGGCTTCCTGGTGCGCGATCTCAACGGCAATGGTGTCATTGACGACGTCGGCGAGATGTTCGGCAACGAGACCACGCCGGGCTTTGCCCAGCTCGCGCTGCTCGACGGCAATCATGACGGGAAGGTGAGCGCGCTTGATGACGGCCTCGCCGACTTCAATGGCGACGGCGTGATCGACGAGACCGACACGTTCTCGTCGCTCAAGGTCTGGGTCGATGCCAATGAGGACGGTATCACCGATGCGGGTGAGCTGAAGTCGCTGGCCGAGTTCGATATCGTCGCGATCTCGACCGGCGCGACGCCGTCGACCTACACCGATGGCGCTGACACGATCTCGGAGACGGGAACCTTCATTCGGGCTGACGGCACCACCGGGCTGGCGGCGGACGTCCAGCTCGAAACCGACAACAGCAACACCAGATGGATGGGGGATTCCACCGTCAGCGATGCCGCGGCGAGCCGGCCGAACCTCAAGGGCTTCGGCACGCTGACGGATTTGCAAGTCGCGATGACGCTGAAGCCGAGCCTGATCAATGTCGTCGACACAGCGCTGCCGACGATGGCGACGCTGTCGCTGGCCGCGTTGCGTGACGCCGTCCGCCCGATCCTCTATGCGTGGCAGGCGGCCGTTCCGGTGCCGACAGGCACGCCTGGGACCGAGCCGACGGAGGATTTCCATTTCGTCGGCACCACCAACGAAAAGGGCGCCGTGCTCTACGACTTCATCATCACGAAGTCGGACGACGAGGGGATCTTCTACGCCTATGCCAGCGGCCAGGCCGTCCGTGACGCCGCTGGTGCGGTCATCGAGCGTCCGACGTTGCAGCAGGTGCTGGGCAGTACGCCGGAGCAGGGCAGCTGGCAGATCCTGACGGCGGCCGACATCGCCTTCCTCGAGCGCTTCACCGGCGAGCGAATCGGCTTCGGTATCCCCACCAATCCGAGTGCGGACGCGATCCTGCGCGTCTCCGACGCCGTCACCGCCGGCTGGAACGAGCTGAACAAGCTCGCCATCCGCGTGGCGATGCAGGGCGAGCTTAAGCCGTTCTTCGCCGGCATCGCCTATGATGTGGCGACCGACACCTTCAAGCCGACCACCGACCAGCAGTTCGCGCCGATGCTGGAGCAGATCTTCCAGCACACACCGAGTGATCCGACGGCGGCTGGCAACTATCTGGAGCAATGGAAGGGCATCATCGGCATGATGCTGCCGGACTTCCAGCGTGACGATCAGGGACGGCAGATCACCGATGCCTATCTGTTTGCCAACATCGTCAATGCGTTCGAGAACGTTCCGGTCAACCTGTCGCTGCAGGCGGTCGCTGACAAGCTGTTCGACATCCCGGCCTCGGAGCTTGTGATCGGCAACGGCAATCTGACCGGCGGCGACACCACCGACGACATCTTCTATCTCAATGGCTCCGATCAGGTCGTCCAAGGGCAGGGCGGCCACGACGCCTATGTGGTCGGCACCAATTTCGGCCACGACGTCATTCAGGACGTCTGGCAGGGGCTTGGCGACAATCAGGAGGACGCGATCTGGTTCGCCCACCTCAACGTCTCCGATCTCACCTTCGTGCGTGACGGGCTCGACCTCGTCATCACCCAGAACGGCACCGACAACCAGATCCGGGTGATCGACGAGTTCGCCGGCCGCCGGCCGGGCCTCGTGACCGCCTATCAGGATTTCGACAAGTCGATCGAGGTGATCAAGTTCGCCGATGGCACCACCTGGGACAAGATCGACCTCGCCAACGCGGTCGGGAAGCCGTCCTACGCCACTGACGATAATCTGGTCGGCACGCCGGACGCCGACGTTCTCAACGGAGGTCTCGGCACAGATACCATGTCAGGCGGCGACGGCGGTGACACCTACATGTTCGGCCGCGGCGACGGTCATGACACGATCGAGGACAATCAGGCCTGGATCTGGGGCGAGCTGCCGGACTTCCTGCGGTTCGGTGAGGGCATCACGCTCGATGACCTGTCGTTCCAGCGCGACGGCAACTCCAATGATCTGACGATTGCGATCACCGGCACGGACGACGCCGTGACCGTCAAGGGCCAGTTCCGGGTCGATTACGGTCTGCTCAACACCACCATTGACCGGATTGAATACTTCACCTTCGCCGACGGCTCCTATGTCAGCTGGGAGGACGTGATCCAGAGCATGGATGCGAGCGCTGGGACTGACGGCAACGACGTGATCTACGGCTTCTCCTATGCCGACACGCTTCAGGGCGGCAAAGGCGATGACGTCATCGATGGCGGCCGCGAGGACGACACCTACGTCTATGCCCGCGGCGACGGCAACGATACCATCATCGACGGTCCGGATGCGCAGACCTCTGCCTTCGACACGCTGGTGCTGAAGGGCATCAATCCGGCCGGTGTGACGCTCGTCCGTGACGGCAACGATCTCCGCTTGGTGTTCGCCGAGAGCGCCGACGGGGCCGGCGATGCCGGCTCGGTCCTGCTCAAGGATGAGCTCGACGACTGGTTCGCGCGCGGCATCGAGCAGGTCAAGTTCGACGGCGGCACCGTCTGGACCCAGAACGATCTGCGGCTGAAGCTGCTGGCCCAGGCGTCGACCGACGGCAACGACGTGATCGTCGGCTACAACACCAATGATGTGATCGAAGGCGGCAAGGGCGACGATACCCTCGCCGGCGGCGCCGGCGACGACACCTATGTCTACAATCGCGGTGACGGCCACGACGTCATCACCGAGGTCACCTCCGGTAACTACAGCACGATCGACACGCTGCGGCTGAAAGGGATCAGCCCGGCCAGCATCTCGTTCAGCCGCAACGGCAACGACCTGACGCTCATCATCAACGAAAGCGTGACCGGCGCCAATGACGGCGGCTCAATTGTGCTCAAGGACGAGCTAGGCGACTGGTTCAGCCAGGGCGTCGAGAACATCGTGTTCGACGACGGCACGACCTGGGACCAGAATTATCTGCGCACGACGGCGCTGTCGCAGGCGTTCACGCCGGGCGACGACGTCATCAACGGCTTCAACACCAACGACATCCTAATCGGCGGGCGTGGCAACGACACGCTGAACGGCGGCGCCGGAGACGATACCTATATCTACGCCCGCGGCGACGGTAACGACACCATCATCGACGGGCCGGCCGGCAATTTCTCGACGTTCGATACGTTGCGCCTTCAAGGTATCGATCCCGCCGCGATCAGCTTCGTCCGCAACGGCAACGATCTGACGCTCGTCATCGCCGAAACCGTGGCGGGCGCCGGGGATGGTGGCTTGATCCTGATCAAGCAGACTCTGGACGACTGGTTCAGCCAGGGCATCGAGCGGGTCGTGTTCGACAACGGGACCGTCTGGACGCAGAACGATTTACGCCTCAAGGTGCTGACACAATACTCGACCGCCGGCAACGACGTCATCGACGGCTTCAACACCAGCGACGTTATCACCGGTGGACGCGGCGACGATGTGATGTCGGGCGGGAGCGGCGACGACACCTATATCTACAACCGCGGTGATGGCAACGACACCATCATCGAGGGAACGGTGGGCAACGCCTCGAGTTACGATACTCTGAAGTTCAAGGGGATCCGGCCTTCCGACATCAGCTTCGTTCGCAACGGCAACGACCTGACCCTGGTGATTGCCGAGAGCGCGCCGGGCGCCGGTGACGGTGGTTCGGTCCTGATCAAGCAGACACTCGACGATTGGTTCAGCCAGGGCGTCGAGCAGGTCGTGTTCGACGATGGCACGGTCTGGAAGCAGGCGGACCTGCGGGCCCTCGTGCTGCAGCAGGCAGCGAGCTCCAGCGCGACGTCGATCTACGGCTTCAACGCGGCCGACACGATCCTGGCAGGAGCCGGTGACCGCTATCTGAACGGCCAGGGGGGAACCGACACCTACATCTACACTTCGACGGGCGGCAACGACGTCATCGAGGACAGTACGAGCGGCAACATCCTGGTGATGCAAGATATTCCCTCGACCGCGGTAACGCTCAGCCGCAACGGCTCCGACCTCATCATCGCGAATACGGCGACGGGAAAGACCGTCACGGTTAAGGCGCAGTTCAGCAACGGGACGCTATCCACCGTCAGCTTCAGTGATGGCGCCAGCTGGAGCCAAGCGCAGATCCTGGACATCCTGGCGGGATCGAGCGACGCCAACGCGTATCCCTTCACCGCCGGAAGCGGCCAGGTGACCGTTGCTAATACGGTCACGACGATCCGGATGGGAGCGGGGATCTCGTCGTCCGATCTCTACTTCCAGGCGAATGGCAATGGCGACCTGACGATCAGGTTCAGAAACAGCACCGACGTCATCACCGTGCCGCGGGATCTTACCGTACAGCCCTGGGGCGTCTCCAGCGCGATCATTCGCATCGCATTCAGTGACGGCGCGGTGCTACCGGTCGGACAGCCGGCTGCGGGCCTAGGCACACCGTTGACTTTCACCTGGGTCGGCAACACCAACGGCTTCAACCTCGGCAACAGCAATTTCGGCTCCAACGTATTCGAGGTGTCGGCAGCCGGAAATCTGGGCTTTGCGGATTATAGCAACGGGGTCGCTGGAACGAACCGGATCAAATATGCGCAAGGATCCGGCAGCCTGACGGCCTGGCCTGGCGCGAGCAAGGGGTCCCTGGAGTTCGGCGCGGGCATCAGTGCGCAGGACGTGCTGCTGCAAGCCGGTGGCGGCGACCTGATCGTCAAGTTCCGCAACAATGCAAGCGACAACATCCTCGTTCACAACGACCTGACGGTCAGTGGCGGTGTTGCCTCTAGCTCGATCAATCAGCTGGTGTTCAGCGACGGTAGTTCGATTGCGCTGGGAGGTTCGGCCTCGGTGCCGATTACCTTCACCTGGGTCGGTAACACCAACGGCTTCAATCTTGGCAACTCGAATTTCGGCTCGAACGTGTTCGAGGTGTCGGCATCCGGAAATCTCGGGTTCGGCGATTACAGCAACGGTGTGGCCGGAATTAACACGGTCAAGTATGCGGCAGGATCTGGTGCCCTGTCGGTATGGCCCGGCGCGAGCAAGGGCACGTTGCAGTTCGGCACCGGCATCTCGGCGCAGGACGTGCTGCTGCAGTCCAGCGGCAGCGATATGATCGTCAAGTTCCGCAATAACGCGCTCGACAACATTCTGGTACACAACGATCTGACGATCAGCGGTGGTGTCGCCACCAGTTCAATCAATAGACTGGTGTTCAGCGACGGCAGCTCAATCGCGCTGGGCGGCTCAGCGTCGGTGCCGATCACCTTCACTTGGCTCGGCAACACGTCGTCGGCTGGACTATCGGGCTCAGGCTACGGCTCGAACGTCTATGAAATCACCGCCAGCAACGTCTCGGTCAATTTTGCAAATGCGGCAGCAGTGGGGGGCACCAACACCCTGCTTTACAGCCGCGGCGTCGGGCGGACGGACGTCAATCTGAACGCCGGCGCGACCGGCGCCATCAAATTGGGCGCCGGCATCTCTGCCCAGGACATCTATGTGCAGGTCGAGAATGGCGCCGATCTGATCCTTCGGATCCGGAACGACGACACCGACAAGATCGACATTCACGGCGACCTGACGAGCACAGGCGGCATCCAGTCGGTGGCGTTCGCCGACGGTACGGTGTTGTCGCGGCAACAGCTGCTCGCACTGGAGACGATGGGCACCACCGTCAACGATGTCCTCTGGGGCTCGCTCGGAGCCGACACATTCGACGGCAAGGGAGGAAATGATGTCGCGCATGGACGCGGCGGCAACGACACGTTCGTGTTCAACACCGGATACGGCCAGCTCGAGATCGACGAGACCGACAGCTCGAGCACCGCGGCCAATGTGCTGTCGCTCGGAGCCGGAATCCGGCCATCCGACGTGGCGGTGGCCGTCGCCTCAAACGGCAACGACTGGATCCTCACGATCGGCAACAACGGCGATGTGATCAGGATCGACAACATGGTGAAGTCGAGCACCAGCGGCGTCCAGCAGGTCCGGTTTGCCGACGGCACGGTCTGGGACCGGGCCGCGGTCAGGGACGCGTCGCTGACCTTCACCTGGACCGGCAGCGGCAGCAATCCGACCCTGGTCGGCAACGCGACGGGCTCCAACCTCTTTGTGCTCGGTGATGGGGCCGAGACGGCGTTCGGCGGCACCCGCTCCAACCTGTTCCGGGTATCGTCCGGCACGGGGCAGGCCACCATCAATCTGTCGGCGACGGCCGGCGCGAAGAACCAGATCGATTTCGGCAGCGGGGCCACAGCGCAGAAGCTGTGGTTCACGCAATCGGGCAACGATCTGGTGGTCGCCGTGCTCGGCACAGCGACGCGGGTGACGGTCGCAAACTGGTTTGCGGGCTCCGCCAGCCAGTTGCAGACTATCACTGCAGGAACGACGGTGCTGGATGGCGGCGCAATCGGGACGCTGGTTCAGGCGATGTCAGCCTATACGGCGGCCCACCCGGGCTTTGATCCGGCGTCGGTCTCGCAGGTCCCCGGCGACCTCGCCTTGCAGAGCGCGATGGCGGGAGCGTGGCACGGTCAAGCGGGCTTTGTCGCGAACTTCTTTGCCCTGACGTCCGGACCGTCGCAGCTGTCGGACGTCAACTGGGGGGCGGCGCCGAGCTTCGTGACGACAGTGTCCCAAATCTCGGGCACCGCAGACGCAGCCTGGCCAGCCTCGTCGCACGTCAATTTCGCGACGGCCTACCAGGCCAACCTCACCATCACGACGGCTGGAACCTATACCTTCAGCCTGGCTTCCGACGACGGGTCCGCGCTCTACATCGATGGCGTGCGGGTCGTGAACAATGACGGGCTGCACGGCAATAACACGGTCTCCGGCCAGGTGACACTGGGGATCGGGTCGCATGCGGTCGAGGTTCGCTACTTCCAGAATGGAGGCGGCGAGGTCGTGACGCTGACGGCGCCGGCAGGAGCAAACAGTTTTGCGACTGCGACCGGTAGCCTGATCTTTGCCGGAAGCTACGGCAGCTATCGATTTGCCGCCGATGCCTTCGGCGATGTCTTGATCCTGGACACTCGTGCAGGCGCATCGGGCGCCAATTCCGCGGTAGGCCTGACGCAGCTGATCTTTGCTGACGGAGCGATCGGGGTCGTCTCGGGAACGGCGGGCGTCGATGCGCTGAGCGGCTCCGCGGCCAACGAGATATTCGTCGGATCCGGAGGCAACGATGTGATCGTCGGTGGGGGCGGGGTTGATACGGCCGCATTCTCCGGCAACTTTGCGAACTACACGGTATCTTTGAATTCGGCTAATCAGGTCGTGGTCAGCGACCTGCGCAGCGGCAGTCCGGACGGAACCGACACGTTGTCCGGCATTGCTTCGCTCGGATTTGCCGACCAGCAGGTGCAGCTCGTGGTCGGGACCGGCTCTACCGGCACAGCAGGTTCGGCTACGCTGGCAGGAACAGCTAGCTCTGAAGTTTTTGTTGGCGGCGCCGGCAATGACACGTTTATCGGTGGCGGAGGAAACGATCGGTACCTGTTCGGCGCGGGCCAGGAGACGATCGTGAACGGAACTGCGAGCAGCTCCACCGCCAGCGGACAGCTAGCTTTCGGAACGGGCGTGACGGACAACGATCTCTGGTTCCTGCAGTCCGGCAACGATCTGCAGATCGATCTGCTCGGCACGACTCAGAACGTCACGATCAAGAACTGGTTTTCGGCGCCATCGAACCAGCTGCAGGAGATCACCGCCGGCGGTCTCAAGATTGACAGCCAGATCTCGCAGCTGGTCCAGGCGATGGCGAGCTATTCGTCTAGCCATGCGGGCTTCGATCCGTCCAGCGCAGGGAGCCAGGCAGCGTCCAGCGACCCGAGCTTGCAGGCATCGATTGCGGCCGCTTGGCACGCGTAGAGGGTAAGGTACACGGAGACGAAAGCTGGCTCGCTCGACTCGTCGGGCGCGCCAGTTCAATCTCATTTCGGCCTGATTCCCGACGTGCCTCCGCATCCTCTGCCGCCGGCCACGCCAGCAACTAGTGATTCTGCAGGATTGCGAACGCCTCAATCTCGGCGCCAGACGAGGGGGAAGTAAGTCCCTCGTCGACTGGTGCGGCAAGCCAGCTACGATCGTTGACAAGACTCACCTTCATCGCGACGACGGCGGCACTTCCTCGCCTCTGGGGACGCCCGTCCAAAACGCCGTTTCCATCAGCCGGCCCGGGCACATCTGTCATTCATAGGTTGTTAACTAGCGTCCATTTGTCCGTGCGAGGAGATGGATGCGAACGTGTTTTTTACTCCGCCTTAGACGCCCTCCCGTATTCAGGTACAGGTAGCGCAAAAATATCGGTAACGAAGTGGGTTGCGCGCGCTGCTGGGAAGGCAGAAGTACAACATGTGCGAGCAGACGTTACCCGGGCGTGAGGTGCTGGCCACGTCGGCTGCGACCGATCAGCCGCCGTCGCACCACTTGGGAACTTACGCGTTCCTGATCTCTCTTTTGAGCGTCTTTTATCTTTCCAACGCATCACTCGTCCTAAGTCATTACGACCTTGGCTGGCATCTTGCCGCTGGCGACTTGATTCGAACGGAAGAGCGCATCCCCTTCCAGGATCCCTGGTCGTTCACCCTCGGGACCCAACAGTGGTTCAATCTCTCGTGGCTATGGGACGTGGTTGCCAGCACAATCTTCAAGTTCGGCGGATACGGAGGTCTTGTTGTCCTCGTCTTGGTGTGCGGAATCCTGATCGCTGGATATCTCACGTCGGCTTGCTTGCGAAGTGGCGCTTCCGCGTTCGCCGCCTGCATCGGGACATTTGCGGTTTGCCTGCTGTATCCCTCCTACGATACGGCGCCTAACAGCTATCTCGCAGCATCTCCCAACATCGCGACCATGGTATTCAGCGTGATTTTCTACCGGGAGTGTTTGCGGCCGACCAAACTGTCGTTGCTACCCTTGCTGATGGTGCTCTGGGTGAATTTGCACGGTGGATTCGTGCTTGGCTTCATGATCCTTGCTGTCTTCGGTGGCGGGGCCATTCTCCGAGGTGACTGGAACGACTTAAAAGCCATCGTAGTGGCTGGTTGCGGCTGCCTAGCGGCTACCTTCGTCAATCCGCTCGGCTGGAAAATCTACAAAGGTGTGGCGGCTACCTTGGGACACTTTGTTCAGGGACATATTGGAGAGTGGCTTCCCTATTCTCACAATGTCGAAATTCCGGGCAGCCTTCCCGGAATGGCCTACATTATTGCGTTCATCGCGCTGGAACTGCGGTACGGCGTAACGGCGAAAATCCGCGCCGAGCACCGCATTCTGTGTTGGGTATTTCTCGCGCTCGGACTTTGCCAGTTTCGATACATGTCATTCTTTTTCATCTTTTCGACGGTGCCGGTGGCTCTTCATCTCGATCGGCTTCTTCCCACTCGGCTGCCCAAGCCGCAAATTCAGCGGGCGCTTCTGACTGCAGCGCTCGTTGGCGCATGTGTCCTTCCGGTTACTTTTATCCGAGTACAGCCGGCTTTGGCATTGCCAAACATGTTGTCGGAGCAGGACGCCGAATACCTGGAGAAGCATCTTGCGCATGCGCGGGTGCTTAACCATTGGAATGTTGGAGGATATCTGATCTTCCTTACCCATGGATCAGTCCGGCTCTTTGTCGACGGCCGAGCGGCCACGGCTTATCCTGATGAGTTGCTCCGCGACTACTTCAAGCTCGTGCATTGGGAGGTCGATGAAGCCGCCTGGGATGAGGTGCTCGAGAAGTACCATATCGATGCTGTCTTGTGGCTTAAGGGGCATGATGAATTGAGGCAGTTCCTCGTAGGAAAGCGAGGCTGGACTGAGGACCATATCGGGAAGTACGAAAGTGTCTATGTCAGGCCCGCTGTCGCGCGCTGACGTGGCGCCAAGGGATATCGCCAGGTACTGCGTCCCCCGGAGCAGCAGAAGCTGATGCGCATTTGCGTAGAAAGTTGACGGCGAGGTTTCCACCAACGCCCGCTCTGCTTCACCGATCTACTCCAGGGCTCTCGCTCACCGGCCAAACGATTGTAAAGCGTGGTTTCGTTGCTGCCGTAGCCTAGAGATCGCGCGGCGTTATATCCCCGCGCAAAAGCCGCGGCACAGGTTCCACAATGGTACGCAACCGGTGAGAGAATTGTGCCCAGCCAGATCTACGAAAATGCCCTCTCATGAATCCGGCCGCTCTGCAAAATGGCTTCAGAACGTGCCTCGTTTGTGAATCGTGAATCTCAGGATCTCCTTTTTCACACTACCTTAAGTTTTGTCCCGTAATTTTGCGGGGTGAGAGATCGGGTGATCTGCGGGCTACTGGCCGGGCTTAAGAGCCCTGCTTGAGAGATGTGCCGCGACCAGCTCCCTGGGAATGCGATCCAATGTTCCGTGCTTTCGTCAGATGTTGCGCTCGCGATCGTCAAAAGAGCTTCGTTGAAGGAAACGATGGCCTGCAGGCATGAAAACCGACGAAGAAAACCTCGCGTGGCAAACACTCAATCTCAACTGGCTGCCAATCGCTCTGTTAGGCGCGGCGCTATTGAGTGCCTTGACGTACTCCGACTTTTCCTTGGAGCCAGTGGGTTTCGGAGTTCTCGTTGCTATTGCGATTTCGCTTGCGAGTATTGCCTATGTTTATGCCCACATCAGGCAGGCTTCCGCGGATCCTAAACTTGTCTTCTGGTTTGGTGTCACAGCTCAGATCATATTGCTCACGGCGATCGCTGGCCCTCTTAGTTATGTCGCAAACGCGATGAATTGGCCCCTACAGGATCGGAGCCTATTGTGGATCGACCGCGCAATTGGGTTTGATCCCCAGGGGATTGCAGCGTTTTTTAATGCCCACAGCTGGATCGTACACTACTTGAAAGTTGGATACGGCTTCATCAAGTGGCCCCTGCTCGCGATCCCGATCATTTTGGCGATGGGATCGCGGTTCTTGCGACTTCAGCAATTCGTGCTGACATTGAGCGTTGCACTCGCTGTAACGATTGTCGTGTCCGCCTTCATTCCGGCCATAGGGACTTATTATGGTCTGGGATTGTCGCCGGGCGAGCAATTCCCGAAGGTTGACTCAGCAAATTACGCGGCGCAGCTTCGGGATATCTTCGCGTTACGAGATGGGTCGTTACGACAGCTCGACGTGCTCAGGCTGGCGGGCATCGTATCATTCCCAAGCTTCCACACGGCGTCGGCAGTTCTTTATATCTGGGCTTTGTGGCCGATCCGAGTTTTGCGGCCGGCGTCGATCGCGCTCAATACCTGGATGGTTGCCGCGACGCCCCTGATCGGTGCGCACTACATCATCGACCTCATCGGAGGCGCCGTTGTGGCTGGCGGGTCCATCGTGATGGTCAAGCACTTCTTGAGATCCCTATTGGTCAGTTCACAGCGCCGCGCGCAATCGCACGCTTATTGGCCGTCCGCTATGCCAAACGCCGGATCTTCGTCGGAGTAGACCCCGGTCACATCTTGGTGGCGCTGCCAGACGGGCCGAGTTGGGTCCGGCGAGCAACGAATCGGCTCGATATCTGCAGGCTGGCGGAGCACTTGAACCCGATGGGCTCAGTGCCGTGCAGACGTTGGGCAGTTCGACGCGGTGCGTGCTGCTCCAGTTAATTTCGGTTGTTGATGCTGCGGGAACCAGTGGGCTCATCATGTCAGACGCCGTTTCGAGTTTGAACTCGGTTCCAAGCCAAGGCAGAGTAAGAGCGGTCGGCGTTCTGATCCTGATCCTGGTGCTGGGGCTTACTGCGGCGATGGCGTTCAAGCTGCTCTCGATCAGGGGCGTCGTTTTCGACGCCATGTCGACCGATGATGCGATGCGTCTTGTCGAAATCCGGGATTTTCTCGACGGCCAGGCCTGGTGGGATCTCCGGCAATACCGCCTGGGTCCATCCGGCGTGCTCATGCATTGGTCGCGCATTGTCGATCTGCCACTAGCTATATCGATCCTGACACTGAAACCTTTGATCGGTCCGCTCCATGCGGAAGCGGTAACGCTGTTCGTCTGGCCAATACTTCTGCTTCTCGTGGCTCTCGTGCTCGTCGGGACGATTGCCTACCGTATGAGCGAAGGCGTCGCGGCCTCATCGCTGGGCGCAGCTGTGCTGGCTATGCTGGCAGCGCCAGCATTGATACACTTCAAGCCGGGCGCGATCGATCATCACAACGTGCAAATCGATCTCTTGCTCCTGATGCTTCTCTTTGCGATCCAGGCCGATCGAAGCGCGACCAGGGCGGCGCTCGCAGCGTTGACCGGATCTGTGTCGCTCGCAATCGGAGTTGAGATCCTACCGGTGATCGTCACGATATGCGGTGCCATGGCGGGTCTTTTCGTCTGGCGTGGTGGAGAGGTTGCGCGCGAAGTCTCGGCCTTTGCTCTCGCGCTAGCCGCATCATCGGCGGCTCTCGGATTTGCGTTGGTTCCGGCAGAGGAACTAACGTTCCCCGTGCTTGACGCGTTCGGGGGCCCGCTGCTTTTGTTGACCGTGGGCGGGAGCGTTGGCCTGGTGCTAATGGTTGGAATTGAGCGTTACCGATCCTCGCTATGGCTGCGTGTTGGTACTGCGACCGGAACCGTGATCGCCTTGCTCGGTGCGTTCGTCCTGCTTTTTGCGCGATCGCTGGTGTTGCCGTATTCGCAGCTTGATCCGCTGGTCGTTTCTCTATGGCTCGATCATGTTCAGGAGACCGTATCCCTGGCGGAGATGATCCGGATCGGTCCAGAGGAAGTACTCGGCTTTTACGCGTTTCCTCTTATAACAATGGCAATCGCGGCAGCGGCATTTTTGCGAGCCAACCCGGTTGATCGATTTCGGTGGGGTGTTGGTGTCGCTGCCCTCGCGACGTTGATTGTGATCAGCGTGTGGGAAATGCGCGGAACAGGCGGGGCTGCCATGGCGGCAGCGCCAATATTCGCCGCAGCCGCCGTCTTCATCTGGCCATCGCTTGCCCAGACAAGCAGCCTCGTTCTGGTGGCGTTCGTCGTCTCTCCGGTCATGTTCGCAGTGCTTGGAAAATGCGCGAAACCACTGATCGATTCGATGGTAGAGCCGACTGAAATGGTATTTGAACCTGACGAGTCCCGATGTCAAAGTGTTTCGGATGCCGAGCCTATGGGGCTATTGGCAAGAGGAAGCGTCATGGCGCCGATCGATCTCGGCCCGGCCATATTGGCTGCGACGAAACACGCCGTGTTTGCGGCCCCATACCACCGGAACAACGATGGCAATCTCGCGATGCTCAAGCTCATGCTTGCGCCAGCGCCGGTCGCGCATCAGATGCTACGAGACTACCACGTCGATTATGTGGTCACGTGTCGGACATCTCCAAATCGTAACGTTATTGAGCGCGCTCCGGATGGCTTAGAATCATTGTTGGCTCGAGGCGAAGTTCCTGAATTTCTCGAGCCATTGGGACTCGCATCCTCGTCCAAAATCGCGGTTTGGCGTGTTCGGGGATGATGGCCCAACTCCGGCGGCTTAGGTTTGGCGCAGATGAAGTCAAGTTGCTCACGCAACTGCCCGTATTCTGATCCGTCCCGTCAATACTGCGTCCACTACCCGGTCCGTGGGTGCGCGCTCTCGATCTCGCGGCCGCATCGGCGCGAACTCGGTTGCAATTGGGTATCCTCTTGAAGCGAGAGGACTCAGGAAGGTTGAGCACCAACTCGCACAATGAAGCTTCGGTCCGCGCGCCTGCGCGCGGTACTGGGGCGCGGACCAAGGACCTTGAGCGGCCCTGGGTATATGAAGAGAACGCGATCGCGGAGCATTGCAATGCCAGCTGGCAGCGGGGTGTCGGCACGACACATGGGTGGATCTCGCGCGTGCGCGAGTCTTGCGCCTCCCCGCAACCATCGAAACACAGGAGAGGTTGGGCGAACGAGGGATCCGAACTTCACCTTTGGGCGCCGAGCCCAAAGGGCAGGCAGTCAACTTTTCTGAAGTCTTGGCAACTTTCAGGCGATTCTGGCTTCCAACCTACCCCTTGGATGGTGCGGGCATCGCCAGAAATTCCCTTTTGAAACCAAGAGCCCTGGAACGCTGGTGCGGGTGCCTAAATCATTGATCTTGATCCGTGTTTTCGCCCCTGTCGTGCCCACCATCGGCCGATCAGGCCGGTGACCCAGCCTCGTTCGATCTCACGATCATTGAAGATCCTCTGACGTCGAAGCCAAACATCAGCCGTGGCTCGCGTCGCGGGTCCGCCAGCCCCAGGGCAGGGCGACCATAGTCGTGAATTCATGCATCTGTCCTTCTGTCGCCGCGTCGTCCCGGCCGGGCTCGTCCCGCTTGCGCGGCCGCGGTCGCTTCGGCGCGGCAAAGGCCCGGCCATCCACATCGCGGGGCTTGCCCAGACAAGAGTGGGATGCCCGGGCGCTTCGCGGTGCCGCTCTTTCGCTTCATCGGCGGCCTGCTGATCGTCGGACGGGTGTGTCGGGTGGATGCTGCGGTCTGGATTTCAGACATGGCTTCGCTGTCTCGCGGCGCGCTTTGCGTCCGAGCTGTTCTGATCGACCTCCCTCTTCGTCGAAGAGGGCACGGGGAATGCCGGGCGCTGGCCGCACCCATGGCCCGCCTGCAGAAAAAAAGCAGGCGGCAGTCACCACAGGTTCAGCCGAGAACACCCGGCATTCCCCGCGCGATGGTTTTGACGGCTGCTTCGCGATCTCCCCGGTGCGCCGGGCTTTCTGGCCACCGTATCGCACAACGCGCTTGCGCACCTTGCGCTGGGCATCAGCGTCGGGATGCCAGGACCACGCGACTTGACCGTGCGCATCGACGTCGTTCGTCGGCGCGGCTCAGCCACGCTGCAACATCGACACGCCCACCGCATCCCGCCTCGACGTTCGTGACGACCGCGAAGCGCCCCTCTTGTGAGACGGGACGGGCAGATAGAAGCATAAATTCTGGAAAAAAGAAACAAGAATCTTCATGCTCGGGAGACTGGACAGAGACATGTGTTTGAGGCCGCAGTCAAAACGAGTTTTTCTGGCGTAGGCGATCTGGATGCGGATGAGGGGCAAAGAGACGACCGCGCACCAATGCCGACAAGACCGGCTCCCCGATCTGAACCGGACGAAAGCACTTGGCGCGCTCTATTGGAAGGTCGCCGTTGTCACTCAAGAGACCTCCAGCAAGAGGGTTAGACGGAGTGTGCCGTGGGTACGCCTTTTACGATCTCGTTTTTGAGATCAAGTCCCTTCCATATTTCGAGTTCATCAGAGTCTTCATAGGCAATGCAGAGGCAGACATCGTCTCGCCCACCGGTTCTACGGGCAAATTCGATGCTGTGAATGGGGGCAGAGATAGATAGCGAAGAGTTTAGCGGCACGCTGACGATCATGCCGGCCTGAATCTGCCCACCTGCCATCTCGCCAGCCAGAACAAACAACCGGCGACTTTCAAGGGCGAAGGTCTCGTTCACACGAAAGCTGAACATCAGGAAGACCTACATCATGATATCGTGCTTGTCTCTTCCTTGCTCGAAACAGACATTGATAGCAGTCCCCAACTTGCTTCAGAACACGTCGATCGTCGGAAACCGTGGCTCTCCGGTGATGCAATCCCAGAGGTAGGCGGCGAGGCCGACGTCGCCGGTCCATAACGAATAGCGTCCGCGGCCGGCGACCATCTGGCCGCCGCGAACCTGCACGATGGCGGTCATCGCGAACTGGCGCGCGCGGTCGAGCCAGACCGGGTCGTGGGTGCGGCGATAGAGCTTGAGGAAGGCGTAGCCGTTTCCGCCGGTGCCGTGGCAGAGGTTCGAGCCCTTGGTCAGTGGTCCGGCGGCCCAGGTGAAGCGTCCGCCGTCCAGCAGCAGCGCGTCGAAGTCCGGCGTCGCGAACGGCGCGTCGGCAAAGGTCGTCACCATGCCCGGGGCACCATGACAGTGCTGACAGAGGAACAGCCGCTTCTCACGCTTGCTTCGCGGTCCCCATGTGGTTCCGATGTCATAGCGCCATGCGTTGGCCGCGAGCGCCTTCGGGACGAAGGCGGCCACATGAGCCCGCTGGGCCGCCGTCAGCCAGTCCCATCCGAGCAACAGCGGGATGACGTTGCCGGCAAAGCCATGAACGGGTCCGAGAAAGCGGTCCTTGGCGCCATATAGATCCTGGGTCCAGAGCGGGCCCTGCGGTGTGTCCTCCAGCTCGGCCAACAGCCGTGCCGCCTGCCCCTCGAACAGGCGGCGCCAGCGCGCTTCCCCGGTCATCCCCGCCATGTGGACCGCCGCGACCATCGACCCCGGCAGGCCCCACATCAGCTCCCGGATCGGCAGCTCGTTGTTCTTCTCGGCGTGCCAATGAATGAGGTCGGCGAGGCTCGACAGTGGCGTGAGCCGCATGGCGAGCAGGGCGGCCCCCATCTCGCCACGGAGCAGCGAGCCATGTTTCTCGTAGTCGGCAGGCGAATTGGCTGCGTGGTCGATGACCGTCCGCTCCATCAGCCTGGACAGCACGGGGCGGAAATCCTTGGTCGCTCGGGTTGCGCCGACACGATGCAGGTAGTCGAGGGCCCAGATCACACCCGCGGCGCCCTTGTAGAAGCTGGGATCGCCGTCGGCGGTCCCGTCGTCGCTGGGGTGGGCCGGCCAGAAATGATCGGGATCGAATTGGGCGATCGCATCGGCCGCGATGTCTTCGATCGCGGCCAGGGCAATCGCTTCGTCCCAGGGAGTCTGGACCAGCGGCCGATGTCGTCCCAGGGTGATCATCGTGTCGGGCTCTCGGGTGCTGTCCGTCGGTCGCGTCAAGCAGGCAGGCCGCGGGGCGCATGATTGGCAACCAGCCTATCCAAAAGCCTGCCGTCGGTACACCATCGGTCCTATCGGATGATGGCTCGAGACGATGCCCAAGGTCCGCGGGGAATGAACATGCGCGAGACCCTTTCGATACGGTGCTACATCGCCGCGCCTCGGCCGGCGGTCTATCGAGCGCTGCTCGATCCGCGCGCGATCGCAAAATGGAAGGTGCCGGACGGGATGACCTGCGACGTGCATGCGTTCGACGCCCGTGAAGGCGGCGCGTTGCGGATTTCGCTTACCTATGACGTGCCGACCGGGACCGGCAAGACGACGGCGCACACGGATACGTATCGCGGTCGCTTTGTGAAGCTCGTCCCGAATGAGCAGGTTGTCGAAGTGGACGAGTTCGAGACCACGGATCCTGCGCTACGCGGCGAGATGACCATCACGATCACGCTCGCCGATGCGGATGGCGGGACCAAACTCCTTGCCACGCATGATGGACTGCCCCGTGGCGTATCGCCCGCCGACAACGAGGCCGGCTGGCGGATGGCGCTCGCGAAGCTCGCGGCGCTCGTCGAGGCGCGATAGGCCGGGCGTTCCGCTCATGCCCGCGGCAAACATGGGTATGCCGATCACCGGCCGCCGTTCACCGACGCGGAGCAACAAAAGACCGATCAGAAAAAGCCGTGGCTCAGATCCGTCCCGTAGGTCAGCGCCATCGCCGACACCAGCAATATGGCGGCACAGAGCAGAAGGAACTGTTTGAGCAGTTCGTGTTTCGTACTGTCGGATGCTTCGGAAAATGCCTTATGAAATGCCTTGGTCAGAGCCGTCATTGCGACCTCGATCTCCTCCCGCCCTTGAGTAGGTCAAGGCAGCAGGCAGAAGGTTCATCTCGGCACAGATGCTGACCGGCATTGGACGCGAAAGTCCCGGCTGGACGAAGGCCGCCCGGTCTCCTCAGGCGCGGCGGCGGCAAGCCCGAGCAGGACGACGAAACCGCCGATCGGCGGCAAATGCTGGACATCGCAGTGGCGCAGGACGGTCGCTCCTGCCGCGGCAATGAGCGCCAGGCCGACGGCGGGACGGTCGCTCAGTGCTTGATCGCCATCCAACCGCCGTCTTGCGAGATCCGGAGCCGCGCGCTTATTGAAACACCTTCACGGTGCGACGCTGTTTGGTGGAGACGGTCCAATTGACGTCGCAGGAGTCACCCGCGTTGATGCTGAGCGTCACGTTGAAGCAGACCTTGCTTTCGTCGGCGACCGCGCTCTTTCCGGTAAAGCACCCCGGACGTGTTTCGGAGAAGGAAAGAGCCGCGGTATCGGGTATCAGCTCCCAACCTGCGTCCGCCGCAGCGCATGTTTGCACCGGGCCTGCTGATTTGCCGACCGGCGCGCCTGTAGGATGATCGAGATGCATAGGTCCGCCATTGACCGATATGCTTTTTGTCTGCACGATCTCCTTCAAGACCGGTGGTGGAGGTAACGAAACGTCATTTGCAGCGAGACTGAGCGACGGCATCTGTACGACGGCGACAAATTCCGAGTTTGGTACTCGCTTGAAGACGTAGATCCGCTCTCCGGGACCGACGCTAGCCTCGACGATCTTGTCTTTCTGGTCGCCGACAACGCCAAACGACTCTCCGCCAATGACCTGAATGATGAGGGGATTGGGGTTCGGGATCGCGCTCTTAGGCTCGAAGCGGATTCGTAAGCTGACGATCTGCTGGCTGGGGCTCTTGGTCACCACAGCGGTCAGGGGCGATCTCGACTGAAGGCAGGCCGTGTAGGCGGCAAGGCCATTTTCATCGACGCCCGACGTCACCAGATGCTTCGCTTCGTCAACGCTATAGTTGAACCGCGTCTCTTGGTACATGCTGGCGCGCTTTGCCGCGAAGCTCTTGAAATCTCCAGCGAAATATTCGGGGATGATTGCGGAGGCAGACTTCTTTGCCTCTTCATAGTTCGCCTCATTGATCAACTTGAGCTGGGCGAGCATGACTGCAAGGGAAGAATCCTCGATGCGCATCGCCTTGAAAGCTTCGATATTGCAATCGCTCGCCTCACTGAAAGCCGCGCCCGAAGATCCCAACAGGGCCACGACAACAAAAATCGCAAGTCTCACGACAATTCTCCCTTTTCGAATGAGATTGAAGGGGCCAGAAAAGAATGTTTTGGTGAAATCGTGAGGCCAACGAAAAGTCGGCCATCCAGTGTCATCAGATTGCGCCTTGCCAAGAGCCAAAGCAATATCAAAACGCGTCGCAATCTCTGCCGGCAGCCCCGCCGTCAGGCGTCTCGAAGCGAGCAAGTGCAAAGGAACGAAATCATCAGCTGCCCGGATCGGCAGTTCGTCGTTCTTCTCGGCGTGCCAATGAATGAGGTCGGCGAGGCTCGACAGTGGCGTGAGCCGCATGGCGAGAAGGGCGGCCCCCACCTCGCCACGGAGCAGCGAGCCGTGTTTCTCGTAGTCGGCAGGCGAGTTGGCTGCGTGATCGATGACCGTCCGCTCCATTAGCCTCGACAGCACGGGGCGGAAGTCCTTCGCACGGCCTGTCGCACCGATACGGAGCAAGTAGTCCAGCCCCCCAGATCACCCCCGCCGCGCCCTTGTAGAAGCTGGGGTCACCGTCTGCCGTCCCGTCGTCGCTGGGATGGGCCGGCCAGAAATTGTCGGGATCGAACTGGGCGATCGTGTCGGCTGCAATGTCGTCGATCGCGACCCGAACGGCCGCTTCGTCCCAGGGGGTCTGGATCAGCGGCCGGTGGCGTCCCAAGGTGATCGTGATGTCGGGCTCCCCTGTGCTGCGCGCATCTCATCAGCTCGTGACTGCGGCCCATGCCGCCATCGCCTTGAATGGGAGAACCGATCGATCCCAGCAGCTCGGTTGTCAGGTGCTGTCAGCCGCACGACTGAAGTCGAGCGCCATGTGCGCCTCGTCGTAGTATCGGCCGCCGTCCTTCGCGGCTTTCAGCTCCAGGCCAAATTCCACGAAGCCGATGCTTTCGTAGAGCCGTCGCGCCGGCACATTGTCCTGGACGACGATCAGCTGAACGATCTCGACCTGCTCGCGCGCGACATCCAGGATGTCATTCGCCAACAGGCGCGCGAGCCCGCTCCGTCGAAAGGCTGGCTTAACGTACATGCCGAACAGCCGGCCCTTATGGGCGTGCTTCGGCCCCTGCTGGACGACGAAGCCCAGCGTGCCGACAAGCTCGCCGTCTCGAAAGGCGCCGAGGGTGTGGGTGTCCTCGAGCCGCCTGGCGAACCATTCGACGCCAAGCCCGTTCTCCAGCTCGAAGGTGCTGCCCATCGATTCCGGGCTGATCGTCAGCGCCTCCAGACGAAGGGCCTTGAAGCATGCCGCATCGTCGGCCCGCAGGCGCCGGATCGTTGCAGCAGGGCTCATGGACCGGCTTTCCATCGTCCTCGCGTGAAAAAATCTTCGCGTGAAAGCGCCGCCCTTGGGCGGGCGCTTCGCCGCATGCGCGTGCTCGACTCCTCGGCCTACGGGCCTTCACAGGCCGACATGCCAGCCGGCCTGCAAACAATGCGGCCTGCCGCAATCGCAGGCCGCCAGACGTCACCTCACAGGAGCTGACCTCAGATGAGGCCGAGAGGTCAAGCCATCAAACTACTGGGCGCGCTTCAACCGCTTGATCTCGGCGACCTGAAACTTGCCGCCGGCCAGCAGGCTGCTGCAATGCAGCCAGACCTTGTTGCGATCCCAGCCCAGGAACGCCTTGGTCTCCGCACAGTCCGCGTAGTGCTTGTACCTGAGGGTGTCGGAGCAGGTCGTATCGAAATGCGAAAATTCCTGACCGGACAAGCTGCATCCGACCCAAGGCGCATTGCCCGACTTGAAGCTGGTCTCGCAGCCGCCGTTGCAGCTGCTGGCGGCTCTCTCCAGCTTGGCGATCCTGGCTTCCACGGAGTCCGACGCAACTGACGGCGCGCGCGCCGTCGACGACGCCGTCGACCGCGTGCGGCGCGAGATCCCGGTGTCGGCCGTGGTCTTCGACCTCTGGAGCTTTGTCGCCTGCTTCGGTGCGTCGACCGTTACGCCCGGAAGCGAGGGGGCGGAGCCTGGTGTGATTTGCGATGCGGCAGGACCGCACAGCAGGACGGTTGCCAGCACGGCGGCAGCCGAGGACACGACGACACTCGACGACAATCTCATGACAATATCCCTTCAGGGACGAACCTGCCGTCCCAATACATTGTGACCGCACTATATTACCTATTCGAAAATGGGAAACTTGGCTACTCAGCGCCGAAAAAATTCTGCGAATGATCGTCGTTTGCATCGCGATCGGGTGATGTGCCGGCGACGCATCCAGAGATTGCCGTGTCGCGATGGGAGGCGATTTTCGGATCGACAGAAATGCGCGCAGGCTGGATCGGGGCGGTTGGCCTGATGTCACCTGCCGGGAGGCGGAGCTATCAACGCAGTGCGGCAATAGGCTTCCACGCGGCATTGAAAGCAGGCCGCGTTCCGCGCGGCAGGCTGCAAGTTCCTTGTGGAGCAGCTTCGCTGGAAACTGCTAGAAGCGATCACGCACTCACAGGGGATGACGAGCTCAATGACAGCCAAGCGCGTGGTGTTCACCGGGGGAACCGGCAAGGCGGGCAGGCATGTGCTGCCGCATCTGCAGAACAAGGGCTACGCGCTCCTCAACGTCGACCTCAAGCCGTTCGATCACCCCGGGATCAATACCCTGATCGCGGATCTGACGGACAGCGGCCAGGCCTTCAACGCGCTGACCACGCATCATGGCTTCGGCGGCTTCAACGCCGGCCGGCCGCCACGGGCGCCGGATGCGGTGGTGCATTTCGCCGCGATCCCGCGGGTGCTGATCGAGCCCGACAACGAGACCTTTCGCGTGAACACGATCAGCACCTACAACGTCATCGAGGCCGCTGCGAAGCTCGGCGTGCGCAAGATCATCATCGCCTCCAGCGAGACCACCTATGGCGTCTGCTTCGCGGAGGGCGACAAGGACTTCAGGAGCTTTCCGCTCGAGGAGGACTACGACACCGACCCGATGGATTCCTACGGGTTGTCCAAAGTCGTGAACGAAAAGACCGCGCGCGCCTTTGCGATGCGCTATGGCATCGACATCTACTGCTTGCGCATCGGCAACGTCATCGAGCCGCATGAATACGACATGTTCCCCCGCTTCCTCGCCGACCCGCCGTCGCGCAAGCGCAACGCCTGGTCCTATATCGACGCCCGCGACCTCGGCGAGATCGTGCATCTGGCGATCGAGAAGGACGGGCTCGGCTTCCAGGTCTTCAACGCGGTCAACGACACCGTCACCGCAACGATGCCGACGCGCGAGCTGCTGCGCCGCTATTGTCCGAATGTGCCGGTGACCCGCGAGATGGGTGACGACGAGGCGCCGCTGTCGAACCGCAAGACGCGCGAGGTGCTCGGGTTCAAGGAAGCGCACAATTGGCGCAAATACGTGAAGGCGGGGTAGGGCAGCCGTAGGGCGGATGAGCGCAGCGTAATCCGCCATTCCGGCTGTTGTGCGCATAGCGGCTGTTCGCGCACGGGGCGGCCGATTACGCTGCGCTCATCCGCCCTACGGACCGGTGCCTTCCCTCACGTCATCCGCCGCCGGAGCGCGAGCATCGCGAGCGACAGCACGATCGTCCCGACGATGAACACGGCCGCCGCCGAGACGATCGCCGGACTGATGTTCTCGCGGATGGTGGCGAACATCTGCCGCGCCAGGGTGCGCTGATTGGGGCCGGCGACGAAGAGCGTCAGCACCACCTCGTCCAGCGACGTCGCGAAAGCGAACAATGCGCCGGAGATCATGCCGGGCAGCGCGATGGGAAACGTCACCGAGCGCAGCACCACGGCGGGCGAAGCGCCGAGACTCGCGGCGGCCCGCTCGAGCTGGATATCGACGCCCTGCAAGGCCGAGGAGACGTTGACCAGCACGAACGGCACGGCGACGACGGTGTGCGCGATGATGACGCCGAGATAGGTGTTGGTGAGCCCGTAGCGCGAGAACATCAGCTGCATGCCGACGCCGAGCACCACCGCCGGCACGACCATCGGCAGCAGGAACACGGTGCGAAGCGTCGCGAACAGCAGCGAGGCGGGCTTGCCGCGCAGGCCGAGCGCGGCGAGCGTGCCGAGCAACGTTGCAAGGGCTGTGGTCCCCGCGCCGATCAGCAGGCTGTTGACGATCGAGAGCCGCCAGGAGTCGGCGGTGACCAGCTCGCGAAACCAGCGCGTCGAATAGCCGGGAATGGGATAGTTCAGGAACACGCTGTCGGTCAGCGATAGCGGCAGCACCGCGATCAACGGCCCGAGCAGGAACACGATGACGGCGATCGCGAACAGCAGCTTGACGAGCGGCAGCCATTTCATGCGCGCTGCTCCTCGGTCGAGGTCAGCCGGATGTAGAGGGCGTAGAGCAGGATCGTCATCGCGAGCAGGACGAGGCCGAGCGCGCCGGCCATGCCCCAGTTCGCGGCTCCCGTGGCGTAGTAGGCGATCACCGAGCTGATCATCTGATCGTTGGCGCCGCCGATCAGCGCCGGCGTGATGTAGTAGCCGAGCGCGGCCATGAACACGAGCAGGGCGCCGGAGACGACGCCGCGCATCGACAGCGGCAGCAGGACGTGGACGAAGGCGCGCAGCGGATGCGCGCCGAGCGAGGCCGCCGCCGGCATCAGATTGCGCGGGATCGCGATCAGCACGCTGAAGATCGGCAGCACCATGAACGGCAGCAGCACATGTGTCATGGCGATGACGACGCCGAGCCGGTTGAACATCAGCGGCACCGGCGCTGACGTCAGGCCGAGCCCCTTCAAGGTGGCGTTGATCAGGCCGTTGTCCTGCAGCACGACATACCAGGCCGCGGTGCGTACCAGGAGAGAGGTCCACAGCGGCAGCAGCACCGCGCCGAGCAGGATCTGCCGGCGCCAGCCGTCGACCGAGGCGGCCACCATCGCGAACGGCAGGCCGATGAGGATGCAGGCCAGCGTCACCAGCGCCGAGGTCACGAAGGTCCGGATCATGATCAGGCGGTTGGCCGAGGCGCCCTCCGGCATCGCAGCGATATTGCCGGCGGCGTTGCGCTCGAGGTCGACGGCGGCGAGCAGGTTCTTGTCGGTCCAGGGCGAGGCGACGGCCTCGGCGATGGTCGTCCAATAGGAGGTCTCGCTCCAGCGCGAGTCGATTGCTGCGAGGTCGACCGCGTCGGTGCCGTCGAGCGCGCGGCGGGTCTTGCCGAGCAGGCTGCGGAATCCGGACTGCGCGCTGTTGAGGCGGCGAACGAGATCGCCGAACTGCTCGTCATTGGTCAGCTTGCGGATGTCGTCGATGAACGCAGCCTGTGCGGTTGCAGGAGGCACGCTCGTGCGGTCCCAGCGCGCCAGCGCCTTGTGGGTGCGGGGCAGGGACTCGGTCGCAACTGGATCGGATACAGCCGACTTCATCATCGTCACCAGCGGCACGACGAAGAACGACAGCATGAACGCCAGAAGCGGCGCCAGCAGCAGAACTGCCGTCAACCGTTGGCGGAAGTCTGGTCGCATGATCCCACCACCCAGACATCCGACGCCGTGAACGACAGCACGACCTCGCTGCCGACCTCCGCGGCCTGACCGGCACGATCGCCCTTGATGATCAGCCGCTGCGCGCCGGCCGTGGCGACCAGACGCACGTGATCGCCGAAATACACCGCGTCCAGGATGCGCGCGGTCAGGCGGTTCGCGGTCGCCGCTGCATGATCGTTGATCCGGATGGCCTCGGGACGGATCGAAACCTGCACCTTGCCACCATCGATGCGGGCGGCGCCGGCATGCGCCGACAGCGTGAGGCCCGAGTCCGTCGTCAGCCGCATCACCTCGCCCGCGTGCTCGTCGAGCTTGCACGCCAGCAGGTTGGTCTCGCCGATGAACTCGGCGACGAATGGCGTGCGCGGCAGCTCGTAGATCTCGCGCGGTGTGCCGATCTGCTCGATCCTGCCGTGGTTGAACACGGCGATGCGGTCGGACATCGTCAGCGCCTCGTCCTGGTCGTGGGTGACGAAGACGATGGTGAGGCCGAGCCGGCGGTGCAGGTCGCGGATGTCGAGTTGCATCTGCTCGCGCAGCTTCTTGTCGAGCGCACCGAGCGGCTCGTCCATCAGCACCACCTGCGGCTCGAACACCAGGGCGCGGGCGAGTGCGACGCGCTGCTGCTGGCCGCCGGAGAGCTGCGCCGGTTTGCGCTCGGCCATGGCCGACAGCTTGACCATGTCGAGCACGCGGGCGACGCGCTGCGCGATCTCGGGCTTGGACGTGCCGCGCATCCTGAGCGGAAAGGCGATGTTGTCGCGCACGCTCATATGCGGGAACAGCGCGTAGTTCTGGAACACCACGCCCATGTTGCGCTTGTGCGGCGGCAGCCCGTCGACCCTGGCGCCGCCGACCTCGATCGTGCCGCTGGTCGGCTGCTCGAAGCCTGCGAGCATCATCAGGAGCGTGGTCTTGCCGGAGCCGGAGGGCCCGAGCAGGGCGACGAACTCACCGCGCGCGATATCGAGATCGAGATCGTCGACCACGGTCAGCGCAGCGAAGCGCTTGACCACATGCCGGAACGAGATGAAGGGGGTATCCATGACGGAGGCTTTCGGCGCGGACCTCGCCGGGACTCATGCACGAGGAGGGCAGGCGCGCGTCGCGACGACGATCATCGCGCGCCCGGTTTGCTGAAGCGGCGAGCCTCAGCGCGCGAGCCAGGCGTTGAAGCGCTTCGACAGCTCTTCAGAATTGTCGGTCCAGAAGCCGACGTCGAGCGCGATCGCCTGCTTCAGATTGTCCGGCGTGGTCGGCAGCTCGGCGGCGAATTTTTCCGGCACCAGCTTGGCGGCGGCGATGTTCGGCAGGCCATAGGCGATGTATTCCGGCAGCTTGGCCTGGTTCTCGGCCTGGCTCGCAAACGCGATGAAGTTCATCGCGGCGTCCTTGTTTGGCGAGCCCTTCAGCACCACCCAGCTATCGACCGCGTAGATGCTGCCCGGAAACACGAAGCCGAAATGCTTGCCCTCGGTGCGGTTGATGGCGCTGATGCGGCCGTTATAGACCGAGGTCATCGCGACCTGGCCGGATGACAGGAGCTGCAGCGGCTGCGCGCCGGCCTCCCACCACACGATGTCGGCCTTGAGCGCGTCGAGCTTCTTGAAGGCGCGCTCGACGCCCTCCTTGGTCTTCAGCACCTTGTAGACGTCGCTGGCTGGCACGCCGTCGGCCATCAGCGCGAATTCGAGCGTGTATTTGGCGCCCTTGCGCAGGCCGCGCTTGCCCGGAAACTTCGCCGTGTCCCAGAAGTCCGCCCAGGTCTTCGGCCCATCCTTGATCTTGTCGCCGTCATAGGACATGCCCGTCGACCACACGATGGCGCCGACGCCGCAATCGCTCACGCCGGCCGGGATGAAGCCTTTCTTGTCGCCGATCTTGCTCCAGTCGATCTTCTCATAGATGCCGTCGCTGCAGCCGAGCTCGAGCTCCTCGGCCTCGACCTGCACCGCATCCCAGTTCGGCACCCCGGCCTTCACCTTGGCCTGCAGCACGCCATAGCCGCCGTCCCAGCTCTCGTCGAGCACGGTGGCGCCGAGCTTGGCGGCGAACGGCTGGAAGTAGATCTTGCGCTGCGCGTCCTGATAGTTGCCGCCCCACGACACCACCGTGAGATCGCGCGCCTGCGCCGCCGCGGCGACGCTCAGCATGGCTGCCGCCGCCACCAGCACCGTCTTCGAGACGGGGAGGGCCGCGCGTGGCGTCCCGTTCGACACCTTCACACCCGTGGGGCTGGTCCGCCGTGAAAACATGCTCGATGATCCGTCGCGCTTTGAAAGGTTCAAAAAAGCTATCGGCTGTTCCCAGCCGTGGCAAGCGCGAGTTTTGATCGTGAGATGATGCCATTTTGGCGCTAGGCGCCGCGCCGGCCGCGTTGCGGCAGGGCGTGTTGAGATCGTCCGCTGCCGGCGCATGGTCTGGTCCGGCGGGGGTCACGCCCCCGGGGACGTGTTTGGAGCGTTGCGGTCCTACAATCCGGCGCTGCAACCTTGATCGTCCGGGCAGGCAAGCGCCGGCACCGGTTCGCTCCCCGCCGAATTGTCGACGACGAGACCGAGCGCCGGTGTGCTCGTCGCCCGCGCACGGGTCGGAGCCGGCAGCCGCCGCGATGCACCGTGGGCGCCGATGCGTTCAAAACCCTCTGCCGTCTTCATCAGTCTGGCGGCGACAAGATGATTCAAAAAATCCATGTTGCAACTCCGTGTGGTCAAATGACCCGGCGGCCTGGTGCGGGACAGGCCGCCGGGTCGGCGCAACGTGCTGGAGTTGGCGTCCTCCATCTCGCTGCGCTGGTCTGTGATCCGTTTCACAGTCGTGTAGAATTGATCGTGAATCGGATCATCCGTGGAGCGTGGTCGGGACGCCGGCTGCCATTTGTCTCTACGAATCAAGAGACGATCGCGTTTCCGGGCGCTCGACATCACGCGCGTTCACATTCTTGTTTACTCCGCGGGTTGAGCCGCCACCGTGCCGTGGCCGCCATGCTGGGTGAGGGGCTTCATGCCGGTCAGCGTCCGCAGCAGCACGTAGAACACGGGCGTCAGGAACAGGCCGAACACGGTGACGCCGATCATGCCGGAGAACACCGCGACGCCCATCGCCCGCCGCATCTCCGAGCCGGCGCCGGTCGAGAGCACCAGCGGCAGCACGCCCATGATGAACGCCATCGACGTCATCAGGATCGGCCGCAACCGCAGGCGGCTGGCCTCGATCGCGGCGCGCAACGGCGTCCGCCCGGCGAATTCGAGCTCGCGCGCGAATTCGACGATCAGGATCGCGTTCTTGGCGGAGAGGCCGACGAGCACGATCAGGCCGATCTGGGTGAAGATGTTGTTGTCGCCCTTCGAGAGGTAGACACCGAACATCGCCGCCAGCAGCGCCATCGGCACGATCATCAGGATCGCCAGCGGCAGGGTCAGGCTCTCGTAGAGCGCGGCCAGCACCAGGAACACCAGCAGGATCGCGAGCGGAAACACCCACAGGCCGGAGTTGCCGGCGATGAACTCCTGGTAGGTCAGGTCGGTCCATTCAAAGGCGAAGCCGGGCGGCAGCACCTCGGCCGCGACCCGCTCGGCGGCCGCCTGCGCTTGGCCCGAGGAGAAGCCGGGCGCCGCTGCCGCGTTGATATCCGACGACAGGAAGCCGTTGTAGCGGATGGCGCGTTCGGGACCTGCGCTCTGTCGCACGTTGAGCAGCGCCGACAGCGGCACCATGTCGCCGGAGGCGGAGCGCACCTTGAGCTGGCGGATATCGTCGGCACGGGCGCGGAACGGCGCGTCGGCCTGCACGCGCACCGAATAGGTGCGGCCGAACTTGTTGAAGTCGTTCACGTAGTAGGAGCCGAGGTAGATCTGCAGGGTGTTGAACACCTCCGTCACGGGGACGCCGAGCTGCAACGCCTTGGTGCGGTCGATGTCGGCGAACAGTTGCGGGACGTTGACCTGGAAGCTGGAGAACACGCCGGCGATCTCCGGCGACTTCTGCAGGCCGGCCATGAACGCCTTGGTGACGTCGTTCAGAGCCTCGTAGCCGAGGCCGGCGCGGTCCTCGATCTGCAGCTTGAAGCCGCCGATGGTGCCCAAGCCGTTGACCGGTGGCGGCGGGAACATCGCGATGAAGGCGTCCTGGATGCCCGCATATTTCTTGTTGAGCTCCATCGCCAGCGCGCCGCCGGACAGCGATGGATCCTTACGCTCGTCGAACGGCTTCAAGGTCGAGAACACGATGCCGGCATTGGAGGAGTTGGTGAAGCCGGAGATCGACAGGCCGGGGAAGGCGACCGAGCTCTCGATCCCGGGCTGCGTCAGCGCGATGTCGCTCATCTTGCGGATCACCTCCTCGGAGCGGTCGAGCGTGGCGCCGTCCGGCAGCCGCGCGAAGCCGACCAGATACTGCTTGTCCTGGCCCGGCACGAAGCCGCCCGGCACCTGCTTGAACAGCACGGCGGTGGCGCCGACCAGCAGGACATAGAGGATCATCACCGCGGCCTTGCCGGTGATCACCTTGGACACGCTGCCGCTGTAATTGTTGGAGGCGCGGACGAAGGCGCGGTTGAAGCCGCGGAAGAACCAGCCGAGACTCTTGTCGAGGATGCGGGTGAGGCGATCCTTCGGCTCGTGGTGGCCCTTGAGCAGCAGCGCCGACAGGGCCGGCGACAAGGTCAGCGAGTTCACCGCCGAGATCACGGTGGAGATCGCGATCGTCAGGGCGAACTGCTTGTAGAACTGCCCCGTGAGGCCGGAGATGAAGGCGAGCGGCACGAACACCGCGACCAGCACCAGCGCGATCGCGATGATCGGTCCCGACACCTCGCGCATCGCCTGATAGGTGGCGTCGCGCGGCGACAGGCCGCTCTCGATGTTGCGCTCGACGTTCTCCACCACGACGATGGCGTCGTCGACGACGATGCCGATCGCGAGCACCAGCCCGAACAGGCTGAGCGCGTTGATCGAGAAGCCGAACAGATGCATCACGGCAAAGGTGCCGACAATCGAGACGGGCACCGCCAGCAGCGGGATGATCGAGGCGCGCCAGGTCTGCAGGAACAGGATCACGACGATCACGACCAGCACGATCGCCTCGAACAGCGTGTGCACGACGGCCTCGATCGAGGAGCGCACGAACTGGGTCGGGTCGTAGACGATGTGGTACTCGACGCCCTCCGGCATCGTCTTCTTGATCTCGGCCATGGTGGCGCGGACGTTGTCCGAGATCTGCAGCGCGTTGGAGCCGGGCGCCTGGAAGATCGGGATCGCCACCGCCTGCTTGTTGTCGAGCAGCGAGCGCAGGCCATATTCGGAGGCGCCGAGCTCGATGCGGGCGACGTCGCGCAGCCGCGTGATCTCGCCATGCGTTCCGGTCTTCACGACGATGTCGGCGAACTGGTCCTCGTTCGACAGCCGGCCCTCGGCATTGACCGAGAGCTGCAAATCGAGGCCCTTGACGCTCGGTGAGGCGCCGACGACGCCGGCGGCGGCCTCGACGTTCTGCGCCTGGATCGCCTTGACGATGTCGCTGGCGGAGAGGCCGTGCTCGGCCGCCTTCTGCGGATCGACCCAGACCCGCATCGAATAGTCGCCGGCGCCGAACAGCTGCACGTCGCCGACGCCGTCGATGCGCGCCAGCCGGTCCTTGACGTTGAGCACCGCGTAGTTGCGCAGGTACGTCGTGTCGTAGCGGCCGTTCGGCGAGATCAGATGCACGACCATGGTGAGGTCGGGCGAGCTCTTCTTGGTGATGACGCCGAGCTGGCGCACGACATTGGGCAGCCGCGGCTCGGCCTGCTGCACGCGGTTCTGCACCAGCTGCGTGGCCTTGTCCGGATCGGTGCCGAGCTTGAAGGTGACCGTGAGCGTCATCGCGCCGTCGGTGGTCGCCTGGCTGCTCATATAGAGCATGTTCTCGACGCCGTTGATCTGCTCCTCGATCGGCGTCGCCACCGTCTCGGCGATCACCTTCGGATTGGCGCCGGGATAGGTCGCGCGCACCACCACGGAGGGCGGCACGACGTCGGGATATTCGGAGATCGGCATGGAGAACAGCGCGATCAAGCCGCCGAGGAAGATCAGCGTCGACAGCACGCCTGCGAAGATCGGCCGATCGATGAAGAATTTGGAGAGGTTCATGGGAGGCCCCGTGGTCGGGAGATGTCAGTGGCTCTGATTGGCGTCGGTCGTCGAGGGGGCGCGATGTTCACCCTCCCCTGGAGGGGGAGGGTCGGCTCGCATGAGCGCAGCGACATGCGAGACGGGGTGGGGTGGCGGCCCCTCCGCGCGTGCGGTGCTCAATTGAGACGAACCCGCGACGCACGGATGCTGAGGAGGTGCGAGCAGGTTTTCACCAACTGAGACCGTCACCCCACCCCGCCGCGCGCTGTGCGCGCGTCGACCCTCCCCCTCCAGGGGAGGGTGGGCATCGCGTGTGTGGTGACCGCCATTGTCGATCATGATCAGCGCTGCGCCAGTCGCTTGTTGTCAGTGGCCGCCCCGTCGCGTGCGCCCATCGCGGCCACCTGCGTCTTCAACAACGCACCTGGCCGCACCCGCTGGAGGCCATTGACCACCACGCGCTCGCCGGGCTTGAGGCCGGCGGAGATGATGCGCAGGCCGTCGACGCTGCCGCCGAGGCTGACCGGGCGATAGACAGCGCGCTCGTCGTCGCCGACCACCATCACGAATTTTTTGTCCTGGTCGGTGCCGATGGCGCGCTCGTCGAGCAGCACCAGCGATTGCTGCTGCGGCTGGCCCATGCGCACGCGCGCGAACTGGCCGGGGATCAGCCGGCCGTCCTCGTTCTTGAACACGGCGCGGACGCGGATCGTGCCGCTCTGCCCGTTGACCTGATTGTCGATCAACTGGATATGGCCGGATGCCGTGATGCCGCCCGAGGTCGTCATCTCGACCGGGATGCGGTCGAGATTGCCGCGTTTGCCCGAGCCGTCGGCAATCGCCGACAATGCGCGCAACACCAGCTCTTCGGTGGCGTCGAAGCTCGCATAGATCGGGTTGACGGACACCAGCGAGGTCAGCACCGGCGAGGCCGACCCGGCGGCGACGAGGTTGCCGACCGTGACCTCGATCCGGCCGACCCGGCCGTCGACCGGCGCGCGCACCTGCGTGTAGTCGAGATTGAGCTTGGCTGTCTGCAAGGTCGCTTCGGCGGCCTTGACGTTGGCGATGGCTTCGCGATTGCCGTTGTCGCGCTGGTCGTAATCGCGCTTGGTCACGATGGAATTGCCAACCAGCTGCGCGCCGCGCTCCAGTTCGTTGGCGGCGAAGGCGGCGCGGGCGCGCGCCGCTTCCAGTTGCGCCTGCGCCCGGTCGACCTCGGCGGCGTAGGGCGCCGGGTCGATCTTGAACAGGACGTCGCCAGCCTTGACCAGCGAGCCCTCGGTGAAATTGGTGCCGAGAATGGCACCGGCCACCCGCGGCCGGATCTCGACCCGCTCGACGGCTTCAAGCCGGCCGGAGAACTCGTCCCACAGGCTCGCCTGGCGCGGCTCGACGACGGCAACCGTAACGGGGACGGCCTGTTCGGGGGCCGCGGCGCGGGCCGCATTCGGCGCGGAACTGAAGTGGAAATATTGGGAGCCGGCGTAGGAGCCGGCGGCAATCACCAAGCCGGCGGCGGCGACGGTGCTCAGCCACCGCTTCAGGCGGCCGGAAGAACGAATTTCGGACGAAGGCATTGGCGCGCTCCAGATTTGTAGTGCTCGCTACAAATGTGGCGCTGGCAACCCGTTCGCAAGAGACTTATGTAACGGATACTACGAAAATAGTAGCCCGACTTTCGGCGGACTGCGCCAGATCAAAGAAATCGCGTTCAAGAACAACTAGATAAGAATCAGACGGGGCGGAGACGGAACAGGAGTTTTGCAGATGGGCATCGGACGGCCCCGGACTTTCGATCGCGACACCGCGCTGGACCAGGCGATGGAGGTGTTTTGGCGCCATGGCTATGAGGGCGCCACCATCGCCCAGCTCACCGATGCCATGGGCATCAACCCGCCCAGCCTCTATGCCGCGTTCGGCAGCAAGGAGGCCCTGCTCAGGGCCGCGCTCGACCGCTACACGGCGCGACGGGAGGCCTGGATGGACGAGGTGCTGAGCGCGCCGACCGCCCACGAGGTCACCGCGCGGATGCTGATGGGCGTCGCCGAGAAACAGACCGATCCCTCCAATCCGCCCGGCTGCCTGCTGGTGCAGGGCGGTCTCGCCTGCGGCTCCGGCTCTTCCAACGTGCCGTTCGAGCTCGCGGCCCGCCGCGCACAGACCGAGGAGCAGCTCCGGCACCGTTTCGAGCGCGCCAAGCGCGAAGGCGATCTGGCTGAAGCCGCCGACCCCGCTGCGCTCGCGCGCTATGTTTCCGCCGTGATCACCGGCATGAGCGTGATGGCGTCGTCAGGCGCCGACCGCGAGGCATTATCCCAGGTCGCCGTCGTCGCGATCAAGGCGATCGAGGATCAGTCGGTGAGGGCGCCGGCGGCGGCGAACTGATCGACATCATGCGCTGAGCGGCGGGTGCTCTGCCGTCGCAAAGTCTTGTGCTCGTGGGCGCAATGCGATCCCCTGCGGCCGCCTCATTGTCATCGCGCGAACCAAGAGCAATTCCTCCATGCGTGTCTTCTCCGCCGCCCTTGCCACCGAGACCAACACTTTTGCGCCGATGCCGACGGGGCTCGCGACCTTCCACGAGCGTGCCTACTTCCCGGCCGGAACGCATCCGGACAAGATGCAGATGCATGGCGGGCCACTATGGGCGGCGCGGCAGGTCGGGCCATCGAAAGGTTGGACCTTGATCGAGGGGCTGGTCGCCGCAGCGGTGCCGAACGGGCTCGTCACCCGCGCCGCGTTCGAAACCCTGCGCGACCAGATCCTCGCCGACCTCGAAGCCGCGCTGCCGGTCGACATGGCGTTGATCGGCCTGCACGGCGCGATGATCGCCGACGGCTATGATGATTGCGAGGGCGAGCTGCTCGCGCGCATCCGCGACATCGTCGGACCCGATGTGGTCATCGGTGCGACGCTCGACCCCCACGTTCACATGAGCGAGCTGATGGTCAGAAGCGCCGATCTTCTGATCTGCTGGAAGGAATATCCGCACACCGACATTCTCGAGCGGGCCCAGGATCTGGTGAAACATTGCACCGAGCTCGCCGAGAAGCGGCTGAAGCTGCAGAAGGCCCTGGTCGACACCGACATGATCGTCACCCTGCACACCACGCGCGAGCCGGTGCGCAGCTTCGTCGACCGCATCACCGCGCTGGAAGGCAAGGACGGCATCGTCTCGGTCTCGATCGTTCACGGCTTCGGATGGGGCGACACGCCTGACATGGGCACCAAGGTGCTGGTCTATAGCGATGCCGCCGTCGATCCCGATGGCGCCAAGGCGCAGGCGCTGGCGCGCAAGCTCGCGGACGAGCTGATCGGCATGCGCGAGGCGGTGACCGAACGCATGCCCGGCGTCGATGCTGCGCTCGACCAGGCCTTGGCGAAGGACGGCGCCATCGTGCTCGGCGATGCCAGCGACAATCCCGGCGGCGGTGCGCCCGGCGATTCCACGTTCATCCTGCGCCGGCTGCTCGACCGCAACATCGGCAATGCCTGCCTCGGTCCGCTCTGGGATCCGATCGCGGTGCGCATCGCCTTCGATGCCGGCGTCGGCGCCAAGCTGCCGCTGCGGATCGGCGGCAAGATCGGGCCGCTGTCGGGTGATCCCGTCGATGCGACCTGGGAGATCAAGGCGCTGAAGGAGAATATGGTGATGACGGGCCTTGCCGGCACGCCCGCCAAGCTCGGCGATTGCGCGTTGATCGGGAGCAATGGCGTCGAGGTCGTGATCACCACGTTCCGCTGCCAGGCGTTCGGCACCGACTTCTTCACGCAGCTCGGCTGCGATCCTGCCACGCGCAAGCTCGTCGTGGTGAAATCCGCCCAGCATTTCCGCGCGGCATTTGCGCCGATCGCGGCCGACATCATCATGGTCGATGCGCCCGGCGTGGTCGCGCGCGACGTGACGACGTTGCCCTACAAGAAGATCAAGCGTCCGAAATGGCCGCTCGATGAGTTGCCGCAATCATCGCGAGCATGATGTCCCAGAATGCGACGATCATCGCACCGCCGTTAACGTTCGGAACGCGGCTGGAACGAACCGCGTCCGAATCGCTTGCGAATCACGGTTTGAGATCTGTTCACGGCTAGATGTCGTAGCTCTCGGAGATGGCGCGCAACATGCAGCGCCGGCGATACTGATCGTGCGGCTCGGCTTTCGTCAGAAGGTTAAAGGCGCAGAGGCGCGCCGGCGTTGTTGGAGAGAAGGCGACGCCCCCGCATGCTGCGGGCGGGCCCGCTCACGTCGTCGACGTTCCGAACCGTCGCATCCACGCCGCCCTCAGACCGATCGGTGTCGGCGAGAACGGGCCCGACGGCGCGCGCGTGATCAGGGCGACCAGCAGCAGCGCGGCGATCGCGAGCCAGAAGCACAGCCAGAACGCATCGAGATAAGCGAGCACGTTGGCCTCGCGCTGCACCTGCGCGGCCAAGGTCCCGACGGCGCGGGCCTTGGCCTGGCCGCCGCCATGCGCGGCGAAATAGCCGGTCAGTCGTTGCAGCGCGCGCGCGACGTCGAGATCGCCGCTCTGGATGTTGAGGCCGAGATAGGCCGAATGCACCTGCTCACGCACCCGCAGCCACGTTCCCATCAGGGCGACGCCGATTTCGGCGCCGCCGAGCCGCATCACCTGGATATAGGCCGCAAAGGACGTCGCTCGCGCCGGATCGGAATTCGACAGCGCGAGGATGATGATCGGAAGCAAGGTCAGGGCCTGTCCGATCGACTGCAGCACGACGATGACGATGAAATCCTCGCGCGCCCAGGCATGGGTGATCTGGGTGCCGAGCAGATTGGCCGCCGCGAAGGCACTGAGACCGAGCACGACGACGATGCGGGGATCGAGATGGCGAAGCAGGACGATCGACAGCGGCACCAGCACGACCATCGGCAGCGCGCCGTAGAACAACAGCAGCGAGCCGCTCTGCTCCGGCCGCAACTGCGTGATGGTGACGAGGAAGTTCGGCACCAGCGACGCATTCGAGAGGCTGGTCAGCGTGTAGAGCAGGATCACGACCAGCGACAGCCCGATGTTGCGCGAGAACAGCACGTTGAAATGCGCCCATGGCTGCGGGGCGAGCGCCTCGTTGACGAGGAACAGGACGAACAGCGCGGCGCCGCCGCACAGCAGCGCCATCACCGTGCCCGATTGCAGCCAGTCGAGTCGGTTGCCCTGGTCGAGACCGGCATAGATCATCGCCACGGCGCTGCCGAGCAGCAGCATCCCGCCCCAGTCGGCGTTCTCGAGCAGCGCGCGGTTGACGGGCTCGGCCGGGGTGCCGAGATAGACCATCAGCGCCATCAGCGGCGCCAGCACGACGCCCTGCCAGTACAGCCACTGCCAGCCGAGATGCTCGACATAGAAGCCGACCAGCGAGGTCGAGGTATCCAGCGCGAAGCCGACCCGGATCGCATAGATCGAGATCGCCGGCAGCCACCAGCGGATCGGCAGGTTGCGGAAGATGATCATGAGCGTGGCCGGCACGAAGGTGCCGAGCAGCATGCCGTGCAGGATCGCGAGCGCGATCAAGGTCGGATAGTCGCGCACGAACGGAATGATCAGGGACAGCACCGCATAGATCAGGCTGGGAATACCCAGCACACGGCGCAGACCGAACACGGTCGCGAGCCACGCCACGGCCGGCGCGATGACGATCTGCGAGCCGATCGCCGCGGTGGACAGCCAGGCGCCCTCGTCAAAACCGAGCGAGAACGCGCCGCGCAGATCGGGCAGGCCGACCGAGGTCAGCCGGCTGTCGAAATTCGCCAGGAACGAGCCGAGCAGGACGGCGCCGACGGCAAACAGCGGATGCGCCGCCTGGCCGCCGCGCGACAGCGGTCCGCGATCGGTCTCACTTGGCGCCATCGGCCTGGCCGTTGGTGCGGATGTGGGTCACGACCGACATGCCCGGCAGCAGCCGCGCGAGCAGCGGCTGGTCGCCGTCGAGGGCGATGCGGACCGGAATGCGCTGCACGACCTTGGTGAAGTTGCCGGTGGCATTGTCGGGCGGCAGCAGCGCGAATTGCGAGCCGGAGGCCGGCGCGATCCGCTCGACGCGGCCATGCAGCCTCTGGCCCGGGAACGAGTCCACGGTGATCTCGACCGGCTGGCCGGGCGCGACATGGGTGAGCTGCGTTTCCTTGTAGTTGGCGATGACGAAGACATGCGGCAGCGGCACCACCGCGATCAGGCTGCTGCCGATATTGACGTAGTCGCCGACCTGCACCTGGCGCTGTCCGACGACGCCGTCGAATGGCGCGGTGATCCTGGTGTAGCCGAGCTTGAGCCGCGCGGCGGCGAGCGCGGCCTTGGCACCGGCGAGATCGGCGCCGCGCTGCTTCTTGGTGCCGGTGAGCACCTCGAGCTGATGACGCTGCGCGGCGATCACCGCGCGGCTCGCGCGCACGTCCGCCTGTGCCTTGGCATAAGCGGCCGTTGCCTGTTCCAGCCGCTGCTTGGTACCTGCCTCGCTCTGCGACAGCGACTGCTGGCGCTCTTCCTCCTGCCTGGCCTGCACCTCGGCCGCGCCGGCCGAGACCTGCTGCGCCTCGGCCTGGGCGATGGTCGCGTATTGCAGCTCGACCTGATTGCTGAGGTTGTCGAGCGCCGCCTGCGCCGCTTCGACATTGGCCTCGGCCTGCGACACCTGTGCCTCGTAGTCGGCCGGATCGATCTGGACCAGCAGGTCGCCGGCCTTGACCTGCTGGAAATCGCTGACCGCAACCTTCGTCACCTCGCCGGCCACGCGGCTCGAGAGCTGCGTCAGGTCGGCGCGCACATAGGCATCGTTGGTCGACTGGGTCGTTGCGTTGCCGGTCCAGGCGTTCCAGCGCGTGGTCGCGAGCGCCACGAAGGCGAGCGCTGCGATCACCGCAAGCAGTGGAATGCCGAGACGCGCCCAGAGCCCGGGCGCCGCGGCGGGCGGCGTCGATGCAGCGCGCGCCGCCGCGTCGACGTTGCTCGGTGTTTCACTCAAGGGACGCCTCCTGCATCGGCCGACGCTGATCAGTCCGACGACTCGTACCCCATTCTGCGCCGCGTGCCACCTGGACTCTGGATCGTGAGCCATGCGTCGCGGCGCATGGACATCTGCGCGCCGAACGGAACCCGCGGGCGATCGGACCGTGATGAACCAGCTAACAGGCCAGCAGGTTGAGCACAGTCACAGCCCGCGATCGCCGCGCCGGGATCGCGCCGACGACATCGGCGCCGGATTCGCTGCCGCGACCAGCCCGCGCCTGATGTCCCAGAATGCGACGTCGCGCGCGCTCACGTTAACGTTCAGAACGCGACTTGAACGAACCGCGTCCGAATCAGCGGCGCAGCCCGGTACGAGGTCTGTTCACGGCTAGATGTCGTGCCGTCATCGCGTGACAGCAGCTATTCGGCGTCACTTGACCGCAATTTGGACGACCGGCTGGGTGCGAGAGCGTTAAGAGCACGGAGCGGCCTGCCGCCAAGCGGTTGTCGGTGACGCCGGCCGGCGCGCGCTGCCCGGTTGCAGCGGTCGCCTCGCTGGGTCACATTTCGCATCCGCGACTTGGGTCCAGCCGTTTGCTGATCAGAAGGCTTTCATGCATGGGTCACAACGGAGCGATCCTGGTTGCCGGCGGCGCCGGCTACATCGGGGCTCATTGCTGCAAGGCTGTCGCCGGGGCCGGCTACGTGCCGATCTGCTACGACAATCTGTCCACCGGCCATCGCCGCTTCGTGCGATGGGGACCGCTGGTGGTCGGCGACATCGCCGACAGCGCCAGAGTGGCTGACACCATCCGCGCCCACGCGGTCGGCGCGGTGATGCACCTGGCCGGGCCGAGCACGATCGGCGAATCCGTCGCCGATCCGCACAAATATTATCTGAACAACGTCGTCGGCACATTGGGCCTGCTGCAGGGCATGCGCGAGGCCGGCTGCGCGCGGCTGGTGTTCTCCTCGACCGGCGCGGTCTATGGCGACGCCGGGCGGGATCCGATTCCCGAGAGCGCCGCGGGATCGGCCCTGAATCCATACGGCCGCTCGAAATACATGATCGAGCAGATCCTGGCGGACTATCAGGCAGCCTACGGCCTGTCGGCCATCGTGCTGCGCTACTTCAACGCCGGCGGCGCCGACGCGTCAGGCCTGATCGGTGAGTTGCGCGATCCCGAGACGCACCTGATCCCGCGAGCGCTGATGGCGATCCTCGGCCACGTGCCGGACTTTGCGATCTTCGGCACCGACTATGACACACCCGACGGGACCGCCGTGCGCGATTACGTTCACGTCGACGATCTCGCGGCAGCCCACATCGCGGCGATGGAGCGTCTGCTGCAGACCGGTTCGGGTGGCACCTACAATCTCGGGACCGGCCGCGGCCATTCGGTGCGCGAGATCGTCGATGCAATCGGCAGGGAGACCGGCGAGCGGGTCCCGCTGGTGGTGCGCGCGCGCCGCGCCGGCGATCCACCGGTCCTGGTCGCAGATCCCCATCTTGCCCAGCAGGAGCTCGGCTTCGCGGCGCATCGGTCCGATCTCGGCACGATCATCCGCTCGGCCTGGACCTGGCACCAGACCGCGCACCCCCGGATCGCATGAGGCCGATGCCGCGTGCCGGGGGCTCGTCGGGGAAGCTGTTACGCCGCGGCCGGCGGCGTGTGGGCGAACTCGTCCACGAAGCTCATCTCCGCGCGCTCGTCGTCGACCGACCAGCAGCCGATCTCGGAAGCGCCCCGGAAGAAGTGGACACTGTGGACCGGTGAGCGGAAGTCGTCGCCGCGAATGATCCGGAGCAGGGTCTGCGCCACGCGGCGGTGATCGCCGGGGAGCCTGAGGTCGAAGAATGCGTCGCCATAGCCCGGCAGGATGGTGCCGGCCGAATCGCGAACTTCCATGCGCAACTGTGCCATGCTCGCATTCAACGACAGCAACGGTTTCCGCCCGGTAAATGCCGCCGTGCCTGCGCAGGTGGTCTCACCATGGAGCGCGTAGCGCGCTGGTCGCCATCAGCGAAGCGTGGACGAGGTGCTCTGACAAGAGGCGCCGTTCGAGCAAGCGGCCAGCCTTGTCAGCAGCGGATCGCATCGGCCGCGGTGGCCGTTGGGATGATCGCGCAAGGGATCACCGGGCCTTCTCCAGCACCGGGCGCTCTGTGGTGACGAGGGCTGCCGGGACAACCGCTTCATTGCGGGGGAGGATCGGCAGTTCGAACAGGACACGCGTGCCAGTCGGCTGGTTGGCGCTCAGGGTGAGACGGCCGCGAAGCTGCTGGACCATCCCCTTGATCATCCGGAACCCCAGGCTCGTGCGCGGTTGATCGATGTCGAAACCATCGGGCAGACCGACGCCCTGATCGGACACGCTGAGCTGCAGGCAACCGTCGATGTCGCGGGCGGAGATGTCGATCGGTCCGTCCTGGCCAGGATAGGCATGTTTCACGGCGTTGCTGACCAACTCATTGAGCAGGAGACCGAGAGGCACGGCGTGATCGGCCGACAGCCGCATCGGATGGGCATCGCAGTTCAGGATACGCGCTCCCGCGACGCGTTGCAGCCTCTTGCAGAAGTCTATGAGGAAGACGTCGACGTCGATGAAGCCGATCTGTGATGCACGCGAGAGATGATCATGAACCTGGGCAATGGCTGCTACGCGCGATCCGGCCTCGCCGAGGGCAAGCTTGGCCTCAACGGAATCCGTCCCGAATGCCTGCACCCGGAGCATGGCCACGACGGAAGACAGGCTGTTCTTGACGCGGTGACCCATTTCGCGCGTCAGCATGGCTTGATGGTCCAAGGCGTCCCGGAGCCGCGTCTCCTCATGCAGGCGCTCGATTGCAATCCCGACGATGTCGGCGAATTCGGTGAGGAAGGCAGCGTCCGCCTCGTCGAAGCGGCGGGGGGCCGGACTGTCGACCTGGAGCACGCCGAAATAGCCGCCGCCTCGTCCGCCGCGTTCGATCCGGACGCTGATCGACGTCTTGATGCCGCGGTCTACTGGAAGCCCCGGTATCTCGAAGCGACCATCCGGGGGGGCGCGACCGGTGATGATGGCTTGACCCGTCTGGAAGGCGCGTCCGGCAGGCGAGGTACTGTCCACGACGAACGATGATTGTTCGACCGAGCTCGGCCATCCGTACCCCGCGCGGACCAGCTGTCTCTTTCCGTCCGCCACGAATTCCATCACCATCGCGAACGGTGCATTGAGGCCCTTGGCACCGAGCGCGGCGGCGCGCTGAAGAGCGACGTGGATGTCGCGGGTCTGCAATGCAGCACGACTGAATTCGGCGAGCGCAGATTGTTGGATGAGCCTGTAGCTGCGCATGTCATTCCGGACGCCCGCGCGCTCGAGAAGGATCGGAAAAGCGGTATCTTGGCTCTGATGTCCCAACACGCGGATTCTCCAAAACAGAACGCACCCCGACTACAAATTCCCCGCGGCTCTCTTCCTTACGATTTGATATTGTAGGGCTATTGTGTTGCCGTTCACCGGCCGGAGTCTGAGCAAAAGCGGACATGGTCCAGTTTGCCGCAGCGCAATTCGTCGCGAGCCGGATCGAGGCGAAAGGCGCCCCGGCTCGCGTCGAGGGGGCGCTTGGCAGTTGCACCTGACGCTTGCCGTGCCCGCGCGCTCATCCAGAGGACCTTCCACGGAGAGCGGGCACCGGCGCCGCGGCGCGACGCGCGCTCTTGCAGCCCGTCAGAGGGTGGGCGGCACCATCCTCACGGAAACCGCCATATGCGCGATCGGCCAGCCTTGAGCCGGGCGGCAGGCCGGGTTGGCGCGCCGGCCAGATCCGCTCATTCGGCGGCCATTCTTTTGGGCCGCTCGGTGGTGTGGCCCACCGACAGCGAGCCGTGGGGCGTGTGACAGATGGATCCCGTCGAAGGGGTGTGTCCTGTCCGAATCCGTCAACGACCTCAATTTCATTCGTGAATGCCTGCGTCTGGCGGCCGATTTCACGCAACTTGCGCGCGATGCCGTCGATCCGGACCTGCAGGCGCATTGCCTGCGGATGGCCGCCTTCTGGACCGATCGGGCCGCCGGAAATCCCGGCGCGGAATCGGACGATCCGAGTCAGTGAAATCGCCGGATGCGCGATGAGCGAGCAGGGCCGTTGTTGCGGCGCGGCGGGGAAGCCTTGCGTGCGGGAGCTCGTGAGCAATTTTGCTCAGACTTGCCGGTCGAGAGCGCCCAAGAAACGGGGGCGACGGCGCGGACAGCCGCCTCTGCGCCGTGGCCTCCGTCCCTCATCGTGGCTTGTCAGTTTTGGAATGATCAAGGCGCAAACCGATCGCGATCTGCGGAGCAATCAGCTGCTCGATGCCCTGGCGCCGGACAGCCGCGGCCGGATCGAGCCGCACCTCGAGCCCGTTGATTTCAAGCTCGGCGCCGTGGTCTGCGAGGCGGGCGGCCATCTCCGGCATGCCTATTTCCCGAGAGGATCGGTGTTGTCGCTGTTGACCGTGCTGGAGAACGGCGACGCCATCGAGACGGCCAATATCGGTCGCGAGGGCGCCTTCGGCCTCTTCGCCGCCATGTACAGCCGGGCCTCCTTCAACCGTTGCATCGTTCAACTCGAGGGGCATACCGTCCGGTGTCCGATCGAGCTGCTGCAGCACGAGTTCGACTCCAGCGAACATGTGCGCAATCTTCTCGTCAGCTACTCGGAGACGCTGCTGTCCCAGGTTCAGCAGACGGTGGCCTGCAACGCCATGCATTCGACCGAAGAGCGCATCTGCCGATGGCTGCTGATGATGCACGACCGGGCCGAAGGGGCGGTGCTTCCGTATACGCACGAGTTCCTGTCGCAGATTCTCGGGGCCAATCGCAAGTCGGTGACGCTTGCCGCGCAATCCATGCAGGCGGCCGGCCTGATCAGCTATCGTCGCGGCACCATCCAGGTGCTCGACCGGCCCGGCCTCGAGAAAGCATCGTGCGAATGCTACGCCATCGTCAAGCAGCGGTTCGATGCGTTTCTCCAGCCGCCTACGACGGCGGTGCGCAGTCAGCTGCAGTGATGTGACGGTGGCAATGATGTGATGGTGGCGTGGATCGAGCCGAGCAGGGCGGCCCCAGCTCGATCTCGCGATGCCCGGTCACAAGCTCTTCAGCGGACCTTTGCCTCCGACCGACTTGTCGCCTGCGATATGCGGCTGATCGTGCAGGACGACGTTCAGCAGGGAGCTGTTGATCTCGAGGTGACCGTTGTAGTCGATGAAGCCCAGCTTGCGGAACTTGTTCATGAAGTGACTGACGCGCGAGCGGGTGGTGCCGATCATGTCGGCCAGCATCTCTTGGCTGACCTTCGCGATGACCCGCTGCGGCTTGCCGTCATTGCCGAAATTGGCCAGCAGCAGTAGCGCCCGCGCAAGGCGCTTCTCGCTCGAATTGAACAGCTGATCGATGAGATCGGCCTCGACGCGGATCGTGCGGGCGAGAATGTGCGAAACGAAGATCTCGGAGAACGCCGGCTGCTCACGCAGGGCGCTCAGCGCGGCCGATTTGGTGATCCGCAGGATTTCGCTGTCCGTGATGGCCGACGCTGTCGCCGAGGCCACCGCGGACGTAGCGCGCCTTCAGGTCCGCAACCGCCGCATGATCGTCGTCGAACGCGTCGAGATAGGTGAAGACGACATTGCCTTCGACGCGGCCCGGATCGGCGGCCCTGACGTGGCCGGGATCGGTGAACATGCGGCGGACGGCATCGCGAATCTGGTCCGCGGTGGCGGAGAGCGGAATCGTGTTGCCCTGCGATTTGCTCATCTTGGCCTTGCCGTCCACGCCAGGCAGGCGTCCGACGCTCGGGATCAGTGCGCGTGCCTCGGGGAGCACTTCCGTGCCCGCCTGGCGGTTGATGCGGCGGACGATCTCGTTGGTCTGCTCGATCAGCGGCGCCTGGTCGTCTCCGACCGGCACGATGGTCGCCTTGAAGGCGGTGATGTCGGCGGCCTGCGCAACGGGATAGCACAGGAAGCCGGCCGGAATATCGCGGCCGAAGCCGCGCGCCTGGATCTCGTCCTTGATGGTCGGGTTGCGCTCGAGCCGCGCCACCGTGACGAAGTTCATGTAGAGCAGCGTGAGATCGGCCAGCGCCGGCAGGTGCGATTGCAGGCAGATGGTCGTCATCTCCGGATCGATGCCGACGGCGAGATAGTCGGTCGCGATCTCCAGCATGTTCCGGCTCACCTTGGCCGGATCGTGGGCGTGGTCCGTGAGCGCCTGGGCATCGGCCAGCAGCAGGAATTGCCGATGCGTCGATTGCAGCGCGACGCGGTTTTGCAGCGAGCCGACATAGTGGCCGAGGTGCAGGGGGCCGGTGGTTCTGTCGCCGGTCAGGATGACGGGACGTTCTGGCATTGAGAGAGGCATCGTGGTTCTCCAGGAGTGAGAACCGCCGCTCGATCGAGCTCTTCGATGCTGTTGATGACAAGAACCGCGTCGCAGGCCGATGAACGGCGGCGACGGGCGAATCAATGACGAGGCCGTGCCGCTCCTAGATGGAGCGCCACCACGTGTTCGCGTGCAAGGTCTCAGTCTTGATCATGCGACCGATATGGCCGAAACCGCCGATGAATGCAACCCGCTCAGGCACGCTGCGCAGAGCGCGGCCCCAAGCCAGTTCAGCCATTCCGCCTATTCGAGATCAATCGCGTGATACTGGCCGGACTTGTCGAGCTGCGTGCCCCAGACCTTGTGCAGCGCCTGGTGGTCGGAGGGGCCGAAGCTCACCTTCGATCCGACGCCCAGCTCGTAGTTCTGCATCGATTCGAGGACATCGACCAGCGTTTCCGTGTCCACCGCGGGACCGGCGCGGCGCAGCCCTTCGATCAGGATGTTGGCGGTGAGATAGGCTTCCAGGGACGAGTAATCCGCCGGCTCTCCCGGAAAATATCTGTCGAGCGCCTTCTTGTAGTTCAGGGTGACGGAGGCGTAGCCGTCGACCGCCGGCGTGACCTGGGTGCAGATGACGCCGTCCGCATAGCGCGGGCCGAGCACCATCAGCTCACTGGCGAGGCCGGTGCTGCCGACGCCGGAGATCGTCGCGTAGGTCATGTCCGGATAGAGATCGCGAGTCTTCTCGATGAACTTGGCCGCGGCGCGAAAGGTGGCGACCAGCACCACCGCCTTGATCGCATGCTTCTGCCGGCGCAGTTGCGCGACGGCCTCGTCGACATTGACGGTGTTGCGGCTGTAGCTCATGCGGAAGGCGTCGCCCGCGCCGCCGCGCAGCCCGTGCATCGCCCTGCTGACGCCCTCCCACCCCGCGTCGCCATAGGCATCCTGCTGGGTGAGAACTCCGATCTCCTGCGGACGCAGCTTGCGGATCTTGACGAGATAGTTCACGAGCGCATGGGCTTCCTCGGCGTAGCCGGCGCGGTAGTTGAAGACGTAGCGGTCCGGCGGATCGCGGCGAAGCGAAGGAGCCCCGGTGAAGGCGCCGAAATACAGCGCATGATGCTCGAGCGCGTACGGCACCGAGATCAGGGCCGTCGGACTGCCGTAGTTCTCGACGAATCCGAACACCTTGTGCTGCTCGTAAAGGTCCTTCATCGCGTTCAGCGTCCGCGTCGGCTCATAGGCATCATCGGCCGTGTAGAGCTTGAGCTGCCGGCCATGCACACCGCCTTCCTCGTTGACCTGAGCGAATGCGAGGTCGATGCCGAGCTTGAGCTGATGGCCCATCTCCCTGGCCGGCCCGGAAAACGGCGCCGCCATTCCGAAGCTGATTTCGGTATCGGTCACGCCCTGGACCGGGGCGCGCGTGCTGGTCGGCTGCGCCGACGCGGCATTGGCCACTCGCGTGTCGAACTTCGGCACACGGTCGTCCTCCCTCAGCGGCACGTTCTGGTCCGGCGCGACCGCCGGAGCGGCGCTCGCGAGCGCTCCGGTCCGGAGAGTATCCTGGACTGGCGCAACGGTCTGCGCGGCTTGGACCGGCGGCGATGGGACTGTTGCCGTCGTTGTCGCCGCCGCGCTGCTCTTGGCGGAGAGCGCAGCGGTCCACCGCGTCGGAAGTCTCGTCGCTGCAAAGCCGGCCACGCCCGCGGCAACAGCCACGAGCCCCATCATGCTCAACGCGCCGAGGAGACGCCGTTCCCGTGGCGGCGGAGGAACCTCCTGCACGCCGTAACGGGACGCGAATTCAGCAGGGGTAGGCCGATCGTGCTCGTCGCGCCACGGTTGTTCATACAGCGGACGCCGGCCGTCGTCGTAGCCGGACGGGAATGGCGGATCGCGGTCGTCATTGGGCGCACGCAGATGTCTCACGATTTTCCCCTTGGCTCGCGCGTCATGGACTCGTTGGAGTTTTTTCTGGATCGCGCGGCATACGCTGCAGGTTCTGCCGGCCGGATGAGCGTGGCCATGCGCCGAGATCTGCACATGTCACACGAACTAACACTCGTCGTCGAGCGTCGGTGGAACGGCAGTTCCAGACATGTTGTCTGGAACAAGTCCGAACGTCGGCATGATACTGCGAAGCAATGGGGCGGTTGTTTGTTCTCGCCGTCAATTCCAGCTGAACAAGGAGGGAGCCGCGCCGCCATGGCAGCAAATTGGCTCTGACAGCAAGCAGGAGAGAAGTGCCGTGAAGCAGTCGGACTTGTTGTTGGCATCAGCATCCGATGACGCTGCGCCCGACGCCGAGCTCCGCGTCACCGGCCGGTCGTCTCCTCCGCCACCAGTCCCGTCACCATCGCCTTCACCATGGTCGCGATCTGCGCGCGCAAGGCCGCGAGCGGCACAGCGATGAGCTTCTGCTCCAAGCCGAGCGCGACCATGCCGTGGACGGCCGAGAACAGGCTGCGCGCGGTGACGCTGATGTCGTCGAAAGAGCGCCGTGGAAACAACGCCGCCAGTGGCTGGTGGATGTGACGGAACAGGTGCATCTGGTCGGCGATCGCCCAGTCGGGCAGCGGCTTCTCGGGCGGCATGCGGTGCTCGAACAGCGCGCGCCAGAGCTCGAGATTGTGGGCGGCGAAGTCGCAATAGGCGATCGCGATGCGCACCAGCGCAGCCTCGGGGCCGGGAGGGCCCGCGCTCTCGGCTGCGGACAGGTCGGCGTCGAGCCGCGCCAAGGTGCGTGATCCGACCATCAGCACCAGTTCGTCGACGTCGGCGACGAGATTGTAGACCGCGCCATTGGCGACGCCGATCTCCTGGGCGAGATCGCGCGTCTTCAGACCCGCGAGACCCCGCGTGCGGATCATCCGCTCGGCCGCCTCGATCAAGGCTTCGCGCTGTTTTGCACGTCTTTCCAGTGTCTTGGACATTGTTAACCAAAATATTGAGCGATGCTCAAAATAATTCTTGAGCGCCGCTCATGATTGCGCTAGAAGAAACGTCATGAGCGATGCTCATAACAGGGAGTTCACAATGTTCAAGACCGTTCTCACGCTGTTTCGGGGCACCGTGGCCGTCGCGGAGGAGGAGCTGCAGGACCGGACCGCGCTGGTGATCCTGGATCAGCAGCTGCGTGACGCCGCCGCCGCCGTCGATCGCAGCAAGCGCGCGCTGGCGCTGGCCATTGCGCAGGACCAGCAGGAGGGCAGGCGGCTCGAGGCGACCTTGGCGCGGATCACCGATCTCGAGGTGCGCGCCACCGCGGCGCTCGACGGCGGCCGCGAGGATCTGGCCCGCGAGGCGGCGCAGGCGATCGCCGGCCTCGAGGCCGAGCGTGACGCGGCGCGGACGGCGCGGGCGCTGTTCGCGACCGAGATCACCAGGCTGAAGAAACATGTCGCCAACGCCGAGGCGCGCATTGCCGAGCTCGATCGCGGCCGGCGGATTGCGCGCGCCTCCGAGGCCGTGCGCAATCTGCGCCGCGGCGGCATCGAGGCGGCGCGTCCTTACGAGTGCACGCTGCCCGAGGCCGAAGCGACGCTGAAACGGCTGCGGGAGCGGCAGATCGAGGCGCAAGCCGCCGACGAGGCGCTCATGGAGCTCGATGCCGCGACGGGGCCGATCACCACGGCCGAGAAGCTCGCCGAGCAGGGCTTTGGCCCACGCATCAAGACCACTGCCGACGACGTGCTGGCGCGGCTGAAGGCCGGCCGCACCGCACCGGCGAACTGAATTTCGTCACAACCGATCAAAACGCATCAACCAACCTGATTGTCATCCTAGGAGCCGACCATGAACCAGAACACCCAGCCGCACAGCAGCGCCTTCATCACCTTCTCCTACGCCTCGTTCGCTGCCTCCGCCTTCCTCGTCGCTCTCGGCGTCTTCTTCATGCCGATCGATCTCTGGATGAAGGGCTATCTGACGATGGGCATCGTCATGCTGGTGCAGACCTGCGTCACCCTGACCAAGACGCTGCGCGACCGCCACGAGAGCGGCAAGCTCGTCAACCGCATCGAGGACGCCCGTGCCGAGCGCCTGCTGATGGAGGTGTCGAAGGCAGCGTAGGGCGGCCGCAGTCGTCTCGCTCTCTTCGCCTCTCCCCGCTCTTGTCCACCGTAGCTCGACGAGCGAAGGCGGATGCGGGGAGAGGCCGGATTGCATCGAAGATGCAATCCGGGGGAGGGGAAGTTTGCGGGGCAAGCTTCGACTTCGGCGAGACAGCGCCGGCAGGCGGTGGGCGCGAAGGCGTCCGCCGCTCACGTCGTTCAACCTGCGTTTACCCTCACTCACGCCCCGTCCCGCGTCGTTATCGTGAATTAACAGCACCAGGGCATAAGGCGGCCAGGGCGGCCGTGATCCCGGCTGCGCCGCTTCCTGATCACGCCGTGCTAGGTTGAGGCATGAACATCGTCGCAGCAGTGGGGCGTATCCGACGCAGCATCGGCTTCTGGCTGACCGCGCTCGGCCAGGAGGCGATGGACCTGTCGCTACGCACCCATGCGGAGTTGCGCACGCGCATCGTCGAGAGCCCGGGCACGACCCTGGACGATGCGGCGCTGGCGGCGCTCGTCGCCGATCTCCGCACCATTGCCGGCAAGACGCTGCCCGCCGGCGAGCTCACCTACGGCATCTTCTCCGGAGCGCGCGAGCCGCTCGCGCGCGCCATCATCACCGTGGTGTCGGAGGAGGCGGGCGGCCGGCCGATCGCCTTCAATGCGCTCGCGGTGATGCAGGTCGAGCGCGATGGCGACAGCCAGCAGGTGATCCATCTCGGATTGGTCATGGTCGATCCGGAAGCGCGTGGCAAAGGCCTGTCCGGCGTGCTCTACGGCCTCACGACGCTGCTGCTGTTCGTCCGCGACGGGCTGCGGCCGAAATGGATCTCCAACGTCACGCAGGTGCCGGCGGTGGCCGGCATGGTCTGCGAGACCTTCTCCGACGTCTATCCGTCGCCGCTGCCGCAGGCCCGACAGAGCTTTGCACATCTTCAGCTCGCGCGCGGCATCATGCGGGCGCATCGCGCGGTGTTCGGTGTCGGCGACGAGGCCGGGTTCGACGAACAGCGCTTCGTCATCACCAACGCCTATACCGGCGGCTCCGACGCGCTCAAGAAGACGTATGACGATGCGCCGAAGCATCGCGACGCCGTCTACAACGGCTTCTGCGCGCGCGAGCTGGACTACACCAGGGGCGACGACCTGCTGCAGCTCGGCCGGATCGATCTCGCCGCCGCTCGGCGCTATCTGCTGCGCGAAATCCCCTCGGGCTCGCTGCCGGCGCTGCTGGCGACCTCGGGCGTGCTGGCGCTGCAGCGGATGATCCTGCCGCTGGTACATTGGCTCGACGACACCAGGACGTTCGACACGCTGCGTCCGCGCCTGCAGCCCGGCGAGCCCGCGCCATGACGGCCGGCATCGTTGCGGACTCCGTCGTCAACCTCTGCGGCGCGGTCGGCCTCGCGGTGGCCGCCGCCATGCTGCACCGGCGCGACCCGAGGGGACCGCTGACGGCGCGGCTCGTCGTTCTGCTCGGGACCGTCGCCTCGCTGTTCCTGCTGCGCGGCGTCGCCTGGTGGACGGACAATGCTTTTCTCGACCGCATCTCGCTGGTTCCGGCGGCGCTGATCCCGCTCGGCGCGCTGGTGGTGACGGAAGGTCTGCTGCGCCGACACGCGCATCGCGCGCTCAAGGCGATCGCGCTGGCCGGCGGCGTGGCGCTCGCGCTCGCCGGCGCGCTCGGTCCGGCCGAGTTCGAAAGCCACCACACGGTCGTGCTGTCGGCCTTTCAGCTCGCGGGCTTTGCGACCTGCGCCTGGCTGCTGCTTCGCCGCGACCGCGCGCGCCTGCTGGCCTGGGAGAACCGCGCCATCGATCGCGTCGCGTTCGGCGCCATCATCGTCATCCCCTTCATCATCACCGATTTTCGCGTGCTGGCGCCGAGCATGCCGGTGCGGCTCGGCGCATTGGGCGCGCTGCTGGCGGTGACCGCGATCCTGATCGCCGGCGCCAGCGCGGAGACGCAGCGTCAGGGCGGGCTGCTGACATTGTTGCGGATCCTCGGCGCCGCCCTGCTCGGCGCTGCCGCGGCCGCGCTGTCGCCGGACGTCGATGCGGCGCAACTGATGCGTTTCTGCGCGGTCGCGGTGGCCGGCGTGCTCACGATCGGGCTGATCGGCGATGCCTTGCGCGCGATGCTGCAAGCCCGCGAGCCGGGCGTGCTCGACTCGATCGGGGCGTCGATCGCGGCGACGCGCGACGAACTGATCGCCGAGCTCACGCGCCAGCCGGTCTTCGAAAGCGCACGCCGCTGTCTCGAGGTTGAGCTGACCGCCTATGATCCGCCGCTCCTGCGCGACTTTCTCGCGTCAAGCCGTGTGCTGCGCCGGGCCGATGCGCCGTGGCGGCGGGCGGTCACCGACCCCGCCGTCGAGCGCATGGTGGCGCTGATGGATGCGCGGCATGCGACGCATGTGATCGTGCTGTCGCACCAGCCGATCGACCTCATCGTGCTCGCGGTCTCCGTGATCTCGGCCGATCCGGCGACGGAAACCGCGCTCGCGCTCGTCAGGCGCCTGCTGGTGCAGGCGCCTGAGCGACAGGTGATCACGCCCACATGTGATGATGCTGTGACATCTCCATCATCGGCCCCTCCATCATCGGACCGTCCATGACCAGGGTTGGCGGAGCGGCGCTGACCTGTGCTGCCGGCGCGGCGCTGGGAAGCATGATCACGTTCGAGGCCGGCGCGCTGGTGACCGCGGCCAGCAGCGCGGCGGCGTCGGCACTGTTGCCGCCGCCGGTGGTCGCCAGCACCTGGCAGATCGTGGTGCCGTCGACATTGTAGGCGCCGCCATTGACCGGGATGTTGTTGCCGCCGACATCGGCTGCGTTCTGGTGCATCTGGTCGGCGGCCGCCGCGACCAGCGCCTTGTTGCCGGCCTGGAAGCCCTCGAGGATCTTGGCGATCTCGGCGCCGAGCGTGCTCTGGTCGCCGAGCAGCTCGTTGTCGAAGCGGGCCTGGAAGATGCCGCCCTGCGCCGCGTCGAAATCGGTGACATCCTTCTTGAAGGTCATCAGGTCGGCGGTGACCTGCGCCATCGCGGCGGCGTCGCCGGAATTGACGGCCGCGATCGCAGCCTTGCCGAGCGCGTTCGACTGGGCGATGAACATGGCCCAGAAATTGGTCTGTGCCTGGTTGTCCTGATAGGCCGGCGTCGGGTTGAGGAAGTCGCCGAAGCCGCTCCAGCCGTTCAGGCCGTTCTGCTGCGCCATGTTGGCGAGATTGGTGTCGCCGGCGACGATGTCGATGATGTCGAGGAAGTCGTCGTTCAGCGCGCGGCCGATGTCGATATTGCCGGCCGCGCCGTTGATGTGGGTGTTGACGAGCGCGAGCTGGTCGATGATGGCGAGCGCGTGCACGCCGGTCAGGCCTCCGAACTGCAGCGGATTGGCGGCGACCAGCGCATTGAGGCCGGCGATCAGCGCGTCGACATCGTCCTGGATGACGTCGACGTTGCTTTCGTTCACGCCGCCGATCAGCCGGTTGGCGGCATCGTTGAAGATCAGGCCGAGCTCGGCCAGTGTGCCCTTGGCGGCGGTTGCGGCCGTCACGCCTTCGGGCAGCAGCGCCGGCGCCTGCAGGAAGCCGGTGACGCCGTCGGCGTTGGTCGCATTGCCCGCAAGGTTCGGATCGTTGTTGACGACGTTGATGACGTCGAGGTGCGCGTTGCGCAGCGCGGTCTCCGCGGCGGCGATGCTGCCGAATGCGCCGCCGCCGGTCACCGAAGCCATCGCGGCATCCTGCGCGACCGTGATGTCGGCGAGGATCTTGTTGATGTTGGTGAGCGTCTGCCCGGTGAACTGGCCGGCGGCAACCATCGCCTTCAGACCATCCTGAATCACGGTGAGATCGCCGGTGTAGTTGTAGACGCTGCCAAGCCCCTGGCCGCCTTCCTCGACCACGTTGCGCCACAGCCCGCCTTCGAGAAAGCGCGTCGCGTCGTTGAAGACGACGCCGAGATCGGCAAAGCCGAGCGCTGGCGTCGGCGGCGTGGGTGCGGGCGGCGTCGGAGGCATCGGCGCAGGCGCCGGCTGGCAGTGATGATCGTGATGATGATGGTGGTGGTGGTGGTGGTCGCTGTGATGATGGTGACCGTGGTGACTGTCGTGATGGTGACGGTGATGGCGCGACATGTCCGACGTACTCCCCAAAGCTGCGCACCACTGCGGATGAGCCGAAGCAATGCGGCGCGGCTGACGCGGGTGCGGATGATGAGGGCCATCTGCTGCCTGCTTCGTGGCTGCTTCGCGCAGGGATTGTGGAATGCGTCTGCGTCAGATTGTCGTGCGGCGTACGGGTGGCGCTCCCGCAGAGCTGCGACATCTCACCGCTTGACGGTCGAGGCGCGCTTCGGGAGCCGGCTCTCAGCGACGATGTCGCGCCCGCGGCAAATCAGTGAGTTGCAAGAGCGTTCGACCGTAGCGATTCGGTCGATGGTAGACGTTCCGAGCGCACGCGGACCGCCTTGCGACGATCCGACGCGTCCGGGAACTTGTGATGAGACCGGGAGCAGCTACGCGCCGCCGCTCCGATGTGGCCGGATCATGGCGATTTCTTTACGAACGCGGCGAATGCGTCGGCGTAGTCGGCATGCCAGCGCGACAGCGGCGGCCGGTTCTCGACGATGTCGCCGGCCGCCCACAGGATGCGCCGCTCGTCCAGCGCGCGCGGCACGTCGTTGTCAGGGCACAGCACGTAGAAGTCGCCGGCCGCGACGCGCTCCAGCATGAAGTCGACCGTCTGCTCCGGCGTCCAGGCGGCGGCCGGCTTCTCGACGCGGCCATTCGCCGTCAGCGGCGTGAACACGAAGCCCGGAATGAACAGATGCGCCGTCACCTGGCAGCCGGGCGTGTTGCGCAGCTCGTGCTGCAGCGCCTCGGTGAACGCCTTCACGCCGGCCTTCGAGACGTTGTAGGCGGGATCGCCGGGCGGCGTGGTGATGCCCTGCTTGGAGCCGGTATTGATGATCAGCGCCGGCTTGCTCTGCGCGATCATGTTGGCTGCGAACACCTGCGCGCCGTGGATGATGCCCCACAGATTGACGTCGAGGATGCGCTGCCAATTGTCGTCGGCAAGCATCTTGCTGCCCGGCTGGATGCCGGCATTGTTCATCAGCACGTCGATCGCGCCGAAGCGCTGCCGCACCGCCGTTTCGAGCGCGACCACGCTGTCCCGGTGGCTCACATCGACCGTGGCGGTCATGACCGCAGCCTCGCCACGCTTGGCCGCAGCCGCAAGCCTGGCGGCGGCGTCGCGCAGCCGGGCCTCGTCGACATCGGCGATGCAGACGTTCATGCCGCGCTCTGCGAAGCGCGTGGCGGCGGCGAGCCCGATGCCGGAGGCGCCTCCGGTGACGACGGCGGTGTGGTCGGCGGACAAGGCAGGGTGAGACACGGCAGGTTCTCCGGCATGACGACGAGATGCTGGTGTATGACGTCTTGGCGCGGCCGCAAGATCATCCGGCTGACGGCAAGACGGTTTTTTGCGGCTGCAACGCGAGGCGCATCAGTCCGGTCGCGGATGCATCGCGTCGGCTGGAACCGGCTTACGACGCGGCCCTGGCCCCGCGGGTCTTCCTTGGCTTCTCGATGTCGCTGCGCAGCGCGGCGAGATCCTTCCTCACGGCGTCAGCTGCGTCACGCTCGATGCGCCGGTAACGTTCGACCAACTGCGTGCCGAACGCCGTCAGCGCCGCGCCACCGCCATTGCGGCCGCCGGTCTGGCGCGCCACCGCCGGCTGCCGGCACACCCGGTTGATCTCGTCGACGAGGTCCCAGGCCCGCTTGTAGGACATGTCCATCGCGCGCCCGGCCGCAGAGATCGAGCCGTGTCGCGCGATGTTCTCCAGCAGCGCGATCTTGCCCGGCCCGATCCGGCCGCCGTCATCGAGATCGATGCGCAGGCTGAGCGAGGGCAGGGCGTTCGCTTTCGGCATGGAGGGTCTGCTCGTACTGACGTGGGGCGGACATTGCCACCATCATGTTTTGCGAACAAGATGATCCAAATCGACAATCGCAACGACATCTGGGGACGAAATGCTGCCTGCGCTGTTTTCACCACTCACGATCGGTCCTTATCGCCTCAAGCACCGCGTCGTGATGGCGCCGTTGACCCGCATGCGCGCCGCAAGGGAGACGCTCGCGCCGCGGCCGCTCAACGTCGAGTATTATGCGCAGCGCGCGACGCCGGGCGGCCTGATCATCGCCGAGGCCTCGCCGGTGCTGCCGACCGGCACCGGCAGCCCGAACGTGCCGGGCATCTACAGCGCGGTGCAGATCGCCGGCTGGAAGCAGGTCGTCGACGCCGTGCATGCCAAGGGCGGATTCATCTTCCTGCAGCTCTGGCACGTCGGCCGCGTCTCGCACTCCTCGTTCCAGCCCGGCGGCGTGCTGCCGGTGGCGCCGTCGGCGATCGCGATCGGCGACGATCTCAAGGCGATGACGGCGGAGGGCAAAGGCGCAGCTTACGAGACGCCGCGTGCGCTCGACACCGACGAGATCCCCGCGCTTGTCGCCGCCTATGGCCAAGCCGCGCGCAATGCGATGGCCGCCGGCTTCGACGGCGTCGAGGTGCACGGTGCGAACGGTTACCTGATCGAGCAGTTCCTGCAGACCCGCAGCAACCAGCGCACCGACCGCTACGGCGGCGCAATCGCGAACCGCTGCCGCTTCCTGCTCGAGGTGACCGAGGCCGTGATCGCCGCCTGCGGCGCCGACAAGGTCGGCGTGCGGCTGTCGCCCTATGGCATCGCCAATGGCTCCGGCGAGGCCGAGCCGATGCCGCTCTATACCTACGCGATCGAGGCGCTCAACAAGCTCGGCATCGCCTATCTGCATCTGATCGAGCCGCGCTCCTCCGGCGCCGGCCGCGCCGACGTCAACTGGCAGAACGTGCCGTCGGCCATCGCTCTGTTCCGGCCGGTGTGGAAGGGCGTCCTGATCGGCGCCGGCGGCTTCACGGGCGAGCCGGCCGACGCCGCGATCCGGGCCGGCCTCGCCGACGCCATCGCCTTCGGCCGCACCTTCATCTCCAACCCGGACCTGCCCGCCCGGCTGCAGCACGGCTGGCCGCTGACGCCCTATCACCGCCCGACCTTCTACGGCGGCGAGGAGAAGGGCTACACGGACTATCCGGTGTATCAGGAGATGGCGAAGGTGTAGTCCGCGCTCTCTCCACCGTCATTGCGAGGAGCGCAGCGACGAAGCAATCCAGAGTCGCGTACGCCGCCCTGGATTGCTTCGCTTCGCTCGCAATGACGGAGAGAGAGCTCGCCCGCATACTGAGGCCGCGTTGCTCGGAGGAAACCTGAATGAAGAACCGCATCACCGGACGCTCGGCCTTCCTCACGCTGCTCAAGGACGAGGGCATCACTCATCTGTTCGGCAATCCCGGCACCACCGAATTACCGATCATGCATGCGCTGAAGGATCATCCCGATCTCACCTACGTCATGGCGATGCAGGAGAGCCTGGTGGTGGCGATCGCCGACGGCTTCAGTCGCGCCTCGGGACGCCTCGTCGCCTGCAACGTCCACGTCGCGCCGGGTCTCGGCAACGCCATGGGCGCGCTCTACAATGCGCAGTTCACCGGGACGCCGATGATCCTCACCGCCGGCCAGCAGGAGCAGGGCCACGGCCTGATGGAGCCATTGCTCTACGGCCCGCTGGTGCGGATGGCCGAGCCGCTGGTGAAATGGGCGGTCGAGGTGACGAGGCTGGAGGACCTGCCGCGCATCATCAGGCGCGCCGCCAAGGTGGCGACCACGCCGCCGACCGGTCCCGTCTTCATCTCGCTGCCCGGCGATATCCTCAATGCCGAAGCCGGCATCGAGCTCGGCCGTTCCACCCGGGTCGATGCGCGCGTGTTGCCGGCCGCGGACGCTTTGCAGGGGCTGGCGCAGCGCATTCTCAAGGCGCAGCGGCCGGTGGTCATCACCGGCGACGAGGTCGTCAAGAGCGATGCGCTGCGGGAGGCGGCCGAGTTCGCGTCGGCGATCGGCGCTCCCGTGCATCAGCAGTCCGCGCCCTATGGCGCGCATTTTCTGTCCGAGCATCCCTGCTACATCGGCTCATTGTCGCGCGCGCAGCAGCAGGTCCGCGACCTGCTCGCGCCACACGATCTTCTCATCGTGCTCGGCGCCGATCCCTTGCGGATGTCCGTGCACAGCGAGATCGAGCCGCTGCCCGAGGGCTTGCCGATCGTGCAGATCGGCCTCGTCGATTGGGAGCTGGGAAAGAATTTCGGTGCCGAGATCGCGCTGAAGGCCGACGTTCGCGAGACGCTGCTTCAGCTCACGCCGCTCTTGCGCGAGCTCGGCGGCGCGGCCCTGCAGGCGCGTGCGCAGGAGCGCGTGGCCGAATTGTCCTCGAAGAACTGGAGCGCGCGGCGGCGCAAGCTGGCCGCGCAGATCGAAGCGGCGCGCGAGCGGACGCCGATCGATCCGGACTACCTGGCGCTGCAGGTCGCCGAGGCCATGCCGGAGCACGGCATCATGGTCGACGAGGGCCTGACCTCGGCGCGCTACATGACGGCGCTGTGGCCGTATCGCGACCGCTACAACTATCACGCGCTCGCCTCGGGGGGCATCGGCTGGGGCCTGCCGGCCTCGGTCGGCGTCAGCCTCGCCAATCCCGATCGCCCCGTGGTCTGCTACTCCGGTGACGGCAGCGCGATGTATTCGATCCAGGCGCTGTGGACCGCGGCGCATCACAAGCTGCCGCTGTCGGTCGTCATCGTCAACAATGGCGGCTACCGCATCATCAAGCAGCGGCTGCTGTCGTTCCACGGTGACGACAACTATATCGGCATGGATTTTGTCGATCCGCAGGTGGATTTTGCCGGGCTCGCCCGCTCGCTCGGCTGCGAGGCAATGCGCATCAGCGATCCCCGTGAATTGCAGCCGACGCTCTCGGCGGCGTTCCGCCGCCCCGGCGCCAAGCTGATCGAGGTGATGGTCAGCAACGCGGTGAACTGAGCGTTACTCCCGTCGCGCGGGGAATGCCGGACGTCCGGCCGAACCTTTGGTGACTGCCGCCTGCTTTTCTTCTGCAGGCGAGCCATGGGTGAGGCCTTCGCCGGGCATCCCCGCGCCCTCCGCCTTGCGAAGGCACCGCACCGGCAAACCTCGGACGCTCCTGGCGCCGCGAGAACGGAAGCGCGCATCCCGACACACGCCCATCATCGATCTCTGCGACAAGTTCCGAAATCCGAGACTTGCTTGATGTCAGCATTGAATTCAAACCCAGCCCCTTCCGCTCGTCGCGCGATCCCGATATGACGCCGCCTTCGTTGTGACTGGAAAAGCGCCATGACCAGGATTGATGCAATCGCCCGTGCCCGTCAGAGCCTGACGAGCGGTGACTTCTTGGCCGAGCTCGGCCGCCGGGTCGCCTATCGCACCGAGAGCCTCAATCCCGAGCGCAAGGACGACCTCGCGGCGTATCTGACCAACGAGCTGACGCCGTCCTTTGCAGCGCTCGGCTTTTCCTCCGAGATCGTGCCCTCGCCGAGCGGCAAGTCGCCGTTCCTGATCGCGACCTACCACGAGAGCGACAGCGCCCCGACGATGCTCAGCTATGGCCACGGCGACACCGTCGACGGCATGGCCGGCGAATGGCGCGACGGCCGCGATCCCTGGGCGGTGACGCCAGCGGGCAATCGTCTCTATGGCCGCGGCACCGCCGACAACAAGGGCCAGCACAGCATCAACATGGCGGCGCTGCGCGCGGTGCGCGAGGCCCGCGGCGGCAAGCTCGGCTTCAATGCCAAGTTCATCATGGAGATGGGCGAGGAGATCGGCTCGCCCGATCTCGCCAGGGTGGCCGATCTGCATCGCGACGCCTTGAAGGCCGACGTCTTCATCGGCTCGGACGGCCCGCGGCTGTCGACCGCACGCCCCACCATCTTTCTCGGCTGCCGTGGCGGCATCCGGTTGCATCTCGACGTCAACCTGCGCGAGGGCGGCAACCATTCCGGCAATTGGGGCGGCGTGCTCGCCAATCCCGCGACCATCCTTGCCAATGCCATTTCCACGCTGGTCGACGGCCATGGCCGTATCAAGCTCGATACCTTGAAGCCGCCGCGCCTCACCAATGCCATCCGCGCCATCCTCGCCGACGTGAAGGTGGAGCCGACCGCCGACGAGCCGGCGCTGTCGGACCATTGGGGCGAGGAGGGGCTGACGCCGGCGGAGCGGCTCTATGCCTGGAATACGCTCGAGGTGCTCGCGATCTCCTCCGGCAATATCGACAAGCCGGCGAATGCGATCCCCGGCCGCGCCCGCGCCGTGCTGCAGCTGCGCTTCGTGGTCGGCACCAAGGTCGACAGCATCGTGGAGGACGTGAGGAGCCATCTCGTCGCGCACGGCTTCCCGATGGTCGAGGTCAGCATGACGCAAGGCTTCGCGGCCTCGCGCGCCGACATCGACAGCCCCTGGATCAAATGGGCCGCGGAGTCCATCCGGATGAGCACCGGCAAGGCGCCCGCGGTGCTGCCGAACTTCGGCGGCTCGCTGCCCAATGACGTGTTTGCCGACGTGTTGAAGATGCCGACCATGTGGGTGCCGCATTCCTACCCGGGCTGCTCGCAGCACGCGCCGGATGAGCACATCCTGCTGGATGTCACGGACGAGGCGCTCGGCCTGATGGCCGGGCTGTTCTGGGATCTTGGTGAATTGCGGAAGCCGCTGTGAGCCGAGAAGGAGGCATGAGCACACATCGCCTGGCGTCTGGTGAGGAGCGCGCGCCGGCCAGGAAGACGGAAGGCGGGCTTGCTGGGCGCGGCGCGTCTCGAACCATGAGGTCCGTGTGCCGTGCGGTTGCATTGCCGCGTGCGGGAACCCGCCTGCAACTTTCGTCTGGTCGCGGGGCCTGCGAGCCCCTCGTAGTTTACCATCCCGACGTTCGGCGCTGCCGTTTCAGCCCGGACGTCTTGTCGAAGGGGACGCGGGACAGGCAATTTGTCGCAATCGTCCGAGGACGTCCCGCCGCGGGGCGGTCTATGGTGCCCGCGCTCGTCCGGCCGGAGATCGTCCGGGGACGGGGGCCATTTTGAGTTCGCTGTGGTTTATGCAAGCATCCGGCGATCAGCCGGATTGAGGAGATCAGTTATGAAGCAGCTTCGCCTATTCGGTCTTGCCGTCGCCGCCGCGCTCTGCGCCGGCCAGGTGCAGGCCGAGGACCTGACGGGGACCCTGAAGAACATCAAGGAGACCGGCACCATTACGCTCGGCGTCCGCGACTCCTCGATCCCGTTCTCCTATCTCGACGACAATCAGAAGCCGATCGGCTTTGCCATCGACATCTGCATGGGCATCGTCGATGCCGTGAAGAAGGAGCTCAAGCTCGACAAGCTCGATGTGAAGCTCAACCCGGTGACGTCGTCGACCCGCATCCCGCTGCTCGCCAACGGCACCATCGATCTGGAATGCGGCTCGACCACCAACAATGCCGAGCGCCAGAAGCAGATCTCCTTCACCAACACCCACTTCCTGACGGCGAGCCGCTACGTCTCGAAGAAGGCGAGCAAGATCAACTCGATCGACGATCTGAAGGGGAAATCGGTCGTGTCGACCGCCGGCACCACCAACATCAAGCAGTTGACCGAGGCCAATGCCGCGCGCAACCTCGGCATCAACATCATCCCGGCCAAGGATCATGCCGAGGCCTTCCTGATGGTGGAGACCGATCGCGCCGTCGCCTTCGTGATGGACGACATTCTTCTGGCGAGCCTCGTCGCCGGCTCCAAGGATCCGGCCGCCTATGTCGTCTCCAAGGACGCGTTCTCGAAGCCCGAGCCCTACGGCATCATGCTGCGCAAGGACGATCCGCAGTTCAAGAAGGTGGTCGATGCGGCGACCGCCAAGATCTACACCAGCGGCGAGGGCGCCAAGCTGTATGACAAGTGGTTCATGCAGAAGATCCCGCCGAAGGGCCTGAACCTCAACACCCCGCTGTCGGCCGAGCTGAAGGCCGAGTTCGCCAAGCCGTCGGACTCGCCGGATCCGGATTCGTACAAGCCGTAACGTGAGGCCGCAGCTCTCGCGCCGAATTCGATGTGCCCCCCTCCCCCTTGCGGGGAGGGGGCGGGGGTGGGGGTCTCAGGAAAGACTGCCCGTGTGGACCCCCGACCCCGACCCTCCCCCGCAAGGGGGGAGGGAGCGCAGCGAGTTTTTGGCAAAGACTGTGTAATGCGACTTGCGAGCTAATTCCCTCTCAGGATGTCCCCGTGAACTACACCTGGAACTGGCACATCTTCCTGGAGCCGAACCCGACCGGGGCCGGCACCTATTTCGACATGCTGCTGGCGGGGCTGAAGGTCACCATCGTGACCTCGCTGTCGGCCTGGGTGATCGCGCTGATCTGCGGCACGATCGTCGGCATCCTGCGCAGCTTGCCGTCCAAGCTGGCGACCTGGATCGCCTTCGCCTATGTCGAGTTCTTCCGCAACATGCCGCTTTTGGTGCAGCTGTTCCTGTGGTTCTTCGTGCTGCCGGAGCTGTTGCCGCCCACGATCGGCCTGTGGCTGAAGCAGATGCCCAATGCGCCATTCTATACGGCGGCCGTCGGCATCGGCCTGTTCATGTCGGCGCGTGTCGCCGTGCAATTGGCGGCCGGCATCGGCTCGCTGCCGCGCGGCCAGAAGCTGGCGGCGACCGCGCTCGGCCTCACCACCTTGCAGGCCTACCGCTACGTGCTGCTGCCGATGGCTTTCCGCATCATCCTGCCGCCGCTGACGTCCGAATTTCTCAACACGGTCAAGAACAGCGCCGTCGCAATCACGATCGGTCTGATCGAACTGACGGGCGCTGCGCGCGCCATGCAGGAATTCTCGTTCCAGGTGTTCGAGGCCTTCAGCGCCGCCACCTTGATGTATCTCGTCATCAACGTCATCGTCGTGATCGGCATGCGGCTCCTGGAGCGCGCGGTGGCGGTCCCTGGCTACATCACGGGCAAATGAGATGCTGGCCAATTTCGATTTCGACGTCATCCGCCGCTCGCTGAGCTATCTTTTCATCGACGGCATGACCTTCACGCTGACCTTGACGGCGCTGTCGGCGACGGGCGGTCTTGTGTTCGGCACCCTGATCGCGCTGATGCGGCTGTCCGGCTATCGGGTGATGGGCTTTATCGCCGGGCTCTATGTCGACTTCATGCGCTCGCTGCCGCTGGTTCTGGTGATCTTCTGGTTCTACTTCCTGGTGCCCTATATCGGGCAGTGGATCACCGGCTCGTCGCGGCCGATCAAGGTCGGCGCGTTCGCGTCCTCCCTGATCACCTTCATCCTGTTCGAGGCGGCCTATTTCTCCGAGATCATGCGCGCCGGCATCCAGTCGATCTCGCGCGGCCAGCCGGCCGCGGCCTCGGCGCTCGGCCTGACCTATGCGCAGACCATGCGCTACGTCGTGTTGCCGCAGGCGTTCCGCAACATGCTGCCGGTGCTGCTGACCCAGACCATCGTGCTGTTCCAGGACACGTCGCTGGTCTACGTGCTCTCGATTCCGGACTTCCTCGGCGCTGCTTCGAAAGTCGCCCAGCGCGACGGCCGCCTGGTCGAGATGTACCTGTTCGCGGCCCTGGTCTACTTCACCATCTCCTGTGTCGCGTCCTACGGCGTCCGCCGCCTGCAGTCGCGCATCTCCATCATCAGATAGTCGGCTCCCATGATCGAAATCAGCCACGTCAACAAATGGTACAGCCCGAGCTTCCAGGTGCTGAAGGACTGCACGACCTCGGTCGCCAAGGGCGAGGTGGTGGTGGTCTGCGGCCCCTCCGGCTCCGGCAAGTCGACCCTGATCAAATGCGTCAACGCGCTGGAGCCGTTCCAAGACGGCGTGATCACGATCGACGGCCTCAAGGTCAATGATTCCAAGACCAACCTGCCGAAGCTGCGCTCGCGGGTCGGCATGGTGTTCCAGCACTTCGAGCTGTTTCCGCATCTCAAGATCATCGACAACCTCTGCCTCGCCCAGCAGAAGGTGCTGGGTCGTGGCCATGAGGAAGCGACCGCGAAGGGCATGAAGCTCCTGGATCGCGTCGGTCTCAAGGAGCAGGCGCAGAAGTTTCCGGCGCAGCTCTCCGGCGGCCAGCAGCAGCGCGTGGCGATCGCACGTGCGCTCGCCATGGATCCGATCGCGATGCTGTTCGACGAGCCGACTTCGGCGCTCGATCCGGAGATGATCAGCGAGGTGCTCGATGTCATGGTTGATCTCGCCCGCGAGGGCATGACCATGATGGTCGTGACCCACGAGATGGGCTTCGCCAGGAAGGTCGCGCACCGCGTCATCTTCATGGACCGCGGCGAGATCGTCGAGGACGCCAAGAAGGAGGATTTCTTCGGCCAGCCGCGCAGCGAGCGGGCGCAGCAGTTCTTGTCGAAGATCCTGTCGCATTAGTTGCGTCCGTCATTCCGAGGCGCCCGCAGGGCGAACCCGGAATCTCGAGATTCCGGGTTCGATGCTGCGCATCGCCCCGGAATGACGGCGAGAGTAACAATTGGTGTACGCAGATGGCTTTGCGTGCGCAGATGAGAATGGAGACACGTCCTTGGACCCGATCGCTTACGTCAACGGCGCCTTCGTGCCCCTGTCCGAGGCCAAGGTCTCGGTCCTCGATCGCGGCTTCCTGTTTGCCGACGGCATCTACGAAGTGGCGGCGGTGCTCGATGGCAAGCTGGTCGACAGTGCCCCGCATCTTGCCCGCCTGGAGCGTTCGGTCGGCGAGATCGGGCTGGCGCTGCCGGAGAGCCTGGCGCGAATCGAGGCGCTACAGAAGGAGCTGGTCGCGCGCAACCGGCTCGACCAGGGCATGGTCTATCTGCAGGTGACGCGCGGTGCCGACAAGGGCCGCGACTTCCCGTTTCCCAAGGGCGACGTCAAGCCGACCTTGGTGATGTTCGTCACCGCCAAGGACATCATCAATGCGCCCTCGGCGAAGACGGGAATTGGCGTCATCACCGTGCCCGACATCCGCTGGGCGCGCCGCGACATCAAGAGCGTGGCGCTGCTGGCGCAGGTGCTCGCGAAGCAGGCGGCCGCCGCGGCCGGGGCCGGCGAGGCGTGGATGGTCGAGGACGGTCATGTCACCGAGGGCGGCTCGTCCTCGGCCTTCATCCTGACCAAGGACGACGTCATCGTGACGCGGCCGAACTCGAACGCGATCCTGCCGGGCTGCACCCGCAAGGCCGTGGTGAAGCTCGCCGAGGAGCGCCAGCTCAAGGTCGAGGAGCGGCTGTTCACGGTGGAGGAGGCGCTCGCGGCGAAGGAAGCCTTCATCACCAGCGCGAGCTCGTTCGTGCAGCCGGTGGTCACGATCGACGGCAAGCCCGTCGGCGACGGCAAGCCGGGACCGGTGGCGGCGCGGCTGCGCGAGATCTATGTCGATTTTGCGCGCGCCACGGCGGTGTAGTTGGAGGAGACGATAGAGCAGGTGCAGCATCGAAACCCGTTTGCATTGTCCGGCGCTTTGCTATCGTGGCGACGAACGAAACAGAAATCAGGGAGGAGTTTCGATGCGGTATCGCTTGAGAGGGCTCGCGGCCGGACTATTGATTGCGGGCGCAGGCATGACGGGAGCGGCATTGGCCGATGACGGCTGGGTGACCCTGGTCGACTCCACGACCAAGGCCGACTTCACCGAGGTCGGCAAGGCCAATTGGGAGATGAAGGACGGCGCGCTGTCGGCCGACAAGCTCGATGGCAAGGATCCATCGTATCTGGTGACCAAGGAGAGCTACAAGGACTTCCAGATCAAGGCCGAGTTCTGGGTCGATGACGCCGCCAACAGCGGCATCTTCATCCGCTGCGACCAGTCGGCGAAGATCGACTCCAACATCTGCTACGAGGTCAACATCTTCGACAAGCGGCCCGATCCGAAATACGGCACCGGCGCGATCGTCGACGTGTCCAAGGTCGATCCGATGCCGAAGGCCGGCGGCAAGTGGAATACCTATGAGATCACCGCCAAGGGTACGCGGCTGACCGTGATCCTCAACGGCGAGAAAACCGCCGATGTCGACGACAGCAAGCACGCGGCGGGACCGATCGCCCTGCAGTACGGCTCGGGCGTCGTGAAGTTCAGGAAGGTGCAGATCAAGCCGCTGTAGCGGCCGTGCATTCCGGGCAGCGGCGCTGGCCGCGGCTCGCGCGGTACAGGCTCTTGCAGTACCAGCGGCGCGCCATCATCTGCAGGGGATGGCGGGCCAACCGGGCCAGCGTCACCAGTTCGAGCATGGCGGGCATTGCAGCCTCCTTGACATCCTTCCGACTTTTGCGAGATGGGGCGGCACTTCGTTTGCGGAAGTGCCGCCGCAGTCGCATCAGCCATGCAGCTTCTTTGCGGTCTCGGCGATGACGCGGCCCTGATAGCGCGCCCCCGCCAGCTCGTTCGCGCTCGGCTGCCGGCTGCCGTCACCGCCGGTGATGGTGGTGGCGCCATAGGGCGAGCCGCCGGTGACCTCGTCGAGCTTCATCTGGCCGGCGAAGCCGTAGTTGAGGCCGACGATGGTCATGCCGAAATGCAAGAGGTTGGTGATGATCGAGAACAGCGTGACCTCCTGGCCGCCGTGCTGGGTCGCGGTCGAGGTGAAGGCGCCGCCGACCTTGCCGTGGAGCGCGCCCTTGGCCCACAGGCCGCCGGCCTGATCGAGGAAGTTGGCCATCTGCGAGGCCATGCGGCCGAAGCGGGTGCCGGTACCGACGATGATCGCGTCGTAGTCGGCGAGCTCCTCGACCTTTGCTATCGGAGCGGCCTGGTCGAGCTTGTAGTGGGAGGCCTTGGCGACGTCGGCCGGCACCAGTTCGGGCACGCGCTTGACGTCGACGGTGGCGCCGGTCTCGCGGGCGCCTTCGGCCACCGCGTTGGCCATCGCTTCGATGTGGCCGTATGCGGAGTAGTAGAGAACGAGAACCTTGGTCATGGCAGTCTCCGTGGGGACGAGGATGATCGGGGAGAGCGTCCCGGCCGGATGCCCGGCCGGGATCGCGTGAGAGGTCAGGCGGCGTCGACGAGCACCAGCTCGGAATCTTCGAGCGCGGTGATCTTGAGCGTGGCCTCGTCGCGGATGGCGGCGCCGTCACGGGCGTTGACTCGGACGCCGTTCACTTCGACGCTGCCGGCTGCGGGCACCAGATAGATGTGGCGGGCCTTGTCGGCGCTGTACTCGGCGGTCTCGCCGGCCTTCAGCGTGGTGCCGAGTACGCGCGCCTTGGCACGGATCGGCAACGCGTCGCCGTCATCTGCGAAGCCGCTCGCCAGTGTGACAAGCTTGCCGGAACGGTCGGACTTCGGGAACGGCTTGGCACCCCAGGTCGGTTGGCCGCCATCGGTGGTCGGCTCGATCCAGATCTGGAAGATCCGCGTCGTGGTCGGCTCCAGATTGTACTCGGAGTGGCGGATGCCGCTGCCCGCACTCATCACCTGGACGTCGCCGGCCTCGGTGCGGCCCTTGTTGCCGAGGCTGTCCTGATGGGTGATCGCCCCCTCGCGGACATAGGTGATGATCTCCATGTTCCGGTGCGGATGCGCCGGGAAGCCGGTGTTCGGCGCGATCTCGTCATCGTTCCAGACGCGCAGGGCGCCGTGGCCCATGTTGCTGGGGTCGTAGTAGCTCGCGAACGAGAAATGGTGCTTTGCCTTCAGCCAGCCGTGGTCGGCGCCGCCCAGCGCCGCAAAGGGCTTCAATTCGATCATGGGTCTGCTCCTGTGGTTGAAACGGCCGGCCGGGGCCGCCGTGCTGTTGGGCATTGGAATAAGGGAGCGACCGGGGTATAGAAATAGAAACTATTGAAACCTATTGTTTCCAAAAACGAGATTTGAGGGCGATGGCGCGACTTCCGGATTTCGAGGCGATGGCGATCTTCGCCAAGGTCGTCGAGCTGCGCTCCTTCGCCGGCGCCGCGCAGGAGCTGGGCCTCTCCAAGGCCTCCGTCTCCAAGGCGGTGAGCCGGCTGGAGGAGCGTCTGGGTACGCGGCTGTTCAACCGCACCTCGCGGCGCTTGGCGCTGACAGACGCCGGCCAGCGCCTGTCCGAGCGTGCCGCGCAGCTGCTCGCCGATGGCGAGGCTGCCGAGACCGAGGCGCTCGCGCAGTCGCTGACGCCGCGCGGCCTGGTGCGCTTCGCGGTGCCGATGACGTTCGGCGTCAAGAAGATCGCGCCGCTGCTGCCGGCGTTCCTAGAGCAATATCCGGAGGTCTCGATCGACCTCCACATGAGCGACGCCACCGTCGATCTGATCGGCGAAGGGTTCGACCTCGCGCTGCGGATCGCGCGGCTTCCGGACTCGTCGCTGGTCGCGCGCCGCCTTTGCCCCATGCCGCGCTACACGGTGGCGGCGCCGTCCTATCTGAAGCGCCACGGACGGCCGACGCATCCGATGCATCTCGCCGAGCACAAATGCTTCGGCTACGCCTATCTCTCCACCGCCGGCGTCTGGCACTACACCAATGCGGCCGGCGAGCAGGCCAGCGTACGGCCGGCGGGACAGCTGCGCGTCAACAATGGCGAGGCGCTGTTGCCGGCGGTGCTCGCCGGGCTCGGCATCGCGGACCTGCCGGATTTCATCGTTGGCGACGCGATCGCGTCAGGCGAGGTCGAGGTGGTGCTGAAGGGCTGGAGCCAGCCCGAAGGCGCAATGCATCTGGTGATGCCGCCCGGCGGCCCGCGCCCCGCGCGGGTCGAGGTGCTGACGGAGTTTCTGGTGAAGGAACTCGCGAAGGGGAAGAAGCGATGATCGCGGCCGCCGATCCCAGCCGATCAGGACTGCACCTCGCACACATCGACCCATGCGGCTCCCGTCAGCTCGGCCAAGCGATCCGGCGTGATCTTCACCGCGCTGTGGGTCGAGCCCGCGGCGGGCACCACGATGTCGAAGGCCTTCAGCGAGACGTCGCAATACACCGGTAGCGGCGACTTCAAGCCGAACGGGCAGACGCCGCCGACCTCGTGTCCGGTGATGTCGGCGACCTCGTCGAGGCCGAGCATCTTCGGCTTGCCGCCGAACAGTGCCTTCACCTTCTTGTTGTCCATGCGCGCGTGGCCTGCGGCGACGATCAGGATGACGCGCTCGCCGACGCGCAACGACAGCGTCTTGGCGATGCGGGCCGGCTCCACGCCATAGGCTTCCGCCGCGAGCGCCACGGTTGCGGAGCTCTGGCTGGAGACGAGAACGTCGATGTCGGGGGCTTTTTCGGCGAAGAAGGCGCGGACGGATTCAAGGCTCATGCGTGTTGACGATCTCAGGCAATTCGGAAAGCGCAGCAATACGATGATCGGGCGCAAAACCCAACTCGTCCATCTGGGTCCGCAGCGCCTTGAACATCGTGAGCGGGGACACGAGATCGGTCTCGATGCAGGCCGCCGCCATGGCTTCGGGAGTGACGCGCTCGATCCAGGCAACGTTGAGGCCGAAGGCCTTGGCGCCGCAGACGTCCCAGGGATTGGAGGACACGAACAGCACCTCGTCGGGCGCAAGCCCGAGTGTCTCCTCGATCAGCGCATAGGCTTGCGAGCTCGGCTTGAAGATCTTGTGGGCATCGACGCTGATGACGGCATCGAGCAGCGTGTCGAAGGCGCTGGCTTTCACCAGGCCGTCGAGCATCGCTGGGCTGCCGTTGGAGAGGATCGCGAGCCGGCGGTCCTTCATCGCGGCGAGCGCGGCACGTGCATCAGGGTAGGGATCGAGATCGAGATATTTGGCGATGATGCGATCGCGTGTGATCGCATCCGCCTGCAGGCCGAGAACGCGCAGCGTATAGAGCAGCGACTCGCGGGTAACGACCGAAAAATCCTCGTAGCGCTGCATCAGCGAGCGCAGCCAGGTGTATTCGAGCTGCTTGATGCGCCAGATCTGGGTGATGATGTCGCCGTGGCCGGGAAAGGCCTGCTCGGTGACCGCCGCTACTGACTGGATGTCGTACAGCGTGCCATAGGCATCGAAGACCACGGCTTTGAAGGGCACGGCGCTCACCTCATCGAGAGAGGCAGGCGCGATGGCCGATGGCCACCGCGCCCGCGGATGATAGCACGATCCTCGACGATACGAGCCGTCGGACGGCCTCAGATCCCGAGCAGCCTGCGCGCGTTGGCCTTCAACACTTTCGGCCGGATCTCCTCGCGGATGTCGAGCTTGGCGAAATCGGCGAGCCAGCGGTCGGGCGTGATCACCGGCCAGTCGGAGCCGAACAGCATCTTGTCCTGCAGGATCGAGTTGATGTAGCGCACCAGGATCGGCGGGAAGTACTTTGGCGACCAGCCGGAGAGGTCGATGTACACGTTCGGCTTGTGGGTCGCGACCGACAGCGCCTCCTCCTGCCAGGGGAAGGAGGGGTGGGCGAGAATGATCTTGAGGTCGGGGAAGTCGGCCGCGACGTCATCCATGTACATCGGGTTCGAGTACTTCAGCCGCATCCCCATGCCGCCCGGCATGCCCGAGCCGACGCCGGTCTGGCCGGTGTGGAACAGCGCGATCGCGCCGCCGTCGTTGATCGCCTCATACAGCGGATAGGCCAGCCGGTCGTTGGCGTAGAAGCCCTGCATGGTCGGGTGGAACTTGAAGCCGCGGACGCCATACTCCTCGATCAGCTTGCGCGCCTCGCGGACGCCGAGCTTGCCCTTGTGCGGATCGATGCTGACGAAGGGGATCAGCACATCGAGATGGTCGGAGGCGACCTCGAGCATCTCGTAATTGTTGTAGCGGCGGAAGCCGGTCTCGCGCTCGGCGTCGACCGGGAAGATCACGGCGGCGATGTTCTTGGAGCGGTAATAGGCCGCCGTCTCCGGCACCGTCGGCGGGTGCTTGTGCGGCGACTTGAAGTAGTCGGCCATCTGGGCCTGGAAATCGTCGTAGCCGTCATCCGCATGCATGCCGCAGGGCTCCTCGGCATGGGTGTGGATGTCGATGGCGACGACATCGTCGATCTTGGGCAGAGCGAGTTTGGGCATGGGCGTTCCCGGCGGTTGGTTCTTGGCTTTGGAAAATTGATTATAGGATATAACAAATTTGGCAATCGCCAAGTTGGATCGAGGGGCCCGTCGCCGGCCGGTCCTGTTGAAGCCGGGGCCCGCCATGATTGACATCCGGCGGGCTGGTGGTTAGAAACCGGCCAATCCGGGCGACTTGGTCGCTTGCGGAACTCCCTTTGTATTTGCCACTTCCGGCCTGTCCAACACGGCCTTTCAACGTATCAGGATGTCCCATGAAGGTCCGTAACTCGCTGAAGTCGCTGCGTGGCCGCCATCGCGCCAACCGTCTGGTCCGCCGCAAGGGCCGCGTCTACGTGATCAACAAGGTCCAGCGCCGCTTCAAGGCTCGCCAGGGCTGATCCCGTAGATCTCCCCTCGAGAAGAGGGGCCTTCTCACAGGTCTTTGAGGCGCGTGCTGCTTTGCAGGACGCGCCGACTGCGTTTAGACTTGGGGCATGGCCAAGCGATCCTTGCGGGCGATTCTTCTCGCCGTTGTCGTCATTTCGGTACCGCACCTTGCGCAAGCGCAGGGCGAGCCGCGCGCGACGCCCAAGCCGAAGCCGCCCGAGGCGCCCGCCAAGCTGCCCAAGGTCGGAGCCGACAAGACCAAGGGCCTCGATTTCCTGTTCGGCGCCCTGAAGGCGGCGCCCGACGAGATCAGCGCCAAGCATGTCGAGGCGCGGATCTGGGCGATCTGGCTGCAGACCCCCAGTGACACCGTCGCCCTGCTGATGGCGCGGTCCAAGGCAGCGATGGACGCGAAGCAGAACGAGGTTGCGCTCAAGCTGCTCGATTCGGTCATCAAGCTCCGGCCCGACTACGTCGAGGCCTGGAACCGTCGCGCGACGATCTATTACCTCCAGAACGATTACGGTCGCTCGCTTGCCGACATCCAGCAGGTCCTGCTGCGTGAGCCGCGGCACTTCGGCGCGCTCGCGGGTCTCGGCATGATCATGCAGGATCTCGGCGAGGAGAAGCGGGCGCTGGACGCGTTCCGCAAGGCGCTCGAGGTCAATCCGCACCTGGACAAGGTGCCGGAGCTGGTCAAGACGCTGACCGAGAAGGTCGAAGGCCGCGACATCTAGCCTTGGCGGTCGATTAACCATGTCAGGACGGCCGTCCTTGCCGGCCGATCTGCGCCATCCCACCTGCCGTTGATCGGAGGACATCCGGCGAGGAGGTGGCGCAATGAGGCGTGCAGTGCTGACGGCAGCGCTCATCGGAATGACGGCGACGGCCGCCTGGGCCGAGGATCCGGATCTGTTCTGGGTGGTCGGCAACCGCGCCACCAATCGCTGCGAGATCGTGACCAGCAATCCGATCGTCACCCCCACCATGGGCGACATCTGGTTCGCGTCCGGGCCGTTCAAGTCGAAAGACGACGCCAAGCTGGCGCGATCGACGATCAACGCGTGCCCGAACAAGGACATCACGTCCGAGGACTGATCGGCGCAATCCGGCCCGGTCAGCCGACTCAGTGAAATGCGGTGCTGCGGCGGTCCGGCATGCCGTACTGCGCGGCTGCGGCATACAGCTGCGCGATCTCGGCCTCGAGATGCTCGTTGACCAGCAGCAGGGCCTTCAGCGCGCCGCGGAGATCGCCATTGCAACTTGCGACGATCTCGTCGATCGCAGCCTCGCTCGAACGAAAACTCATCGGTAACCCCCTCCCAAAACACCAAACAAAACGCAGGGCCGGTCATCGTGTTCAAACGACGCAATGATCTGACCGCAAGTAATTCACGGCCATCAGCCGATTGCGAGGAAATGTCCCGACCATGGTTATAAAATGGCCGACGACGCCATGATGACAGGATTGGCTTGACGGGACGTGGAATTGCGCGCTTTCCCGCGCAACCGCCTTCGTTCTGCTCCGTATCTGTCAGCGTGACACGTAGAAAAATATCAATGATTTCAATCACTATTGCGGTCGTTCTCGGTGGGCTCGCACTGGCCACGCGGGCCGGTATTGCGATCGTCGAAAAGCGCTATCCGCAGCAGGGGCAGGCGATCCCGGTGGCCGGTGCGACCATCAATCTTGTGGATATCGGGCCGCGCAACGCGTCCGGACCGCCGCTCCTGCTGCTCCATGGGGCGAGCTCGAACCTCGAGGCCATGCGCCGTCCGCTGGGTGATCTCCTGGCGCAGCGCCACCGGGTGCTCCTGGTCGACCGTCCCGGCCACGGCTGGAGCCCGCGCGCGCGCCCTGAGGATTCCACGCCCGCGGCTCAGGCCCGGATGCTGGACGAGGTGCTGGCGCGGCTCGGCGTCGGCCAGGTCGTCCTGGTGGTGCATTCCTGGAGCGGCGCGCTCGGCCTGCGCATGGCGCTCGACTTCCCCGACCGGGTTGCGGGGCTCGTGATGCTGGCGCCGGTCGCCTATCCCTGGCGGGGCGGGGTCGGGCGCTACAACGAGGCCGTCACGACGCCGGTGGTCGGGCCGTTGCTGGCGCATACGATCACGCTGCCGCTCGGCCTGGCGCTGATGGCGCCCGGCGCCCGCGGCGTGTTCGCGCCGCAGGCGATGCCGGACGATTTCGTCGACCGGACCGCGACGCCGCTGCTGCTGCGCCCGCGCGAGTTCATGGCCAATGCCCGCGATCTCGTCACCCTGAAGCAGGCGGTGATCGAGCAGGCGCCGCGCTATGGCGAGATCAAGGTCCCGGTCACGATCGTGGCGGGCGGGGCCGACCGGACGGTCTATACCGACATCCATTCCCGCCCGCTCGCGCGGGTCGTGCCGCAGAGCCGCCTGATCGTGCTGCCCGACCTCGGGCACATGGTCCAGAACGCGGTGCCGGAGCTGGTGGCCGGCGAGGTCGACCGGATCGTCGCCGCGGTGACCCCGGCCGACGCCCTGGCGCCGTGATGTGAAAAAGCCCCGGCGGTCCGCCGGGGCTTTGCAGTCGAGGTGACGTGTCGGCCGGCGGCCGCTTACTGCTTCTGCTTGCCGTCCTTGTCGAACGACGAGACATAGGCCCAGAGGTTGTTGATCTCGGTCTCGTTCTTGATGCCGGCGAAGGTCATCTTGGTGCCGGGGATCTTGGCCTTCGGGTCCTTGATGTATTCCTTGAAGACCGCCTCGTTCCAGGTGATGCCCGAGTTCTTGTTGGCTTCCGAATAGTTGTAGTCCGGCGCGCTGCCCGACTTGCGGCCGTCGAGGCCGTTGAGTTCCGGGCCGACCTTGTTCTTCGCGCCCTCGCCGATCGCGTGGCAGGGCAGGCACTTGTTGAAGGACGTCTTGCCGGCGGCGGCATCCTGCGCCAGCGCGGCAGATGCCAGCGACGACGAGGCGAGGACGACGAGCGCGCTCAAAGTCATTTTCTTCATGGATCAGGCTCTGTGGGTTACGAGACGAGTTTGCGCGCAGGTTGTGGCATGGCCTCAGGCGACGCACAAGCGGGGAAGCACTGAGGCAAATCAGCATAATGGCTGAGCTTGTTGCTCTGCCGCAAACTTCGATGCGGATCCGCTGCCTATCCAAACCGTTTCCGTTGTGATTGATATGCCAGCACAAATCGAGGGCCGGAGGAACGCGATGGCGATCATGATGCCGGAAGCTGATCGGGCGGTGCTGGCGCGCCGCGACGAGATCGTTGCTGCACTGCGTGCGATCGTGCCGGGCGAAGGCGTCATCGACAGCGCCGCCGAGATGCTGCCCTACGAGTCCGACGGGTTGATGGCCTACCGCCAGCCGCCGATGGTCGTGGTGCTGCCGGAGACCACCGCGCAGGTCTCGCAGGTCCTGAAATATTGCCACGGGCAGGGCATCAAGGTGGTTCCGCGCGGCTCGGGCACCTCGCTGTCCGGCGGCGCGCTGCCGCTGGCCGACGGGGTGCTGCTCGGGCTCGGCAAGTTCAAGCGCATCCGCGAGATCGATTTCGACAACCGCGTCGTCGTCACCGAGCCAGGGGTCACCAATCTCGCGATCAGCCAGGCGGTGGCGCATGCCGGCTTCTACTATGCGCCGGACCCGTCGTCGCAGATCGCCTGCTCGATCGGCGGCAACGTCGCGGAGAATTCCGGCGGCGTGCACTGCCTGAAATACGGCATGACCACCAACAACGTGCTCGGCTGCGAGATCGTGCTGATGACCGGCGAGGTGCTGCGCATCGGCGGCAAGTGCGCCGAGAACGCCGGCTACGACCTGATGGGCCTGATCACCGGCTCGGAAGGGCTGCTCGGCGTGGTCACCGAGGTGACGGTGCGCATCCTGCAGAAGCCGGAGACGGCGCGCGCGCTGATGGTCGGCTTCGCCGAGGTCGAGGCCGCCGGCGAATGCGTCGCGCGCATCATCGGCGCCGGCATCATCCCCGGCGGCATGGAGATGATGGACAAGCCGGCGATCCACGCCGCCGAGGCCTTCGTCCATGCCGGCTATCCGCTCGACGTCGAGGCGCTGCTGATCATCGAGCTCGACGGCCCCGGCGTCGAGGTCGACGAGCTGATCGGCCGCGTCGAGGCCATTGCAAACGGCTGCGGCTCGACCACCTGCCGCATCTCCACCTCCGAGGCCGAGCGCAACCTGTTCTGGGCCGGCCGCAAGGCGGCGTTTCCGGCCGTCGGGCGCATCTCGCCGGACTATCTCTGCATGGACGGCACCATCCCGCGCGGCGCGCTGCCGAAGGCGCTGGCGCGCATCCGCGAGCTCTCCGAGAAGTACCAGCTCGGCTGCGCCAACGTGTTCCATGCCGGCGACGGCAATCTGCATCCGCTGATCCTCTACGACGCCAACAAGCCCGGCGAGATGGAGCGCGCCGAGGCGTTCGGCGCCGACATCCTGCGCTGCTGCGTCGAGCTCGGCGGCGTCTTGACCGGCGAGCACGGCGTCGGCATCGAGAAGCGCGACCTGATGCCGGAGATGTTCACCGAGATCGACCTCAACCAGCAGCAGCGGGTGAAGTGCGCCTTCGACAGCCAGGGCCTGCTCAATCCCGGCAAGGTGTTCCCGACCCTGCACCGCTGCGCCGAGCTTGGGCGCATGCACGTGCATGGCGGCAAGCTGGCGTTTCCGGATCTGCCGAGGTTCTGAGGCGCGGACGGGAGAGCAGGGCGGCGTCATCCGACGTCTGCCGATCGACCACGTCTGCTGGATCTGACGCGAACCTCTCTCCCCGCGTCATTCCGGGGCGCCCGCAGGGCGAGCCCGGAATCCATAACCACAGGCCGGTGTGTGGGGTGCGCGGGTCGCTCCATTTCGCTCCGACAACATCCGCCAGTGGTTATGGATTCCGGGCTCATCGCTGCGCGATGCCCCGGAATGACGGGGAGAGAGTCGTCCTCATCGCATCCACCTTTGCTCGCAGACGCACGTCCGCGCTCCCGCGGCGTGCTCCGCCCGAGTGATGCCATCGACACCGCCCTCCAAAACCAATCGAGAGGGCGCAGGGAATGCCGGGTGAAGGCCTCACCCATGGCCCGCCTGCGAAAAAAATGCAGGCGGCAGGTACCACAGGTTCAGCCGATCAACCGGCATTCCCTGCGCGGCGGTCTTAACGCTTATACGTGCTCGCCCCGGGGATCGGCGTTCTTGTCCCCGTCGCTGGGCCGCCCCACAAAGGGCACGACCTGCTTGGCCTCAGCACCGGGAGGCCAGGCCCACACGATTTCACGTCCGCATCGAAATCGTTCGTCGGCATGGCGCGAAGCCACGCTGCGACCCGACACGGCCACCGCATCCCCACCCCACGTATCGTGACGACCGCGCGTACGTCCCTCTCGGAGGGGTGAGCTGAGGGGGAGTATATATGATTTCGATAAAAACGAAAGAGGAAATTTGGCGCATCGGACGAGCGGGCCGTTGGACTTTGAAACCGCTCGCGAAACAAGTTCTTCTGCCCCGGGCGAATTGGCTAAGCCAGGCGGCATGAGGCAGTAAGATCGCGCAATATCGCCGAGGTGATCTGCCCGACGCACTCTTTCCGATGTGATGGTCTGTTACGCGCAAGCAGAAGTTTAACGCGCGCCACCGCCGCAAACGAATTGTTTTTCACTCGCCGGCATGGGCGCCATGATATTCTGCGCCTTCATGAGAATGTTCGCAACGACGATAGGCATCATGTGCGTTGTCAACGCAGACCGCATCATCACCATCGAGAACGGTCGCCTGGTCGAGGACGGCACCCATGACGAACTGATCAAGCGCGCCGGCCGCTATGCGGGAGCACCACTTCCGGTGCTTTCGATGTCAGGATAGGAGGCCGCGTTCCCAATGCTAGCGCGTGCCGCCTGAATCCTCACCCGAGTTCGTTAGCATTTCCATAAGAATCACGGTTATCCTTGCAGCGTCTGCCTGCGTTATATCTGGATCGATCGCCCGCGCGCTTCGTGCTATTTCATCGATGAATTGGCTCGCCAACTCCTCGTTGTCAGATCCATGCACTGCCCGGAACTGGTGCACCACCGCTTGATCCTGGACAAGCTGGAGTGCCACAGGCATCAGCTCCTCGCGAGATCGAAGTGTTCTTCGCTCTACAAGTTCCTGCCAGCGCTCCGTCGATTTGTCAGTCGAATCAGCCGCCGGGCGGCCGGTCTTTATGTGGATGGCGTATGTTGGTGTTTCTTCTTCGGCCATAACGAACCCCATTGTTTCTATAAGAAACGAACTGATCGACTACTCTAACGGTTGAATATCCGAATGGAAGAGTTCGCATTCAGCTAATGAGCTAGAGATTTCGAGGCGTCAAATTTGGAGTCCAGCAACTGAGGGCGAGATGTCACCCGAGCTACAATCCATCTTGATCCCTCTGCTGATGGCCTGCATCGTCATGGCCTCATTCCATGGCAGCGCAATGATGGCTAAAAAGCGCGTGCCGGTCTGGAAAGCAGGCACTTCAGTCTGGTTTTGGAGAACGGTCTCTCTCACTGGAGTCGAGCGGCGAGCGAAGACAATATGGGTGGACCGTTTTGGCTATGATCCTGCCGACGCCCTTGTGCTAGCTCAGTACCAATCGCAAGCCTACTTTCTTGCCGTATTCGGTATCGTTAGCTTTTTCTTAGTTGCTTGGTACTTCTTGAGCAAACACTGACCAAAAGATCAAAAGGGTGCAGCGCGTAGGGCGGATTAGCCGAAGGCGTAATCCGCCGCGTGGCGGCTGGAAAAGTCGGCGGGTTACGCTGCGCTAACCCGCCCTACGGACTGGCGCGCTGATGAGTCTTGAGCGCGGCTTCGTCGCGAAGCAGTTCATAGAACAGGAACTACGCCGGGCTTGGTTGGCGCGGGATATCAGGGGCTACGATGGCGCTGCACCTAGTTAGCTCAACAAGCCATCTACCGCCGCCCGCTGCCGGAGGCCGGGACGTTGATCGTGCAGGGCCGATAAAGCGCTTGGAGCTCCTTGCCGCGAAGGAAGATCGGATGTGCGGTCAGGCCGCCATGGCGCGTGATCCATCGTTTGATCGGCGCCGGGTAGAGGTCAAATAGCATCCGCGTTGCTTCCGGGTTCGGGACAGTGCGAAAAAAGGGGCCCAGATCGTCAGTTTCCCTGAACGTGAACACGGCTCTCGGGGTGACGCAGATCCTGTCGCGTGGAAGGGTCCCCAGCACGATCGTGCAGGCGCCCCCGCAGAGTCCGTCGATGATGACGTGCTCGCCGGAGTCGCGCAGGAGTTTGAATTTGTCGACATAAGTCCCGATACGTCCGCCCGGGTCGTCGGCAATGCGCACCGTCGCCCGGCCGGTGGCCATGCCGGCCAGGACGAGCGCGGCGACCAGTATCCCCATCACAAGCTTCATCTGCATCCCGTCCAGTCGCATCAAATCCGATCGTCTTGCGTGATCCGCATCGTCGCACCGTTCATCGTCGTCGCGGTTTTGTCCAGAGAGGCCGTGGGACATGGACGGTGTCGTCCCGGCTCGTACCCCGGAGGGACGCAAGACAAGTCGGGATTACGGTGACAGTGCAATTTATTAATTGGCTCAGCGGGCGTTGCCACTGAAAAAAGCGGCCTCTGAAGGCGCCCACCCCTTTCATCGCGGAAAGGGACAGGCCGCTCTCCACCCAGTTCTGATCTTGACGGGTTCCCGGCGCTAGAGCAGCCCGTACTGCATCCGCTCGCGCCGGGCCAGCAACGGCAGGGCTTGGCCGGCGATGTAGGTCTTGAAGTGGTCGCTCTCCTGGTGGGCCTTGAACGCGGCTTCGTCGCGGAACAGCTCGTAGAACAGGAACTGCGCCGGGTTGTCCTTGGCGCGGGAGATCAGGAACAGTTTTGCGCCGGGCTCGCGCTGCGCCTCGGGCAGGAAGCGCGACAGGATCTCGGCGACGCGGTCGGCCTCGCCGTCCCTGGCCTCCCATTGCGCCACCACCAGCAGGCCGCCGCCGCTGACGGCCTCGTTCACGGTTTTCGTTGCGATGGCGTATCCGGTCATGGGGATTGGTCCTCTCGTTGATGGTGTGCGAGGGGATTGATAGTCCGGTTCGTGGTATCGATCCTTCGATGGCGGACGAAGGATGGATGCGCGCATGAGGGCGTCGGGCGGATGAGCCGAAGGCGTAACCCGCCATGGTCTGGAGAAGTCGGCGGGTTACGCTTCGCTAACCCGCCCTACGGGCTGGGAGATCGGATTGCATCGAGCATGCAAGCCGGGTGGGTGGCAGGTCTCACCACGCGCACGTGCCGTGCAGTTGCCCCTCACCCCGACCCTCTCAGCGCGAGCGAAGCTCGTCGCGGCCCCGTGAAGAACGGGGAGAGGGGGCGCGCCGTCTTTCGGGGCTCGCGGCGAGCCCTGCAGACCGCTTGGAACGTTCCATCCCGCCCGCCCTTGTGTCCGGGCCGCAACGCTTTAGAAAGGCCCCAACAGGGGTGGCCGCGCGTTGCGCTCGACCATCGTCATCATCAACAAGCGAGGCGAGCAGCGGTGGACGCTCTCAAGGTACGCAACGCAGCCGACGTGGAGGAGGTGGTCCGCTCGGCCATCGCCAATGAGCAGCCGCTCGATGTGATCGGCCATGGCTCGAAGCGCGGAATCGGGCAGGTCACCGCGACCAATGCCGTGCTCGACCTTTCGGCGCTGAGCGCGGTCGTCGCCTACGAGCCGAACGAGCTCATCATCACGGCGCAGGCGGGCGCACCGCTCGCCGACCTCTTGTCGCTGATCGATTCGAAGAGCCAGCAATTCGCGTTCGAGCCGATGTATACGGGGCCACTGCTCGGCACGGCCGGGCGCGGCACGCTGGGCGGCATGATCGCGGCGGGGCTGGCTGGTCCGCGGCGCATCCGCGCCGGCGGGGTGCGCGACCATCTGCTCGGGGCGCATGCCGTCTCCGGGTTCGGCGAGAGCTTCAAGACCGGCGGCAAGGTGGTCAAGAACGTCACCGGCTACGATCTCTGCAAGCTGCTGGCGGGCTCCTGGGGCACGCTGGCGGTCATGACCGAGGCGACCCTGAAGGTGATGCCGCGGCCGGAGTCGGAGCGCAGTCTGGTGCTGCGCGGGCTCGACGACCTCAAGGCCAACCGGGCCATGACGGCGGCGCTCGGCTCGCCGTTCGATGTGTCCGGAGCCGCGCATCTGCCGGCCTCGACCTTGCGGCCGGAGGTCGCCGGGTTGAGCCCGACCGGCTCGCCGCGCGAGGCGGTCACGGTGATCAGGCTGGAGGGCATCACGGCGTCCGCGGCGCATCGGGCGGCGTCGCTCGCCAAGCAGCTCGCGACCTTCGGCGCGGCCGAGATCATCGCGGACGACGCCTCCGCCGATGTCTGGAGCGCCGTCCGCGACGTGCTGCCGTTCGCGGCCGATGGGCCGCTCGGCGCCTGGACGGTGTGGCGGATCGTCTGCCCGCCGGTGTCGGGCGGCGCCATCGGGCAGGCCTTGACGCGCCAGACCGGCGGCGAGGTGATCTATGACTGGGGCGGGGGGCTGATCTGGGCCGCGCTGCCGCCGCAGCCCGATGCGTCCGCGGGGCTGGTGCGCAAGCTGGTGGAGGCCGTCGGCGGTCACGCCACCCTGCTGCGCGCGTGGGACGAGATGCGTCTGGCGGTCGACGTCTTCCACCCGCAGCCGCCGGGTGTCGCCGCGCTGGAAGAGCGGGTTCGCGTCTCCTTCGATCCCAAGACCATTCTCAACCGCGGCAGGATGCGTCGGAGCGTTGCGTCATGAAGACCGAATTCACCTTGGCGCAGCTCGCCGATCCCGACATCGCGGTCGCCGACAAGATCCTGCGCGCCTGCGTGCATTGCGGCTTCTGCACCGCGACCTGTCCGACCTACGTGCTGCTCGGCGACGAGCTCGACAGCCCGCGCGGGCGCATCTACCTGATCAAGCAGATGCTCGAGAAGGACCAGGCACCGACCGCCGACGTGGTCAAGCATATCGACCGCTGCCTGTCGTGCCTGTCCTGCATGACGACCTGCCCGTCGGGCGTCCACTACATGCACCTCGTCGATCAGGCGCGGGTGCGAATCGAGCAGCGCTACCAGCGCCCGCTGACCGACCGGTGGCTCCGCGCCGTGCTCGCCTATGTGCTGCCGCGGCCGCGCGAGTTTCGGCTGGCGATGACCCTGGCGCGGCTCGGCCGGCCGTTGAAGGCGCTGCTGCCGGCGTCCTCCGCGACGCGAACACCTGCGCCGGGCCTGCTGCGGCGCGTCAGGGCGATGCTCGATCTGGCGCCCGCCGCGGCGCTGCCGCCGCCGGGGCCAGCGGGCGGCAGCGTGTTTGCCGCGCAGGGAGCGCGGCGCGGCCGCGTGGCGCTGCTGCAGGGCTGCGCGCAAGCGGCGCTGGCGCCGCGCATCAACCAGGCCGCGATCAGCGTCCTGACACGGCACGGCGTCGAGGTCGTGCTGGTCAGGGACGAGCAATGCTGCGGTGCGCTGACCCACCACATGGGGCAGGATGCCGACGCGCTGGCGCGGGCGCGCGCCAATGTCGACGCGTGGACCGCGGAGATGAAACGCGGCGGTCTCGACGCCATCCTGGTGACGACCTCGGGCTGCGGCACCGTCATCAAGGACTACGGACACATGCTGCGCGAAGACCCGCAATATGCGGCGGCCGCGGCCGCCGTGTCGGCGATGGCGAAGGACATCACCGAGTATCTCGCCGGTCTCGAACTGGCCTCCGCCTCTCGGCGCGACGACATCGTCGTCGCCTATCACTCGGCCTGCTCACTGCAACATGGGCAGAAAATCACGAGCATTCCGAAAGAATTGCTTTCCAAGTCCGGATTCGTGGTGAAAGATATACCGGAGAGTCATTTGTGTTGCGGTTCGGCGGGGACCTACAACATTCTCCAGCCTGACATCGCGATGAAGCTGCGCGATCGCAAGGTCGCCAACATCGCGACCGTCAAGCCGAATGTGATCGCGGCGGGCAATATCGGCTGCATGATGCAGATTGCCAGCGGCACCTCTGTCCCCGTCGTGCACACCGTTGAGCTTCTCGACTGGGCGACGGGCGGTCCGCGGCCAGGAATGATTTGACGGATGGGCGCGTGCTGACTGCCGGCCCGTCCCGCCGGACGAGCTGATCGAACGGTGGCAACTGGAGGGTTTCTGATGGCGAAGGACAAGAAGGCGAAGAAGGACAAGAAAGAAAAGAAGAAGCTGATGGCGCAGGCCAAGTCAGCGAAGAAGGCGACGAAGAAGTCCGCCAAGAAGGCTGCAAAGAAGTCTGCACCGAAGTCCGCGAAAAAGGCTGCCAAGAAGGCCGCCAAGGCGCCCGCCAAGAAGGCGAAGAAGGCCGTGAAGGCCGCGGCGAAGAAGGCGGCCAAGAGCCCGGCCAAGGCGCCTGCCAAGAAGGCTGCTGCGAAGAAGGCGCCCGCCAAGAAGGCCAAGACGTCGGCCGCAAAGGCTCCCGCCGCGCCGAAGAAGAAGGCCGCCAAGAAGCGGGCTCCCAAGATGGCTCCGCTGGTCGAGACCCCGGCAGTGAACGAGACCGAATCGGCTGCCGAGACCAGCTGGGCGATGCCGAGCGCGGCCCCCGAGGAGCACGAAGACGGCGAGGGGACCGCCTCCGGAAACTGATCTTTCCGGTCCGGATCGTTCTCACCACCAGACGAATTCACATCGGGAGGCCGCGGCGGCAACGCTGCGGCCTTCTCGTTTGTTGCCGGCGCCTGTCGTCTGGCTTCTGGCGTCTGCGTCGGCTCCTAATTGCCGATGGATCTGTTCGTCGGAGCCGTCGCCCCGCAGATCTACGGCCGGGCGAATCCGACCTCGTTACGCCGCGTCGTTTTGCTTGGGACACCACGATTCCAGCGCGTCGGCACAACCGAATGTGCGTCCTGGCGTGCGTTCGGACACGGAGATTTGTTGTTCAAATGCAACACGCGCTGACTACCTGCCGTAGAATTGTCAAAACGCCCAAAAAGGCGGCAGATGCCGCGCTTTTTTGCTTCACGTGCGGCGAGACCCTGGCACAAATTGTGTCTGGATGACGCAGCCGGTCTTGTTTGCGCCCTGGGGGGCCAAGGTGGGGCAGGCTTTTCGAAATAGGTAATGGGGATCGTCATGAAGAAGTGGGCTTTGCTGGCAACGGCGCTGGCAATGGTTTCGGGATCGGCTTCGGCGGCGGACATGGCGGTCAAGGCCTACAAGGCTCCGCCTCCGGTCGCGTTCGAGCCGTGGGACATCGCGTTCGGCGCGGCGATCATGAACGACTACGTGTTCCGCGGCGTCACCCAGTCGAACCACAAGCCGTCGGTCGCCGCCTATTTCGAGCCGCGCTACAACGTCAACAAGGACCTGCAGTTCTACGTCGGCGTCGCCGGCGAGAGCATTTCCTTCCCGAACCGCGCTGCTGCCGAGATCGACATCTACGGCGGTGTCCGCCCGACCTTCGGCGCCTTCGCCTTCGACATCGGCGTCTGGGGCTATCTGTATCCGGGCGGGACCTGCTATTACGGCGGTGGCGCCACGACGGACTTCGCCGGCCGCGCCCTGAGCGCCGAGTGCCAGGCCAACACCCTGACCAACCTCAACGTGATGAAGAAGGACGTCTCGTTCTTCGAAGTCTACGGCAAGATGAACTACACGGTGAACGATAACTGGACGTTCGGCATCACCGAGTTCTACTCGCCGAGCTTCCTGAACACCGGCGCCTGGGGCAACTACGCATCGGTCACCGGCAAGTGGACCGCGCCCAGCACCACCTTCGGCTCCAGCGGCGTCGGCATGTATGTGTCGGGTGAGTTCGGCCGCCAGTGGTTCGGCACCTCCGACTCGTTCTACGGCACGGCCGCCTTCCCGAATGGTATCAAGTATGCCGACTACAACACCTGGAACATCGGTGTCGGCTTCACCTACAAGGTGTTCACGCTGGACCTGCGCTACTCCGACACCAACCTCTCCAAGGGTGATTGCAACGCCTTCACCAGCGACTTCACCGGCAGCGGCACGACCAACGTGACCGCGATCAACCCGACCGGCGTCGGCTCGAAGTGGTGCGGCGCGACCGGCATCGCCAAGCTCTCGGTCGACCTGACGGCGATGACCAACCTGAAGTAATCACCGCAAGGCGGATCGAACTCATCACGAAGGGCGGCAGAGCAATCTGCCGCCCTTCTGCTTTGCTGGCGCAGCGGCGCTCGCGTCAGCTGCCTCCATCCGCGGTCGCGTCGGCCGCCTGTCCGGCCGGCCGCAGCGAGAACCGGTCGCCATCCCGAATCAGCTCGACCTTTCGATCGTGGAACTCGTGCAGGGTCGAGCGGTGGCCGATCGAGACGACGGTGGTCTGCGGCAGCCGTTCGGCGATGACCCGATAGAGCCTGGCTTCGCTCGGCTCGTCGAGCGAGGCCGTGGCCTCATCGAGGAAGAGATATTGGGGCGCATGCAGCAGCGCGCGGGCAATTCCGAGCCGCTGCTGCTCGCCGAGCGACAGCATCCGGTTCCAGTGCGAGTCCTCGTCCAGGCGGTCCGCCAGTTGCGGCAGACCGACGGCCACCAGCGCCTCCCTGACCTGCTCGACGCTGAAAGCGTCCGCCGCCGCGGGATAGACGATCGCCGCCTTGAGCGCGCCGATCGGGAAGTAGGGCCGCTGCGGCAGCATCATCAGCTTGGCATGCGAGGGCACGCTGATGGCGCCGCTGCCGAACGGCCAGACGCCGGCGATGGCGCGGAACAGCGTCGACTTGCCGGCGCCGGAGGGCCCGGTCAGCAGCGTGCGCTCGTTGTTGCCGATGCTGAACCCGTCGGCCGCGACCAGCGGCAGGCCATTGGGCAGCTTCAGCAGCAGCTGGGCGAGATCGATGCTGTCGCCGGCATGGTCGACGACATCGATCGTCTGCGGCTCGCCCGAGAGCTTGTGCGCGCTCTCGATGGACATGTCGAAGCCGTCGAGGCGGGCGACGGTCGAGCGCCAGTCGGCAAGCGTCCGGTAAGTCGTCACGAAGAACGACAGCGCGCCCTGCACCGTCGAGAACGCGGACGCCGTCTGCATGATGCCGCCCATCTGGATCGACTTGGCGAAGTAGGCCGGCGCAACGAGCACATAGGGAAAGATCACGGCCGCCTGCGAATAGCCCGCCGTGAAGGCCGTCAGCCGCTTGGTCCGGCTCATGATCTGGTACCAGTTCTGCACGACCCGGCCGAAGCGGGTTCCGAGCTGACCTTGCTCGGCGCCTTCGCCGCGCAGCAGCGCGATCTGCTCGGAGCTTTCGCGCACCCGCACCAGGTTGAAGCGGAAGTCGGCCTCGTAGCGCTGCTGCTCGAAGTTGAGATTGACGAGCGGCGAGCCGATCCAATGCGTCAGGATGGTCCCGAAGATCGCATAGATCAGCGCGATCCAGACCAGGTAGCCGGGGATCGCGATGTCGGTGCCGAACAGCTGCAGCGGGGCATCGGTCGACAGCCCCCAGAGCACCACCATGAACGATGCGAGCGAGACGATCGAGCTGAGCAGGCCGATGGTGATGTTCAGCGTCTTGTCGACGAACAGCTGCACGTCGTCGGCAATGCGCTGGTCCGGGTTGTCGGCGATGTCGCCCTTGAGCTGCATGCGATAGTGCGTGGCGTTGTCCAGCCAGCGGCGCAGGTAGACGTCGGTCATCCACCGCCGCCAGCGGATCTGCAGCCATTGATTGAGATAGAGCTGGTAGACGGCCAGGATGATGAAGATGGTCGCCAGTACGGCGAATACGCCGATTTCCCAGATGAAGCTGTTCCAATCATACTGCTGCAGCGCGTTGAAGAACCTGTTCTGCCACTGGTTCACCAGCACCTGGATCGCAACGAGCGACAGTTCGATCGCAATGACGGCGGCGAGGAGGATGCGGCCGGCGACCTTGTCCTCGGAGCGGAAGTAGGGAATGGCGATCCGCCAGACGGTGGCGACGGTCGAGCGCAGATTGTTCACAGAGGGGCTGCTCCTGAGAAAAGGTCTTAACAGGCTGGCGAAAAACGAGAAAATCGCGGTTGGCACCGCCTGCCTAGACTAAAGTCGTAATCTGGCGGGTGGCCGCCGGCTTGTCGGTCGCGTGTGACAAACCGTAGCATGGGGCAGGGGAGAGGGACTGCGACCGCCGCCAGATTTCGCGAGAATTTGAGCAGAGTTGGGCGTTGCCGGTTTTGTGATCTGCTTTTCCGACCTGTGCCAGGCTTGGGGGCCTGGGCGAGCAGACCTGATCCGTCCCGCCGGCCTCAGGTCCAACAACAAGAACGTGGGGGGAGAAGTCACGATGTGGAATCAAATCTACGACCCGTTGGGGAGCCCGGCGCTGTCGACGCTGGCCGCCGCCGTCCCGGTGGTGACGCTGCTGGTGCTGATCGCCAGTGGCAAGGTCAAGGCACACATCGCGGCGATCATCGCCGTGATCCTGACCAACCTGATCACGATCTTCGTCTTTACGATGCCGGCCAACATGTCGCTGCGCGCGACGTTTCTGGGCGTCATCACCGGGTTCTTTCCGATCGGCTGGATCGTCCTGAACGTCATCTTCCTCTACCAGGTCACGGTTTCCACCGGACGGTTCGAGCTACTGAAGCGCGCCATCGGTGGCGTCACGGAGGACCGGCGGCTGCAACTGTTGCTGGTCGCCTTCTCCTTCGGCGCGTTCTTCGAGGGCGCGTCCGGCTTCGGCACCCCGGTGGCGATCACCGGTGCCGTGCTGATCGGTCTCGGCTTCTCGCCGCTCGCGGCCTCCGGCCTGTCGCTGATCGCCAACACCGCCCCGGTCGCCTATGGCGCGCTGGGCACGCCGATCCAGGGCCTCGCCTCGGTCACCGGTCTCGACCCTTACATCCTCGGCGCGATGGTCGGCCGGCAGCTGCCGGTGTTCTCGCTGATCGTGCCGTTCTGGGTGATCTGGGCGTTCGCGGGCTGGAAGGGCATGAAGGACATCTGGCCGGCGATCCTGGTCACCGGCGTCTCCTTCGCGGTGCCGCAATTCCTGATCTCGAACTACATCAATCCGTGGATCGTCGACATCGGCGCCTCGCTGATCTCGATGGGCGCGCTGATCCTGTTCCTCAAGGTCTGGCAGCCAAGGCAGCTGTGGCTGTCGCCAGCGTTGCGCGGGCGTGACGAATCGGCCGCCACGATGACGGCGGCGAAGCCGCTGGACCGCACGCCGCTGACGCAAGCCGAGCTCTGGGGCGCGCTGCTGCCCTGGATCATCGTCTGCGTCATCATGCTGATCTGGGGCAACGGCGCCTTCAAGGCCTGGGCGAACTCGATCTTCACCTGGAACTATCCGGTGCCCGAGCTCGACAAGCTGATCAACAAGATGCCGCCGGTGGCTGCGAAGCCGACGCCGGAAGGCGCGGTGTTCTCGTTCACCTACCTGACCTTCACCGGCACCGGCATGCTGATCGCCGCGATCATCTCCGGCTTCCTGATGGGTGTCGGACCGGGCAGACTGATCGCGGAATACGGCCGCACCATCCGTCTCTGCGCGATCTCGCTGATCACGATCTCGGCGATGCTCGCGATCGGCACGCTGACCCGGCTGTCCGGCGTCGATGCCACGCTCGGCTTGGCCTTCGCTGCGACAGGCGTGCTCTATCCGTTCTTCGGCACCTTGCTCGGCTGGTTGGGCGTGGCGCTGACGGGATCGGATACGGCCTCGAACGTGCTGTTCGGAAACCTGCAGAAGATCACCTCCGAGCAGCTCGGCCTGTCCCCTGTCCTGATGGCGGCCGCCAACTCCTCCGGCGGTGTCATGGGCAAGATGATCGATGCGCAGTCGATCGTCGTCGCCTCGACCGCCACCAACTGGTACGGCCACGAGAGCTCGATCCTGCGCTACGTCTTCCTGCATTCGATCGTGCTGGCCTGTCTGGTCGGCCTGTTCGTCACCTTGCAGGCCTATGTCTATCCGTTCACGGCGATGGTGCTGAAGTAGCAACACCGGCAGCGACAAAAGCCCCGCGCCGTAGCTGCGGCGCGGGGCTTGCTATGTTTGGAACACATTTGTGCGGGAGCCGTGCTGGCGGTCGCCGGGCCGATCGCTTAAGAGGCGAGCCCTGCACGTGATGATGTGTCGAGAGGAACGATGCGAGTAGTGAAGCGAGCTTGCGCCAAACTGGCCGCGGCCCTGTTGATGTCGGCCGTGCCCCTTGCCGCCGCCTCGGCGGAGGAATTTCCCTTCGGCATGGAGATGACGCTGGATGCGCTGCCGCAGCCGGGCTCGAAGCGGGTGCCGGATCTCGACATCGGCGACAACGGTGATGCTGTGCTCGAGCTGTGGTGCAAGGGCGGCAAGGGGCAGTTCTCGGTCGCCGGCAACACCATCGTGTTCATCGCCGGCAAGATCGAGGACCGCAACTGCCCGGCGGCGCGCGCGCAGGCCGACGACGAACTGATCGCGGCGCTGAGCGCGGTGACGAACTGGAAGCGTCAGGGCGACCTGATCATCTTCATCGGACCGAAGACGCTGCGCTTCCGGCTGAACACGAATTGAGTCGGGACGGTCGTTTCTAAATTCCCAGCCACACTGATCCAAGTGGAGCCCCGTCTTTCACCCTCCCCTGGAGGGGGAGGGTCGCCTCTCATGAGCGCAGCGAATGGGAGGCGGGGTGGGGTGATCTCTCCACGTGCACCGGTGCCCGCGGCGTCACCCTACCCCGCTCGCCCGCTTCGCGCGCGATCGACCCTCCCCCTCCAGGGGAGGGTGGCATCTGAGATCGCGGCGCCATGCCGTCATGGCTCGCCTTACTTCCAGACCGAGTTGTCCGCATCCCAGCGCTTGGCCTTGAAGGCCTTCGCCAGCTCGTCGATGGCGCCGCCATCATCCCGCGTGTCGCCTTCCTCGTCGCCCGAGGATTCGTCCGACAGGATCAGCTTGGCGCTCGAGGCCTCATCGATGGTGGTCGTCGTCGGGCTGCTGATCCAGAGCATCAGCGCGTCCGCGCCGCCCGGCTTGTCCGCCGAGACGAGGCCGGTGACCTCGATGACGTCGGTGAGCTCCAGGGCCGGCATCAGCTGGCTCGGCCGCTTCAACGTCAATTTCAGCTTGCCGCTGACCGGATTCCACGCCGCGCTCGTCGGCTTGGCATTGTAGGTCCTGGCCAGGACGTCGGAGATGGCGCCCGCCAGCTTGTCGCGGTTGATCTTGTCACCGTCGCGCCAGTCGGCCGCCGCAAAGCGGATGGTGCGGTCCATCTCGATGGTGCCTGCGGTCCAGCCGGCCGTCACGACGCCGTTCATGCTCCGCGCTTTCGCGATCAGCGCGCCGGCGCGGTCAGGGTCGACCGTCATGCTGATGGTCTGCTCGCCCGCGCGCAAGGCATCGCAGCTCACGATCAGGCTCGACAGCGAGACTTCGACGTTCTCGCCCTTCAAGCTCTTGAGGAAGTCGGTCATCGCGTCGAGCTTGAGCCGGACCGAGACCGCCTCGGGCGAGACGTCGGTGAAGTCCTTCGGCTGGGCGCTGATGCCGTCGTCGCTCGACTGGCTCTCCTGGAACTCCTTCTCGCTGACGTCGGAATTGTCGGTCGACGCCACCTCGGTGACGCTCTTGCCGATCGTGATCTGGCCGCGGAACTCGAACGTGTCGCCGGTCGGCTTGCGATTGAGCTTCACCGTGACCGGCTCCTTGGCGCCGTTGCTCTGGGTCGCGCCGGTCAAGGTCTGGCCGTTGACCGTGAGGCTGACCACGAAGCGGTCCTTGCGATCCGAATTCTTTGCGACGGGATAGCAGACGTCGAGCGTGGCGGCGGTGACGGTCTTGCCCTGGCGCGTCTCCTTCAGGATCACGTCGGCATTGCCGTCCATCAGGCCGTCGATCGCGGTGAAATACCGAGTCTCGTTGGCGGGGGCCTTGGTCCCGCTCTTGCTCTGGGCCCAACCGAGTTCCGGCGCGGCCGCTGCAATCACGGCCAGCGCAAGCAAAATCGCGCGCATCTGAAAATCCTTGTGGGGGCAGAATCGGCCTTAAGCTGTAGCGCCGATTTGCGGTCGCTGCACCCCCGGTGCGGACACTCGGCCAAAAAGAAGGCCGCCCGGAGGCGGCCTTCCTGAATGTGAGATGTCGAAAGCAGGGCTCAGAAGCCCATGCCGCCCATGCCACCCATGCCGCCGCCGGCCGGCATCGCCGGAGCAGCATCCTTCGGCAGCTCGGCGACCATGGCCTCGGTGGTGACCAGGAGGCCTGCGACCGACGAGGCGTCCTGCAGCGCGGTGCGGACCACCTTGGCCGGGTCGATGATGCCCTTGGCGACCATATCGACATAATCCTCGGTCTGCGCGTCGAAGCCGAAGGTCTCGGACTTCTCGTCCAGGATCTTGCCGACCACGATCGAGCCTTCGACGCCGGCGTTCTCGGAGATCTGGCGAATCGGAGCCTCGAGCGCCTTCAGCACGATGTTGATGCCGGCCTGGACGTCCGAATTGGCGTTGGTGATGCGGCCGACCGCCTTCTTGGCGCGCAGCAGCGCCACGCCGCCGCCGGGGACGATGCCTTCCTGCACCGCAGCGCGGGTCGCGTTGAGGGCGTCCTCGACGCGGTCCTTCTTCTCCTTGACCTCGATCTCGGTCGCGCCGCCGACGCGGATCACCGCGACGCCGCCGGCGAGCTTGGCCAGACGCTCCTGCAGCTTCTCACGGTCGTAGTCCGAGGTGGTCTCCTCGATCTGCGCCTTGATCTGGCCGACGCGCGACTCGATGTCGGCCTTCTTGCCGGCGCCGTTGACGATCGTGGTGTTCTCCTTGTCGATCACGACCTTCTTGGCGCGGCCGAGCATCTTGATCGTGACGTTCTCGAGCTTCATGCCGAGATCTTCCGAGATCAGCTGACCACCGGTCAGGATCGCGATGTCCTCGAGCATGGCCTTGCGGCGATCACCGAAGCCCGGCGCCTTGACGGCGGCGACCTTGAGGCCGCCGCGCAGGCGGTTGACGACCAGCGTCGCCAGCGCTTCGCCCTCGACGTCCTCGGCGATGATCAGCAGCGGGCGGCCCGACTGCACCACGGCTTCGAGCACCGGCAGCATGGCCTGCAGGCCCGACAGCTTCTTCTCGTGCAGGAGCACGTAGACGTCGTCCAGCTCGGCGGTCATCTTCTCGGCATTGGTGACGAAGTAGGGCGAGAGATAGCCCCGGTCGAACTTCATGCCTTCGACGATGTCGACCTCGGTATCGAGCGACTTGTTCTCCTCGACCGTGATGACGCCCTCGTTGCCGACCTTCTGCATCGCCTGGGCGATCATCTTGCCGATCGCGGCGTCGCCGTTGGCGGAGATGGTGCCGACCTGGGCGACCTCGGAGGACGAGGCGACCGGCTTGGCGCGCTTCTCGATGTCCTTGATCACGGCGGCCACCGCGATGTCGATGCCGCGCTTGAGGTCCATCGGGTTCATGCCGGCGGCAACCGCCTTGGCGCCCTCGCGCACGATGGCCTGGGCCAGCACGGTCGCGGTGGTGGTGCCGTCACCGGCGGTGTCGTTGGTCTTGGAGGCGACCTCGCGCAGCATCTGCGCGCCCATGTTCTCGAACTTGTCCTCCAGCTCGATCTCCTTGGCGACGGTGACGCCGTCCTTGGTGATGCGCGGAGCGCCGAAGCTCTTCTCGATGACGACATTGCGGCCCTTCGGGCCGAGCGTCACCTTGACGGCGTTGGCGAGAATGTCGACGCCGCGCAGCATGCGGTCGCGTGCGTCGCCGGCGAATTTGACGTCCTTGGCTGCCATTTCAGAATTCTCCTGGAGTAGACCTCGACGGCGAGGGGCGTGATCGCCCGTCTGTCGCCGGAACGAGGTTGCAGAGCATTTTCGCCCGGGGCGGCTGATCGCCGCCCCCGACAGGTCGGGATCAGGCGACGACGCCCATGATGTCGGACTCCTTCATGATCAGGAGTTCCTCGCCGTCCAGCTTGACCTCGGTGCCGGACCACTTGCCGAACAGCACGCGGTCGCCGACCTTGACGTCGATCGGGATCAGCTTGCCGCTCTCGTCGCGGCCGCCCGGGCCGACGGCGACGACTTCGCCCTGCGAGGGCTTTTCCTTGGCGCTGTCGGGAATGATGATGCCGCCCTTGGTCTTCTCTTCGGCGTCGATGCGCTTAACCACGACGCGGTCGTGCAGGGGACGAAACTTCGATTTGGCCATGACGGATCCCTTTTGGGGTGCTTGGATAAGTGTTGCTGTCGGAGGAAATCTGAATGCGGCCACATTGAACGCCCACTTGGCGCCAACTGGCTCGCAGCCTTAGCAATCCCGCCCTCCGAGTGCTAAAGACCGCTCGGGGAAATATGGCTTGCGGCTGTTCCTGTCAAGCAACGGCCAGCCGTTAAGCCGTTCTTGAGGCTGTTAGGGGATGTTGTCCCGGGCCAGACATGTTAGTGGAGCGGCGTCGTCATCCGACGTCATTGCTCTGACGAGCGTTTTGCGCTTGGTTGCCGGACGGGGCAGCCATGATCTTGTTCCTAAGGGGATGCCATGACGAGTTCACGGTGCGCGCGGCCGGTTGCCAATCTCGCGATCGCGTCAGCGCTCACGATGCTTCTGGGAGCGTGCACGGGCTTCAGCCTGTCGCCGTCGACCCCCATGCAGCAGACCGAGGCGCCGGTCGAGCCCGAGGTGCCGGCCACGATTCGCGCCGAGGATCTCGTGGGCAAATGGGGGCTTGCCGCCTACAACAACCCGAATGACCGCCCGCGCACCGAAAAGATGGCTTTGGCGCAGTGCAAACAGCCCTACGTCATCGGGGCAGGCACGTCCGGTGGTGTCGTGATGCACCTAGCCGACCAGGCGACTCCCCAGGAACTGCGCTTGAAGGGATCGGCCAGCGGCAAGAACTACATCGGCCCGGCCGGACCGCCCGGCGGCGAGCAGGACCGCGAGGTCGTCTCCTTCGACGGCCGTGTGCTGATCACCCGCTTCGTCGACAAGGATGCGGCGACCCGTTACCAGACGATGGTCTACGTCCGCTGCGGACCGCGCGCCTGAGATCCGGGCGAACATCCCGCAAAGGTCGAGAGTCGAACGAAAAACGCCGGCGATAGCGCCGGCGTTCCTGTATGGTGACGTTGCCTGGAGCGGTCGCTGGGACTGGCCGAGGTCAGTTGAACATCGCGTCGATGTCGTCCTGCGAAGCGTGGCCGACGTCGCCTTCCGCCTTCGGGCCGTTCAGCAGCCGGGCGTCGCCCTCGCGGTGGTCGACGATCGGCGGCGTATGCGCCTTGATGGCGTCGACGCCGCCCCAGATGTCCATCATCACCACGATGTGGTGCTCGATGAACTTCATCGTGGTCATGACCTTGTTGATGCGCTGACCGGTCAGGTCCTGGAAGTTGCAGGCCTCGAAGATCGAGACCACGCGCTCCTGGATCTCTTCGCTCAGGATCTTCTGCTGGTCGGCCGAGTCCACCTTGGACAGCGCGCTGGCGGCCTGGTCGATCGCCTCCGCGGCTTCCAGGATCTGCTGCGTCGCCTGCTCGGTGCCGCCGACGACCGCGCCGAGCTCGCCGTTGACCTTGGCCATCTCCTCGCCGTTGAAGCTCTTGGCATGGAGGGTCGCGATCTCGCCCTTGGTGCGGTTGATCGCGTCGTGGATCAGGTCGAGCTCGACCTTGAGCTTTTCGCACTGCTCGATCTGGGCGCGATAGGTCTCGAGCAGCGCGCGCGCTTCGGCGACCTCGCGTGCGGCGGACTCTTCGATGGCGGCGTTTGCCGTGTTGCTGCCGCCGCTGCGGATCGCATTGGCCATCTGGGAGCGGATCGCGCGCAGCTCGTCCATGATTTCCTTGTGGTTGGGGCCGATCTCGCCGCCCACGAATTCAGGCTCCGGCATATGGCCGACGATTGCTTCTTCGATACGGAAACGCTTGCGAACAGCCATGATAGTATCCCTGACCTTTTGCTCGGATCAGTTCTACGCAGAGGCTATTTAACATCGCGTTCACGCCAGGAACCGCCGTTGGGCAACGCTGGCGTGCATCGTGCGTCAACTATTAACCACGCTCCGCCGGCCTTCACGCAAAATAAACGCTAGCGATCAAAACCGCCGACGTATGCAGCGATGGTGAATCCCGGCGCCTCCCGCGTTTACCAAAGCGATCGGGTTTTGCTCTTTATTGACGATACGCGGCGGCGTTGCCGCCTCGCGCGACGAACAGTCTCCAGACGAAACAGTACAGAGTACGTCGATGTTCAAATCATTCTCCACAGCGCTGCTGGCCGGCGCATGCGCATTCCATTCAGGTCTGGATCGGGCTGCGGCCCAGGGATTTCAGCAGCCGACCGTGATTTACAGCGGGCCGCCGCAGCAGTCCGCGCCGGTGCGCACCGCCTATGTCGAACGCTCGCGCATGGGTGGCGGCTTCATCGAATTCCTGTTCGGGGATCCGCAAGGCGGCCGCGGCGCGCCTCCGCCGGGACAGCCGATGTACCAGCAGCAGCCGTCCTACTACGAGCCGCAGCGGCTGGCGCCGGGCATGGTCCCGCAGCAGGGAGTACCGGATGAGGAGGCCTATGAGCAGACGCAGCGGCCGCTCGATCCGAAATACGAGAAACAGATCGTTGACTACGACGGCAAAGAACGGCCGGGCACGATCGTCATCGATACGCCGAACAAGTTCCTCTATCTGGTTCAGGGCGAGGGCAGGGCGCTCCGCTATGGCATCGGCGTCGGCCGCCCCGGCTTCACCTGGTCGGGCGTGAAGACGATCTCGGCCAAGCGCGAATGGCCGGACTGGACGCCGCCGCCGGAAATGCTCGCGCGCCGGCCCGACCTGCCGCGGCACATGGAGGGCGGACCGCAGAACCCGCTCGGCGCACGCGCGATGTATCTCGGCTCGTCGCTGTATCGGATCCACGGTTCGAACGAGCCATGGACGATCGGCACCAACGTTTCGTCAGGCTGTATCCGGATGCGCAACGAGGATGTCATCGACCTCTATGGCCGCGTGAACGTCGGTGCTCGGGTCATCGTGCTCTGACGACCGCCGCTGCACGACATCCGCAACTGAAAAAGGCCGCCCGTGGGGCGGCCTTTCGCATTCTTCAGTTCGCTGCGACCTGGGAGCATCAAGCGTAGTCGCTGCCACCGTCGTCGTCGCCATAGCCGTCATCAGCGTCGAAGTCGGCCGCGTCGTTGTCATTGCCGCTGTCGTCATAGTTCGCCTGGTCGAACAGGCCGGCACGGCCACCGTCGCCGCCCGAACGGCCGATGTCGTCGAGACCGGCGTCGCGCGCCAGCGAGCCGCTGGACTGGTCGCCGCTCCACGGGCCGGCACCACCGCCGCGCTCCTCGATGATCGTGGTGTCACCGAACGCCTGATGCGACCCGCCGCCCATCATCGAGCGGATGCCGCCGAGCAGCAGCGAGCCGCCGACCATGCCCGCCGCAGCGGCCGCCGCCGTTCCGAGGAACGAGCCGCCTCCACCGCCGAACATGCCGCCACGCGGCTGGCCGAAGCCGCCCTGATCGTAAGGGCCGGGCTGACCGGGATAGCCGGGCTGGCCCTGGTAGCCCGGGGGCATCGCCTGACCGCTGTTCCAGACCGGTCGGCTCTGCGACGGCGGCGGCACGTTGGGGACCGAACCGCGGCTGCCCGAGCCGAAGATGCTGTCGCGCATCGAATCGAGGAAGCCGCCGGACTGGGCCTGCTGCGGGGCCTGGGCGTGCTGCAGCTCCTCGATGCGGGCATTGGCGCGCTTCAAGGCTTCGTCCTGCACCAGCACCGTCTGCACCAGCGCGTAGACGGCATTGGGAGCCCGCTGCAGCGCCTGGGCGATGGCGGCGGCGGCCTCCGGATCACGCGGTGCACTCTCCAACTTGGCAAGCCGGTCGAACAGATCGTCGATGAGTTGGCGTTCTTGCGGTGTCATGTCGTTCTCCTGCCGCTTGCCTTGTTCCGGCCAAGCGCGGCCAAGATTTAGGGGGACTTTGTGGCCCGGCCAGCCGGGGCGCGGATTAAATTTCCGTATGCGACACAGCGTCTCTCGGGCTTGCGCAGCGTTTTGGACCTCGATGTTGCCCGCACTACAGGAGGAACGCAGCCGGGCGGCCTTTTGTTCGTCGCAGACCCGCAAGATCCGTTCAGGCCAGCGTCATCCGCCGGCGGTCGAGCAGCGCTGGAAAATGCTCGCCGGCGAGATAGGCGTGCTCGTGCTCGCGCTGGACGGTCAAGGGATCGAGCTCGATCAGGACGTCGTCGACGAAGCCGGGGTGGCACATCACCAGCCCGTCCTCGGGCAGCTCCTCCAGGAAGCCGTCCATCAACGTGGCGAAATCCGAGGTCTTGCTGAAGTCGTAGGCGCCGGCGAAGGCAGGATTGAAGGCGATCTCGGCCCGCTTGGCATGACGGCGGAATTGGGCGCTCAGGACGTCCAGCAGCAGCGCCTTCGGTGCCGTCAGCCGCTGCATCAGCGGCACGTTCCGCCCCCCCTGACGCACCCAGGCCGCCGGCGCGGCTTCCTTGACCGCGGCGAGGAAGCCCTCGCGCACCTGCGGATAGAGCTGGGCGTGCTGATGGCCGTCGACGAAATCCGGGGCGCGGCCGAACAGCTCGCCGAACGCCGCAAGCTGCACCAGCACCTCGGCGCGGATCAGCTCGGGATCGAGCCGGCGGGACATTCCGGCGCGCAGCAGCTTGGGAAAGGGCAGGAACATGCCGCCCTCCGACGGGCGGAAGTGCATGGTGAGGGGCCGGAACGGCGCGGTCAGCGTGACATGCAGGCCGATGGCGCAGCGCGGGCTGTCGGACGCGACCTTGGTCAGCTCCGTCACCTCGTCGCGTCCGATCGCGGCGCCCACGGTCATCACCGAGGTAGCGTTCAGCCGACCGCGCGCGATCAGGTCGCGGATGGCGCTGTTGACCCCGGGGCTGATGCCATAGTCATCGGCGCACAGCCAGATGCGCCGGTGCGGGGTGGCGCTCATTCGGCGGCGTTCCTCTCGGCGCCGTCGCTCCGTGCATCGAGCGCTGCACGCTTCTCGCTGTGCTCGGCGACGAAGTAGATCGGACGCGCTTTCAGCTCGGACAGGATCTTGCCGATATACTCGCCCATGATGCCGATCATGATCAGCTGCACGCCGCCGATCGTCATCAGGCCGACCATCAGCGAGGGATAGCCAGGCACCGATTTGCCGGTTGTGAAGGTCTCCCAGAGGATCGAGAGGCCGAACAGGAACGCGGCCGAGGCCAGCAGGATTCCGAGCAGACTGGCGAAGCGCAAAGGCGCGACCGAGAACGAGGTGAGACCTTCGATCGACAGGCCTAGCAGGCCGGTCAGGTTGAAGGTTGTGACGCCATGGGCGCGGGCCGCTGGCTCATAGTCGACGCGGATCTGACGGAAGCCGATCCAGCTCGCCAGGCCCTTGAAGAAGCGGTTGCGCTCGGGCAGCTGCCGTAGCGCGGCCACCGCGCGCGGCGACAGCAGGCGGAAGTCGCCGGCATCCTCCGGAATCTTCTGCCGCGCCCCCCAGTTGATGAGCGCGTAGAAGCCGTGAACGGCGACCCGGCGCAGGAACGGCTCGTTGTCGCGATGCGCCTTGGCGGTATAGACGACGTCGTAGCCGTCCTTGATCCAGTGCGTGACGAGTTGCTCGACCAGGGCCGGCGGATGCTGGCCGTCGCCGTCCATGAACAGCACCGCGCCGCGCCGGGCATGATCGAGGCCGGCCATCAGCGCGGCCTCCTTGCCGAAATTGCGCGACAGCGACACGACCTGCACATCGAGCGCATCGGCCTGCAGGGTGCGGGCGATCGCGAGCGTGTTGTCGCGGCTGCCATCGTCGACATAAACGAGCTCACAGGCGAGACCGAAGCGCTGACGCAGGGTGCGTGCGAGATTGTTCAGCCGCTCGTGCAGCGCCGTCAGTCCCGCGCCCTCGTTATAGACGGGGATAACGATCGACAGTCCCTGCGACGCGGCGTCGGCCGCGGTCGTGGTCAGGTCGGACACGTCAGTTCCCAGCATCGCTCAGAGTCCTCGTTCTCCTACCAACATATGGTAGTCGCGCTCACCTGTCGCTACGATGAACGGCGATTTATGATCGCAGGAAGGCCTCGAGGCGGGCAAACAGCGGATTCTCGCGGTCGAGCACGTAGTCGAGCGAGGCGACCGAGACGGTCTCGGCGCCATGCGTGCGCAGAAAGCTGCCGAGCGCGTAGATCTGCGCCGGCGGGCAGTGCAGGGTGAGCATGCCGGACGAGGTCGGGCCGCCGAACGGCGCCACGACGCCGAAACGGTTGTGCGCCTCGGTCAGCATTGCTGCGTCGCACCCTTTGAAGCGGGTGCGGACCTCGCGGTATTTGCTGGCGCGGGCGCGGGCATGGATGTGGTCGAGAATGATCCGGGCGCTCTCGCGCGGACCCTCCGACCAGTCGGCGTCGCGCGAGGCGACCAGGTTGGCCTGGCTGCGCAGGATCACGCCGTCGTCCAGCACCTTCAGCCCGTTGGCGGCGAGCGTCGAGCCGGTGCTGGTGATGTCGACGATCAGCTCGGCCGTGCCGACCGCGGGCGCGCCCTCGGTGGCGCCGGCGCTCTCGACGATGCGGTAATCGACGATGCCGTGGGCGGCGAAGAAGCTGCGCGTCAGGTTGATGTACTTGGTGGCGACGCGCATCCGGCGATTGTGCTGAGCGCGAAAACCGGTGGTGACGTCATCGAGATCGGCCATGGTCCGGACGTCGATCCAGGCCTGCGGCACCGCGACGACGACGTTGGCGCCGCCGAAGCCGAGCGTGTCGATCAGCAGCACGCGCTTGTCGGCATCGGTGATGCTCTCGCGCACGAGATCCTCGCCGGTGACGCCGAGATGCACGCTGCCGCGCGCCAGTTGCGAGGCGATCTCACTCGCAGAGAGATAGGCGATCTCGACATTGTCGAGACCTGCGATGGTGCCGCGATAGTCGCGCGCGCCGCCGGGCTTGGACAGGTTCAGCCCGGCGCGGCCGAAGAAGGCTTCGGCATTCTCCTGCAGACGTCCCTTGGAGGGAACGGCGAGGACGAGGGGGCCGCTCATGATGCTCTCCCGACCGGGGACTTGCCCACGGCGCTGCTCTGGGCCAGGCGCTCGATCCAGATCGAGAAGCCGACGGCCGGAATCGACTCGGCGGCGCCGAGCTGGCTCAGCAGGCCGTCATAACGGCCGCCGGCGACCAGCGGCTCGTCGCCATTGTCAGGATGATGCAGCTCGAACTCGAAACCGGTGTAGTAGTCGAGGCCGCGGCCGAACGACGTGGCGAAGCGCACCTTGGCGATGTCGATGCCGCGCTGGGCCATGAAGCCCGCGCGGGCCTCCAGCGCGTCGATCGCGGCCGAGATGTCGAGCTTGGCATCGGCGGCGAGGGCGCGAAGCTGCTGGACGGCTTCGGTCGGGCTGCCGCTGATGGCCAGGAAGCGCTTGATGCGGTCCAGCGCGTCACGCGGCAGCGCCCCGCTCTTGAGGGTGGACTGCTCGAGGAAGCGGTCGGCGATCTCCGCCACCGTGCGGCCGCCGACGGCGGTTGCGCCGGCAATCGACATCAGGTCGGTGACCAGAGCGAGCGCCGCCTTGCGGTCGGAGCCGGCCAGAGCGGCGAGCACGCCCTCATACTCGTTGCGCGGCGCCACCGAGGCGATCGCCAGCCGCTCGAGGTCCTGCGCCAGGGTGCGCTTGCGGTTGAAGTCCTTGATCAGCCGCCGCCGCCAGACCGGATAGAGATCGAGGGCGTCGATCAAGGCCGTGAACAGCGCGACGTCGCCGGTGCGGATATCCACCGCGGCAAGGCCGGCGGCGGCGGTCGCCTCGATCGCCAGCGCCAGCATCTCGGCATCGGCAGCGGGCCGGTCCTGGCGGCCGAACGATTCGATCCCGGCCTGCAGGAACTCGCTCGGGCGGCCCTCGCGGTAGCGAAATACTGGACCAAGGTAGCTGAAGCCGGCCGGCTGCCCGGCGCGGGCCGAGCCGAGGTAGTCACGGGCGACGGGAATGGTCAGGTCGGGGCGCAGGCACAGCTCTTCGCCAGCGGCGTCGCTGGTCAGATAGAGGCTCTTGCGGATGTCCTCCCCGGAGAGGTCGAGGAACGGCTCGGCCGGCTGCAGGATCGCCGGCTCGGCCCGCTCATAGCCGGCCTGGGCGAAGGATTGCAGCAGCGTGTCCGCCCACGCGGCGGGTCCGGTCGGAGCGGGTCCGGTCATGTCGATTCGAGTTCCAAAGTGGCTTGGGCGCCCGCTGGAAGCGGCGGCTGCCCCTTAGCATGGCCGTTTGACGGTTTCGACTGGGAATGGCCGCGGCGCGCCACAATTGGTCGGATGCCTTAACCGCGGGCTCCGGCCCAGTCTCCGAGCGTCGCCTGAATCACGGCGAGGGCGGCGACGCCGGCCGTATCCGCGCGCAGGATGCGCGGGCCCAGGGCCAGCCTGATCACATGCGGCTGGCGCAGCAGCAGCGTCCGTTCATCGTCGGCGAAACCGCCCTCCGGTCCGATCAGCAGGTCGATGCCGGCCGCATTCTGGCCGCCGCGCAGGGCCTGCAGCGGATCGGCCAGTTCGGCCGCCTCGTCGCAGAACACCAGCAGCCGCTCGGGTCGCCGCTGCGCGAGGAAGCGCTCCAGCGGCACCGGGTCCTTGACGTCGGCGAGGCTGAGGATGCCGCATTGCTCGGCGGCCTCGACCACGTTGGCGCGCATGCGCTCGCCATTCACGCGCGACACCTGGGTGCGACGGGTGATCACCGGCTCCAGCCGCGCGGCGCCCATCTCGACCGCCTTCTGCACCATGTAGTCCAGCCGCGCGTGCTTGAGCGGTGCGAAGACGTAGGCGATGTCCGGCAGGTGATCCTGCGGCCGGCTCTGCTGCTGGATCGTCAGGCCATCCGGCCGCTTGCGGCCCTCGATCACGGCCCGCCATTCGCCGTCGCGGCCGTTGAAGGCCAGCACGTGATCGCCGGCGCCAAGGCGCAGGACGTTGCCGAGATAATTTCCCTGGTTGCGGTCGAGCGCGACCGAGCCTCCCTCCTGCAGGGGCGCGTCGACGAACAGGCGCGGGGCGTTGAAGTCGTATGCGGGCATGGAGCGAAGCGGAGCCGATGATGGACGTTGCTTACCGGACCCACGCGCCAGCCGCAAAGCCGGAAGGGCCGTCACGTGGTGTTGTATCGGACATCGGCGATGGCGCCTTTCGGCCGTGCTGTCGACAGATTTTACCGTTTCGATCCCGCCGGTCGTCCCCCGGGACGGACATCCGACGATTCCGTAAGCCTCGATGCGGAGAACGGCCTTGATCTTGAGACATTCGACTTCGGCGCTTGCGATCTGGGCGCTGGTCGCGATCATCGCGGTGATGGTCGCCGCGCCGTCCCGGGCCGATGACAAGGCGGTCGCCGCGCCGCAACGGGCGGCCCCCGCGGTTCCGGGCGGTGCCAGCGTGGCTGGCTTCCGCCCGCCCGAGACCTGCCTGAAGGAGTTCACCCCGCTGCGGGACGAGACCGCCCGCCGGGCCAAGCTGCTCAAGGCGGCGACCGAGCGGCGCTTTGCGCCCGGCGAGGCCTGTCAGCTGGTGCATGACTACGAGCTCGCCCAGACCAAGATGATCGACTACGCGGTCGCGCATGCCTCGCTATGTGGAATCCCCGCCAAGATCACCGATCAGCTGAAGGCGAATCACGAAAACACCCTGGCCGTGATGCGCAAGGTGTGCACGGCGACGTGAACCGTCCCGCCGGCCGCCGAATTGGCGACTCCGGCTTGGGCGAGGGCGCGGAGTGAACGGATTTTTGGGCTCCGACGTTCGGGAAGGGCCTCGTTTTGGGCCTTTGCGCCGGTTGGAACCCGGCTGCGTCTCTGCGCCGCGGATGTGATCAAATCCGCGGTTGTGCTGGACGGGCGAGAATCGTAAAAGCCCCGGATCGGATCGTGCTTTCATCCGGAAGTGTTGAGGATTCTTGGTCTTGCCGGAGAACCAGCCTTGATCGTCCGCCAGTCTTTCATGCCGCTCGCCATTGCAGCGCTGGTGCTCTCCACAGGGCAGGTCTTCGCGCAGAGCTCGTTTCCCGCGCCGATGCCTGGCCAGGCCCAGACCAGCAATTCGCCGTTTCCACCCATCAACGGTGCGGCGCCGACCCGGGCTGCAGCCCCGGCAAGTCCGTTCCCCAGTCCAGGCGCCTCGGCGTTCGGCGGCGGTGGCGGTGGCGGCTTCCAGCCGGCCCCGATGGGAGCCGCGCCGCAGGGTGGCCCGCCGGAGAGCTGCATGAAGGAGTTCATGCCGCTGCGCGAGGAAGCCGAGCGTCGCGGCAAGCTGATCAAGGCCGCGAGCGACCGCAAGGCCTCGCCTGACGAGGCCTGCAAGCTGATCGCCAATTTCGGCAAGGCCGAAGTGAAGATGATCAAATATGTCGAGGCGCATGCGGCGAGCTGCGGCATCCCCCAGCAGATCTCCGATCAGCTGAAGGCCGGTCACAAGAACACCGACGCGCTGGAAAAGAAGGTCTGTGCCGTGGCGGCGCAGATGCAGTCGGGGGCCGGAAGGCCCGCGGCTCCGAGCCTGAGCGACGTGCTGGGCTCGTCGGCTGCGCTGCCTGAGGCCAACACGACGAAGAAGGGCGGTTCCGCCTTCGACACCATGACTGGCAACGTTCTCACCCGATGAGCACGACCGCCGTCCGCGTTGCTGACGCGACCGGCAACTGGGTCGACACGCTGGCGCCGGTGTGGAGCCGGCCTTACCTGCGGCTCGCCCGCTTCGATCGCCCGATCGGATCCTGGCTGCTGCTGATGCCGTGCTGGTGGTCGGCCGCTCTGGCGGCCGGGATCGGCGGGGACCTGTCCATGCTGCCGGCGTGGATCGGGCTCTATTTCGTCGGCGCGTTCGTCATGCGTGGCGCCGGCTGCACCTGGAACGACATCACCGACCGCGATCTCGACGCCAAGGTGGAGCGCACCCGTTCGCGACCGATTCCGGCCGGACAGGTCGGCGTGAAGCAGGCGCTCGCCTTCCTGGTGGCGCAGGCCCTGATCGGCTTGGTGGTGCTGCTACAGTTCAACCGGTTCGCGATCGCCACCGGCATCGCCTCGTTGCTGATCGTCGCGATCTATCCGTTCATGAAGCGTGTCACCTGGTGGCCGCAGGTCGTGCTGGGTCTCGCCTTCTCGTGGGGCGCGCTGATGGGATTTGCGGTTGCGTTCGGCCGCATCGATGCAACCGCGCTGCTGCTCTACGCCGGGTCGATCTCGTGGGTGATCGCCTATGACACGATCTACGCGCATCAGGACGCCGAGGATGACGCGCTGATCGGCATCAAGTCGACCGCGCGCCTGTTTGCCGAGCGCACCCATCTGGCGCTGGTCGTCTTCTACAGTTTGGCCGTGATGCTGATAGGGGCCGCCTTCGCGACCGCCCATGTGCATGTCGCGGCGTGGCTCGGGCTCGCGGGTTTTGCCGCGCATCTCGGCTGGCAGATCTGGCGTCTGGATATCGCCGATCCGGCGCTGTGCCTGCGGGTGTTCAAGTCGAACCGCGATGCTGGGCTGCTGCTGTTCGCAGCGCTGCTGGTCGATGCCGTGCTGCGCGCAACCTGATCAGTTGCGCGCGATGATCTCGCGCTCGCCGCGATGGACCGAGGCCGGATTGAGCTGGTAGCCGACACGGCGGCGCATCAGGAAGCGCGGGCGGCGCGAGCGGATCGCGTTGCGGCGGCGGCGGCGCGGCGTCGCCTCGCGGCGCGCGTCCTGCAACTGCGGCAGCGCGAACGTCTCGCTCCACATCGCCCACGCAGCAACGATCTCGTTCTGGTCGTCGCTGACGCAGAGCGGGATGGTCAGGGAGGGGTCGCGGTGGACGAGCACCAGCATCACCTGCGTGGCGTCGATTTCGCGCACGCCGATGCCGAGGAAGTCGCTGACGCGGAGGTTCAGGGCCATGCGCATGCCGCTGACGGCACGCCGCAGGACCACGCGCTCCCGGTGCAATTCGATCTGCCGGATCCCGCCATCGGCACGGGTATCGTGCGCGCTGTACGAGACGGGTAGGGAAAGAGGGTCGAGCCGCAGGACGCGGCCCGACCCAGCGGAATTGCTTCCGCCTGTTGCTGTTTGACGCCTCACGGCTTGGTCTCCCCGCCGGGATTATGCTCCCGGTCGATGCGTGTGACCTTGCCACGCGGATCGCCCGTATCGGCTTAACAAGCCTGGTTAATCAGATCTCACGCATGATCCTCTCACCGTCATGATTGACAAGCGCTTGCCCCGCATGATTGACGAGACCTTGCCGATTTGCCGACAATCCGATGTGCCGTCTGCCGTCCTGCTTGAAGTCGGCGTGAACAGGCCACATTTCGTTTGGATTGAGCCGTCTTCGCCGCCCACCTGACATCGATCGGATCGTGTTCGTGACCTCTTCCCCAGCCTCATCGTCGACATCAGCCCAATCAGATCTGCTCGACCAGTCCGCCCTGCGAACGCTCGCCGAGCGGCTGGTGGAAGCCGCGAGGAAGGCCGGCGCCGATGCCGCCGATGCCATCGCGGTGCGCGGCATCTCGCAAGGCGTCGAGGTCCGTGACGGGCGAGTCGAGGAATCCGAGCGCTCGGAAGGCGACGATGTCGGCCTGCGCGTTCTCGTCGGCAAGCGCCAGGCCGTGGTGTCGACCAACGACGTCAGCGGCGACGGTGTGGCGCGGCTGGCCGAGCGGGCCGTGGCGATGGCGCGGGTGGCGCCTGACGACCAATATGTCGGCCTCGCCGATCCGGCGCTGCTGGCGCGCGATATTCCCGAGCTCGACCTGCTCGATCCGCAGATTCCCTCGACCGCAGAGCTGGAGCGCCGTGCCCAGGAGGCGGAGGCCGCCGCGCTCGGCGTGAAGGGCGTGACGAAGTCCGGTGGTGCGTCGGCCTCGACCGGCATCGGCGGCATGGTGCTGGTCACGAGCGACGGTTTTCACGGCGCCTATCTGCGTTCGAGCCAGAGCATCTCGACGACCGCCATTTCCGGCGAAGGCACCGGGATGGAGCGCGACTACGACTACACGGCGGCTCCGCACGGCGCCGACCTGCTGGCGCCCGCGGCCGTCGGGCGCAGCGCTGGCGAACGCGCGGTGGCGCGCGCCAATCCGCGCAAGGTTGCGACGTGCCAGGTGCCGGTGGTGTTCGATCCCCGCGTGTCCGGCTCGCTGGTCGGACATCTGGTCGGCGCCATCAACGGCGCCTCGATCGCGCGCAAGACCAGCTTCCTCAAGGACAAGCTCGGCGCGCAGCTCTTCGCCAAGGGCATCCGCATCATCGATGATCCGCTGCGCAAGCGCGGACTGCGGTCGCAACCGTTCGACGCCGAGGGCGTGAAGGTGAAGCAGACCGCGCTGGTCGACGACGGCGTGCTGACGACGTGGCTGCTGGACTCGGGCACCGCGCGCGAGCTCGGCATGGTGACGACCGGCCACGCCCATCGCGGCGTGTCGTCGTCGCCTTCGCCCGGTCCGTTCAATCTGCATCTCGAAGCCGGCGTCGTGACAGCCAAGGAGCTGATCTCGGACATCAAGCAGGGCTTCTACGTCACCGACCTGATCGGCTCGGGCGTCAACGGCGTCACCGGGGACTACAGCCGCGGCGCGTCCGGCTTCTGGATCGAGAATGGCGAGATCGGCTATGCCGTGAGCGAGGTGACGATCGCCGGGCATCTGTTCGAGATATTCAAGTCGATGACGCCCGCCAGCGATCTGGAATTCCGCTATGGCGTCAATGCGCCGACGGTGCGCATCGAAGGATTGACGCTTGGCGGACGATGAGATCGAGAAACCGAACGAGACCAGCCTCGCGGCAGACGCCAGGCTCCTGAAGGAGGCGGTCCGCGAAGCCGGCGAGCTCGCACGTTCGATGTTCGGAACGGAGCTGCGCAAATGGACCAAGGGGGCGTCGTCGCCCGTCTCCGAAGCCGACATGGCGGTCAATGCACTGCTCGAACGCAGGCTGCGATCCGCAACGCCGGATTACGGCTGGCTGTCCGAGGAAAGCGCGGATGATCGGGAAAGACTCGGCCGGTCACGGGTCTGGATCGTCGATCCGATCGACGGCACGCGGTCCTATCTCGGCGGCCGCAACGATTGGTGCGTGAGCGTTGCGCTGGTCGAGCACGGTGCGCCGATACTCGCCGCCGTGCATGTCCCGGTCAGCGAGGAGTTCTTCTTCGCCGCCCGCGGTAGCGGCACCACGTTGAACGAACAGCCGGTTCGGGTGGCGCCCGGACGAGAGCTCGAATTCTCGCGCGTGGCCGGTCCAAAACCGTTGGTTGAGCGGCTGGCTCCGGATTCTGCGCGGATTGAACTCCATCCGCGAATCGGATCATTGGCGCTGCGCCTTTGCCGTGTCGCGCATGGCGGGCTCGATGCCGCTTTTGCAGGCGGGCAAAGCCGCGATTGGGATCTTGCGGCGGCTCATTTGATCGTGCAGGAAGCGGGGGGTAAAATGACCGCGTTGTCCGGCGAGGCGATCCTCTATAATCGTCCGGAGGTGGTGCACGGGGTGCTGGTGGCAGCGGGCCGCGACCGACATGCCGACATCGTCGCGCAGTATCGCAGGTTACCGCCGGACTGATCGCCCTGGATCGCCCCCTCCACGTCGCCTGCAAGGCGTTGACTAGGAAACGATACCGATGACAGATAGCGCCTCGCAGCAGCTCCTTCACCTCGTGATCGGCGGCGAGCTCATCAATCTCGACAAGAACGAATTCAAGGATCTCGACAAGGTCGATATCGTCGGCGTCTATCCGAACTACGCGGCGGCCCACGCCGCCTGGCGAGCCAAGGCGCAGATGACGGTCGACAACGCCCACATGCGCTATTTCATCGTTCACCTGCACCGGCTGCTCGATCCCGGTCAGGATGCGAAGTAAGACGCAAAGCTCGCGACTTGAAACATCTGATCCGTAATACGCTGCGTAGCGGCTGGTTCCAGCGTGCCGTCGGGTTCCTCGCGGCCGAGTACCTGCGGTTGGTGTGGCTGACCAACCGCTTCACCTATGAGCCGCCGGAGGTCTACGACATCGTCGAGCCGCAGATGCCGGCGATCTTCGCGTTCTGGCACGGCCAGCATCTGCTGACCCCCTTCATCAAGAACAAGCCGAGCTATCGCGCCAAGGTGCTGATCTCCCGGCATCGCGACGGCGAGTTCAACGCGATCGCCGCCGAGCGGCTCGGCATCGGAACCATCCGCGGCTCCGGCGATCATGGCTCCTCCTTCCACCGGAAAGGCGGGGTGGGGGCGTTCAAGGAGATGGTGCGGGCGCTCGAAGACAACTATAATGTTGCATCGACCGCCGATGTGCCGAAGCGGGCGCGGATTGCGGGTCTCGGCATCATCATGCTCGCGCGCGAATCAGGACGTCCGATCATGCCGTTCGCAATGGTCACGAGCCGCTTCATCCGCCTGAAGAACTGGGACAGCACCACCATCAATTTGCCATTCGGCCGCGGCGCATTGGTGGGAATCAAGGAAATCAACGTGCCGCGCGATGCCGACGCCGCGATGATGGAAGAGGCACGTCTCGACCTCGAGGCGACGCTGAACGAATGCATGCGCCGCGCCTATGAGATCGTCGGCCGTCCCGAGGCCTGTCCTCCGCCGGTCGCGTCGGGAGCATCGAGTGCCTAGCCCGCTGCCGATGGCCCTGCGTGTCTACCGCGGGTTGTCCTCGGCGGCGGTGCCGCTTGCGCCGGCACTGATCAGACAGCGGCTCAAGCACGGCAAGGAGGATCCCGAGCGGACCGACGAGCGGCGCGGCCTGAGCCATGACACGCGCCCGCTGGGTCCGCTGGTCTGGATTCACGGTGCCAGCGTCGGCGAGGTGCTGGCGGCGGCGGCGCTGATCGAGCGGCTGCGTGAGCTCAACATCCGCATCCTCATCACGTCCGGCACCGTGACGTCGGCCGCCATCGTGGCCAAGCGCTTCCCGCCCGACGTGATCCACCAATACGTGCCCTATGACACGCCGCGCTTCGTGGAGCGGTTTCTCGATCATTGGCGTCCCTCGCTCGGGCTGTTCATCGAGTCGGACCTCTGGCCGAATCTCATCCTCGCCGGCGCCTCGCGGCGGGTGCCGATGGTGGTGATCAACGGCCGCATGTCGCCGCGCTCGTTCCCGCGCTGGCGCCGCATGTCCGGCACCATCTCCGCCTTGCTCGGACGCTTTGATCTCTTCCTGACGCAGTCGCAGGCGGATGCCGACCGGTTCGCCGCGCTCGGCGCGCGCAACGTCATCACCACCGGCAATCTCAAGCTCGACGTGCCGGCGCCGCCCGCCGATCCGGCGAAGCTCGATCGGCTCACGGCGATGACGCGCGGCCGTCCGGTCGTCGTCGCCGCCTCCACGCATCCCGGCGAGGACGAGATCCTGATTGCGGCCCACAGGGCCTTGTCGGTGTCCTATCCGTCGCTGCTCACCGTGATCGTGCCGCGCCATCCGCATCGTGGCCCGGCGGTCGCCGAGCTCGTCGCAAGTGCCGGCCTGCGGGGCGCCTTGCGGTCGCGGGAGGACCAGCCGCTCGCCGGCACCGACATCTACGTCGCCGACACGATGGGTGAGCTCGGCCTGTTCTACCGGCTGGCGCCGGTCGTGTTCATGGGCGGCTCGCTGGTCGAGCATGGCGGCCAGAATCCGATCGAGGCCGTCAAGCTGGGTGCGGCCATCGTGCACGGGCCGCACGTGTTCAACTTCACCGACGTCTATGAGTCGCTGGACAAAGCCGGGGGAGCCAGGCTCGCCCACGATCAGGAGGCGCTGATCCGCCAACTCCGGCAACTGCTCGCTGATCCCGCAGCCGGCAACAGCCTGGTTGCGGCAGGAACGCGGGTGGTCGATCAGCTCGGTGGCGCGCTGGAGCGGACGCTGTCAGCGCTCGAGCCGTATCTGTTGCAGGTCAGGCTCGAGATGGGGGCCGCCGGCGATGCGTGAGCCGGCCTTCTGGCATCGGCCGGCCTCCTGGCAATCGCGTCTGCTGTCTCCGCTCTCGACACTCTACGGCGCCGTTGCCGCACGTCGGATGGCGCAAGGCGGCGTCGATGCCGGCCTGCCGGTGATCTGCGTCGGTAATTTCCACGTCGGCGGAGCCGGCAAGACGCCGACCGTGCTGGCGCTGACGGATATTCTGCGTGACCTCGGCGAGCGGCCGGTGGTGCTGAGCCGTGGCTATGGCGGCCGGCTGGGCGGTCCCGTCGTCGTCGATCCTGCGGTCCATGAGGCTGCCGATGTCGGCGACGAGCCGCTGATGATGGCCGCGCGGGTGCCGGTCGTCGTGGCGCGCAATCGCGCCGACGGCATCGGTCTCGTCAAGGCGCAAGGCGCCACCGTCATCCTGATGGACGATGGCTTCCAGAATCCGTCGATTACGAAGGATCTCGCGCTGATCGTGATCGACGGCGCGCGCGGCCTCGGCAATGCCGAGGTGTTTCCCGCCGGACCGTTGCGCGCGCCGCTGCCGCCGCAACTGGCGCGCACCGACGCATTGGTCGTGATCGGCAGCGGCGGAGCCAGCGAGGCGGTCGCCTCACATGTGTTGGCGGCCGGCAAGCCGGTGTTTTCAGCCGCGTTGCGGCCAGATCCGCAGATCGTTGCGGCGCTGCGGGGCAGGCCGTTGCTGGCGTTTGCCGGGATCGGCGACCCCGCCCGCTTCTTCCGCACCCTTCGCGGCGCTGGTCTCGACGTCAGGCGCGAGCGTGCCTTTCCGGACCACCACCCGTTCACGGCGGGCGACGTCGTGGCCCTCGCCAACGAAGCCAGGCGTGATGGATTTGCCCTGGTGACCACGGAAAAAGATCTCGTGCGGTTCCGCGGCCACGAGGCCGCGCCCGATGTCATGGCATTCCCGGTCACACTGCAGTTCGACGATCTCGCCGCGTTGCGCGCGCTGGTTGTGCAACGGCTGTCAGCGAAGCGCAAAGATCAGCCGTTGGCCTTCAATGCGCCAGGATAATGCCGCTGCAGCACGGCGCTCGGCAGGGCGTAGGCTTCCTGCAGATCGACACTCCAATACTTCAGCTCGTCCAGCGGAATCCGCACATCGGTGACCGCGCAGCGCACATAGCTTCCCGGTGAGATCACCCGGAAATCGCCATCCAGATACTGCACCTGCGCCTCGCCCTGGCCCGAGGGACCAAACTTGTTGAGCACGTCCGCGATCTCCAATTCCTTGACGTGAAGTCCCCCTACGCGGGCGCCGCGCGCACACGACAGGCCGAATTTCGATGATTTCCTAGCATAGATGGGGGACGCTGTCCCCCCGCGCAAACCCACTGATTTGTGATGCTTCTGCTCGAAACTCCGTGCTAGCTAGATTGCGATATCCGCCGCTTGTCCCGCCCGGCTGGTTTGATGCGCTCCCTCGTCGCCATCGTCGTCTCACTGCTCTGCGCCACGGCGTTTCCAGCCTTGGCAGAGCCGTTGCCAGCGCCCGTCGCGGTCGAGATCCCCTCGGGAAGCTATGTGCTGCACGCCCAGCTCTACCGGCCGAAGGGGGCCGGCCCATTTCCGGTCGTCGTCGCGCTCCACGGCTGCGGCGGGCTTTCCGGCCGCTCGGAGCCGGTGCTGCCGCGCTATCGCGACTGGGCCGAGGAACTCGTCAGGGACGGCAAGGCCGTCCTGCTGCCGGACAGCTACGGCTCGCGCGGGTTGGGCCCGCAATGCCGCGTCAAGGAGCGTCGTATCAGCGGCCGGCGCGAGCGTGTCGCCGACATCGTGATCGCGCAGAAATGGTTGGCCGAGCAAGCCTGGGCGATGCCCGACCGGGTCAGCCTGGTCGGCTGGGCGGCCGGCGCGAGCGCGCTGTTGTGGGCGGTGCGCCCGCAATTGCCCGAGCATGTCTCGCCGGATTTTCGCTCGGCGGTGGCGTTCTATCCGGATTGCCGCGCCTCGTCCGGCCTCGGCTGGAGCACGCGCGTTCCGACATTGGTGCTGATCGGCGGCCTGGACGACGTCTATTCGCCGCCCGCGTGCCGGCAGATGATCGATGGCGCGCGCGGCCGCAGCGCGCTGACCCGCATCGTCATCTATCCCGGCGCCTATCACGATTTCGATCGTGTGAACCTGCCGCTGCATCAGGTCGCGGGATCCGACGCCGGGGCGCCCGAGCGCGGCCATGTCGGCTCGGATCCCGAGGCGCGCGCCGATGCGCAGAAGCTCGTGGCCGATTGGCTGGCGCGCTGAAGGCTACTCAGAACAGGCTGCCTTGGTCGGCGGGATCGGGCGTGCGCTTCGGTGCCGAAGGCTTGGCCTCGCGCGCAGGTTTCGGCGATGACGGCGCTGCCGGCGGAAGCGGGCGGTCCGCGCCCGCCGTGGCCGCGACCTTGCCGTCCGCAAATTCGATCGAGAGCGCGGCGCCCGGACCGATGCTCGCGGCATGGTGCAGCGGGTGGCCGGCCTCGTCACGCACCAGGGCAAATCCACGGGCCAGCACGCTGCGATAGGACAGCGCGGTGAGGAGCTTCTCGTTCTGGCCGACGCGGGCCGACAGGCGCTGAAGCTGGGTCAGCAACGCGCGCCGGGCCCGCTCGGCAAGACGTTCGGTTCGGTCGCGCTCGCGACCGATGGCCTGGCGCTTGGCCTGGGCGTAGGCTTGGCGCGAGGCCTTGAAGCGGGCGTCGAGCGCCTCGAATCGCTCGCGCCGCCGGTGCAACTGGCCGCGCGACGACAGCGACAGCCGCTCGGACGACGCGATGAGACGATGGCGTGATTGCGCGATCTGCGCGTGCAGCACGCGCAGAGTGAGCTTGGCGCTCGCCGCCGCGAATTGGCGAAAGTGTACATGCGTGTTGGTCTTCAGCGCGCGTGGCAGGCCGGCGGCCGCCGAATCCAGCCGCTGCCTGGGAATGGCGAGCAGATCGCTAGGGCCGGGCAGGGCGCGCGCGGCGGCGCGCAGCTCGTTGCGGCGGCTCTCCTGGCTGCGCTGCCAGCAGACGCCGACACGGCGCGCGAGGCTTGCGACCTCCTGCATCAGCTCGCTGCGCACCGGCACCGCCATTTCCGCGGCTGCGGTCGGCGTTGGCGCACGTTTGTCGGCGGCGAAATCGATCAAGGTCACGTCGGTCTCGTGGCCGACCGCCGAGATCAGCGGGATCATGCTCTCGGCCGCGGCGCGGACCACGATCTCCTCGTTGAACGACCACAGGTCCTCCAGCGAGCCGCCGCCGCGCGCGACGATCAGCACGTCGGGCCGCGGGATCGGGCCATCCTGCGGCAAATCGTTGAAGCCACGAATCGCGGCGGCAACCTGCTCGGCCGAGCCTTCGCCCTGCACCTTCACGGGCCAGACCAGCACGCGGCGAGGAAAGCGGTCCTCGAGCCGGTGCAGGATGTCGCGGATGACGGCCCCGGTCGGCGAGGTGACCACGCCGATCACCTCGGGCAGCCATGGCAGCAGTTGCTTGCGTGCGGGATCGAACAGTCCTTCGGCCCCGAGCTTCCGCTTGCGCTCCTCCATCAGCGCCATCAGCGCGCCGATCCCGGCCGGCTCCAACGCCTCGATGACGATCTGGTATTTCGACGAGTTCGGATAGGTGGTGAGCTTGCCGGTGGCGATCACCTCGAGCCCCTCCTGGGGCTTGAAGCGCATGCGGCCATGCACGCCCTTCCAGATCACCGCCTCGATCTTGGCGCTCTCGTCCTTGAGCGCGAAATAGCAGTGCCCCGAGGAATGCGGCCCGCGAAAGCCGGTGATCTCGCCGCGCACCCGGACATGGCCGAACTGGTCCTCGACGGTGCGCTTCAGCGCCGAGGACAGCTCGGTGACGGTGAATTCGGGCGCGTTGGGCAAGGCTTCCGCAGGCGGCATCGCTGTTTGATTCGGTTCGGGGAGCAGCAGCCAAGGTAGGGGCTTTCCGCGTCCGCCGCCAATCAAGCCGTTGCCTTTTCGATAACTCTATAATACAGAGTACTCTGTAAAATGCAGAAAAGCTGGAGGACAGCGTGCGACGCGGCGCGAAGTTCCTGTTTCGGGTCCTAGGATGGGGGCTCTGCCTCCTGGGCATGCTCGCTTTGGCCCTGGCTGCGATGATCGCGACGCCACTGGTGCGCCCGCCCGAGCTCAAGTCGATCTCGGAGACGGCCGGCCAGGTCGACCGCAGCACCATGCCCGGCCTGCAGCGCTTCAGTGCCCGCGATGGCACCGAGCTCGCCTATCGCCACTACCCGGCGCGCGGAACGGCTGTCGGCAAGGTCGCCATCGTGGTCCACGGCTCCTCCGGCTCCAGCGTCGCCGTGCATGCCCTTGCCGATGCGTTGGCGGCGCGCGGCATCGATACCTTCGCGCCCGACATTCGCGGCCATGGCGGCTCCGGCACCCGCGGCGACATCGGCCATCTCGGACAGCTCGAAGACGATCTCGCCGACCTCGTCGCCGAGGTCAGGAGGTCGATTCCGGCCCAGCCGATCGTGTTGCTCGGCCATTCGGCTGGCGGCGGCTTCGCGCTGCGCGCGGCGAGCGCCCCGATCCAGGATCTGTTCACGCGCACCGTGCTGCTCGCGCCCTATCTGGGTTACGACGCGCCGACCAACCGGGAGAATTCGGGCGGCTGGGCCGGTCCCGACATTCCGCGCATCCTGGCGCTCGGCGTGCTCAGGCGCATCGGCATGCCGTGTTGCGAGGCACTGCCTGTGCTGGCCTTTGCTGTCAGGCCGAACTCGGAGAAATTCCTGGCGCCGACCTACAGCTACCGGCTGTTCCGCAATTTCGCGACCCGTGGCTACAAGGCCGATTTCACTGCGGCGAAGCACCCGGTGACCGTCATCGCCGGCGCCGATGACGAGCTGATGCGCGCCGACAAATATGCAGATGCGGTGCACGCCGTCGTGCCGGGCGTTGACGTGAAGCTGATCGCTGGCGTCAATCACATGGAGATCGTGTCGGCGCCGCAGGCGGTGAGCGCGATCGCCGAGGACGTGGCGACGCACTAGAGGTCCAAACCGCATGATCGACAGCCTGGAAGCCGCGCGGGCGCTCAGCGACATCGAGGATGTGACGAAGCGCGTGCGGCAGTCGCAGATCTATCGGCTGTCGAGCCTGCTGATGATCCTCTGGGGCGTTCTCGTCTTCGCCGGCAATCTCGTGACCTATCTCGCGCCCAACTACGCCGACAAGGCCTGGCTATCGGTCTATGTCCTCGGTCTGGCCGGGTCGCTGGTGTTGGGCGCGACGGAGAAGGCGCGTTCCGGCGTACGCAGCTTCGATCTCCGGGCGCTGCTCGCCTTCGTCATGTTCTTTGCGTTCGGCTTCTTCGTCGAGGCGATCGGCCATTTCGGCCCGCGCGAGATGGGCGCATTCTGGCCGGTCTATTTCATGCTGTTCTACGGCCTCGCCGGCTTGTGGTTCGGCGCGGCGTTCACGGTGTTCGGTCTCTGCGTGACCGCGTTGACCCTGGTCGGCTATCTCTTCATCGGCGCGGCTTTCCCGCTGTGGATGGCGTTCGTCAATGGCGGCGGCCTGGTTCTCGGCGGCTTGTGGATGCGACGGAGCTGACGGTTTGGCGGAGCTCGACGAGATCATCCACCAGCCGCTGCGGCTGAAGATCATGGCGGCGCTGAATGCCCTGCCTGCCGTGGCCGGGCTGGAATTCGTCCGGCTGAAGAAGCTGACCGGCGCCACCGACGGCAATCTCGGCGCGCATATCGACACGCTGGCGCGCGCCGGCTACGTCGCCGTGGACAAGGCCTTCGTCGGCAAGAAGCCGCAGACCACGGTCACGGCGACCGCGGCCGGCCGTGCGGCCTTCGCCCGCTATGTCGCGAATTTGCAGGGCATCATTGCCGGCGCTGCCGCGAAGCCGCCGGAGCCATGATTTGACTCCGTTGCGAGGGCCGGGCAATTGGGGCGTCCAAATTGGCCCACCCCTGCGACGGCATCGACGATGAACATTCTGCTCCTTGGTTCCGGCGGCCGCGAGCACGCGCTCGCCTGGAAGATTGCCGGCTCGCCGCTGCTCACCAAGCTGTGGTGCGCTCCCGGCAATGCCGGGATCGCCAAGGAGGCCGAATGTGTCGCGCTCGACGTCGCCGATCATGCGGCGGTGATCGCCTTCTGCCGGGCGAACAAGGTGGATCTGGTGGTGGTCGGCCCCGAGACGCCGCTCGCCGCCGGCATCGTCGATGATCTCGAGGCTGCCGGCATCAAGGCGTTCGGCCCATCCAGGCTCGCCGCCAAGCTCGAGGGCTCCAAGGGATACACCAAGGATCTCTGCGCCGAATACGACATCCCGACCGGCGCCTACTGCCGCTTCGACAACGCCCCCGAGGCGCTCGCTTATGTCCGCGAGCATGGCGCTCCGATCGTCGTCAAGGCAGACGGGCTCGCGGCCGGCAAGGGTGTCGTCGTGGCCAAGACGGTTGCCGAGGCCGAGGACGCCATCAAGATGATGTTCGAGGGCGGCTTTGGCGTCGCTGGCGCCGAGGTCGTCATCGAGGAGTTTCTCGAAGGGCGGGAGGTGTCGTTCTTCGCGCTGTGCGACGGTGAGACCGCGATACCGCTGGCCTCCGCCCAGGACCACAAGCGGGTGTTCGATCACGACCAGGGACCGAACACCGGCGGCATGGGAGCGTATTCGCCGACGCCGTTCGTGACGCAGGAGATTCATGACAAGATCATGAATCAGATCATTCAGCCGACCATTGCCGGGATGAGCGCCCGGGGCACACCCTTCAGGGGCATTCTCTATGCCGGCCTGATGCTGACGGCTCAGGGGCCGAAGCTGTTCGAATACAACGTGCGCTTCGGCGATCCGGAATGTCAGGTGCTGATGCTGCGGATGATGTCGGATCTCGTGCCCGCCATGCTGGCCGCCTGCGATGGGCAGTTGAAGAATTTCGACCTGCGCTGGTTTCCCGACGCCGCCGTCACCGTGGTCATGGCCGCGAAGGGCTATCCCGGCGATTACGCGAAGGGCGGTGTGATCGAGGGACTCGACGATGCCGCGAGGATCGAGGGCGTGGAGATCTTCCACGCCGGCACGGTGGCGAAAGACGGCGCCATTCTCGCCAATGGTGGGCGCGTCCTCAACGTCTGCGCGTCGGGAAAGAGCGTCGCCGAGGCTCAGGCGCGGGCCTATCAGGCCGTCGACCGCATCAAATGGGCTGACGGCTTCTGCCGGCGCGACATTGCCTGGCAGGCGGTGGCGCAGGAAGGCGGTCGGGGCTGAGCATCGTGATCGCCGCAGTCGGCCCCGCAAGGCTATTTTTCCCGCGAGAATTGTGGCAGTTCCATAGACTCATGCCGTGATGGGATGAATCAGTTCCGCCGTGGAACGGAGGGGCCATGGAATGCGCGCGGTGCGGCAGGCAGAATCAGCCCGGGAGAGCCTCGTGCGACCGGTGCGGCGAGCCGCTCAGCCTCAGATGTGAGGCGTGCAACCAGACCAACAGCCCGTCGAATCGCTTCTGCGGCCAATGCGGCGCGCCGTTGCCGGGCCGGCTGGCTCAGCCGGATCAGAACGCCCAGCGGGTGCTACGGACCCTGAGCAGCAAGGGCGGTGAGCGCAAGCGACTCACCATCCTGTTTGCCGACATTCGCGACTCGACCCAGCTCATCGATAGTCTCGGCGATCCCGAACTCGCGATGCAACGGCTCGATCCGGTCCTCAACCTCATGAAAGAGGCCGTCCACCGCTATGACGGCGTCGTCAACAAGACACAGGGCGACGGCGTCATGGCCCTGTTCGGCGCGCCGGTGCCGCACGAGGATCACGCCGTGCGTGGCTGCCTCGGTGCGCTCGCGATGCAGGACTCGATCGCCCGCCTGGCGGATCCGCATCTGCAGGTCCGCGTCGGACTGCACACCGGCGAGGTGATCGTCCAGGTCGTCGAGAACAGCATGTACCAGACCTACGATGCGGCCGGCGCCAACGTGCATCTGGCCAATCGTCTGGAGCACATGGCCGAGCCAGGGACCATCCTCATCAGCAAGGAGACCTACACCGGCGCCAGGCAGTTCGTGGAAGCCGAGCCGCTCGGCACCCACACGCTGCGCGGCATTGCCTCGCCGGTGTCGATCTACAAGCTGATCGGCCGCCTGAATGCGCCGGCGAGCGACGTCTTCCGCAGCGGGCAGCGGCTGTTGCCGTTAATCGGTCGCAACGCTCAGCTTGCGGTGCTCGAACGCGAGCTCGACGACGTCCTGGCGGCCAGAGGCGCCGTCGTCGGCATCGTCGGCGAGGCCGGCATCGGCAAGAGCCGGCTGTGCTTCGAGTTCGCCGAGCACTGCCGCCGCCAGGGCATTCGCGTCTACGAGGCGCGCGTGCTGGCACATGGCCGCGCCACCCCGTTCCAGCCGGTGCTCGAATTGTTGCGTGACTTCTTCGGCATCCGGGCGAAGGAGCCGGTCGAGGTGTCGCGACAACGCGTGGTCGACAGGCTCGAGGCCCTCGGCATTCCCGATACGGCGCTGGTGCTGCTGCTGGACTTCATGAGCCTTGCCGATCCGTCTCGTCCTGCGCTTCGGCTCGATCCGGGCGTGTTCAAGACGCGCCTCCTCAACGTGTTCAAGACCTTGTTCCGCTCGGCGCCGGCGGATGGCGCCGTGGTGATCATGATCGAGGACCTGCATTGGCTCGACGAGGCCAGCGAGGAGTTCGTCGAGGCGCTCGCGGAGGCCTCGATTGGCACCAAGACGCTGCTGGTTGTGAACTACAGGCCTGGTTTTGCCGCATCCTTCATGCAGCGGGCTCCGTTTCACGAGCTGCACATCGTGCCGCTCGCATCCGCCGAGGCGCGCGAACTGCTGCGCGGCGTCTTCGGCGCCGACGCATCGCTCGAGGCGCTGGTCGGCGACATCATCGAGCGCGCGCAGGGCAATCCCTTCTTCCTCGAGGAGCTGGCGAGCGCGGTTTCCGAGAGCGGCGGGTTCGAGGGTGAGCGCGGCGCCTATCGGCTGAAGGGCGGGATCGGCCCGATTCCGCTGCCGCCGACGGTGCATGCCGTGGTAGCGGCCCGCATCGACCGTCTGAGCGAGACTGCCAAGAGCGTCCTGGAAACAGCGGCTGTGATCGGCCGCTCGGTCGCGCTCGCCGTGCTCAAGCCGGTCGTCGGGCTCAGCGAGGCAGACCTGTTCGACGCGCTCGCACAACTGAGGCATGCCGATCTTCTCTATGATCTGCCGCCGTTCGACATGGGCGTGCTCGCCTTCCGCCATCCGCTGATCCAGGAGGTGGCCTATGCCATGCAGCTGCGCTCGCGCCTGAGCAGTGTGCACGTGGCCGTGGCCAAGGCGATCGAGGCGCTGGATTGGGGCACGCAGGACGAGTTCGCCGCCCTGATCGCCTCGCATTACGAATTCGCCGGCCAGACCATGCAGGCCGTCGAGCATCTGCAGCGCGCGGCGCGCTGGATCGGCCGCACCAACACGGCGGAGGCGCTGCGGCTGTGGAAGAAGATCCGCTCCCTGCTGCAGGCGCTGCCGCCATCCGAGCGCGTCGACCGCCTGCGAGCGCTGGCCAGCGGCCAGATCCTGAACTTCGGCTGGCGCGAAGGCATCTCGGCCGAAGAAGTCAAGCCTTTTGCTGAGGAAGCGTTGAGATTTGCCCGCTCCTCCGACAAGGCGCATGAGCCGTTGTTGATCGGCGCTTATGGACGCGTGCTCGCTTCGACGGGAGCGGCCGATGACTACGTCGACCTGGCGCAGAACGCCATCAAGCTGACCTCGGGCGAGGGCGATGTCGGCCGCTACGCGACCGTCAACGCCATGCTGGCGCAGGCATACACACATTCGGGACGGATGAACGAGGCGCTCTCGGCGGCCAATACGGCTATCGCTGCGATGGCAAGCCAAGCCGGCTTCGACAGTCACGTCACGCTTGGTTTGAACCCGAACCAGATTCTCGGCTTCGACGTCAGCTATTGGGTGAGATGCATCAGGGCGCGCGCAATGGCTCATCTCGGCCAAATCGAGGATGCTCGCAGCGAGCTTCTCGAACTGGTGCAGCAGCCTTCATCCGAGGTCGCACCGGTGCTTCAGTTCGTTCCGCACTTCAACCTGGTGGAGCTAGCATGGATCGTCGGAGACCAGGGTCTTGCGCGCGAGCACGCAAGGCGAGTTTCCGATCTCGCTGAAACATCCGGCATTCCCTACATCCGCGTGCTCGCCTTGCTCTGTGCAAGCCTCGAACAGGCTTTGACTGGTCGATTCGCCGATGCGACGAATGAGATGGTTGGAGCGATCGAAGCCGCACGGGCCGCAAGAACCGGGCTTGAGCTTGAGGCGCGCATGGCTGCCATAAATGCCGATCTGCTTTACCGGAGTGAGGACTTCGATGCCGCTATCGAGGCCAGCAAACAGGCGATCCTTGTAGCCAAACGAAAGACGGATCGAGTCGCGGAGTGTTATGCGACGATCATCCTGGGCCTTGCTCTTGCCGGAGCCGGCAGGAACGAGCAGGCTGCGGGACTTCTCGAGCAGATACGACATTTGATGAATGTCTCCGGTGCGTTCTGTCTGCGTTCATTAGTTCAGAAATTGCAATTGCATCTTGAAGCAATGCAATGATGCATGCATTGTCGATTCGTTGAATTCCAGCTTTTTCAGATTTGGGGGTTACAATGGGGGTAATGATTAAAGACAGTACTACCCTTGATATTATCGTGCAGCTCAACAAACGGTTCGATGCTGATGCTTTGCCCGAAATGGTTGAGCTACAACGGGAGTTCGGGGTCTTCTCGCTGAAGCATGGTCTACAGCAGTCCTTTGCTTTGCTCGGAATCGTGCCTGCCGATTGGTCCGAGCGGCGGCGCTGGTACAAGTTTCTCGAGTTTCTCAAGACTTATCCGTCGGACCTCGCCAATGTTAACGGGCATGATCGAGTGATCCAGGCGTTCAAGGATGACCTCGAATCCGAAAAGCCGCTCCCCGTCTCGATCGTCTGTCATTCCGCGGCTGACGATCCGCGGGTGACCGTGTCCGAAGGTCGTCCGATCGTTTTTTCTCTCGACACGCACGTCATCATCTCGATTCCGACGACGCCCGGTCGTGAAGCACGCAAGCAGGCGGCTGAGACCGCCCGCACAAGGCGGGTCGAGAAACGCAAGAAATGACCGTGAGGGCGGGCAGCGTCGTCGGGGCCGATCATCTGTCGCTCGATGACATCTCCTCCGACGTCGATGCCTACTACACCGCATGCGTCGCGCGTCATGGTGCGACGCCGCGGGGCGTCGACTGGTCCTGCGAGGCGACGCAGGGCCTGCGCTTCGTGCAGCTGATGAAGCTGTGCGATGCGTCGGCGCCGTTCAGCCTCAACGACATCGGCTGCGGCTATGGCGCGCTGGTGCCGTTTCTGGCCGCGCGCTATCCGACCTGCGAGATCGACTATCTCGGCATCGACCTGTCGCGCGCCATGATCAGCCGCGCCCGTCGGCGCTTTGCCGGCCCGCAGCGGCGTTTCGTCGTTGCTGCGGAGAGCCCGCGCATCGCCGACTACTCGGTCGCGTCCGGCATCATGAACGTCAATGTCGGCTATCCGCGCCAGGCCTGGGAGAGTTACATCAAGGGCCTGTTGCGGCAGATGTTCGCCACCAGCCGCCGCGGCTTCGGCGTCAACTTCATGCGGGCCCACGGTGACGATGACGAGGCCTCCGATGCCGCGACGGCGCGGCTGTACCGGACCACGCCGGAGATCTGGGCGGCCCATTGTGAGCGCGAGTTTGCCGCGCCGGTCGAGGTCATCGGCGGTTACGGCATGAAGGAGTTCACCCTGCTGGTGCGCCGCAGACCCGAGGCGGCCGTCTCGGACGGCGATCCGTCGCACTGATGTCCCCAGCTCCGTTGCTCTCATCCAAGCCCGGTCGACACGCTGCCGCGATCGCGCGCGCGGTGGATGTGCTGATCTCCTCGAAAGGTCACGCCAGCCCCTTGCGGCTTGAACGGGCCTGCGCACTGCTGCGCCAGCATGCGCCGCTGCACTGGGTCGAGCGCCCGGGCGTGCGTCCGTTCTGGGCCGTCACGCGCTACGCCGACATCGTCGCGATCGAGACGCGGAGCAGGGATTTCGCTGCGGGACCGCGCACCTATCTTGCCAGCGAAGCCTCGGAGGCCGTGCTGCAGCGGGTCACCGGCAAGCCGCAGGCCGTCCGCAGCCTCACCGAGATGGATCCCCCGGATCACGCCGCCTATCGCGCGGTCATCCAGGGCGCCTTCGCGCCGCCTTCTCTGCGCGCGATGGAGAGCTGGCTGACGCAATGGGCCGCCGAGATCCTCGACCGGGTTGCCGTGCGTGGTGATGCTTGCGATTTCGCACGCGACGTCGCGCTGCCGTTCACCTTCCGCGTCATCGGTCGCATGCTGGGCACGCCGGAAGCCGATGACGCACGGCTTGCCCGGCTCGCCCAGGCGTTCGTGGCCGCCGAGGATCCGCAGCGGCGTTTTGCCGAGGCGCCCGGCGACACCATGCGCATGGCCATGCTGGCGTTGCGCGACTACTTCGAAGCCGTGGTCGCCGACCGCCGCGCCAGCCCGCGCGACGATCTCGCCAGCCTCATCGCGCAGAGCGCGCCGCATGGCGCCGCGATGCCGCATTACGAGCTGATCTCCTATTTCATCCTGCTGGTGACGGCCGGCCACGACACCACCTCGCTCGCTTTGGCCGGCGGGCTCGAGGCGCTGCTCGCGGACCCGGGCCAGCTCGCGCGGTTGCGCGCCGAGCCTGAGCTGCTCGATCCGGCGATCGAGGAGATGCTGCGCTGGACCACGCCGGTGCGCCATTTCATGCGGACGGCGGTCGGCGACACCGAGGTCGCCGGCCAGGTCATTCGCGCGGGCGAGGCGCTGGCCTTGTTCTTTCATTCCGGCAACCGCGACGAAGCCATGTTCGACGACGCCGGCACGTTCCGGATCGATCGCAGTCCGAATCCGCATATCGCCTTCGGCCGCGGTCCGCATGTCTGCATGGGGCTGCAGCTGGCGCGGATGCAGATGCGCGCGATGTTCGCGGAGCTGCTCCGTCGTACGTCGCATATCGCGCTCGCCGGACGGGTGCGCCGGGTCGAGTCGCCGTTCATGAGCGGGGTCAGCAGCCTTCCCATCCACATCCGCTTTCGCGAATGATGCGGCCGGGGCGAGGCCTCGTCAGCGCCGCGCCTTGAAGAAGTCCTTCAGCATCTGCGACGCCTGTTGCTCGCCGACGGCCGAATAGACCTCCGGCGCGTGGTGGCAGGTGGGCTGGCAGAAGAACCGCACGCCGGATTCGACGGCGCCGCCCTTGGGATCGGCGGCCCCATAATACAGCCGGCGGACGCGGGCGAAGGAGATGGCGCCAGCGCACATCGTGCACGGTTCCAGCGTGACGTAGAGGTCGCAATCGACCAGCCGCTCGCTGCCGATCGCCTGCGCGGCCTGGCGCAGCGCCAGGACCTCGGCATGGGCGGTGGGGTCGCGGTCGGTCAGAGTGCGGTTGGCGGCGGTGGCGATGACCACGTTGTCCCGCACCACGACGCAGCCGATCGGCACCTCGCCGGAAATTGCGGCCGATTCGGCCGCTTTCAACGCCAGATCCATGAAAGAAGGAGCGTTCATGGCTCGTAATGCCCGGATAAGTCTGGTACTGCATCGCCCTTCAGCAAAACCGGACCTCGATTTCCCGCGTGACAGGCGCTGCTCAGAGCGCGCGTACCACGCGACGTCCCGCACCTCAAAGTGAGACCTTCATGCCCCGCGACACCGACAAAGACAACGATTCCCGCGGCCGCCGCGGCGGCGCCCCGCGGGGGCGTTCCGAAGGGACTAAGGGACGCTCGGGCGCCGCGCGCGGCCCGGAGAAGAAGTTCGCCAAACGCGGCTTCGGCGACAAGGCGGCGGGGGCCAAGGGCAAGCGCTCGTTCGACGAGGGCCGTGCACCGCGCCGCCGCGACGACGGCGACGCGCCGCGCAAATCCTTTGGCGAAAAGCCGCGCTTTAACCGCGATGAGCGTCCGCGCGGCGACCGTCCGTTTGCCGCGCGTCCGCCGCGGGGTGAGAACGGCGAGAAGCGCGCCTTCAAGCCGCGCGGCGATCGGCCGAAATTCGACCGCGACACGGGCGGCGGCAGCAAGCGTCCCTACACGCCGCGCACGGATCGCGACGAGGCCCGTCCGGCGGCGCGATCCTCCGAGCGCAAGTTCGGCGAACGCAAGCCCTACGCGCCACGCGAGCGTGACGGTGAGAAGCGCCCCTATACGCCGCGCAGCGGGGGCGCCCGCGATCGCGGCGACCGTCCGCGCACCGAGCGCAGCTTCGGTGACCGGCCGCCGCGTGGCGATCGGCCGGAGCGGAAGTTCGGCGGCGAGAAGACATTTTCCCGCGGCGCTGACGGCGATCGCGGCGAGCGCAAATTCGGCGCCGGCCCGCGCGGTCCGCGCAAGGAATTCGGCGACCGTCCGGCCCGCGGCGAGTCCAAGCCGTGGCAGAAGCGTGAGGGCGGCGATCGACCGGAGCGCAGCGCCCGCCCGCCCCGCGATGGTGCGCGCAGCTTCGACCGTCCCAAGTTCGACCGTCCCAAGTCCGACCGGCCCACGTCCGATCGCCCACGCGAGGATCGCCCCAAATTCGATCGTCCGAAGTTCGACCGTTCCGCCTCCGATCGGCCACGCGGGGACCGTCCCAAGTTCGACCGGCCCACGTCCGACCGTCCGAAATTCGACCGGCCGCGCGATCGCGGCGACGACCGCAAGTTCGATCGCCCGCGTCAACGCCCCGAAGGCCGCAGCGAGTGGCAGGAGCATCCGCGTGGCGAAGGTCGGGGTGGTGATTTCGCCGACCGGCCGCGCCGCGACAATGAGGACGAGAGCCGGGTCTTCGCCAAGCGTCCGGCGTTCGGCGGCCGCGGTCCGTATCGCGAGCGCAAGCCCGAGACCGACAAGCGCACCAAGCGCGTCGTGCCCGACGAGGCGCCGAAGCCCGGCAAGGCTGGCGAGCGCATCGCCAAGGTGCTGGCGCGCGCCGGCCTTGCCTCGCGCCGTGATGCCGAGGAGATGGTGACGCAGGGCCGCGTCACCGTGAACGGCCGCATCATCAACTCGCCGGCCCTCGACGTCACCGAGAACGACGTGATCCAGGTCGACGGCGCGCCGTTGCCCGAGCGCGAGCGCACGCGGCTGTTTTTGTACCACAAGCCGCGCGGGCTGATGACGACGCACAGCGACCCCGAGGGCCGCCCGACCGTGTTCGACAATCTGCCCGAGGGTCTGCCGCGCCTGATCTCGATCGGCCGGCTCGATTTCAATACCGAGGGGCTGCTGCTGCTCACCAATGACGGCGGGCTGGCGCGCGTGCTCGAACTGCCGGACACCGGCTGGACACGCCGCTATCGTGTCCGCGCCCATGGCGAGATTACGCAGGCGCAGCTCGACCAGCTCGCTGCAGGCGTCGAGGTCGACGGCGTGAAATACGGCCCGATCGAAGCGACGCTGGAGCGCGACCAGGGTGCCAATGTCTGGCTGGTCGTTGCGATCCGCGAAGGGAAGAACCGCGAGGTGCGCAACGTGCTCGCCCATCTCGGCCTCGAGGTGAACCGCCTGATCCGCGTGTCCTACGGTCCGTTCCAGCTCCTGGAGCTGGCCGAGGGCGAGGTGCAGGAGGTCAAGACGCGGGTGCTGCGCGAGCAGCTCGGCGAGAAGGTCATCGCGCAGTCGGGCGCCGATCTCGGTCCGGCCGGCAAGGGTAATCGCGAGCCGTTGCCGGATCCGAAGCCCAAGCCGAAGCGCGAGGTCGTCGCCGACCGCAAGGGCCGGCGCGTGCTGGTCCAGCGCACAGGCAGCGAAGAGGCACGCGAGCGCCACGAGGCCGAGGCGCGCTTTCCCGGGCCGCCGCGGCGGCCGAAGCGCGGCTATCACGGCAAGCGCGATATCACGCCGCAGGACGAGTAGGGTGGTGCGATGCGTGTCGTCGGCGGACGGCTGAAGGGCCGCAACATCGCCTCGCCCGCCTCGCGCGACATACGGCCGACGCAGGATCGGCTGCGCGAGGCGCTGTTCAACATCCTCGTGCACGCCTACGAGGATCCGATCGAGGGGGCACGCGTCCTCGATCTGTTTGCCGGCACCGGTGCGCTCGGCATCGAGGCTGTCTCGCGCGGCGCGGCGTTCACGCTGTTCGTCGACAACGGCGCCGAGGCAAGGGCGCTGCTGCGCAACAATGTCGAGGCGCTCGGCCTCGGCGGTGTCACCAAGGTCTACCGCCGCGATGCCACCAATCTGGGTCCGGCGCGCCCGGTCGAGCCGTTCTCGCTGGTGTTTCTCGATCCGCCCTATGGCAAGGGTCTGGCCGAGAAGGCGTTGGCCTCGTTGCGCGACGGCGGCTGGCTGGTGCCATCGGCGCTGCTCGTGGTGGAAGAGTCCAAGGCCGCCGCGTTCAAGGCGCCCGAGGGGTTCGAAGAGCTCGAGCGCCGCGCCTATGACGACACCGAGTTCGTGTTCTTGCGTGGCTCTTGATCCTTGCGAATGGCTCGTTGCGGAAGTCGTCGGCGCTATCTCCTCCCGAACAGCTTCTCGACATCGGCGAGCTTGAGCTCGACATAGGTCGGGCGGCCGTGATTGCACTGGCCGGAGTTGGGCGTGTCCTCCATCTCGCGGAGCAGCGCATTCATCTCTTCCGGCTTGAGGCGGCGGCCGGCGCGCACCGAACCGTGGCAGGCCATGGTAGCGGCGACGTGCATCAGGCGGCGCTCCAGCGGCAGCGCCTCGCCCCATTCCTCCATGTGCTCGGCGAGATCGCGCAGCAGCCCCGCCGCATCGATCTTGCCGAGCAGCGACGGCGTCTCGCGCACCGCGACCGCGCCGGGACCGAACGATTCGATCGCGAGGCCGAATGAGGCAAGCTCATCAGTCCGCGCGAGCAGCGTCTCGACGGTGGCTTCATCGAGCTCGACGATGTCCGGGATCAGCAGGATCTGCCGCTGCACACCATGCGCCGCGAGCGAGGCCTTGAGCCGCTCATAGACGATGCGCTCATGGGCGGCGTGCTGGTCGACGATGACGAGGCCGTCGCGGGTCTGCGCCACGATGTAGGTGTCGTGGATCTGGGTGCGCGCAGCGCCGAGCGGACGGTCGAGCAGGTCGGGCGCGGCCGGCTGCTCGTGCAGCCGAAGATCGGCGCGGGGCGTGCCGACGTCGAAGGCCGCTTGAGAGGATTCCGCAAGCCCGAACGACCCGAAATCTGGTGAGGGCGCCGCCGCAGGGACGGAGCCGCCGAAATGCGGCATCACCGGCGCCGACGGCGAGCGCTGCCAGTCCCAATTCATCGGACCGACGTTGGGCCGCGGTGGCGCGAAGGCCGGGCGGAACGCGGCGATGGTCGCGCCGCCGTCATTGGCCGCGGTGCGGCGGCCTTCGCGGGCGAGACCTTCCTTCAACGCGTGGATGATCAGCGCGCGCACCAGGCCGGCATTGCGAAAGCGCACCTCGGTCTTGGCCGGATGCACGTTGGCGTCGACCTCGCGCGGATCGAGTGTGACGAACAGCGCCACGACAGGATGGCGGTCGCGCGGCAGATAGTCGGCGTAGGCTGCGCGCACGGCGCCGAGGATCAGCTTGTCGCGCACCGGGCGGCCGTTGACGAACAGATACTGCCCAAGCGCATTGGCGCGCGTCAGCGCCGGGGCCGCTGCGAAGCCTTCGACCACGACATGATCGCGCTCGCTGCGCACGGCGATCGCATGGCTGCGGAAGTCGGCGCCGAGGATGTCGCCGAGCCGCGTCAGCTGGCCCGGCGCGCCGGGCAGCGCGGCGGCCCAGGTCACCGGCGCGCGCTCCTCGCCGGCGAGCGTGAAGGCGATGTCGGGCCGCGCCATCGCCAGCCGCCGCACCACCTCGCGGATCGCCTCGGCCTCGGTGCGGTCGGTCTTGAGGAACTTCAGCCGGGCCGGCGTGGCGTGGAAGAGATCGGCGACCTCGACGCGGGTGCCCTGGTTCAGCGCGGCCGGCACGATCGGCGACTTGTCGCCGCAATCGACCGCGAGCGCCCAGGCATGCGGCTCGCTCCTGTGCCGCGTCGTGATCGACAGCCGCGCCACCGAGCCGATCGAGGGCAGCGCCTCGCCGCGGAACCCGAGGGTGCGGATCTGCAGCAGGTCCTCGTCGTCGAGCTTCGATGTCGCGTGGCGCTCGACCGCGAGCGCAAGATCGGCCGCCGTCATGCCGCCACCGTCGTCGGTGATCGCGATCTTTCGCCGGCCGCCACCGTCGGTGAAGATGTCGATGCGGCTCGCGCCGGCATCGATCGCGTTCTCGACCAGCTCCTTGACGACGCTCGCCGGCCGCTCAACCACCTCGCCGGCGGCGATGCGGTTGACGATCTGTTCGGGAAGCTGGCGGACGGGCATGGTGCGAACGAACTTGAAAGCTGGCTGGCTTGGATATTGAAGGCGCGCGGCGCTGCGGCGGTCACGTTGCAAATGTGGGGTGAGAATAGCTTTTTTCATGCGCTGCGGCAGAGAAAAGCAACCTTCTCCAACGGGATTGTGAGGCGGGCGGGGCCAGTATATCGTTTCGCAAAAATAACGATCAGCCGGAGGAAGCCCATGTGCCATCTGTTCGCACACCAGCCTCAGCGCGATTATGAGTCGCAGACCCGCTCGTTGCGGATCGGCGGCCATAGCACGTCGATCCGGCTCGAAATGGCGTTCTGGGACACGCTCGAGGAGATCGCCGCCAAGGAAGGCATGAGCCTCGCCAAGTTCGTGACCACGCTGTACGCCGAGGTGCTCGACCATCACGGCGAGGTGAAGAATTTTGCGTCGCTGCTGCGCTGCTCCTGTCTGATCTATCGGGCAAAGGCGACTGCGACGCTGCCGGAATTTACCGCGGCGGCGATCATGGACGCGGCCGAGTAGCCACGGCCCCGCTGTCTTGTCTCCCTCCCCCGCTTGCGGGGGAGGGCGAGGGTGGGGGCGCCACAGCGGCAGTCCCGCCGCAGCGTTCCCCCACCCGCATCGCATCTTCGATGCGATGCGACCTCCCCCGCGAGCGGGGGAGGCGCTGACCGTCATCGTCGCAAGCCGTGTACTCAACACAGCAAGGACTTGCCCATCAGATCTCCTTCTTCTGCATCGCGCCAGCAATGTAGTCCGCCTGGCGGATCGCCAGCGCCACGATGGTGAGTGTCGGATTGCACGCAGCCCCCGTAGTGAACTGGCTGCCGTCTGAGACGAACAGGTTCTTGACGTCGTGGGTCTGGCCAAACTTGTTGACGACGCCGTCCTTGGCCTTCTCGCTCATCCGGTTGGTGCCGAGATTGTGCGTCGAGGGGTAGGGCGTGGTCGGGTAGGTCACGGTTGCGCCGACCGCCTCGTAGATCGCCGAGCCCTGCTTGTAGGCGTGGGCGCGCATCGCGACGTCGTTGGGATGATCGTCGAAATGCACTGAGGCGACCGGCATGCCGAACTTGTCCTTGGCGACAGGATCGAGCGTGATGCGGTTGGTCTCCTGCGGCATGTCCTCGCCGACCAGCCACATGCCGGCCATGCGCGGATAGGTCTCCATCGCCGCCGTGAAGCTGCGGCCCCAGGCGCCGGGATTGAGGAACGCGGCCATGAACGGCAGGCCGAGCGAGAGCGTCTCCATCTCGTAGCCGCCGACGAAGCCGCGCTTCGGATTGAACGCCGCCTCGTCGCGGACGATGCCGGCCATGGTGGTCCCGCGATACATGTGCACCGGGTTCTCGAACGTCGCATAGACGCTGCCGGTCATGTGCCGCATGTAGTTGCGCCCCACCTGGCCGGAGGAGTTGGCAAGACCATCCGGGAACATGTTCGAGGCGCTGTTGAGCAGAAGCCGCGGGCTTTCGATCGAGTTGCCGGCGACGGCGACGATACGGGCCTTCTGCAACTGCATCTTGCCCTGGCCGTCGGCATAGACCACGCCGGTGACCTTGCCCGAAGCGTCATGCTCGATCTTGATCGCCATGCTGTTGGGCCGCACCTCGAGATTGCCGGTAGCCTCGCCCTTCGGGATCTCGGTGTACAGGGTCGACCATTTCGCACCGGACTTGCAGCCCTGGAAGCAGAAGCCGATCTGCTGGCAGGCGCCGCGGCCGTCGCGCGGCTGCGAGTTGATCGCCATGTTGCCGGTGTGCACGGTCTTGTAGCCGATCTTCCGGGCGCCGGCTTCGAGCACCTTGAAATTGTTGTTGCCGGGTAGGCCCGGAATGTCGTTGGTGCGGGTGACGCCCATCTTGAACTCGGCCTTGGCGTACCACGGCTCCATTTCGGCCAAGGTCACCGGCCAGTCCAACAGGCTCGTGCCGGGCACGCCGCCATAGGTGGTGCGGGCCTTGAACTCGTGCTCATCGAAGCGCAGCGAGGCGCCCGCCCAGTGCACGGTCGAGCCGCCGACCGCCTTGACGATCCAGGCCGGCAGGTTGGCGAAGTCCTTCGCCACGCGCCAAGTCCCGGATGTCGTGCGCATGTCGGTCCAGGCGAGCTGGGTGAAGCTCTCCCACTCGTCGTTGATGAAGTCGGGAATCTCGTAGCGATTGCCCGCCTCGAGGATCACGACCTTGATGCCTTTCTGTGCGAGCTCGTTGCCCAGGGTGCCGCCGCCGGCGCCCGAGCCGATGATCACGACCACGCCCGAATCGTTCTGATCGAATTTTGCCATGGTGGTTTCCTCCGTGTTTTCTGTTGTTCGCCGGCGTCAGGCTTTCGGCAGCCAGTCGATGTCGGAGAAGCCACGGTTGATGTAGCCGCCATGCTCGGCGGAGGAGCCCTCGTAGCCGAACTTCGGCCAGAGCTCCTTCTGATTGTAGAGCGACACCACGAGGTCGCCGCGGAGCGTCTTGAAGAAGGTCGTCTGCTCGATGCCCTGGAGCAGCGCGACGCGGTCGGCCTCCCACGGCACCTGGGCGTAAGGCAGCTTGTGGCGGTCACGCGCGTCCTGGTCGAGCCGGGCGACGCCGTCATTGATCATTGCCTTCACGGCGGCATCTTCCGCGGCCTTGCCGTCCCACGGCTTGACCGCGGTGATGTAGTAGCGGTCGGCGAGGAAGTCGTGCGGATAGATGTCGCGCGCGACCTTCACGAGTGTCTTCAGGGTGGCCGGCGTCAGCGCCTTGGCATCCTCCGCCCAGGCATCGGCAATGCCGAGGCCGGTCGCGGAAGCCACGGCTGCGGCCGGCACGGTCGAGGCCGCGCCCTTGAGAAAGACGCGGCGGTCGTATTTGTTGCGGCGATCGACTTCTCTCATGGGTATCCTCCGTTGGGTTTTTGTTTGGTGTATTTTCGTGGTCAGCGGCTCATCCGAAGCGGCCGCCGCGCTGGATGACCTCGATCTTGTAGCCGTCGGGATCGGTGACGAAGAAGAAGCGCGCGAGTGTCGCACCATTGTGCTTGAAATCGCGCAACGGGCCTGGTACCAGGTTCTCGCGCTCGAAACGGGCATGCTCGGCATCGAGATCGTCGACCACGACAGCGAGATGGCCGTAGCCGTCACCGAGCGTATACGGCTCCTTGCGGTCGTAGTTGACGGTGAGCTCGACCTCGAAGGGCGACGACGGATGGCGCAGATAGATCAGCGCGAAGCCGTCGAAGCGCAGATTGTCGGCGATCTCCAGGCCGAAGGCGCGCTTGTAGAAGTCGAGCGCCTTGGCCTCGTCGAGCACGCGGATCATGGAATGAACGGGTTTGGCCATCTCAATTGTCCTTCAGGTAGTTGATGATCGCGGCGCGCACGTCGGGCTTGGCCTGGCGATACGCCATCACGGCGCCGGGGATCAGCTCTTGCGGGTTGGTCAGCCAGGCATCGAGCTTGGTCTCGTCCCAGGTGAAATCAGCTTTCGCGAAGCCGGCCGAATAGCGGAAGCCTTCGACGGAGCCGGCGCGGCGGCCGACGACCTTCGAGAGCGGCGGCCCCTGGCGCATCGGCTCGGCGCTGCTCAGCGTGTGGCAGACGCCGCATTGCTGCTTGAACAAGGTCGCGCCGTCGGCAGGCTTGGGCGACGGCAAGGCCATCTGCGCCGATGCGATCGTGGTGCTCAGGACTGCGCCGCACCATCCTAGTCCTAAAACAAGCAGCAGCTCTTGCGCCGTACGCCGTCCCGACATCGATCCTCTCTCATCATTTTTGATGAGACTAGGTCGCAGCGAGAGCGCCGTGGTAGTAGCGGGCTGTTTCGGCCGGAACAAAGCGTGCGCAGGACTCGTCCAGCCGCAGGATATGTCAGCGTTGCGGACTAATCGTCGAAGCGGCGCCCACCGCGTCCCGCCTTGACGTCGCTGCGGATCTTCTTGCCTTCGAGCCGGCGCTGCTTGGAGCCGAAGGTCGGCTTGGTCGGGCGCCGCACCTTCGGCCGGATCATCGCCTCCTTCAACAGCGTGACGAGACGCTCGATCGCATCGGCCTTGTTGCGCTCCTGGGTGCGGAAGCGTTCGGCCTGGATGACGATGACGCCGTTCTTGGTCATGCGCTGTCCAGCGAGCCGCGCCAGCCGTGCGGCGGCGTCCTCGGGCAGGGTGATCCGGGTCGTGTCGAAGCGCAGCTGCGCCGAGGTCGACAGCTTGTTGACGTTCTGGCCGCCGGGGCCGGAGGCGCGGACGAACGAGATCTCGATGTCGTCTTCGTTGATGGCGAGGTCGCGGGAGATCCGCAGCATGGGGCACCAGTGGAATCGAGGTTTTCGCGCCCACCATAGCGGGTTTAGGGGAGGTGTGCGCGGGGCGTCATGGCGAGGCGCGGTTGGCGGCCCGAGACCGCCGCCAGAATCTCCACTGTCATCCCGGCGAACGCCGGGATCCATAACCCCAGGGAGCAGTTTGGGGCAGGCTGGCCGCTGACACCTCCCGCCTCACGTCGGCTGCGGCGTATGGGTGCCGGATCTGCGCCGCGCTGGCGCGCGTCGCAGCTTGTCCGGGACGACAGCGGTGTGCGAGGCGGATTCACGGTTCAAACAGCGGCCGCAGGCGACGACATGTCAGCGCGTTCTCGCGGCATCTGATGCCCGAGGTCTGCGATCAGTTCGTCCCTCGCGAGCATGCAGAGGGCGCGGGGAATGCCGGGCGCTGGCCGCACCCATGGCCCGCCTGCGAAAAAAATGCAGGCGGCAGGTACCACAGGTTCAGCCGAGGCATCCCGGCATTCCCCGCGCGATGGTCTTCACGCTTATACGCAGTCTCCCTGGTGCGCCGGGCGTGTTGGCCACCATTGCGCATGATGCTTGCGCATCAGCGCGTGATACCAGCATCGGGGTATCAGGACGCTGCGACTTCACGTCCGCAAGACATCGTTCGTCCGCGTCCTCGTGAGAAGACGCTGCGATCTCTCGCGGCCACCGCTCCCCGCCTCGCGTGTCGTGACGATCGCGCGCAACGCCCCTCCGCAGTGAGGCGGGATGGGCGGATCAAATCATGAATTCCGAAAAATAGCAAGCTGATTATTTTTATCGGAATTCGATGCGCGGTCCTCCGCTGTCGTCCCGGGCAAGCCGTCAGCGACGCGAAGCCTGGCTGACGGCGCCGACTCGGGACCCATTCGCCGCAGCCGAGGTGGGGCGGCAGATGCCAATGACCAAGCTGCCTCAAACATCGCCCTGGGGGTTGGGGTCCCGGCTCAAGGCCGGGACGACACTGTTTTTGTGCCGCCAGCGGTGGTTGGCCACGATCGTTCGTCATGGCCGGGCCTGTCCCGCCTGCGCGGCCGAAGCCGCTTCGGCGCGGCGAAGGCCCGGCCATCCACGTGGCCCAGCGTCCTCGGAACGACGTAGATGCCCGGGACAAGCCCGGGCATGCCGAGCGACTAACAACGTGCTCGTAGGAGAGAAGCTCCGCGCCCCGCTCAGTTCGTCTTCGTCACCGGCGCCGTGGCCGGCGCCTGGGACGGTTCGGCGGCGGCCTGCGGGGTGCGGCCGACGACGGCCGTGAGCAGGCCCTGGCTCCAGAGCTGCTTCGCCGCCTTCTTGGCGTCGTCCAGGGTGACGGCGTTGACGATCTCGCTGCGCTTCTCGATGTAGTCGATCGGCATCTTGTCGAGCTGATATTGCAGCATCGCCTGCGCCAGCTTGGAGGAGGTGTCGAGCGCCAGCATCTGCGAGCCGTTGATGTAGGACTTGGCCTCGTCGAGCTCCTGCTGGGTCGGGCCTTCCTCGGCCATGCGGCGGATCTCCTGCTCGACGGCCGCGATGGTCTCGCCGGCGCGGTCGAAGCGGGTGGCGGTGTTGCCGATGAACAGCGCCGAATGATCCATCCACAGCAGCGCGTCGTAGACGGAGTAGGCGAGGCCGCGCTTCTCGCGCACCTCCTTGTAGAGCCGCGACGACAGGCCGCCGCCGCCGAGGATGTGGTTGACCACATAGGCCGCCATGAAGTTCGGGTCGTGGCGGCGGATGCCGGGACCGCCGAAGGTGATCACGGTCTGCGGCACGTCGAGCGGCACGAGCGCGCGCTGCGGCGGCATGGTGGCGACGACGTCGGGCACCGGCGTCAAGGTGGCCTTGGCCGGCAGGCTGCCGAAGGTCTGATCGAGGAGCTTGCCGAGCGTGGCCGGGTCGACGTCGCCGACAACCGCGACCTTCAGCGTGTCCTTGGCGAGCACGCGGCCGACATAGGCCTTGAGATCGTCGACGGTGATGGTCGGCACGCTGTCCAGCGTGCCGTTCGCCGGACGGCCGTAGGGGTGGTTGGGGAAGGCAAGCTCGAGGAACTTGCGGCCCGCCAGCGAGCTCGGATTGGTGGTCTCGCGGCGCAGGCCGGAGATCACCTGCGAGCGGATGCGCTCGACGTCGGCGCTGTCGAAATGCGGCGAGGTCAGCGCGGTGCGCAGCAGCTCGAACGCCTCGTCCTTGTTGTCGCGCAGCATGCGCAGCGAGCCGCGGAATTGATCGCGCGAGATCTGGAAGCTCAGCTCGATGGCGCGGCGGTCGAGCCGCTCGTGGAAGGTCTTGGAGTCGAGATCGCCGGAGCCTTCGTCGAGCAGGTCGGCCACGAGATTGCCGACGCCGGGCTTGCCGACGGGGTCCTGCGAGGCGCCGCCCTGGAACGCATATTCCATCGCGATCAGCGGCACGGTGGCGTCCTGCACGAACCAGGCTTCGATGCCGCCGGGCGACACCAGGCGCTGGATCTTGGTCGCCGCGTGGGCGGCGGGAACGATCGTGAGCGCGGCGGCGCCGACGGCGACAACGCAGGCGAAGCGGCGGGCGAAGGTCATTGTGTTCATCACGACCGCTTCTCCTCGCGCTTGGCCGCATTGTCCTTGATCAGATAGCCGGTGACCGAGCGCTTCTTCTGCAGCCAGGTCTGCGCGGCGGCGCGCACCTGCTCGGCGGTCACGGCACGGATGCGGTCGGGCCAGCTCCGGATGTCCTCGATGCTGAGACCCGTGGTGAGGCCGCCGCCATACCAGCGTGCCATCGTCGCCTGGTTGTCCTGGGCGTAGATCGCCTCGGCGATGAGCTGCGTCTTGACGCGCTCGAGATCCTCCGCGCGCACCGGGTTCTGCGCGATCTCGGCGATGACGCTGTCGACGACAGCCTCGACCTGGGCGAAATCGACGCCCGGACGCGGCGCGACCGCGATCGAGAACTGGCTCGGATCGAGCGACGTGCCCTGATAGGACGCGCTGGCATTGACCGCGAGCGGCTTGTCGACGACCAGCGCACGGTAGAGATAGGAGTTGCTGCCGCTACCCATCAGTTGCGCCAACACATCCAGCGCGGCCGACTGCCCGGGGGCCGCGGTGGTGGCCGAGGGCACCAGATAGAAGCGGCGCATCGAGGGCTGCTCGACATGCGGGTCGGCCAGCGTGACCGTGCGCGGCGCCACCGGCTCGGGCTCCTGCGGCCGCAACCGGCGCGCGGGGATGTCGGGTTGCGCGGGAATCTTGGCGAAGGTCTGCTCCACGAGCGGGCGCACTTCCTTGGCGTCGGTGTCGCCGGCGATCACCAGGATGGCATTGTTGGGCGCGTAGAAGCGGCGATAGAACGCCAGCGCATCCTCACGGCCGAGCTTCTCGATCTCCGGCCGCCAGCCGATCACCGGGCGGCCATAGGGGTGGTTGACGTACAGCGCCGCCATGATCTGCTCGTTGAGACGGGCTTCCGGCGAGTTGGCGACGCGCATGTTGTACTCTTCGAGCACCACGTCACGCTCGGGCAGCACGTTCTCGTCCTTCAGCACGAGGCCGGTCATGCGGTCGGCCTCGAACTCCATCATCTTCGGCAATTGATCGCGCGGCACGCGCTGGAAATAGCCGGTGTAGTCGACCGAGGTGAAGGCGTTCTCATTGCCGCCGATCTTCAGCACCGTCTTGGAGAACTCGCCGGCGGGATGCTTCTCGGTGCCCTTGAACATCAGATGTTCGAGGAAGTGCGCCAGGCCCGACTTGCCGGGCGTCTCGTCGGCGGAGCCGACCTTGTACCAGATCATCTGCGTCACCACCGGCGTGCGGTGATCCTGGATCACGACGACCTGCAGGCCGTTGGGGAGGGTGAAGCTGGCGGGGGGCTCGGAGGCGAACGTCGTTTGCGCCGAAGCGCCCGCCGTGAACGCGATGAGGGAGACGAGCGCGGCGGCGACGGGAATGAACCGGTGCGAGGACATCATGATCCTTCTGAAGGCCCGCGGGGCGGGGCGATCGGGTTTGAGCGCAGCATGCTACACCGCGCCGGACGGGGCCCGGCGTCACAAAACGGCGACATCCTGTCGCCGCGAGACATTAAATTTCGCTAACGCCAGCGAAGCCGGCATCTCCGGGCGAACGGCTGCCGCCGTCACCGTTCCTTGCCGGTCATGATGTCCAGCTGCTTGCCGCCGATCGGCTCCTGCTTGCCGGTGCCATAGGCATAGCTCGGCGACGGCGTCTGATAGCCCGGCGGCGGCTGGGTCAGGCTCTCGCGCTGCGGCTCGCTGGTGAACGGCTTGGTTTCGCTGTCGCTGCCCTTGAACATGCCGAACAGGCCGCCTTTGAAGCCGAGCTGCGACGGGCTCATCATCGGGTTGTTGGCCACGCCGGGCTGAATCGGCTCAGTCGGCTTGGCGGCGGCCGTCCGCCCCATCTTCATCTCGGCCGGGGTCAGCGGACGGGCCGCATTGACCGGATCCCTGTTTTCCTTCTTGCGCGCGGCGGCCGCGGCCCGGCGTTGCTGCTCGTCGGGGTCCTTCGGCCAGTTTGGCGCGGTCGCCTGCGCCGCGGCGGCGGGCGGCGGCAGATCGAGCTTGGGCGGCACCACCAAAGGCGACCGCTCGCGGTATTCGATGGAGGGCGTCTCCATGTTGGTGCCGCCGAGACCGCGCATCAGATTGTCGATGATCTTCTCTTCGAAGGTCTTGTCGTCTTCCTCATCGTCCTGGGCACGGGCGGCGCCGGCGGCCATGACGAGGCCAATGCCGAGCGCAACGGCGGACAGCCGCAGGACGCGAATGGCCGCGTGGGTCATGATCCGGCCGCTGACTTCGGTCTTGCGCATGGCTTTCCCTGTCCTCGCTTGTCCAGTGCTCGTGCTCCGACGAACCGGCCGCGACCCACCGATTGCGATCCTCGATTCGACGGGGGGCCGTCCAGGCATCGCGCCGATCTCGAAAACGTGAAGATCATCAGGCTCTTGACCCAGGATCGGCACCGGCCGGTATCGACCCGGATCAGGGCGCTTTTGCGGCGGGGGCCCCGAAGAAGGAGTCATATAGCAGGCCCGCCACCCCGGCAACGATCGCCACGTCGGCCATGTTGAAGATGTACCAGTTGTAAACCGTGCCGCCGATCTGGATGTGGAACAACGCGAAATCGACCACCGCGCCATAGGCCAGCCGGTCGATGCCGTTGCCGATGGCGCCGCCGATGATCAGGCCGAGTGCCGCCGTCGCCAGCTTGCTTTCCGCACGCGCCATCCAGATGGCGAGGGCGATCACCGCGACGGCCTTCACCGCCATCAGTCCATATTGCGCCAGCGTGCTCTCGCTCTGCAGCCAGCCGAAGCTGATGCCGATGTTCCAGGCGAGGTAGAGGTCGAAGAACGGGGTGATCTTGACGGTGCCGCGGTTGGGCAGGTCGAACACGTACAGCAGCCACAGCTTGGAGGCCTGGTCGATGACCAGGGTGGCGAAGCCGGCGATGAGGCCGAGGCGGAGGCGGGGGGTCATGGGGTGAGCGCGATCATGCCAAGCAACTCGCGGCAAATACCGCTGTCGTCCCGGCGAACGCCGGGACCCATACTGCGTGATGTGTGTTGGCGGAGAAAGTCTGGGTCATCGTCCTTCGTCAACATGAACGCCGGTGGTTATGGGTCCCGGCGTTCGCCGGGACGACAGTTGTGGGTGTCGCGCGATCACGCGTCACATACCGACCCCGAGCGCCTTCCACTCGCGCAGCGCTTGCGCGTCGCGCGGGGAAACGTCCGGGTACTCAGGGTCGTCGCCGACGCTCTCCAGGATCTTCCAGGAACGGGCGCACTTCTTGCCCACGGCCTTCTCGACGACGACCGCCACGCCCGGCACCGCATCGAGCCGGAACGCATCGGCCGGGGCGTCACCCTCGCGGACCTCGTAGTTCGAGGTGATGCAGACCTCGGCGAGATCGGTGTCGAACAAGGTGCCGAGCAGCGCGCGGTCGGCGACGTAGATGACCGGCGAGGCTTCGAGCGAGGAGCCGATGGTCTTGGCGGCGCGGGCGAGCTCCAACGCGCCGGTGACGACGCGCCTGACGTTGCGGATCGTCTCCCACTTCGCGGCAAGCGCATCGTCGCGGTATTGGTCCATCGCCTCCGGGAACAGCGTCAGATGCACCGACGGCTCTGCGTCGGGCCTGTACATCCGCCACGCCTCGTCGGTGGTGAAGGAGAGCACCGGCGCCAGCCATTTCAGGACGGCATCGCAGATCAGGTCGATCGCGGTCAGCGCCGCCTTGCGCGCCACCGACGACGGCGGGTCGCAATACAGCGTGTCCTTGCGGATGTCGAAATAGAACGCCGACAGCTCCGTGTTCATGAACGCAGCCAGGCTCGCGATCACGGTCTTGTAGTCGAACGCGGCGTAGGCGCGGCTGATGACCTCGGCCTGCTGCGAGAGCTGATGCAGCATCAAGCGCTCCAGCTCCGGCATGTCGGCAAACGCCACGGCGTCGCTGCGCTTGTAGTGATGCAGGGTGCCGAGCATCCAGCGGATGCTGTTGCGCAGCTTGCGGTAGGTCTCGATGGTGTTCTTGAGGATCTCCGGGCCGATGCGCTGGTCGTCGGCATAGTCGGTGGCGCAGACCCAGAGGCGCAGGATGTCGGCGCCGGACTCCTTGATCACCTTCTGCGGCTCGACGGTGTTGCCGAGCGACTTCGACATCTTGCGGCCGTTCTCGTCGAGCGTGAAGCCGTGCGTCAGCACGACGTCGTAAGGCGCGCGGCCGCGGGTGCCGCAGCTCTCCAGCAGCGACGAGTGGAACCAGCCGCGGTGCTGGTCACTGCCTTCGAGATACATCACCGTGTCCTGGCCGCCATCGACCTTGCGCCTGATGCCGGCGAGGCCGGGGAAGTGCACGGGGTCTTCGAGCACGAAGGCGTGGGTCGAGCCGGAATCGAACCAGACGTCGCAGATGTCGTCGACCTTGTTCCAGTCCTCGTTGGCGCGGGACCCGAGGAAGCGCTCGCGTGCGCCGTCGGCGTACCAGGCGTCGGCGCCTTCCTTGGCAAAGGCCTCAGTGATGCGGGTGTTGACGGTCTCGTCCTGCAGGATCTCGGCGGAGCCGTCGCCGGTCTCGCGCACGAACACCGCGATCGGTACGCCCCAGGCGCGCTGGCGCGAGATCACCCAATCCGGACGGTTGGCGATCATGCCGGTGATGCGGTTCTGGCCGGCGGCCGGCACCCATTGCGTGACCGAGATCGCGCGCAGCGCGCGGGCACGCAGCGTATCCCCGGACTTCGCCTGACCTTGGTCCGCGATGTCCTTGTCCATCGCGATGAACCATTGCGGCGTGTTGCGAAAGATCACCGGCTTCTTGGAGCGCCAGGAATGCGGGTACTGGTGCTTGAGCCGGCCGCGCGCGAGCAGCATGCCGGCATCCGTCAGCGCCTTGATGACGGCCTCGTTGGCGTCGCCCTTCTCGCCCTTGTCGTTGATGACGCGTTTTCCTGTGAAGCCCGGCGCGTGGTCGGTCAGCGCGCCGTTCTCGTCGACGGTGTAGGGGATGGTGGTTGCGATGCCCCGGCCGTCGAGCTCGCGCGCATGCGCCATCCAGACGTCGAAGTCCTCGCGGCCGTGGCCGGGCGCGGTGTGCACGAAGCCGGTGCCGGTGTCGTCGGTGACGTGGTCGCCGGGCAGCAGCGGGACGACGAAATTATAGCCGCCGGCGAGACCTTTCAGCGGATGGGCGCATTCGACGGCGTCGAGCGTGTCGCCGGGGATGTCGCGCAGCTTGTTGTAGCTCGTGACGCGCGCCTGCTTGAACACGCTGTCGGCCAGCGCGTCGGCCAGGATCAGCTTGTCACCGGTCTTGGCCCAATTGTCTGCCGGCGCGTCCGTGACCTCATAGAGGCCGTAGGCGATCTTCGGCGAGAACGAGATGGCGCGGTTGCCGGGCAGGGTCCAGGGCGTGGTGGTCCAGATCACCACCGAGGCGCCCGCGAGCGCGCCATGCGCCGGCGATGTCACCGGAAACTTCACCCACACCGTGTCGGACTGATAGTCCTCGTACTCGACCTCGGCCTCGGCGAGCGCGGTCTTCTCGACCACGCTCCACATCACCGGCTTCGAGCCGCGATACAGCGTGCCGTTGGCGGCGAACTTCATCAGCTCGCGGGCGATCTGCGCCTCGGCCGGATAGGTCATGGTGGCGTAGGGATGATCCCAGTCGCCGATCACGCCGAGACGCTTGAACTCCTCGCGCTGCACGTTGAGCCAGTGCTCGGCATAGGCGCGGCATTCCTTGCGGAACGCGACCATGGCGGCGGAGTCGCGGAAGTCGGGCTTGGTCTTGCCCTTCTTGCGGTAGTTCTCCTCCTCGATCTTCCACTCGATGGGCAGGCCGTGGCAGTCCCAGCCGGGCACGTAGTTGGAATCGTGGCCGAGCATCTGCTGGCTCTTGGTCACGACGTCCTTGAGGATCTTGTTCAGCGCGTGCCCGATGTGGATGTTGCCGTTGGCATAGGGCGGGCCGTCGTGCAGGACGAATTTCGGCCTGTTCTTGGCGGTGTCGCGCAGCTTGCCGTAGAGGTCGATGTCGCTCCAATATTTCAGGATCTCCGGCTCGCGCTGCGGCAGGCCGGCGCGCATCGGGAATTCCGTCTGCGGCAGGTAGAGGGTTTTGGAATAGTCCTTGGCGTCGGATTTTTGGGCGTCGGGCTTTTGCGGCTTTTCGGACATCGTGATCTGGCTGGCTGAGAGATGAGGCGCTGAGACGCGATTTCGATCGCGGGCGGCGGAACGAGCAGAGACATCCCGGTCTTGCGCCGAGCTCAAAGCTCAGGCGGAAGCCGGGCCGCTAATGCCGATGATGCGCCGTATCAACATGGGGCCTCCTCATAGCAGCCGGACTGCGGAATCGCAAAGCGATCCTGCGGCAGCAGCGCTACGGGATCGTCGTTCAGCGTCATTCCGGGGCGATGCGCCAGCATCGAACCCGGAATCTCGAGATTCCGGGTTCGGCCCTGGCGGGCTGCCCCGGAATGACGTCACCGATGGAGCAGGAGGATCAGCCGATCTCGCCGAGCCGGGGGAAAAGGCCGGGATGGGCAGCCAGCAAAGCGCGGGCCCTGGCGCTGTCGTCGTCCATCTGCCGGATCAGGGCCTCGATCGAGCTGAATTTGGCCTCCTCGCGGATGAAGCCGATGAAGGCGACGTCGAGGACCTCGCCATAGAGGCTGTCCTTGAAGTCGAACAGGAAGGTCTCGAGCAGCGGCGCGCCGTTGTCGAAGGTCGGCCGGCGGCCGAAATTGGCGACGCCGTCGATCAGCACCCGCTCAGCGCCGCGGCCGCGGCCGACCCGGACGGCATAAATGCCGTGGCGCAGCCCGCAATCGCGATCGAGCCGCATGTTGGCGGTGGGGTAGCCGAGATCGCGGCCGCGCTTCTCGCCGTGGATGACCTCGGAGCTCACGAACCAGGGGCCGCCGAGCATCGCGGTCGCCTCGCTGACCTGGCCCTCCGCCAGCGCTTCGCGGATCGCGGTGGAGGACACCGGCCGCTCGTCGATGTCGACATGGGCCTGGATGTCGACCTCGATGCCGAGCTTGGGGGCCTCGTTGGCGAGCAGGCTGGGCGAGCCGACGCGGCCCTTGCCGAAATGAAAGTCGTAGCCGACCGCGATTCCGGCGATCCCGAGCCGCCCGATCAGGTCATGGTGAATGAAATCCTGCGCCGAGGTCTGGGCGCGGGCCTTGTCGAAGGCCATGACCACGGCGCCGGCAAGGCCGGTTCCGGCCAGGAGTCGCAGCTTGGCGGTCTCGTCGGTCAGGCGGAACTGCGGGGTGTTGGGGCTGAAGAAGCGCCGCGGATGCGGCTCGAAGGTCAGCGCCAGCGCTGGGCGCCCCTTGGCCTTGCCCATCTCGATCGCCGCCTCGATCACGGCCCGGTGACCGAGATGGACGCCGTCGAAATTGCCCATCGCCACCACCGCGCCCTTGAGGATGTCCGACGGCGGGGTGGAATCGCGGATGATCTTGAAATCGGGCATGTGACGGAAATATCTCGCGGATTTCGGTGGGCTACCGGCGGACGGTGGTTGCCGTGACGGTGGGCGGCCGGCCCCGCGAAGTCAAGCCGAAGGGGTTCCTCCGCTCATGCAGCGCAGCAATAGCGACATGCAGCCGCAGCGCAGTTAACGCGCTGTTTAACGGCTGATGCTACTGCTGAAAGCGGATGGCGGGGTCGGTTACGACCCGTGCCGCATGAGCTTTTTTGTAACAGTCTGCGCGTTGTGTTCGCGTCTGGGGGAGTCAAGATGGCGGTTGATTTGACGATGCCGGTGCTCGTCGTCGACGATTACAGCACCATGATCCGTATCATCAGGAATCTTCTCAAGCAGATCGGTTTCGAGGACATCGACGATGCCAGCGACGGCTCGATGGCCCTCAACAAGATGCGCGCCAAGAAATACGGCCTCGTGATCTCCGACTGGAACATGGAGCCGATGACCGGCTACGACCTGCTCCGCGAGGTCCGCGCCGATCCGAACCTGGCGACCACGCCGTTCATCATGATCACGGCGGAATCCAAGACCGAGAACGTGATCGCGGCCAAGAAGGCCGGCGTGAACAACTACATCGTCAAGCCGTTCAATGCCGCGACCTTGAAGACCAAGATCGACGCGGTGTTCCCGGACATGGCAACGGCCTGACGCCCGCCTGATCCACTCCAACGAAAGACGCCCGGCACTCGGCCGGGCGTTTTGCGTTTCAGGATCCGTTCACCACTTCAATTCGCGCATCAGGGCGCGCGGCGGATGGCCGAACAGCTCCTTGATAGAGGCCGGGTCGAGCTGCTCGACGCCGGCGAACTCCTCGGAATGGATGCCGCGGGTCACGAACAGGCAGTCGATGCCGAAGCCGTGCGCGCCGGCGAGATCGGTTCGGACGGAATCGCCGATCGCCAGCACCTCCTCGCGCGCGACCGGCCGGCCGGCGTGCTGCTCGGCCAGCATCATGGCCCGCTCGTAGATTGGCCGGTGCGGCTTGCCGTAGAAGATCACCTCGCCGCCGAGCTCGCGATAGAGCTCGGCGATGGCGCCGGCGCAGTAGATCAGCCGGTCGCCGCGCTCGACCACGATGTCCGGATTGGCGCAGATCAGCGGCAGCTTGCGCTCGCGGGCGCGCAGCAGCATCGGCCGGTAGTCCTCGGCGGTCTCGGTCTCGTCGTCGTAGAGGCCGGTGCAGATGATGTAGGACGCTTCTTCGAGCGGCGACAGCGCCAGGTCGAGACCGCGATGAATGGAATTGTCGCGCTCGGGGCCGAGCCAGAACACCTTGCCGCCGGGATGATCGGCCACGTAGTGGCGGGTCAGGTCGCCGGAGGAGACGATGGCGCTGTAGACCTCGTCGGCGACGCCGAGCTTGCGCAACTGGCGCTGGACCGAATCGGCCGGCCGGGGTGCGTTGGTGATCAGGATCACCGTACCGCCCTGGCGGCGAAAGTGGTGCAGCGCGTCGCAGGCGTCGGGGAAGGACTCGAGCCCGTTATGGACCACGCCCCAGATGTCGCTCAGCAGCACCTGCTTGCGGCCGACCAGATCGCGCAGCCGCTCTTCGAAGCGGAGAACGGTCATGGCAGCCGGCTGATCTCAGAGGGTCCCGGCGGCACGGCGGGCGAGGGCGGCATTGCCGCTGCGCGTCGGAGCATTGGTGTGTGACGCGTCGAGAGAGGTGGTGCCGGCGGCATTGGGGTCCTGAATCTTGATGTCCTGCCCGCCCGATGGGCCGGCGGCGGCCTCGCCGGTAGCAGATGCGCCCTCGGGTCGCAATGGGCGGGGCGGCGCGAACAGGAAGCCCTGGCCGAAGCGGACGTCGTAGTCGAGCAGGTCGACGACGCTGTTCTCACCTTCGATCCGCTCGGCGATCAGGTCGATGCCGAAGCGGCCCAGCAGATCGGAGAGATCGGTCGGGTGAATGTCGGAGGCCGAGCTTTGCTTCGGGTCGAGCAGCAGCGCGGCCGGGACCTTGATGAAGCGGACTCCGCGATCGGCGAGCTCGCGCGGCTCGAACCGGAGGTCGGTGACATGGTCGATCGAGAAGCGGTAGCCGCGCTGTGCCAGGGCCGCGAGATGCTCGGTCCCGGTCGGACCGAGGCTGCGAAGGGTCGACTGCTTGAATTCGAGCACGAAGGACGGCGCCAGGGCGCGATTCGCTTCGAGGAAATCGAGGCATTGCGAAAAGTTTGCAGGGCTGCTGAGCGTCGCCGAGGAGATGTTGCAGAAGATGCCGACGTCCTTGTTGCGAACCATCAGGCGGCGCAGCACCTGGACGCAGCGAAGCAGAACCATGTGGTCGATGCGCCCGACCAGGCCGGCGGCTTCCGCGATGCCGATGAAGTCCTCGGCCGCGACCACCTGGTCGCGCTCGTCGCGAAGCCTGGTCACCGCCTCGTAGAAGCGCACCTTGCGCTGTGGCAGCGTCACCAGCGGCTGCAGATAGATGTCGAGGCGGTTGTCCTCGATCGCGCCTTTGACGGCGGCGAGGATCTGCGGCTGGCTGCGCGGCACGGCCGTGACCGCCGGGGCCTGCGGTTTGGGCGGCAGGGGGGCGGCAGCCGGTGCCGCGCTGAACGTGCCGGAGGTCTCGGCCACCTTCTGCTCGACGCCGCGCGACGGCAGCGCGTTCATCTCGAGCGCGCCGCTGGAGGAAGCGGTCGCCGGGAGCGGGCGATCGGCGTCGCGAACCGTGCCGGCCCCAGCTCCCGGCGGTGTTGCCGGCGGGATGGCCGCGATCAGGTCCTCGTGCTGGGCCACGGTGACGGCGAGCTGCTTCATCAGTCCGCCGAGCTCGTTGATCTCGCCGATGACCCCCTGCAGGCGATCGGCGCTGACCGAGCTCGACGACACGATGCGTCCCTCCACCGCCGACAGGCGGCGGCCGAACTCGGCGACCTGACGCGCGAGGTCGGCGGTGCCGCGCGACAGATCGGCTATCTGGCTGCCGATGTCGGTGCGGTCGCGCAGTCGCATCGATACGGCATTGTAGAGAATCAGGAACGTCAGTGCGGCGAGCGCGACGATCGCGGATTCCGAGCCACTGATACCGGCCACCGAATACAGGATCAGGCCGAGCGAGGCCGCGACCAGAACCATACAAATGGCAACGAAAATTGTGGAGATACGGATCATGCTTGGCGACGCTCCCAACCGAACGCAACCTTAGCACTTCTGTTGATTCGCGAGGATAGTGGGCGGGATTCAAATACCGGGAGACGCCGATGATTTCTCGTCTGCGTGTCATTTACGCAAGTTCACGTGGGAAAGCGGAGTGTCATCGTAGTGTCGCGGGTCCGTAGAACGCCGGAGTACGCGCCGTGCGGATTCCAGACATCTTTAGACATGCGCGCGGTGCCATGAGCTGATCAACGCGTGTTGCTGAGCAGCTCAATTGAGCCGGTGATTCTTCGATGTCCGTCGAACCGCGCCTGCCGCTGTCCGGGCAGGCTCACGTGCTGCGGTGACGCCGGCGCAGGGCGGCCACGCCGAGCAGCAGTGCCGCAACGGCGACACCGACGGGTACGTTGATCCGTCCGAGTGCGCCCGCAACTCCGCTCGCGTGATTCGTGGAAGTCGATGACGGTGCCAAGGGGATGGTGTCGGGATCGATCTCGTCCGCGTCGGGTTCCCGGGCCACGGGCGCTGCGATCGCCACGCGCAGCCGGCTGGAGAGCGACGGATAGTGCGGCGAAGGGCTGCGGAGCTTCACTGCCGCGACGATCGCGCAGATCGCCGCCAGCGCGATCAGGATGCCGCCGACAACCGCGAACGCGGTGAACAGGCCGTAGGTCATTTCCACCCAGCGGAACAGCGCGGTCAATCCGACGATGCAGGCGGCGATCAGGAAGATGCCCGCGGTGGCGAACAGCCCGGCGGCGACGGCGTAGGACGTCACCGTTCCGGTGGCCTGCCGGGCGCGATCCCGAATGTAGGATTGGGTGGCGCGCTTGACGCGGTTGAGCCTCTGTTCGAGCCCCAATCGTAGCAGCTCTCCTGGCGGTGCAAGCATGCGCGTCCTCCGACAATCCGCTCGCCGCGCGCAAACCGCCGGCTCGCGACATGAACGTGGAGGATTTGCGAAGGTTCCCGGCAGGAAGGCGTGCCGTTCTGCGGCAATCCTTGCAGGGCAAGCTATTTGCGATCGGGGATGCTCTCCCGCACGCCGGGTAGGAGCGGACTTCATAAGGTGATGGCGGCGCATGACCGATGCGGAGCCAGAGCGAGACCGTATGAATAGCTATGCCAACCAACGTTATTCCAGGGCAAGGCCGCAGGCCTTGAACCCGGAATCCAGATATTGTCTCGCGTCCCTTCCCAACAAGTACGAGATTCCGGGTTCAATCGCCAACGCGTGGCCGCGTTGACGATTGCCCCGGAATGACCGCTGCTGGGAAGCAGTCCAGATAAGGAAATGGCGGCCACCGGGGCCGCCATTGTTGTTGGCTGACGATGTCCGCGCGCGGCTTACGCCACGGCCTTGATGACCTTGCCGACCTTCTCGATGATTTCGCCGACCTGATCCTCGCTGACGATCAGCGGCGGGGTCAGGGCCAGTGTGTCACCGGCGATGCGCAGCATCAGGTCGTTGTTGTGGAAGGCGGTCTCCATCGCGGAGTAGCCGCGCTTGCCAGCCGCGTCGGGCAGCGGCGCGAGGTCGATGCCGGCGGTGAGACCAACCGTGCGGATGTCCAGCACGTTGGGCAGGCCCTTGAGCGACATCACGGCGTCGGCGAATTTCGGCTCGATCGCGCGGGCGTGCTCGAACAGCTTGTCGTCGCGATAGATGTCGAGCGTGGCGAGGCCGGCCGCGCAGGCGATCGGATGCGCCGAGTAGGTGTAGCCGTGGGTGAACTCCACCATGTGCTCGGGGCCGCTCATGAAGGCGTCGTGGATGGTGTCGCGTACCAGCACGCCGCCCATCGGTGCCGCGCCATTGGTGACGCCCTTGGCGAAGGTGAGAAGGTCAGGCGTCACGCCGTAGCGCTCGGCGGCGAAGGCGTAGCCGAGGCGGCCGAAGCCGGTGATGACCTCGTCGAAGATCAGCAGGATGCCGTGCTTCTGGGTGATCTCGCGCAGCCGCTTGAGATAGCCCTTCGGCGCCGGGATCACGCCGGTCGAGCCGGCCATCGGCTCGACGATCACGGCGGCGATGGTGTTGGCGCCGTGCAGGTTGACGAGGTTCTCGAGCTCGTCGGCGAAGTGCGCGCCATACTCCGGCTCGCCCTTGGTGAAGGCCTGCTTCTCGCGGTCATAGGTCGCCGGGATGTGGTCGACGCCGGTCAGCAAGGTGCCGAACAGCTTGCGGTTGTTGACGATGCCGCCGACCGAGGTGCCGCCGAAGCCGACGCCGTGATAGCCGCGGACGCGGCCGATCAGGCGGGTCCGGCTGCCCTGGCCGTTGATCTGGTGATAGGCGAGCGCCATCTTCAGCGCGGTGTCCGCCGCCTCCGAGCCGGAGTTGCAGAAGAACACGTGGTCGAGGCCGGCGGGCGCGAGATCAGCGATGCGGTTGGCCAGCTCGAACGCCTGGGGAATGCCGAACTGGAACGGCGGCGCGTAGTCGAGCGCCGCGGCCTGCTGGCCGATCGCCTCGGCGATCTGGCTGCGGCCGTGACCGGCGTTGCAGCACCACATGCCGGCGGCGGCGTCGATGATCTTGCGGCCATCGACGGTGATGTAGTGCATGTCCTTGGCACCGGCGAGCAGGCGCGGGTTCTTCTTGAAGGCGCGGTTCGCGGTGAACGGCATCCAATGCGCGGCAAGATCATTCGGAACGGTGACGGCGGGGCGGGGGCTCTTGTCCAGCATGGGGACCTCTCGGACGGTTGTGCGACGGCGGCAGCATGATCCGGAAAGGTGGCGAACCGGTGCCAGAAAAGCTTGCCGAAACGGATCGTGCTTGATGGGCCTGAATGCGTGCGCCGACGTTGTCAGCCGCTGATCCGGGCCGCCGCCAAGCTATCAGCTTCGCGGACGGACGGAAATGTCAAAGGTCCAGCGTTCCCGCTGCCCTGGTGAGCGGATTCTGCACAGCAGCAGCAGATTGTGCCGCATATTGGAAGTCGCTGCGTCATTTCGCGCCAACCGCGCCGGTGTGCCTCGGGCAGCCGCGTCTCAGACGAGATCGCGCGCGGTGATCCAGAACACTTCGCCCTCGGAGTCCTCGGTGTCGAGCCAGAGCAGCGGCAGGTCGGGATAGGCCGCCTCGATCTGCGGACGGTCGCGCCCGACCTCGCACAACAACCCTCCCTCCGCAGTCAGGTGGTCGCGCGCCTGGCTGAGGATGCGATGGATGATGTCGAGCCCATCGGTGCCGCCGTCGAAGGCCAGCGCCGGCTCGGCGCGGCATTCCCGAGGCAGGCCGGCCATGCCCTCGGCGTCGACATAGGGCGGGTTGGTGATGATCAGATCGTAACGGCGCTGGCTGAGCGGTGCGAACAGGTCACCGCGGTGCAGCGAGATGCGCTCGCCGAGGTCGTAGTCGGCGACGTTCTTCGCCGCAACGGCGAGCGCATCCTTGGAGATGTCGACGGCGTCGATCACCGCATTGGGGAAGTGGCGGCTGGCCAGGATCGCCAGGCACCCAGAGCCGGTGCAGAGGTCCAGCACGCTGTCCACGGCCAGCGGATCGTCGATCAGCGAGGTGCCGTCGGCTTCGGCGCCGCCGAAATGCGTCTCCAGCAGCTCGCCGATGAACGAGCGCGGCACGATGACGCGCTCGTCGACGTAGAACGGCAGGCCGCGCATATAGACCTTGTTGACCAGATAGGCCGCCGGCTTCCTCGTGGTGATTCGCGCCGTGATCAGGTCGAGGATCGTCTTGCCTTCGGCCGCGGTGACCCGGGCCGTGACGAAGCTCTCGAACTGATCGGGGCGCAGATGCAGCGCCTCGCCGATCAGGAAGGCGGCCTCCGACACCGGATCGGTGGTGCCGTGCGCAAACACCAGATCGGCGTTCTGGAAGCAGCTCACCGCGTAGCGCAGGTAGTCGAGCAGGCTCGCCAGCTCGCCGGCATTGACCTTCGGCAGCCTCAGTGCCGCCGCCTTGCGCGGTGCTGCCGTCTTGACCTTCTTCGCCATCACGACTTCCAGCGCGCCGCGGCGGCATCGTCGTGGCTCTTGGCCTCGACCCAGCCGCCGCCGTTCTCGGTTTCCTCGCGCTTCCAGAACGGCGCGTTGGTCTTGAGATAATCCATCAGGAACTCAGCCGCCTCGAACGCCGCCTGACGGTGGCTGGATGCGGTCACCACCAGCACGATGTTCTCGCCCGGCCGTATCCGGCCGAAGCGGTGAATCACGGTCATGCCCTGCAGCGGCCAGCGCGCCATCGCCTGCTCGGCATGGCGCATGATCTCGGCTTCCGCCATCCCTGGATAGTGCTCGAGCGTCAGTGCGCTGATCGGCGTGTCATGGTCGTTGCCGCGGCACAGGCCGGAGAAGCTGACGACGGCGCCGATGTCGGTGCGGCCATGGCTGAGGGCTGCGATCTCGGCCGCGGTGTCGAAATCCTCTTGCTGCACGCGGACGGTGACGATCGCGGTCATGGACAGATATTCCGTTACGTCAGCCGCCGGTCATCGGCGGGAAGAACGCGATCTCGCGGGCGCCGGCGATGGCCGCATCCGGCTGCACATGGGTCTGGTCGATCGCGGTGCGGATCACCTTCGGCCTCTCGAACGCATAGGCGTAGCCCTCGCCGCGCGTGGTGAGCCAGGCGATCAGCTCGCTGACCGTGCGCACGTCCGCCGGCGGCTCGATCGTCTCCTCGGCCTTGCCGACGCGCTCGCGCACCCAGGCGAAATACTTCACCTTCATCGCGAGTCCGCCTCGATGAGGTGGTGGATGCCGGCGCGGAAATAGTCGTAGCCGGTGTAGATGGTGAAGACCGCCGACAAGCCGAGCAGCCAAATTCCGATCCCGCTCACGATCGGGCCAACGGCCGTCGAGATCTGGGCGACCGCCGCATCGCCGGCCTCGCCCGCGAGCAGGAAGCCGATTGCCACCAGTTGCATCGTGGTCTTCCATTTGGCGACCTTGGTCACCGGCACCGAGACGCGCAGCGCGGCGAGATATTCGCGCAGGCCCGACACCAGGATCTCGCGGCACAGGATCACGATGGCCGCCCACAGCGACCAGTTCTGGATGGTGCTGTCGGCGGCCAGCATCAGCAGGCAGGAGGCGACCAGAAGCTTGTCGGCGATCGGATCGAGCATACGGCCGAATGCCGATTGCTGGTTCCAGATCCGCGCGAAATGACCGTCGAGATAGTCGGTGATCCCAGCCGCAATGAACACCGCGACGGCGACCCAGCGGAGCCACAAAGGATACATCCAGACCGACTGCGCGTAGATGCAACCGACCACGACCGGTATCGCGGCGATGCGCGTATAGGTCAGGATGTTCGGCAGGGACGTCGACGTCTTGCTGGGCACGCGTGTGGTCGCAATATTCATCCGGTGTACCAATACTGCCGCCGTTCGGACGTCAACCTCCGAGCCGAGCCGCTTCGGCAGGATGACGCAGATATGACGCGAATCGCAACGAAGTCTTGCGGAGATAGGAACTCTTGCGCATGCGGCAACGCGACCCGCAACGCTTCATTAAGCAACCGGACGCGGTCGCGCCAGTGCGCAGATCGGCGGGCGCGACGCACGGCTGGGACCTTGTTGCGGTGCAGTGACGGCTGCGCGAAGGCTTGAGCGAAAGCTCAGATCGCCTCCGCGCCATGCACCGCGCACCAATGCGCCTGGCGTTCCGCGAACACGCGGTCGCGGACATAGCCCAGCGTCTCCTCGTCCAGGGTCTCGATGACGTCCAGGCTGAACGCCTCCGCGCCGTGGGCGGTCCAGGCCGCCTGCAGGCCGCCGCGGCGATGGCCGCCCTGGCGCAGGGTGAACCAGAGGCGGTTCTGGATTTTGTCGAGATCCGGCGCGCAGCCGACCCAGCGCTGGCCGGTGGCGGCGCAGGTCACGGCGAAGATGCCGGCAGGTGTCTTGCGTTCCTTATAGGCGGCGACGGCCGCCTTGCGCTGGTCGGGGGTCATGGTGGGGCTCCACTTTAACCCGGGTAATTAGCGTATATTTTTATCCGGGTAAATTGTTTTTGCCGACAGCCTGCCAACTCGCCGTTTTTTTGCTGTCCCGGCTTTCACATGGTGAGCACGACGCGGCGGGTGGCATCATCCCTGGCCCAATTGCGTTCGATCGCGTTCAGCGGGATCGGATCGGCCGCGATCTCGAGCCGGGCAGGGATGGCCGCCTGCAACAACTCATCGGTGAGCGCGATCAGACGCTCGAGCGGAATGCTGCCGATGCCGCTGCCCATCAATTCGATGGCTGATGCGCGCAGCACCGCGCTCGGCAGGGTGATGTCGCCGCTGCTGATGGAGCCGATCTGGACGAATCGGATCGGCCTCGCCTCCGCGCCCGCCTTGGCTGCTGCCATCAGCAGCCGCTCGGCGCTGGCGCCCCAGAGATAGTCGAGCACGACGTCGACACCCCCGGCGAAATGGGGCTTGAAACGTTCCTCCAGCGCGTCGCCATCGCCGACCAGGGGAATGACCGCGTCGGCGCCGAGCGCGGTCAGGGATTGCAGCGTCGCGGCGTTGCGCCCGGTCGCGATCACCTTGGCCGCACCGAGATGCTTGGCGATCTGAACCGCGAGCCGACCGGACGTTCCAGTGGCGCCATTGATCAGCACGGTGTCGCCGGCGCGGAGGTGTGCGCGCTCGCGCAGCGCCGCCCAGGACGACAGGCCGGGATTGGCGATTGCCGCCGCGGTGACGTCATCGAGATCATCGGGCAAGGCGAGGCATCGCGCCTTCGGCACCACCGTCTTTTCGGCCATGCCGCCATGGGGGGCCCTGGGAAGCACGAAGTAGACCCGGCTGCCGTCCTCACAGCGGCCGACGCCATCGATCCCAGCCACAAAGGGAAACGCGCCGGTTGAGCTGTAGTGCGTGCCGGAGGCGCGGGCCTTGGTGATCTGGCTGATCGCTGCGGCGGTCACGGTGATCAGATGCTCGTCAGGAGCAGCGATCGGGTTGGCGAAATCGGCGTAGACCGGCGGCTGCCCGGCTTTCTGGACAATAGCGGCTTTCATGGTGGAGCTCCGGATTATATGTGTGTAATGCACATATATCCGGAGGGACTGATGTCGCCAAGGAATAATGTGCAAAATACACATATAAGTGAGCAGCTCCGCGTCCTGCACGGGGCGCTGCTCGACATTGTGGCCGTGATGAACCGGCCGCAGCGCGACGAGGCGCTGATCAGGGAAGCCGGCATCGCGCTCGACCGCGCGCTGTTTCCGCTGCTGGTCGGAATCGAGCGATTTGGCCCGATCGGTGTGGTCGAGATGGCGGATCGGGTCGGGCGCGACTACACCACCGTCAGCCGCCAGGTCGCCAAGCTCGAGAGCCTCGGGCTGGTGGCACGCCAGGCCAGCGCCGCGGACCGGCGGGTGCGCGAGGCGGTGATCACGCCGAAGGGCAAGGCCATGACCGACCTCGTCGACGCTGCGCGCGAGCGGATCGGCCGCGCCATCTTCGAAAGCTGGGAGATCCGCGATGTGGATGAGCTGGTGCGGCTGATGCGGAAGTTCGCCGATGCGGTGAAGCAGGAGCCGCCGGCTGCGGCTTGAGCCGCGATCGGCTTAGCTCGCGTTGCTGTGAAAATACTCGAAAATCTTCCGCGCGCTTTCGGCGCTCACGCCCGGCACCTTGCCGAGATCGGCGATCGAGGCGCGTTCGATCTCTTTCAAGGTGCCGAAATGGTGCAGCAGCGCGCGCTTGCGCGACGGGCCGATGCCGGGGATCTCCTGCAGGCCGGCCTCGCGGATGTCCTTCTTGCGCAGCTTGCGGTGTGAGCCGATGACGAAGCGATGCGCCTCGTCGCGCAGGCGCTGGATGAAATACAGCACGGGATCGCGCGGCTCGAGCTTGATGGCCTCGCGCTCGGGGATGAACAGCGTCTCGCGGCCGGCGTCACGGTCGGGGCCCTTGGCGACCGACATCAGCGCGACATTGGTGACGCCGAGCTCAGTGAAGATCTCGCGGACGGCATTGAGCTGGCCGCGGCCGCCGTCGATGATGACGAGATCCGGCCATTGCGGCGCGTCGTCCTCCTTGGCCGCGCGGGCGACATCCTTCTCCGACGGTGACACCAGCCGCTTGAAGCGGCGCTGCAGCACCTCCTTCATCATCGCGTAGTCGTCGCCGGGCGTCAGCCCTTCCGACTTGATGTTGAACTTGCGGTACTGGTTCTTCATGAAGCCGTCGGGGCCGGCGACGATCATCGCGCCGACCGCGTTGGTGCCCTGGATGTGGCTGTTGTCGTAGACCTCGATGCGCTTCGGGACCTGCGGCAGACCGAGCGTCGTCGTCATCGCCTCCAAGAGGCGGCTCTGCGTTGCGGTGTCCGCGAGCTTGCGGCCCAGCGCCTCGCGCGCATTGGTCAGCGCATGGATGACGAGGTCCTTCTTCTCGCCGCGCTTCGGGCAGGACACCTCGACCTTGTGGCCGGCCTTGACGCACAGCGCCTCGGCGAGCAACTCGGCTTCCTCGATCTCGTGCGACAGCAGGATCAGCTTCGGCGGCGGCTTTTCGTCGTAGAACTGCGTGATGAACGCCGACAGCACCTCCTCCGGCAGATAGCTCTTCTCCGCGCGCGGGAAGTAGGCGCGGTTGCCCCAGTTCTGCCCGGTGCGGAAGAAGAACACCTCGACGCAGGAATAGCCGCCCTCCTGGTGGATGGCGAACACGTCGGCTTCCTCGACCGTGCGCGGATTGATGCCCTGCTGCGAGGAGATCGCCGACAGCGCCGCGAGGCGGTCGCGATAGACGGCGGCAGTCTCGAATTCGAGCTCGCCCGACGCCTTCTCCATTTCGGCCGCCAGCAGCGCCTTCACCGCCTGGCTGCGTCCGGACAGGAAGTCGGTCGCCTCGCGCACCAGCTCGGTGTAGCCGGGGAAGTCGATCTCCTGGGTGCAGGGCCCGGCGCAGCGGCGGATCTGGTGCAGCAGGCAGGGGCGGGTGCGGCTCTCGAAGAACGAGTCGGTGCAGGAGCGGATCAGGAAGGCGCGCTGCAGCGCCGTGATGGTGCGGTTGACGGCACCGGCCGAGGCGAACGGACCGAAATAGCGCCCCGGCCTGGACTGCGCGCCGCGGTGCTTGAGGATCTGCGGCGCCCAATGGTCGCCGGTGATGAGAATATAGGGAAACGACTTGTCGTCGCGCAGTTGCACGTTGAAGCGCGGCTTGAGCTGCTTGATGAGGTTCGCCTCCAGCAGCAGCGCCTCGGTCTCCGTGGTGGTGGAGACGATCTCGACCGTCACGGTGGCTGCGATCATGCGCAGGATGCGCGCCGGCAGCGGCGCGTTGGCACGCGCATAGGACGACAGGCGCTTTTTGACGTTCTTGGCCTTGCCGACATAGAGCACGTCGTGCGCCGCGTTGAGCATGCGGTAGACGCCCGGCGAGGTCGGCGCCAGCCGCACCGCGTTCTCGATCGCCGCGTGGCCGATCGCAAGCGGACCTTCGCCGACCGCCTCCAGGCTCTCCTCGGCCAGCTCCGGCAGCCGGCCGTCATCGTCCTCGTCCGCAGCCGATGCGGCGGGATCGAGGTCGGGCGTGTCGATGGTCTCGGGCGGCAGGTCGGCCGCGCCACGCCGGCTCGGGGGCGCCGGCGCCTTGGGTGGATCGGAGCTGTGGGTGGTCATGTCCGCAAACTAAGCGCTGCCGCGCCGTCTCGCCAGCTTGCGATGGCGCCATGCACAGGGCAGGGCGGTAACGCTTCGTTAAGCACGTTAATGGCCGGGTAACCCGGCTTAACAACGGCTTAACCTAAAACTCTCGATAAATGCTCACGAAAGAAGCGAGAGTTCCGTAACCACGCCGGCCCGCGCACCACAGTCGCGCGGCGCAGGCTCCGGCGGGTGACGGCGAGTGGCGTGGAGTGAGCGATGAACAGGTTCTTGGTCGGTGCTGCCGCCGCGGCGGGCTTGGGCGCGGCGGCTCTCGGATCGGTCTCGGCCCAGGCGGCGGATCTCGGCTACGGGCGCGGCGCGCCCTATACCGTGAACCAGCCCCTCAACGCCTACAGCTGGGCCGGGCCCTACCTCGGCGGCACGCTGGGCTATGAATGGGGCACCGTCGGCAACAACCCGACCAAGCCGTCCGGTCTCACCGGCGGCCTGACCGCGGGTTACAATTGGCAGAACGGCCCGTGGGTGTTCGGCGCCGAGGGCGACATCAACCTGACCGGCGCCAATGACACCTTCGCCCCGTGGAAGTTCTCGAACCCGTGGTTCGGCACATTGCGCGGCCGCGCCGGCTACGCCTTCAACAACATCCTGTTCTACGGCACCGGCGGCCTCGCCTTTGGCGGCCTGCGCGCCGAGACCTTCGGTCTTTCGGAATCGCACACCACGGTGGGCTGGACGCTCGGTGCCGGCACCGAGTTCGGCCTCGCACAGAACTGGACCGCCAAGATCGAGTATCTCTACGTCGATCTCGACAGCAGCAATTTCGTGATCACGGGGGCGAAGAACGACTATCGGTTTGGAATTGTGCGCGCAGGCATCAACTTCCACTTCTGATGGCAACGAGGGAATAGGAAGAAGAAACGTCCAACGACAACCTCCCGGCCGCTCGCGCGGCCGGGATTTTTTTGTCGGAGCGCTCTGTGCAATCTGGCAGGCGCGCATCACTGCGCGCGGCCTGCACGTACGAGCCGGCAATGCTGTGCACGCGAGCAGGCGCTGCCGACAGCTTCCAAACCAGCGAAGAGGTGGCGTCGAGGCGCGCCCGGCTGCAATCATGCCGGCGCGTGAACCACCGCCAGGCGGGCTCGCCCTAAGACGACAGCACCAGGTTCACCGCTTTCGGGCCCTTGCCCTTCTTGTCCGGCTCGACCTCGAAGCTGATCCGCTGTCCTTCGGTCAGGTCCTTCAGGCCCGCGCGCTCCACCGCCGTGATGTGCACGAACACGTCGCGTCCACCGTCGTCCGGCTTGATGAAGCCGTAGCCGCGTTCGCCGTTGAAGAACTTGACCGTCCCAGTCATGGCCATCGGGAAACTCCTCCCCCGCAATGCTTCCTCCACTGCGCGCCCTGCGCAGCGTCCGACCGGACATCACTTTGATCGGAAAGCGTTGGCCACCTTAACGCCCAGCGCTCGCCGCGCCGGATCGCCGGATCTTGTTAGGCCTTGATCACCCCGCCGCAACCATTCGCGGAAGCGGAACGTAAAGCCAGTCTTACAATCGGACACAATAATACGGTTCCGCGCCGATTGACTACGGCTTTTCGACCAGTCGCCGTTTCAAGCTTTGGGGAATTCGAGTCGGAAGCGCGCCGCGCCGCCTTGGCCGAGGGGCTTCTGCAGTTCCTGCAGGATGAGCTTCAGCTCGTCATGTAATGTCCAGGGCGGGTTGACGATCAGCAGCCCGGTCGAGGTGAGCGCCTCGCCTTCGATCTGCGGCGCAACACTGAACTCAATCCGCAGCACCTTGCCCGGCGGCTTGGCCGCGGCTGCGAGCGCCGCGACACGATCGCTCAGCTCTTCCGTCGCACGCCGGCTCTTGGCGGGATACCACAGCACGTAGATACCGGTGGTCCACTTCGCGAAGGCCGCGGCGAAGCGATCGGCGAGCCGCTCGAACTCATCCTTCGCCTCGAACGCCGGATCGATCAGCACCACGCCCCGGCGCTCGTTCGGCGGCACGAAGGCGGGCAGGGCGACCCAGCCGTCGAGATCGACGACACGGGCCTGGGTGTCGCGGCGCAACTGATCGATCAACTGCTTGCGGGGGATCGGCGCGAGCTCGCACAGGGTCATGCGGTCCTGCGGCCGCAGCAGCGCGCGCGCGATCAGCGGCGAGCCGGGATAGGCGACCAGCTCGGCCTTGGGATTGAACGATCGGACGATATCCAGATAGGGCTGGACCAGCGCATAGGCCTGATCGGACAGCCGCGCCTGCAGCACGCGGGCGATGCCGGTGAGGTACTCGCCGCTGCGCGTCGCCTCGTCGCCGGTGAGGTCATACAGGCCGGCGCCGGCATGGGTGTCGATCACCCGGAACGCGGCGGGCTTCTCCTGGAGGTAGACCAGGATGCGCGTCAGCACGATGTGCTTGATGACGTCGGCGAAGCCGCCGGCGTGGAAGGCATGTCGGTAGTTCATGCCATCCGGTTACGCCGTTCCGCGTCAAAAGGGTACCCCGTCGATGCGCCGGATGCCCTCCGGAGAGCCGCGGATGAGCGCCGCCGCAGGAGGCGCCGCAGGCCGACGCGCTGCGTCGCCCCGATTCGCAGCCGCTAGCCGCCGCGGACCGGCGGCATGTTGACCTCGTCGCGCCGGCAGGCCTGCCGGTCGATCTCGTCGCAGTTGCGAAACTCCAGATCCTTCGACAGACAGATCCGGACCTCGCTCAGCCTGGTGCGATTGCAGGTGACGGCAATGCCCGATGTCGTGAGCTTGGGGTTGGCCTTGATGAAGGCCTCCTCGATCGCCGCTGGCGCCACCGTCTTGGCCTCCGCGAGATCGAGGAATTCCGGGGGGATCTTGATGGCGGCGCGGGCCTTGCGGATGGCTTCGAAATAGGCCTTCGCCGACACGCCGGCGCAGGTGCCGTGCTTGTCCCACTCGTTGTAGATCAGGCCCGGCGCCGGCATCAGGTCGAGCATCGAGGTCATGATGTTGCGCGGCAGGCGCGGCGCCGGCTGCTCGCAATATTCGGGGTAGCCGTTCTCGTATTGCGGCCACAGCCCGTGCACGACGAACGAGTACGGTCGGCCGCTGCATTGCTGGGACCGGCTGCCGCGACCGCCGCGCTCCTCGGCTTCGGCGCAGTACGAGGGCGACCACGACAACGAGAGAACGTAGAAGTCGAACGCGCCCGGCGCATTCTGGCGGCGGTCCTGCGCCTCGGCGGCGCCAGCCGTGAGCACGCCGAGCAAGAGGGCAAAGCAGGCGATCGTTCTGGACAACAGGACGGCAGGTCGGCACAGGCAATCGAACATGGCGTACTCCCCGGACAATGCCAGGAGCCTACCAGTGCGCTGGAACATTTCAAGAACAAAAATGGCTGCCCCGAGGCAGCCATTCGTCAGCCGGCCGCCCGCGCGAGCGGCCGATACGCCGGGAAAGGCGAATCAGGGCTTGGCGGCGCGGCAGGCCGGATTGAAGGCCCAGTTGCGATCGAGGCCGACGACGCAGAACTCGACGCCCTGGTCATAGCCGGCGAAGCCGCCATCCTCGATGATCGAGAAGTTGACGGTGCGCGCCTTGCCGTCGCTGATCATCACGCTGCCGGTGCAGAAGCGACGCGGAATGTTGTCGGACTGCCAGGGCCGGAAGGCGATCTCATGGACATTGGCGACGCCGGTGATCGTCAGCGAGGAATTCCAGAAGGTGCTCTCCTTGTCCTGGAATCGCGAGACGATGGTCGGAATGGCCGCCTCGCAAGGCGCGACCCGGCCTTCATATTTCGGACCGGACAACCAGAAGTTCATCTCGAGCGGGTTGGCGGCCTGAGCCGGGGCGGTGGCGACGATGGCGGCAAGCAGCGCGCCACAGGCGGCGCCGAACATCTTGAAAGGTGAGCTGAAGTCGCGCATGGGCCGTCCGCAAGGCTGATCCGGGAGCGTGGACCGTGCCGCGGCGGCCACAGGAGGTCAAGTGCAACGCGGCAACACTCCACGATTAGTCCTGTTAACGCGAGGCCGGTGTTCTTTTCTTGACCGGACAGGACCTTTAGAATGGCGGGCCAGATCGAGGAGAATGCAATGCGGACGCTGATGGCCGGATTCGTGAAGACTGCAGGCCTCGTGGCCACTGGGATGGTGCTGGTTGCGGCATCCGCCCAGGCCGACGTGGTGCCGCCCTTCAAGGGCAACGACACCGGCGGCATCATCGCCTTCCAGCTGGCCCAGACCACGGATGCGCGCCAGCTCGCGGTCGATCATTGCGCCTCCTACGGCAAGGTCGCGAAGTTCCGCGCCGTCGATGCGCGCTACGGTGGCTACGTTTCGTTCGCCTGCCGCTGGGTGCCCTATGGCTCGGCGCAGCGGCCGCTGCGGACGCTGTACTGACCTTCCATCAACTGCCGTTCTCCCAATTGCCATTTTTCTGCGGCATTCGCTCCGGCATCGATCAACGAGCCGGAACGGGGCATATGACCTGCACACGCATCGCAATTGGGCTGTTGGCCTGCTGCCTCCTGGGCGTGACCGCGAGCCATGAGGCACGGGCCGTCGACCTGCCGGTGCGCAAGGCCGGCCTGTGGGAGCTGAAGATGATCAGATCCGGCGGTCAGCTGCCGGAGGCGACGATGCAGCACTGCACCGACGCGGCCACCGACAAGGAGATGAACAACTTCGCCTCGCCGATGGCGCAGCAGGTCTGCTCCAAGCAGGACATCCAGAAGACCGCGACCGGCTACGTCTCCGATTCGGTCTGCAATTTCGGCGGCATCAATACGACGTCGCATGCCGACATCACCGGCGACTTCAACTCGGCCTATACGGTGAAGACGATGTCGCGCGTCACGGGCGGCGCCGCCGGCACCGGGGTGAAGGACACCGCGATGACGATCGAGGCCAGATGGCTCGGCGCCTGCAAGCCCGACCAGAAGCCCGGGGACATCGTGATGCCCGGCGGCATGAAGATGAACGTCAAGGACATGGCCAAGCTGAAGGCCCTGATCCCGGGCGTGAAGCAGTAGGCGGGCGCTCGTTGCGCGTGGCGGGCGCAGCGACGTGGATCGTCGCTCATTCGCGGACGTTGAGCATGATCTTCCCGATGTGCCGGCCCGTCTCCATGCGTTCGTGCGCATCGGCTGCCTCGGACAGGCGATAGGTGCTGTCGATGTGCGGCCGAATGGCCGTTCCGAGCAGGGACGAGATGCGCTGCCGCAGCTCGCTTGCGAGGCGGCGTTTGATATCGAGTGACGTCGACCGCAGGAATGCGCCGGTGATGCTGGCCCGGCGCGCCATCAGGCTGCGCAGCGGCACCGCCAGCTCCTTGCCATGTCCGGCCGAGAGCAGGGCGATCCGTCCGCCCATCGCGAGCGCCGCAAGGTCCTGCGCAATGTGAGCGCCGGCGGAGGTGTCGAGGATGCAGTCGACCCCGCGCTTCCCCGTCGCCGCGCGGATCTGCTCGGCGAGATCGGGATCGGCATAGTCGAACACGGCGCTGCAGCCGAGCCCGAGTGCCAGGGCGCGCTTCTCTGCGGTGCCGGCGGTGGCCATGACGGGATGACCCAGCGCGCGCAGGAGCTGGATCGCGATCGTGCCGACGCCGCTGCTTCCGCCATGAATCAGGGCGGTCTCGCCGGGCATCATGCGCATCAGCTCGAAGAAATTGAACCAGGTCGTGAACAGCGCTTCGGGTAGGCCGGCGCCTTGGATCAAGTCGAGGCCGCTCGGCAAGTCCAGTGCAAGATGCTGATCGGTGGCGACGTATTGCGCGTATGAACCGCCGTCGGTCAGTGCGATCACCGCTCTACCCAGCCGTTCCGGGGAAACGTTGGCGCCGCAGGCCACGATGCGCCCCGAGGCTTCCAATCCCGGTATGGGATTGGGCTCCCGCGACGGCCCGGCAGCGCGCTGGTTGCAGTCATGACGGTTGATGCCGGCGGCTGCGACCTCGATCAGCACATCGTCTGGTCCGAGGCGCGGGACCGGCCAGTCCTGTCGCTCCGACAGGACCTCCGGGCCGCCCGCGGCGGTGATGATGACGGCGCGCTGATCGTCCGGAATCATGCTTGGTCGCTCATGTGCTCACTTGCCGACCAGGCTGCACTTGCTGCGGTCGAGCGGGCGAAACGCCTGATCGGGGGCGATCTTCGTCACCAGCTTGACGAAGTCCCAGGGGCGCTTCGATTCGGCGGGGGTCTTGACCTGGACCAGATACAGGTCGTGCACCATGCGCTGGTCGTCGCGGATCTGGCCGTGGTCCGCATAGGCATCCGAGACCGGCGTGGCCTTCATCCGGACCATCACCGTTGCGCCGTCGTCGCTGTCGGCATCCTTCACCGCCTGCAGATAGTGCCGCACGGCCGAATAGACCCCGGCCTGGATCTGTGACGGCATCGCCTTCCGGCGCGCGTAGAACGCGTCGGAGAAGCGGCGCGCGGCGGGAGAGGCATCCTCGAAGAAGCTGGTGACGATGAGATCGCCCTGCGTCGCCTTGAGGCCGATGGCCTCGATGTCGACGTTCTGGAACGACATCGGCACGATCTTCATGCCCTGGGCCGCAAGCCCGAATTCCTCGGCCTGCTTGATGGCCGTGGCATTGTCGCCGGCGACGTTGAGCGCCAGGATCTTGGCGCCGGAGGCCTGGGCCTGCAGCAGGAACGAGCCGTAATCCGGCGTGCCGAGCTGCGCCTTGACGCTGCCGGCGACCGTGCCGCCGAGCTCGGCGATGCGGGCGCGCGCGGTTGCCTCGACCGAATGGCCGAATGCGTAGTCGCCGGTGATGAAGAACCACGGCTCCTTGCTGGTCTGCATGATGCCCGACACGACGGCTGTCGCGGTCGAATAGGCGTCGTGCGTCCATTGCACCGAGGTCGGGGCGCAGGCCTCGTCGGTGAGCTGATTGGCGCCGGCCCCGGAGATGAGAAAGATCTTGCCGTTGCTGCGCACCAGCTCCTGGACGCCAAGGGCCGCGCCGGAGCTGCCGCCGTCGGCGATCGCCTGCACACCGTCCTGCTCGAACCAGCGCCGGGCGATCGCGACCGCGATATCCGGCTTGTTCTGATGATCGGCCTGAAGGATTTCGATCGGCCTGCCGTTGATCTTGCCACCGAACTCCTCAGCGGCCATCCGGGCCGCTTCCACGGAGCCGGGCCCCATCGCGGTCGCGAAGATGCCGGTCATGTCGGTGAGTACACCGATACGGATGGCACCCGCCTTGATTTCGGCCTGCGCGGATGAGCCTGCAAGCAGTAGCAGGCCAGCGATGCTGGATCTGAGACAGCGCGACATGATGATCCTCCCCGGATTTGAAGATTTGGTTTTTTGTCGTGTTTGATTGGTGCGCCCTCGCGGTTCTCCGCGAGGCGGAAACGTCAGGCTTCCAGTTCGGCAGTCACGGGATTGCGCAGCACGCCGATGCCCGAGATCTCGACCTCGACCGTATCGCCGGGCTTCATGAACAGAGGCGGGGTGCGCTTGAAGCCGACGCCTCCCGGCGTTCCGGTGACGATCACGTCCCCCGGCAGCAAGGTCATGATCGTCGAGCAATAGACGATCAGATCGGGCACGTCGGTGATGAGGAGATCCGTGGTGGTCTGCTGCACGGTCTCGCCATTGAGGCGGGTCTGCAGCGTCAGCTTGGACGGGTCGGGAATTTCGTCGGCGGTGACCAGCCAGGGGCCAAATGCGCCGGACTGATCGAAGGTCTTGCCCGACAGGAATTGCGACGTGTGGCGTTGCCAGTCGCGGATGCTGCCTTCATTGTAGCAGGAATAGCCGGCGATGTGCGTGAGCGCGTCCTCGCGCCGGACATGCCGGCCGGCTTTCCCGATCACGAGCGCGAGTTCGCCCTCATAGTCGAAATGATCGGAGACACCAGGGCGAATGACCGGTTGCAGATGTCCCACCTGGCTGGTCGGAAAGCGCGCGAACAGCGCGGGCTTCTCGGTGACCGTTCGTCCAGTCTCTGCGACGTGGTCGCGATAGTTCAGGCCGACGCAGATGATTTTGCCGGGATCGGGGATGACGGGCGCGAAGGTGATCGCATCGAGCGGATAGTCGGGCGGTTCGGAGGTGAGCAGCGCGGCGGCGTCGCGAAGCGCATCCGCCTCGAGCAGCGCGCGCAGGCTCTTCGCCGGCAGCCGCCGGCCGAGGTCGACGACACCGTCTCCCTTCACGGCGCCGTATCCGGGACGCCCGTCGATCACAAAGGAAACCAGCTTCATACGTGAACCCTCTCAAAAAGAACGGAAACGCTCAGGCCGCGCTCGGCGGCGGTGCGAGGAAGGCGAGGCCTGACAACAGCGCCGCGGGATCTTCGCCCGTGCGGACAGCACCCAGGATGTAGCGGTCGGGGCGCATCAGCACGGCGTCGAAGCCGTGCTGATCGAGCCAGCCGTCGAGGCCGCCAGCTTCCTCGCCGCAAATGACGGCGACGTCAGCGGCCGTCAGGCGGGCATGATGCTGCTCGATCATTGCGGTCCCGAGACCGGACCGGCATAGCAGCGCGAAGCGATAGCCGACGCGGTCGTCGCTGCGGCCGTGATCACGGCTGCGGAATTGCGGCGCCAGCTTTCCCGTCATGCTGCGTTCGCCGCAGGCAAGGCCCGGGCCGAGCACTGGCTTCTGCACGTCGAGCTTGAGCTGGCCGTCGCCCTGTGCCGTGCCGGTCGCAAGCGCCGCCTCGACCGCCTTGGTGTTGATCAGCCCACCCAGCCGGATCGCGAGCTCGATGAATTCGCGCACATGCGGCGCGCGCTCGCTCTGATAGGTGTCGAGAAGATCAGGCGTCGCCTTCCCGGCAATCACAAGCGCCAGCTTCCATGCGAGGTTGGCTGCGTCGCGAATGCCGGCACACATGCCCTGACCGAGGAAAGGCGGGGTCTGATGCGCGGAATCGCCTGCGAGCAGGAACCGTCCGGCACGCCATTGCTGGGCGACCGCGGAGTGGAATGTGTAGACGGCGGCGCGTTCGATCTCGGCCTCTGCGGGCCGGAGCCAGGGCGAGAGCAGCTCCCACACGCGCGCCGGTTGGGTGATCTCGACCGCGTCCTCGTCGGGATGAACCGCGATCTCCCACCGGCGCCGGTTGCCGGTGCCGCGAATATAGGTTGCGGGACGCTGCGGGTTGCAGTGCTGGACGCTGAAATCGCCGAGATCGGGCCGCTCCTCCCTCAGCAGCACGTCGCAGACGAGCCAGCGCTCGTGAAAGCCGAGATCGTCCAGCGCCGCGCCGATGAAGCGGCGCACCAGCGAACGTGCACCGTCGCAGCCGATGACATAGGCGCAGGAGATGTCGACGAGCCGGCCGGTGTCGAGGTCCTCATAGCGAACGCGCGCCCCCTCGCGGTCCTGCTCGAGCGCGAAGACATCACAGCGCGTGCGCAGCTCGACATGAGGCCAGCGCTCGAGTCCCTTGTTGAGCACGCTTTCGAGATCGGGCTGGTGAAAGCGGTAGCTCAGATTCCAGCCCATCGCGGTCGGCTCGCTGGGGCGCGGCCAGTCGAGCAGCAATCGTCCCCCCGCATCGACGAAGCGCATGCCGGGACTCAATGTAAGGTGGGGCAGGATGGCGTCGGCAAGGCCGATGGTCTGGAACACGCGCATGCATTCGTCGTCGAAATGCACCGCGCGCGGCAAATGATAGGCCTTGGCTTCGCGCTCCAGGATCAGGGTGCGGATGCCGCACAGGCCGAGCAGGTTGGCGAGCGTCGAGCCCACGGGCCCGCGACCGACGATGACGACGTCGAAGCTTCCGGAATGTGCGGCCATGTTGCTCATGGCCGCATCTGTTCCGCAACCGCCTCGCACCTTCAAGGCGCGGTCACGAACTGTCCGCGCAGCGGACGCTCAGGCCTGGACGGGGATCGCGGCCGCGGCGTCGCGCAATGGGGCCGCGTACTGAGCGACAGCCTCCTCGAGGGTCATGGCGGAGCGGATCCAGATGATCGAAATGCAGCCGAACACGACGTCGCCCCGCACGATCGGCACCGCGATCGACGACGTCTTCGGATTGAATTCGCCCTCGTTGCGGATCGCATAGCCGCGCTGGGACGTTTCCGTCATCATGCGCTGCAGCCGCTCGGGCGCCAGGAAGAAGAGGTCCTCGGCATCCTCGATGCGTCGCAGATGGTTGATGATGAGGTCCCGCTCTGCGGGCGGGCAGGCGGCCAGATAGGCCCGGCCGGCCGAGGTGTGCAGCATCGGCAGCCGCTTGCCGATCATGCTGCGGTCGATCGAGAGCGGGCTGCGCGCATGCGTGGTCTCCTGGATGACCATCGCGCCGTTCTCATAAGTCGACAGATCGACCGGCCAGATCAGGCTGCGGCTGAGCTCAGCGAGATAGGGCGCGGCGACCTGGCAGATGAAGATGCCGGGATCATAGCCGTCGCCGAGGCTCAACGCGTGGCGCGTGACCCGGAAGCGGTCGTCGCTGGCGCTGCGCGCGACATAGCCGAGTTCCTCGAGTGTTTCGAGCAACCGATAGACCGTGGGCCGCGGCAGATCGAGCTGGCGCGCCACGTCGCCGGCGCGAATGCCCCCGGACCGATTGACCGCGCGCAGCACGTCGAGCCCCCGCTTGAAGGCGCGGACACCCTCCGCAGGACGGGCCTGCGGAGATCGCGTCCGTTGCTTGGACACTTGGAAAATCCTCCCTGTTCTTCGTTTCCGTCCGCCGATACCGTCTTGAGAACGCGAGCCGGATGCAGGGGCGGCAGTCTACTGCAGGACCGCGCGGAGCTGATACGAAATTCCGCCCGCGCCTTTCGGGAGAAAACAAGATGGAAATAACGGCGCTCGGTTACATCGGCATCAAGTCGTCCCAAGCGGAGCAGTGGGGACGCATGGCGACCAAGCTCCTCGGGATGCAGCGCGTGGATCGCGCGGCCAGCGTGCAGGCCTATCGGATGGATGATCGCAAGCAGCGGCTGATCGTCGATGGCAGCGGCGATGGCGGGCTCGCCGTCATGGGCTGGGAGGTCGGCGACGCTGCCGCGCTCGCGCGGCTCGCGAGCCGTCTCGACGACAACGGCGTGAAGGTGGCCCGCGGTTCGCAGGCACTGGCCGACGAGCGTCATGTCAGCGAGCTGATCTGCTTTCAGGATCCCGCCGGCAACACGATCGAGGTGTTCTGGGGGGCCGCCGTCGCCTCGGATCCCTTCAGGCCGGGACGTCCGATCTCCGGCTTTCGCACCGGGCCGCTCGGCATGGGGCACGTCGTGCTCAACGTCGAGGACGTCGAGCCGCTGCTGCGGTTCTATCGCGACCTGCTCGGCTTCAAGGTGTCCGACTTCGGCCTGACGCCGTACAAGCTCTATTTCTTCCACGTCAACGGCCGTCACCACAGCTTCGCGATGGTCGGCTCCGGTCGCCGCACACTGCATCACTTCATGGTGGAACTAGGTAGTCTCGACGACGTCGGCCAGGGCTACGACCTGGCACAGCTCGACGACGGGCGCGTGGCCTACACGCTGGGCCGTCACACCAACGACCACATGACCTCGTTCTACGTCAACACCCCCTCCGGCTTCTTCATCGAATATGGCTGGGGCGGCCGGGTGATCGATCCCGCGACGTGGCAGCCGCATGAGACCTTCGACGGCCCGTCGCTGTGGGGGCACGAGCGATTGTACCTGCCGGACGAGCAGCGCAAGCGCATGCGTGACATGCGGCTGTCCGCCGCCGCACGCGGCGTCCGTGTGCCGGACCCACGCGTTCCGCCGCTGAACTGCGCCTGGCTCGACGCGGTGATCGCGCAGGAATGAGCTATGCGGCGCGCTACACCGGAATGCGCACGCTCGCCCGCAACCCGCCCATCGGGCTGTCGCCAAGGGTGATGTCGCCGCCATGGGAGCGGGCGATGTCGCGGGCGATGGCGAGGCCGAGGCCGGTGCCGCCCTCGTCCTGGTTGCGCGCGTCGTCGAGGCGCAGGAATGGCTTGAACACCTCCTCGCGCATGTCGGCCGGGATGCCCGGGCCGTCATCGTCGACGGTGATGGTGAGGTAGCGGTGGTCGCGATGGCCGGTGATGGCGATCGCGTCGGCATGGCGGGCGGCATTCGAGACGAGGTTGCCGAGGCAGCGCTTCAGCGCCTGCGGCTTCACGGTCACCACCGGCAGGCCGTGGAACGATACCGTGGCGGAATGGCCGTTGCGCTCGGCGTCGCTCCGCAGCTCTTCCAGCGCATTGGAGATGTCGGTCGGCTGCGCGATCTCGCCATTGTCGCCACGCGCGAAGGCGAGATAATCCTCGAGCATGTGCGACATCTCGTCGACGTCCTTGCGCATGGCGTCGATCTCGGGACTGTCGCCGAGCAGCGCCAGCTCCAGCTTGAAGCGCGTCAGGATGGTGCGCAGATCGTGGCTGACGCCGGCCAGCATCGCCGTGCGCTGCTCCAGGGTGCGCTCGATGCGCGCCTTCATCTCCAGGAAGGCGTGCGCCGCACGCCGCACCTCGCGCGCGCCGCGCGGCCGGAAGTTCGGCACCTCGCGGCCTTTGCCGAAGCTCTCGGCGGCGTCGGCGAGCCGCAGGATCGGCTTGATCTGGTTGCGCAGGAACAGCACCGAGACGATCAGCAGGATCGACGACGTCCCGACCATCCAGAACAGGAAGATGTCGGTGTTCGACGCATAGGCCGCGCCGCGCTGCGCGAACACGCGCATCACGGCATCATCGAGCGCGATGCGGATCTCGACCAGGTTGGAGCGGCCGACGGTGTCGATCCAGAACGGACGGCTGATCTGGCGGCCGATCTGGCTCGACAGCGACTGATCGAGCAGGTTGAAGAACGGTTTTGGCCCCGGCGGCGGCATGTCGCCGGCCGGCAGGAAGTCGACCACAAGGTTGAGCCGCTGCTGCGCGATCCGGCGCAGCATGGTGCGGTCCTTGTCCTGCGGATAGCCCTTGTAGATGTCGATCAGCGCGGCGACGTCCTGCACCACTGCGGCGGAGAGGCGTCGTGTCACCGTGTTCCAGTGCCGCTCCATGAACACGCCCGCGACCACCGTCTGCAGGATCACCATCGGCACGATCATGATCAGCAGCGCGCGCGCATAGAGGCCGGTCGGCATCCAGCCCTTGAACGCATTGCCGACGATGCTGTTGGCGCGCGAGACGCGGCGGGATGCGGTGCGGATGAGGGTGAGGCCGGTGTCGAGCGTGCTCATGCTGGGACGCCCTCGCTGCTTCCGTCATTGCGAGGAGCGAAGCGACGAAGCAATCCAGAGTCATCGCGGGCCTCTGGATTGCTTCGTTGCGCTCGCAATGACGTCGAGACCTTCACCTGCACCGCCTCAGCCCGTCACCATCAGCCGATAGCCGATGCCGCGCACGGCCTGCAGGAACAGCGGGTTGGCCGGATCGCTTTCGAGCTTGCGGCGCAGGCGGTTGATCTGGACGTCGACCGCGCGCTCGTTGACGGTGCCGTTGCCGGTCAGCGCGCCGCGCGGCACGGTCTCGCCGCGGGCATTGGCGAGGATGCGCAGCATCTCGCGCTCGCGGTCGGTGAGGTGGACGATCTCCTCGCCCTGCTTCAGCTCGCCGCGCGCCAGATGATAGACGAACGGGCCGAACGCGATCTGCTCGACGACTTCCTCCGCCGGCGGCGGCGCGGCGCGCTTGAGGATGTTGCCGATGCGCAGCGCGAGCTCTCGCGGTTCGAAAGGCTTTGCGACGTAGTCGTCGGCGCCGAGCTGCAGGCCCTCGATACGGCTCTCCGGCTCGGCGCGTGCGGTCAGCATCACGATCGGCACCGACGATTGCGTGCGGATGAAGCGGGCGAGGTCGAAGCCGCTTTCGCCGGGCATCATCACGTCGAGGATCAGCAGATCGAAATGCAGCCCGGTGAGCTTGGCGCGGGCATCGCTTGCGCTCGCCGCCGTGGTGACGCGATAGCCTTCGCCGCGCAGGAAGCGCGACAACAGATCGCGGATGCGGCGGTCGTCGTCGACGAGCAGGAGATGCGGTGCGTCGTCGGCCGGCGTCTGCGGCGGATGCGGTGCGATGGCGGCGATCGTCACGGTCACTCCTTGGCGGCGGCGACAGGCGTCTTGAAGATGGCTTCCAGCACCTTGTCCGGATCGTCGCGATCGATCATCGCGAGCAGGAACTGCCGGACCTTTTCGGCGCCGGCCGGCCCGATCTGCTCCAGCGCATGATCGATGCGCCGCGTCTGCAGCCCGGCCAGCTTGGCGACCAGCGCCTCGCCCTTCGGCGTGGCGAAAAGAAGGCGCTGGCGGCGGTCGTTGTTGCCCGTCTTCTGCACGATGTAGCCCTCGTCCAGCAGCTGCTTGAGCACGCGGCCGAGCGACTGCTTGGTGATGCGCAGAACGTCGAGCAGATCGGCGACCTTCAGGCCGGGATAGCGTGTGACGAAATGCATCACGCGGTGATGCGCGCGGCCGAATCCGAACGCCTCCAGCTCGTGGTCGGCATCGCCCACGAAGTCGCGATAGGCGAAGAACAAGAGCTCGATGATGTCCCAGCGCAGCGGCTCGCCGGCCGTCGCGGAGGGCTCAGCCGCGCGCAGCTCGGGGCTCAACGTCGGAGACGAGAAATTTATGTCAGCCATATTGACGTTTCTGCGGTTCAATGTTACAAAACAATCGCCCGCTGCGAAATTTTAGATCGTTTCATCAGCGGGCAATGGTCTCCAGGCGTGTCTCAACGGGCCGTAGGCAACCCCGACGGGCATCCTTGGGCGACGTATCGAACAACCGTGTGATGTCGAGCGGCATTTCGGCAAACCATACTGGACTTCCGCCGGGCGCAAAAGCATGTCCTGTGGTGGCATGCTTGCCCGGTGACCGGCTCGAAGCCGGTCGCGGCAGGTCCGAAATTCAAAAAGCCGACCGGCCCGTTCGGACGGGTCGGCGCCAGAACTCGCGAATGGCGATCAGAGCGGGGGAAGCAAGGACATGACTTTGACATTCGACATCAAGCCGACGACGAACCCGACCTCCGACCAGGAGCGCGCGGCCAAGCTCGCCAACCCGGGCTTCGGCCGGGTGTTCACCGATCACATGGCCGTGGTCCAGTACAGCCAGGACAAGGGCTGGCACAGTGCGCGGGTCGAATCCCGCGCCAACTTCCCGCTCGATCCGGCCGCGGCCGTCCTGCATTATGCGCAGGAGATCTTCGAGGGCCTGAAGGCCTACAAGCGCGACGATGGCGGCGTGAACCTGTTCCGCCCCGATGCCAATGCCAAGCGGTTCTGGAATTCGGCCGAGCGCATGGCGATGGCGCAACTGCCCGAGGCGGTCTTCATCGAGGCGGTCGAGCAGCTCGTCCGCATCGACCGCGCCTGGATCCCGGGCGGCGAGGGCAGCCTGTATCTGCGCCCGTTCATGATCGCCAACGAGGTGTTCCTCGGCGTGAAGCCGTCGGCGGAATACATCTTCGCGGTGATCGCCTCGCCGGTCGGCTCCTATTTCAAGGGCGGCCCGGCGCCGGTCTCGATCTGGGTCTCGGAGAACTACACCCGCGCCGCGGTCGGCGGCACCGGCGGCGTCAAATGCGGCGGCAATTATGCCGCGAGCCTCAAGGCGCAGGCCGAGGCGATCGCGCATGGCTGCGACCAGGTCGTGTTCCTGGACGCGATCGAGCGCCGCTATGTCGAGGAGCTTGGCGGCATGAACGTGTTCTTCGTGTTCGACGACGGCTCGCTGTCGACGCCGCCGCTCGGCACCATCCTGCCCGGCATCACCCGCGATTCCATCATCAAGCTGGCGCGCGACGCCGGCCGCGAGGTGCGCGAGGAGGCGTACTCGATCGACCAGTGGCGGGCGGACGCCAAGAGCGGCAAGCTGAAGGAGGCGTTCGCCTGCGGCACCGCCGCGGTGATCTCGCCGATCGGCAAGGTGTGCTCGGCGAGCGGCGACGTCCTGATCAACGGCGGCGAGGCCGGCCCGGTCGCCATGGGCCTGCGCAAGCAGCTCGTCGACATCCAGTACGGCCGCAGCCCCGATCCGCATCAGTGGATCAGGGATGTGAAGTAGGGGCAGGGCTCGCTTAGGCTGGCAAGTTCTGGGCACAGTCGAACCGCGATGACGGTCTTCTCCCCTCCCCCTTGCGGGGAGGGGTCGGGGGTGGGGGTCTCAGCAAAGACTGCCCGAGTGGACCCCCACCCCCAACCCCTCCCCGCAAGAGGGAGGGGGGCGCACCGCCCGTGCGACCGACATCCTGGCTCTTACGGACATGTTCGAGCATTGTGATGCGTCCCGCGCCCGACCCTGCTTCGGGTTGCCGCACCCCGCCCTGACTGCTACCAACCGAGCCAACGCATTCCATCCCGTAGGGTGGGCAAAGGGCCGCGAAGCGGGCCGTGCCCACCGCTGCGGCGTCATCCGGCAATGGTGGGCACGCGACGCTTTGCCCACCCTACGCTCTGGTATCAAATGAACGACAAACCGAAGAAATCGCAGAAGCTCAAGGCGCGGCTGCCGCGCGGGCTGGAGGATCGCGGCCCCGCGGCGATCGCCGCCACGCGCGAGATGGTCGAGAAGATCCGCGCCGTCTACGAGCGCTACGGCTTCGAGCCGGTGGAGACGCCGGCGTTCGAATACACCGATGCGCTCGGCAAGTTCCTGCCCGACCAGGATCGTCCGAACGAGGGCGTGTTCTCGTTCCAGGACGATGACGAGCAGTGGATCTCGCTGCGCTACGACCTCACCGCGCCGCTGGCGCGCTACGTCGCCGAGAATTTCGACGCGCTGCCCAAGCCGTATCGCAGCTATCGCGCCGGCTACGTCTTCCGCAACGAGAAGCCCGGCCCCGGCCGCTTCCGCCAGTTCATGCAGTTCGACGCCGACACCGTCGGCTCCGGCTCGCCGGCGGCCGACGCCGAGATGTGCATGATGGCTGCCGACACCATGGAGGCGCTGGGCAATCCGCGCGGCTCGTATGTCGTGAAGGTCAACAACCGCAAGGTGCTCGATGGCGTGATGGATGCGATCGGCATCGGCGGTGATGAGCACGTGGGCCGTCGGCTGACGGTGCTCAGGGCAATTGACAAGGCCGACAAGTTTCCGATTTCAGAGATCAAGAAGCTGCTCGGCGAGGGCCGCTGGGACGGCGGCGAGGTCGGCAAGGGTGATTTCACCAAGGGCGCGGGCCTGACTGAAAGTCAGATCGACGCCCTGCTGGCCTTCTTCGAGATGAAGGTCGCGGAGCCGCAAATCCAAGGTGAGGAGCAGGATCTGCAGTTCAACGCTCAGGTCTTGGCGAGCGTTGCTCAGCGGACATTGTTCATGTCCTCGCCGGCCTATGTGGAAGGCGTCAACGAGCTGACCGAGATCGCCAGGCTGTGCAGCGCGGCCGGCTACGGTTACAGCCGCGTCCGCGTCGAACCCTCCGTCGTCCGCGGTCTCGAATATTACACCGGCCCTGTCTACGAAGTCGAACTCCTGCTCGAGACCAAGGACGAGAAGGGCCGTCCGGTGCGCTTCGGCTCGGTCGGCGGCGGCGGGCGCTATGATGGTCTCGTCTCGCGCTTCCGCGGCGAGCCGGTGCCGGCGACCGGATTCTCGATCGGCGTGTCGCGCCTGCAGGCGGCGCTGACGATGCTCGGCAAGCTCGACACGCGCCCCGCCTTCGGGCCCGTGGTCGTCACCGTGTTCGATCGCGACCGCGTCGCCGACTATCAGAAGATGGTGTCGACCTTGCGTAGTCACGGCATCCGCGCCGAGCTCTATCTCGGCAATCCGAAGAACATGGGCAACCAGCTCAAATATGCTGATCGCCGCAACGCGCCCTGCGTCATCATCCAGGGCAGTGACGAGAAGGCGCGCGGCGAGGTGCAGATCAAGGACCTGATCGAGGGCGCCAAGGCGGCCGCCGCGATCGCCTCCAACCAGGAATGGCGCGAGAGCCGCCCGGCGCAATTCTCAGCCAAGGAGGACGAACTGGTCGCCGGCGTCCGCGAGGTGCTCGCGCGCCACGACGTGAGCTGGGGATAACAAGACTCGTCATACGCGGGCTAGACCCGCGTATCCATCTCTTCAAACGACGCCATCGATTTCAGAAGATGGATCGCCGGGGCAAGCCCGGCGATGACGCAGCAGAGACAACAACAGGGAGCAACGAATGCCCGAGATCACCGTGAGCATGGCCGCCGGCCGCACCGACGAGCAGAAGGCCAACATGATGCGCGATATCACCAAGGCGCTGGTGACGCATCTCGGCGTCGATCCGGAAGCGGTGGTGATCCAGATCAACGAGGCGCCGCTGACGCACAAGATGAAGGGCGGCAAGACCTTCGTCGAGCGCCTGGCCGAGCAGAAGAAGTAGTTGGCCGTCGTCCTGGCGAAAGCGAGGCTATGACATCTGTCTCGACGATCACCGCGGTCGTCCCGGCGAACGCCGGGACCCATACCCCCAAGGGAGCGGCTCGAGGCACGCTGGTCATTGGCCCTTCGCCCATCACGACCGCCACGGCGTATGGATCCCGGATCGGCGCGCGCGTGCCGCGCGCTTGTCCGGGACGACAGCACAGTTCGGAGCAGCCATGGACGCACGTGAGATCATCAAGCCGGGCATGCGCGCCGAGCGTCTGCTGGTGGTGCCGCCGGAGCGCACCGTCGGGCATTTCGTGCCGCACATGCCGATGGTCTATGCGACGCCGATGATGATCCTGGAGATGGAGATGACGTCGGGCGACGCCATCAACCCGGCGCTGCCGCCGGGCTGGGTTACGGTCGGCACCGAGGTCAACGTCCGCCATCTCGCGGCCTCGCCGGTCGGCGCGACCATCCGCACGGTCGCCGAGGTGATCGAGGTCGAGCGCCGCGTCATCCGCTTCTCGGTCGAGGCCTATCATGGCGACGTGAAGATCGGCGACGGCCGCCACGGCCGCGGCCTCATCAATGTCGAGCAGTTCAAGAAGCGCTTCGGCGTGACGTAGCCGCTCAGCGCTAGACCGACTGGCCCGTCTTCAACAGCGAACAGCCGGTGATCCTGAGGCTGCCGTCGGGCTGGGTCCGCAACGTGTACAGAGCCTCCCACGCCTCGCCTTCGGCATCGACGATGTGCACGCGCTGCGCGATGCTGCCGTCCTCGACCTGCGCGGCGCCGAATTCGAAGCTGCGATGGCGATAGACCGGCGGATAGCCGCTTTTGACCATGCTCATGAAGATCTCGACGCTCGGAAACAGCGCCTGGATCTCCGGCGCGGCTTGGGCATAGGCGGTCGCTCCGTCGTCGCGCGCCAAAGCCTGTTCCTGGGCGCGAATGACGCTCTGCGCCGCGCTGGCGTCGGCAGCCTCGGCAGGGTGCATCAGCAGCGCCATCAGCAGGACGAGCGGCACCAGAATGCGCATTTTGGGCTCCATCGGCAGTTCAGATCGATCTATCATGCGCCACGCGCCGCCCGTGACAAGCCTGCCGTGGCGCGTCAATGTCACCGGCCGGCGGCGATCGACCGGCTGGATTGTGTCGCCATCGTCACGTCTTCGCGAGCCATGCGGCCCGCGCGGTGCCGGTCGCGATGGGACCGGCTTGATCTGGCCCGACCCGGCGCGAATCATGCATTCAGGCCGTGAACGAAGCAGGAGCCGCATGACCGATTTTTCCAGGACCCGATCGCTCTTCACGATACCTGAAGGGGTCATCTATCTCGATGGCAATTCGCTCGGCGCGCTGCCGTCGGCCGTGCCCGCCCGCGTTGGCCGCATGATCGAAGCGGAGTGGGGACAGGAGCTGATCCGCGGCTGGAACACCGCCGGATGGATGGTGCAGCCGCGCCGGGTCGGCGATCGCATCGCCCGGCTGATCGGGGCCGCGCCCGGCACGGTCGTGATGGGCGATACGCTCTCGATCAAGGTGTATCAGGCGCTCGCCGCGGCGCTGTCGCTCAATCCGGGCCGCCGCGTGATCCTGTCCGACAGCGGCAACTTCCCGTCCGATCTCTATATGGCGCAGGGCCTGGTCCGCATGCTCGGCGACCGCGCCACCTTGAAGGTGGTCGAGCCCGAGCAGGTGGAGGCGGCGATCGACGACAGCGTCGCAGTGCTGATGCTGACCGAGGTGGATTACCGCACCGGCCGCATGCACGACATGGCCGCGCTGACGAAGAAGGCGCACGCGGCCGGCGCGCTCGCGGTGTGGGACCTCGCGCATTCCGCCGGCGCCGTGCCGGTCGACCTCGCCCGCGCCGAGGCCGACTTCGCGGTCGGCTGCACCTACAAATATCTCAATGGCGGGCCCGGCGCGCCGGCCTTCATCTATGTCGCGCCGCGTTACGCAGACATCGCGCCGCCGGCGTTGTCCGGCTGGATGGGGCACGAGGCGCCGTTCGCCTTCGATCTCGACTACCGCCCCGGCGGCGGCATCGAGCGCATGCGCATCGGCACGCCGCCGATCATTGCGCTCGCCGCGCTCGACGCGGCGCTCGACGCCTGGGAAGGCGTGTCGATGCAGGACGTGCGCGCGGCTTCGATCGCGCTGTCGGAATTGTTCATCGCCGAGGTCGAGAAGCGCTGTCCGTCGCTGACCTTGGCGTCACCGCGTGATGCGACGCAGCGCGGCAGCCAGGTGTCGTTCCGTCACCCGGACGGCTATGCGATCATGCGCGCGCTGATCGCGCGCGGCGTGATCGGCGACTTCCGCGCGCCGGACGCGCTGCGCTTCGGCTTCACGCCGCTCTATATCGGCGAGGCCGAGGTGCGCGGCGCCGTGGGCATCCTCGCGGAGGTCCTCGACAACAGGCTGTGGGACAGGCCCGACTATCGCCAGAAGGAGCTCGTGACGTGAGCAGCGCGCCCTACGATCCCGCCACCGAAGGTGCGCGGATGAACTTCAAGGGTCGGATGTCCTATGGCGACTATCTGATGCTGGATCGCCTGCTCGATGCGCAGGCGCCGCTCTCGACCGCGCATGACGAGCTGCTGTTCATCATCCAGCACCAGACCTCCGAATTGTGGATGAAGCTCGCGATCCACGAGATCAAGGCGGCGATGGCCGCGATCGCCAAAGACGACGTGCAGCCGGCGTTCAAGATGCTGACGCGGGTGTCACGCATCTTCGAGCAGCTCAACGGCGCCTGGGACGTGCTGCGCACGATGACGCCGAGCGAGTACACGTTGTTCCGCGACAAGCTCGGCGAGTCCTCCGGCTTCCAATCGTTCCAGTATCGTTCGATCGAATTCCTGCTCGGCAATCGCAATCTCGCGATGCTGCGCCCGCATGCCCATCATCCGGAGCTGACCGCCGAGCTGGAAGCGATCCTGGCGAAGCCCAGCCTGTACGACGAAGCGCTGCGGCTGTTGGCGCGGCGCGGCTTCTTCACTGGCGCCGACGGCCAGCGCACCGACTGGCGCGGGACGCGCGCTGAGAGCGCGGAGGTCGCGGCGGCCTGGACCAGCGTCTACCGCGATCCGCAGCGGCATTGGGAGCTGTATGAGCTCGCCGAGAAGCTGGTCGATTTCGAGGATTATTTCCGCCGCTGGCGCTTCAACCACGTCACCACGGTGGAGCGCATCATCGGCTTCAAGACCGGCACCGGGGGCACCAGCGGCGTCAACTATCTGCGCAAGATGCTGGAGATCGTTTTGTTCCCCGAACTCTGGAAGCTGCGCACCGGGCTGTGAGCCCGCGCGCACATCAATCCGATCAGGAGATCCTCATGCTCTATGCCGTCAAGGACTGGGACAACGCTTACGCCAACGGCCCGAACATCGCCGGCGGCGAGCGCTGGCCCGGGCTGTGGGTGGCGCCGGCGGAGAGCTATCGCGCCGACATGGTGGGGCAGGGCCGTGCCAAGCTCGACATCGCCTATGGCGCGCATGACCGGCAGCGCCTCGATCTGTTCCTGCCGGAGGGGGCGCCGAAGGGCCTCGTCGTGTTCGTGCATGGCGGCTATTGGATGCGGCTGGACAAGAGCTTCTGGTCGCATCTTGCGCGGGGGCCTATCGCGCGCGGCCATGCCGTGGCGATGCCGTCGTACCGGCTGTGTCCCGAGGTCGGCATCGCCGATATTTCGACGGATGTGGCGCAGGCCATCGCGCGCGCGATGGACGAGGTCGCAGGTCCCGTGGCTTTGACTGGCCACTCCGCCGGCGGCCATCTCGTCAGCCGCATGATCTGCCGCGGCGCGCCACTGCCGCCCGAGCGACAGGGGCGCATCACCAGCGTGGTCTCGATCTCCGGCCTGCACGATCTGCGCCCGCTGCAGCGGACCGCGATGAACGAGACGCTGCACATCGACGACGCCACGGCTGCGAAGGAGAGCCCCGCGCTGCTGGTGCCGATCGATCACGTCAAGGTCACTGCCTGGGTCGGCGGCGCCGAGCGCAACGAATTCCGCCGCCAGGCTCAGCTGCTCGCCAATATCTGGACGGGGCTTGGCGCATCCACGGCTTATGTCGAGGCGCCGGACCGGCACCATTTCGACGTGATCGACGATCTGGCGGATGCGGACAGCGCGTTGATGACGGCACTGGTCGGATAGGATGTCGGTGCCGCCGTTCGCAATTGCAGAGACTGCTGGTCGAGAGTGAGCCTGAAGCGATGACGCCTGATCAGTTCGTCAAGGTCTTCGATGTCCTCGACGCGGGTTTCATGGCCTCGTGGATTCCCGCGACCGGCCTGCTCTTCATCGTTCTGACCGGACTTCTCGCGGCGCTTCCCCGCGGGCTGCAAGCTCTAGGAATTCCGTATCTCCCGAAGTCGAATGTCGTGCGCTATGGCCCGGTCGTGTTCGCGACGATTTGGACCGTTGGGGCCTTTGCGTTGACCTTCGTCCCCTATCACCGTCATCACAGGCTGGCCGCGAGCGGCGAATGCCGGATGGTCGAGGGGCCCGTCGAGCAGTTCACGCCGGGGCCGCTCGCGCGGCGTTCGAGCGAGTCGTTCACGGTGTCGGGCGTGCCGTTCCAATATTCGGACATGGATCTCATTGAGGGCTTCCACGCGACGGCGGCCCGCGGCGGCCCGCTCACGCCCGGTGCTTACGTCCGGATTTGCTACGACCCGTCTGACAGCGTGATCCTGCGCCTGGAGATCCGCGGCTTTGCCGGACCCGTGCCGAACCAGGTCGGACGTCCATCTCTTCAGCCTCACGATCCTCCGTCTGCGGCTCCCACCCCGGTCGATCTGCCGTCCTGGCTGGCGCCTTTGCTGTTTGGCACTGTGATTTTCGACCTGATCGCAATCATGGCCCTCTACCGGCCCTATCTCGGAGCCTTCCTGCGGATCGGGCGGGAGCGGGATCGATTTGTTCTTCAATCCGAACTGGCGGCGGGCAGGAGAGTCAAGCTCAGCACCTGCACCGTCTACTGGGACGAGAGGCATCGTGTGATCTGGCTGCGGCCGCGCGGATTGATTCTGATTCAGATTCCCCTCGTCGTCGGCAGGCTGCATGTCGACGCAACCGAGCGTTCCGTCATCGGGTGGGACATCTGTCTGGCGCCGGCGAGCTGCATTGCTGTCGTGGTGGTCGCAGCCGGCTTGTTCGGTCCGGCGCTCGCCGCAGTGGGGGGCCAGACCTGGTCCTTGCCGACGTTGCTCGTCGGCGGCTTGATCGGGCTTGCGCTCGTTGGCTTGAACGTGGCCGCGCTCCGCTCCCGTATGCGGGCCTTCTTGCGGGCAAGCTTTCCGCAAATCGCCGTGCCGTCACCGCCGACCGTATGACAGTGCTAGCGCGGCTGCCGAGCGTCCGCCCAATGAGAGCGTTTGTCACGCCTCTCGCCAGGTCTAGAGTGCGGCGGTGAGCAGGCGTCGCGCTGCCTTGAGGCCTTGTTCGTCGCGCTTGTAGAAGGTCCAGCCCTTGGCGCGCTTGGCCTTCACGAGCCCTGCGGCCGTCAGCACGCGCATGTGCTCGCTAAGCGTCGGTGCCGACACGCTGAGCTTGTCGGCGATGAAGAGCCCGCAGACGCCATCCTTGACCAAGTCACCGTCGCGCTGCGGCGGGAAATGCCGCGCGGGATCACGCAGCCATTCCAGGATCTGCAGCCGCTTGTCGTTGGCCAGGGCGCGAAACACGAGGTCGGGAGCCATTTTGTAACTTTGCCAATTAGCTAAGCTATGTCAAGATGCGCAGGAGAGGTGCGGCATGTCGGAAACGTCCACGGCGTTTACGCGGGAGCGGATCGCCACGACCCACGAACTCATCAGGCCCCATGTCCGGCACACACCGCTGATCACGATCGCGGGCGGCGACGTCGGTCTCTCGGCTCGCCCGTTGCGGCTCAAGCTCGAATTCATGCAGCATGGCGGCTCGTTCAAGGCGCGCGGCGCATTCGCCAATCTCCTGATGCGCGAGGTGCCCGAAGCGGGCGTGGCCGCGGCGTCGGGCGGCAATCACGGCGTCGCGGTGGCGCTGGCAGCCCAGCGTCTCGGCCGCAAGGCGGCGATCTTCGTGCCGAGCATCGCCTCGCCGTCGAAGATCGATCTCATCCGGCGTTGCGGCGCGGATATTCATGTCGGCGGCGATCGCTACGCCGATGCGCTTGCTTCGAGCGAACGGCATGTTGCGGCCACGGGTGCGATGCCGATCCACGCCTTCGACCAGCCCGAGACCATGCTGGGGCAGGGGACGGTCGGCTTGGAGATCGAGCGCGACGCGCCCGAGATCGACACGCTGCTGGTTGCTGTCGGCGGCGGCGGACTGATTGCCGGCATCGCCGCTTGGTATGAGGGGCGCGTCAAGGTTGTGGCGGTGGAACCCGAGGGTGCGCCGACGTTGCGCGACGCGCTGGCGGCAGGGCATCCGGTCGATGCGCCGGCCGGTGGCATCGCCGCTGACAGCCTCGCACCGCGCCGGATCGGCGCGCGGGTGTTTCCCATCGTCCAACGCTTTGCCGCGCCGGATGTCGCGGTCGTCAGCGACGACGCCATCCGCGCCGCGCAGCAAGCGCTCTGGACGGCGTTGCGCATCGTCACCGAGCCCGGCGGAGCCGCGGCCTTTGCCGCGTTGCTGTCCGGCGTTTATCGTCCTGCACCGGCCGAACGCGTCGCGATCTTGATCTGCGGCGCGAACACCACCGCCGTGAATTTCGAGAATTGAGGAAAGGGTCGACGAACTTGCCGTGGTAGGAGCGGGCGACGCGTCGGGCCCCCGGACCTCCTCACCGCTCCGCCACCGCATCGCCCCAGGCGTGGAAGATTTCCGTCGCGCCGCTGTTCACGTCGCCCTGGCGCAGCACGATGCTGGGGCAGGCGAACTTCATCGGCATGGTTTGCACCGGCGCCGGCACGGTCTCGAACTTCGCTGTCAGCACGTCCATCACCTCCGCCGGCAGCCGGGTGTCGGCGCCGACCACGTCACCTTCGCTGGCGTCGATGCGCGGCTGGTGGATCGCCGTATCGAGATCCATGCCAAAGTCCATCACGAAGGACAGCATCTGTGCCACGGCGGGCAGGATGCGGCGGCCGCCGGAGGCGCCGAGGGCGAGGCGACGGCCATCGGCGGCCTGCGCCACCACCGGCGTGTAGTTGGTGAGGCAGCGCTTGCCCGGAGCCAGCGAGTTCGTGGTGCCGGGCGTCGGGTCGAACCACATGATGCCGTTGTTCATCATGATGCCGCTCTGCGGCGCCTGGAATTTCGAGCCGAAGCCCGACAGCAGCGTCTGCGTCACCGCCGCCATGTTGCCGTCGCGGTCCACCACCGAATAGTGCGTGGTGCAGGCCGGCGCGAGATATTCGGCGCCAAGCGCGCGCTTGCCAGGCGCATCGCCCATGTCGTTCAGCCGTTCGCGGTACGCCGACTGCACCGCCTCGGCATAGGCGATGAACGTGCTTGCATCCGGAGCCTTGCCCGATGCCGTCACGCGCGCCTGCATCAGCCGCAGCGCGTGAGCCAGCGTCGGGCCGGCCGTCAGCTCCGGCGTCGCGAACACCGTGCCGCCGCGATAGGGGATGCGCAGGGGATCGCGGACATGCGCCTCGAACGCGGCGAGGTCATCCACCGAGAGCGCGCCGCCGGCGGCCTGGATGTCGCGGGTCAGCGAGCGGGCGATGTCGCCGCGGTAGAAGTCGCGCGCGCCGGCGCTGGCAAGATGTGCCAGCGTCGCCTTCAGCTGCTCCTGCGGCAGCCGCGTCACCGCCTTGGCGCCCCATTGCGGATTCGGCGGCAAGCCATCCTTCAGATAGGCCGCGGCGCTGCCGGGATAGCGGCGCAGGTCGGCGGCGCAGCTCGAGATCATCACGGTGGTCCACCAGTCCACCAGCAAGCCCTCGGCGGCGAGCTTCACGCTCGGCGTGACGAGATCCTGCCACGGCAGCCGCGCGTAGCGGCGATGCGCCGCCTCCATGCCCGCGACGACGCCGGGCACTGCGATCGCGCCGGGGCCGTGCAGATTGCGGTCGTCCTTGACGCGGGGCCAGGGAAAGATGTCTGCCGCGACGCTGCCGTCATTGGCCAGCGGATAGTCCGCGGCATCAAGGCTGTCGGGCGCGCGCATGCCGTAGTCGATCACCTCGACGTGGTTGTCCCTGGCGCGGTACAGCAGCATGGCGCCGCCGCCGCCGAGGCCGCTCATCCATGGCTCGAGCACGCCGAGCGCAAAGCCGGTCGCCACCACGGCATCGACGCAGTCGCCGCCTGCGGCCAGCACCTCGGCCCCGACCTCGGCGGCGCGCCGTGACTGCGCCGCGACAATGCCGCCCTTGCTGGTCACCGCCGGCTTGCGGATCTGCTGACGATTGGAAAACTGGTACGGCATGGCACTCCCCGATCCCGCCTGATGGTCCGGCGAATTGACACCGCCGGGCCTCGGCACACAATCGGCAACAGCGGGACGCTCCCCAGCCCGGATCGAATGACGGGGCCTCGCGTTGAGGAGATGTTTACCAATGGGTACTATGGTCTTCGGCAGACCAGATCGATCTCGATCAGCGCGTCATAGGCCAAGCCGGTGACGCCGACGCAGGTGCGGGCCGGCAGCCGGTCCGGCGGGAAGAATGAACGATAGGTTTCATTCATCGCCGCGTAATCCCGCTTGAACTCGGTCAGGTAAATCCGAGACATCACAATATGTTCGAGGCCAAGGTTGAGACCTTGGAGGATGTACTTCAAGTTCTGCATCACCGCCTTCGTCTGATTCACGATCCCCTCCGGCAGCACGCCCGGCGCCTCCGGCGAGTCCGGCATCTGGCCGGTGACGAACACGAAGCCGTCGGTTTCGACCGCGTGGCTGAACGGCGCCACCGGCCTGGTCGCACCGGAGATCATGTGGAACTGCATAGGGATGGTCCTTTGTTCGGGGCTCGCTCGAAACACAACAACCGTCGTCATTGCGAGGAGCGAAGCGACGAAGCAATCCAGGGCCGAGCGTGACGCCCTGGATTGCTTCCGCCTTCGCTCTTCGAGCTTCGGCGGACAAGTCGCTTCGCTCGCAATGACGGAATTCCGGGACGCAGCGATTGGATCGAGAGTCAGCCCGCATCCTCGAACAGCCGCTTGCTCAGGATCGCGTGCACGCCCCAATTGCCGTCGACGACCTGCGTGACGCCGAAGTCCACCGCCGCCGACATCAGCGCGACCGCCTCGTCCTCGCTGAGGCCTTTGATGTGCATCAGGAAGCGGCGCATCTTGCGGAAGGCATCCTTCATCGCGAGGTCGAGCGAGGAGGTCGCGTAGACCTCGCTTTGGCCTTGCGCGCCGAACTCGGCGAGATAGTTCGGGTGGCTGAAGCCGGTCAGCACCCAGTCGGTCGCGGTCTCGATCAGCGGGTAAGAGAGATCGGCGAACGGCTGCCCCGCGAGCTGCGCCTTCTTGTGCAGGATGACCTGAAACGTGCCAGTCATCGAGCATTCAATCGCCGTGCCGCCGAGCTCGCCGTCGCCTTGCGTGGCGTGGGGGTCGCCGACCGACAGCAGCGCGCCGGGAACCGCGACGGGGAGATACACGGTCGCGCCCTTGCCCAGCCGCCAATTGTCAAGATTGCCGCCGAAATAGGACGGCGGAATCGAATCGACGAAGTCGACCTCGCGCGGCGCCACCGCGATCACGCCGAAATGCGGCCGCAGCGGAATGCGGATGTTGTCGAGCACGCCGTGGCGGCGCTTGATGCTGCCGGGCGCCACCGGCACACCGGGATAGTCGTAGGTCGCGTGGACGACTCCGGCCGGATCGGTCTGCGGCTCCCAGCGGTAGGAATAGAGCGCGCGCGCATGCGGCTCGGGATCGCCGGCAAAGATCTCGTAGATCGTCACCGCCTCGCGCGGCGCCGGTGCTGCAATCAGTTCGTTGTAGTGATAGCCCCACCACGCCGCGACGCTGGAGCCGAACACACGGCCTTCATGCGTCCTGCTCTTGCTTGGCCGCGGCACGATGTCGAGGATGCGAACTTCGAGCACGTCGCCGGGCTGCGCGTCCTTGATCGCGACCGGGCCGGTGCAGATGTGGACGCCAAAGCCTTCGCCGGCGCCGCGGCCGAACACGCTGGCGTCCATCGGACCGGCGCCGCGGCGGTCGACGTTCTTCTTGGCCTTGGTCCAGCCGAACACGCTGAGCGCAGCGGCATCGCCTGCGATCATCAGCTCGGGATCATCGGAGGCATGCTGGGTCAGCGTCTCCACCGTGATCGTGTCGCCGGATGCGATTTCGATCTGCGGCGGCAGCGAGCGGCTGAAATAGCCCCAATGCACCCGTTCGGCCGACACCGCGAGATGATGGTGATGCCGCCGCGCATCCTGGTCGTTGGCCGGCGCGGGTAGGGCGATGTCGCTCCTGGTTGACGCCGGCCTCTCGCAGACGCGCTGCTGCGCCAGCGCGTCCTGCGGCCAGCCGCGCTGGCCGCGCGGAGTCGCCGACGTGATCGCCTGCTCGGCCTTCTGCTGCCGGAACTCGCGCGGCGACAGGCCGAAGCGGGCGCGGAAGCTGCGGCTGAAATGTGCCGAATCGGCGAAGCCGTAGCGATAGGCGATCTCCGAGATCGAATGGTTGGCTTCGGCCGGATTGGACAGGTCGGTCCAGGCCCGCTGCAGCCGCCGTTCCCTCACGTAGTGACTGAAATTATCACCAGCGCCTTCGAACAATTTCTGCAGATAGCGCTCTGAGATGCCTTCGGCCTGGGCCACCCGCGCCGGCGTCAGCTCGGCATCGTCGAGCCGCCGCTCGATGGTCTGGCAGATCCGGTGAAGGATCGCGGCCTGCGTCGCGCTGCTGCCGGCCTCCGTTGCCGGCACCGCTTGTTGATGGGCGAGCGTCAGCAGCAGATCGACCAGGCTCTGTGCGACCGTGCTCCATTCGGCATCGCTGAGGGTTTCGAGCGCCCGCGCGGTGGCCTCGATGGTGCGGCAGACCACGTCGGCAAGACCGCTCGGCGCGATCACCTGGGGCCTGGCCAATTTCAGCTTGCCGCTGATGCGGCCATGCAGGGCGTCCGCCGTCACCGACAGCACGATCGCGCGCAGGTCGCGCTGGAAGGCGATCCCCCAGTCTCCCGTGCGCGGCAGCAGCATCAGATGCCCCGCGGGCACGATGCGGTGACTGTCGCCGCTCCGGAGCACGGCGCCGTCCTCGATCGCCAGCAGCACGATCGGCAGGTCTTCGTGGGGCTGCGGAACCGCAGTGACCACCTGCGCGCCGGCCGACAGCCGCGAGAGCGCGATGCCCGGCGCATGGCGATGCGAGGCGGTGGCATGGCCATCATAGAATGGCGTCTTCGCCGCGGGCTGCAGCCCGACCGCATTCAGCACGTCGCGCCACGCCTCCGGACGCTCGCCCTCGGAATAGGATTCGCTGGTGAACGGACGAAAACTCATGGCACGCCCCGGGTCCGGGAACGCGAAGCAACCCCCGTGCCAGATGAGCTTGACCGTTTGTCGTTTTGGCATCGGCGTTTCGGTGCGCGTCAGTCGTCGGCTCCTGGTGTCGTTGTCGCTGGGGCTGTCGCCGCGCGCGCGGTCTGTTCCCCTCCCCCTTGCGGGGAGGGGGTGGGGGTCCACAGCGGCGGTGTCGCTTGGGGCGCCCCCACCCCGACCCTCCCCCGCAAGCGGGGGAGGGAGCGCACCTTGCGCTGGGCGAGAGGGTGCCCGACGTCGACCTCACTCACACCGGAACACGTTCTTGCGGATCGTGCCATGCACGCCCCAATTGGCGTCCACCACCTGGGTGACGCCGAAATCGGCGCCGACCGACAACAGCGAGATCGCCTCGTCCTCGCTGAGATGATGCACCGTCATCAGGAAGCGGCGCAGCTTGCGGAAGGCGTCGCGCATGGCGCGGTCGAGGCTGGAATGGTTGGCGATCTCGGTCTGCGCATTGGCGCCGAGTTCGGCGAGATAGTTCGGATAGGTGAAGCCGTAGACCGACCAGGCGTCGTTGGTCTCGAGCAGCGGATGTGTGAGGCCTTCGAGCTGGGTGCCGCCGAGATCGTTCTTCTTGTGCAGGATGAACTCGAAGTCGCCGGTGAGCGAGGTCTCGATCGCGGTGCCGCCGAGCTCGCTGTCACCTTGCGCGGCATGAGGATCGCCGACCGAGAAATAGGCGCCGGGCACGGCGACCGGATAGTACATCCGCGCGCCCTTGCCGATGCGCCAGTCGTCGATGTTGCCGCCGGTGTAGCTCGGCGGGATCGAGGACACGTAGTCGGCTTCCGATGGCGCGAGCCCCATCGTGCCAAAATGCAGCCGCGCCGGCACCTTGATGCCCGGCATGATGTTCTCGCGCTTGCTGATCGTCGCGTGGTCGACCGGCACGCCGGGATAGTCGATGGTCGGATGCACGATGCCGTCGGGGTCGGTCTGCGGCGTCCAGACGTAGTTGTAGACCGCCCTGGCGAACGGCTCCCCCGCGGTGTCCAGCTCGAAGATGGTGACGACCTCGCGCGGCTTCGGCTCCTCGATCAGGTCGTGATAGTGAAAGCCCCAATTGGCGGCGGCGTTGGAGCCGAAGCATCTGCCGGCATGGCAGCCGCATTGGCTCGGCCGCGGCCTGATGTCGAGGATCCGCACCTCCAGCACGTCGCCGGGCTCGGCGCCTTCGATCGCGACCGGTCCGGTCAGCAGATGCACGCCGATGCCTTCGCCGGAGCCGCGGATGAACGGGCCCTCGGTCGGACCGGAGCCGCGCCGCGCCACGGCCTTGTGCTCCTTCGTCCACTCGAACACGCTCTCGGCGCCGGGATCGTCCTTGATCATGCGCTCGTAGTCATCGTTGGCGTGATGCGTCAGCGTCTCGATCGTGGCGCGGTCGCCGGAGCGCAAGGTGAGAGCCGGTGTCACCACCTTGGAAAAATATCCCCAATGGATGGTCTTCGGGGACACCGGCAGCAGATGGTGCTTCATACAAGGGCCTCATGAAAGATCGGACGCGAGATTGTTGATGTTGACGTGAAGGATGAACTCATGCGACCGCATCCTTCGGCCGCTCGGCGTCCATCACCGAGAGGAAGCGCGCAGTCAGCGGGTGACGCGGATTGGAGAGCACCTCGTGCGCCGGACCCTGCTCGAGAATGACGCCGCCGTTGAGGAAGGCGACGCGGTCGGCGACCTCGTCGGCGAAGCGGATCTGATGCGTGGAAATGATCATGGTGAGCCCATCGTCGATGGCGAGCCGGCGGATCACCTCCAACACCTCGCCCACGAGCTCGGGATCGAGCGCTGAGGTCGGCTCGTCCAGCAGCAGCACGCTCGGGTTCGGCGCCAGCGCGCGGGCAATCGCCACGCGCTGCTGCTGGCCTCCGGACAGATGGCGCGGCAGCGCATCGGCGCGATGCGACAGGCCGACGCGGTCGAGCAGCTCCGCCGCGCGGCGCTCGGCCTCGAAGCGGCCCAGGCCGTGCACCCAGCGCAAGGGACCTGCGACATTCTCCTTCGCGGTGAGATGGCCGAACAGGTTGAACTGCTGGAACACCATGCCGACGCCGACGTTGGCGCGCTCATTGGCGATCTCGCGCGGCGACAGCTTGCGGCCGGCCTCGTCAAAGCCGAGCTTGCGGCCGCCGACGCGGATCTTACCGGAATCCCAGTTCTCCAGGTGATTGATGCAGCGGAGCAGCGTGCTCTTGCCGGAGCCTGAGGGGCCGAGCAGCGCGATCACCTCGCCGATGCGCACGGTGAGATCGAGCCCGTCGAGCACGGTGTGGCCGTCATAGGCCTTGCGCAGCCCGGTGACCTCGACGGCGACATTGTTGCGGGCGACCGTCGCCGCGCGCCTGGCGCGATCCTCGATCGACAGCGCTAGCGGCGGCGTTTCTTTCAGTTCGGCGGGCTCCGGCGGCGCGGCCTCGATGGCAGGGGCTGTTTTCTCGGCGAGTTCCAGCTTCGTCGCGTGGCCGATGCGGCGCCAAGGTAGCAATAGCGCAAGGTAGTCCGCCAGCTTGCGCTGCTTCGCCGTGCGGTCGAGATCGAGCAGCCATTCCAGCGCGAGCTGGATGACGCTGATCGCGCCGGTCAGCACGAGATAGATGAGACCCGAGGCGAAGAAGATCGAGAAGAAGTCGAAGGTGGACGACGCGAGCTGCGTCGAACGCAAGGTCAATTCCTGCACCGCGATGACGGAGGCGAGCGAAGAGTTCTTCAGCGCGCTCACCGCCTCGTTGCCGAAGGCGGGGATCATGGTGCGGATCGCCTGCGGCGCGATGATGCGGCGCATCAGCACTGATGGCGTCATGCCGAGCGCCTGGCCGGCCAGGAGCTGGCCGCGATCGACGCCGAGCACGCCGGAGCGCAGCATCTCGGCGATGAACGGCGCCTCGTTGCAGGCGAGTGCGAGGCCCGCCGCCAGCACCGCCGGCAGCTTGATGCCGATATGCGGCAGCGCGTCGTAGGCGAACACCATCTGCAGGATCAGGGGTGTGCCGCGGAAGATCACGGTGTAGCCGCGTGCAATCGCCGCCAGCAGCCAGAACCGGCTGAGCTGCATCCAAGCGAGGATGAGGCCGAGGAACAGTCCTCCGACGAGGCCGAGCGCGGTGACCTGAAGGGTCAGCTCGATGCCCTGCAGCAGATACGGCATGCTGAGATAATGCAGGAAGAGGGACATCGGTTGGCAGGCCTGCTGGCTACGTAGGGTGGCAAAGGCGCGAAGCGCCGTGCCCACCGCGGTGCTTCGGAACAGCGTTGGTGGGCACGCTGCGCTTTGCCCACCCTACGAGTTTGGTCGGGTAGATGGGTCGCGCACGTTTCGCCGAGGAATTGGTGCGCTCCCTCCCCCCCTTGTGGGGGAGGGCTGGGGAGGGGGGGTACCCAGCAAAGAGTCTTCGTGTGGACCCCCACCCCCGACCCCTCCCCGCAAGGGGGAGGGGAGCGCACTGTCTCTGCGGCGACAGATCCGCCTTCAAACGGAGCGCCTGTTAGTCCGCCGTGAGAATATCCGGCTCCTTGAAGTTCGCCGGATCGAGCTGCCACTTCTTCAGCAGCTCCTGATGGATGCCTTCCTTCTGCACCTCGATCAGCGCGGCCATGACGGCGTCGCGGAACTTCGGCTTGTCCTTGGGAACGGCGATGCCGACCGAATAGGGGATGGTGACCGCGATCGCCTTTTCGAGCTTGTCCGGATAGGCCTTCACCGCCTGGTCGACCGTGTTGACGTCGTTGACATAGGTGTCGGCGCGCCCGGCCAGGATGGCTTGGATACAGTTGGCGTTGTTGTCGTAGAGCTGGATCGTCGGCTCAGGCTTTCCGGCTTCCTTGCATTTCGGCGCGAGATCCTGGATCAGCGGCACCTCGACGTAGCCGGTGTTCTCGGCCGCGGCCGCGCCGCACATCGACAGGTTGATGCCGTTGATGCCCTTCGGGTTGCCCTTGGCGACCAGCACGCCGTCGAACACCTTGGAGTAGGTGATGAAGTCGGCGGCCTTGGCGCGCTCCTTGGTGGCGTAGATGTCGGAGATGACGATGTCGGCCTGGCCGCTCGCCAAGGTCGTCAGCAGCGCGGCGAAGGTCACCGGCTTGTAGGTCAGCTTGAAGCCGAGACAGTCGCCGATGGCCTCGCCGAGATCGATGTCGAAGCCGACATATTTGCTCGGGTCTTTCGGGTCGATCGACTCATAGCCCGGCGTGTGCGGATTGATCGCGTTGACCAGCGTCTTGCCCTTCCAGTCCGGATATTTCTCCTTCAGCGCCGCGCAGCCCGCGGGCGTCGCCGCCTGCGCGTCGATGGGGGCGAGAAGTCCCGCCGCGATGATGGCGCCGAGCGCGGCAAGCCACGCCCGCCGCGCTCCAGTGAATAGCCTCGTCTGCATGTTGCCAGCTCCTTCGAACGATGATGTCGCGCTGGTCCGGCGGTGCATTGGTGCCGTCGCCCCGGTCCAAGCTCGAAGGCAAGCTTAGGTGCGGGCCTGCGCGGATGGCTTGTCCGTGGGCGCACAAAATATTGGATCGTGCCGGTGCAAGAATTGAGCACGCATTGCTCAAATCCGCGCCGTTGCGACGGACCGTCGCGCAGGCGTCAAGTCCGCCTGCTCGGTCCTCGAAGATTCCGAAAGTCGGAAATCGAGCGCGCCGGCGACGGTTTCACGTGCGCACGGTGCTAGCGCCAAGATGGCGCTGCCGCCGCATCACGCGTCAGGATCGCCGCGTCGCTGCGCCCATGCGAATGTGCATTGCGATAACTCGTGGCACAGGCTTGGCGGCAGCAGAGCTCCCGACTACGATGCCGGCGCACAAGTTGCTGATCTGTTTGTTGAGGTGTCTGCAATGCCGTTCCGTTTTACGGGACAAATGTCACTCGGCCATTTCGCAGTGCGGACGCTGATCGTCACAGCCTATGCCGTCATCTTTGCGCCCGTCGTCATGATCGTCGTGACCAGCTTCTTCGCGCAGGAGATCGTGAGCTTTCCGCCGCCGGGCCTGTCGCTGAAATGGTACGCGAACGCGCTGAGCAAGCCGGAATTTCTGCGTGGCCTCGTGACCAGCTTCCAGGTCGCGCTGCTCGCGACCGTAATCGGCGTGCCGCTCGGCACTGCGGCGGCGCTTGCCATCGTGCGCGGCGAGTTCCGCGGCCGTCAGGCGCTATCGTCGTTTCTGCTGGCCCCGCTCGCCGTGCCCGGCGTGGTCGCCGGCTCCGGTCTCTACATGTTCTACGTGCTCGCCGAGGATCTGCTCGACCGCGACATCAAGGCAACGACGGAAGGGCTCGTCGCGGCGCATACGCTGCTGGCGATTCCGTGGACGGTGCGGCTCGTGGTCGCCAGCCTGCAGGGGCTCGACCGTGCCGCCGAGGAGGCCGCCGCCAATCTCGGCGCCAGCCCGTTCACGGTGTTCCGCCGTATCACCCTGCCGATGATGCGCTCCGGCATCGTCGCCGCGGCGATGTTCTCCTTCATCCAGAGCTTCGAGAATCTCGATCTGTCGATGCTGCTGGTCGGTCCCGGCCGGATCACCTTGCCGGTTGCGATGCTGAACTACCTCGAATTCCGCATCGATCCGACGCTCGCCGCGGTCGCCACTGTGCAGATCGCGCTGGTTGGCATTCTGATGGTGGTGACCGACCGCTTCGTCAAGCTGTCGCGGGTGGTGTGATGGCGCAGCTCACCCTGGAGAAGCTGACCAAGCGCTTCGGGACGTCGATCGGCGTGGAGGGGCTCGATCTCGCCGTCGGCGAGGGCGAGCTGGTCGCGCTGCTCGGACCCTCCGGCTGCGGTAAGACGACCACCTTGCGCATGGTCGCGGGCTTCCTGCCGCCCACGAGCGGCCGCGTGCTGTTCGACCGCGAGGACGTGACGCATCTGCCGGCCTACAAGCGTGCGACCGGCATGGTGTTCCAGTCCTACGCGCTGTTTCCGCACATGAGCGCAGCCGACAATGTCGGCTTTGGTCTGGAGATGCGCGGCATCGGTGCCGCCGAGCGCAAGACGAAGATCGAGGAGGCGCTCAGGCTGGTGCGGCTGTCGCATCTCGCCGACCGGCTGCCGCGGCAATTGTCGGGCGGGCAGCAGCAGCGCGTCGCGCTGGCACGGGCGCTGGTGATCAATCCGCGCATCTTCCTGCTCGACGAGCCCCTGTCCAACCTCGATGCCAAGCTGCGCGCCGAGGTGCGGCTCGAGATCCGCGCGCTGCAGCAGCGGCTCGGCCTGACCACCTTGATGGTGACGCATGACCGCGAGGAGGCGCTGACCATGGCCGATCGCCTCGTGGTCATGGAGGGCGGCCGCGTGCGCCAGATCGGCACACCGCAGGAGCTGTATGATTCGCCCAGGGATGCCTTCGTCGCCGACTTCGTCGGCCGTTGCAACATCCTGGCCGGCCGGCGTGCGGACGCCAATAACTTCCGTACCAGCGCCGGCCTGCTGTTGCCGGTCGATGTCGCCAGCGGCGAGCGCGACGATGCCGATGCTTTCGCGCTGCGGCCTGAACGCATTGCAGTGGTGGCCGGTGAGTCCGGCGAGGTGCGCGGCCGCGTGCTGGCGATCACCTATATGGGCGCGCAGAGCGAATATGTGGTGGCGATCGGCGACGAGACGCTGGTGGCCGTCAGGCCAACGCCCGACGCGAGCGAGCCGCTGGCAACACTCAAACCGAACGATCCCGTGTCCCTGCAGTGGGACCGCAAGGTCCCGCGTCTCGTGCCGCAGACATCTTCGTAACGCACCATCCACAGCGAGAGGTTCTCCCATGATTTCGCGACGACATTTTCTCTCCGCCAGCGCCGGCGTCGCCGCGCTGGCCTCCGGCATGCCCACTGCCCGCGCCGAAGGCGGACAGGTCGTGGTCGGCACCTGGGGCGGCGACTACGGCCAGTTGCTCTCCGACATCATCGATAAGCCGATCATGACGCCGAAGGGGTTCGAGATCGTGCAGGACGTCGCCAACGCCGATCCGCGCAAGACCAAGCTGCTGGCCGAGCGACAGAGTCGCCGCGGCTCGATGGACGTGTCGTGCCTGTCCGACAACGATACCTACATCGTGTCGCAGTCGGACGTGTTCGAAAAGGTCGATGCAGCCCAGGTGAAGCGGCTCGACAAGGTGTTCCCGGAGCTCAAGAGCGACATCGCGATCCCGCACATCTATTCGGCGCAGGTCATCCTCTACAACACCAACCAGGTGAAGACGCCGCCGCAATCCTTCGCCGATCTGTGGGATCCGAAATGGCGCGGCCGCATCGGTCTCGCCGACATCCTCTATCCCAACAACACGCTGGCTGCGGCGCTCGCCGGCGGCGGCGGCGTCAGCAATCTCGATCCGGCCGAGAAGAAGCTGATGGAATGGCGCTCGCTCGACGTGAAGATCTATCCGTCGAACGAGGCGCTGGCGGCGGCGCTGAAGTCGGAGGAGGTCTGGATCACTACGATGTGGCTTGCCCGCGGCTTCATGTGGAAGAAGTCCGGCATTCCGCTCGCCCATGTCGTGCCGAAGGAAGGCACGCCGGCGATCGTGTTCCAGGCCGCGGTGCCGAAGAACGCCAAGAACAAGGCCGGCGGTTTCGCCTATCTCGACGCGATGCTGGACGCCAAGGCGCAAGGCGGCTTCGCCGACAAGATGGGCTATGTCCCGACGGTCACCGATGCGCCGCTGCCGGAGGATCTCGCCAAGCAGGTCAGCCTGACCGAGGCCGAGCGCGCGCGGCTGCTGAAGCCGGACTATGCCTATGCCGCCGGGCGCTCGCAGCGTACGCTCGACTTCTGGAACAAGGAGTTCAAGGCGTAAGTCTTGAATGATGCGCTCCTGCGGCGAGGCCGCAGGAGCCGTGGCTGAACAGCCGACACTTTCGCAATCGGAGCTCGCGCGATGGCGCTGCTGGTCGTTCCTGCCTGTCTGCTGGTCCTGGCGCTGCTGGTCGGGCCGATGATCCTGATGTTCCGGATCTCGCTCAACCAGTTCAGCCCGACCCAGTTGATGATGCAGGCGCTGTCGCCGGACAACTACGTCAAGGCCGCGACCGATCCGTACTACCAGCAGATCATCCTGGCCACGCTGGGCATCGCGCTGCTGTGTACCTTGCTCACGCTGATTCTCGCCTTTCCGGCGGCCTATTGGCTCGGCCGCATGGAGAGCCGCTGGAAGAGCCTGGTCGTCATCGCGACCCTGTTTCCGCTGCTGGTCGGCAATGTCGTGCGCTCGGCCGGCTGGATGGCGCTGTTCGCGCGCGACGGGCTCGTCAACACGGTTCTGATGAAGCTCGGCCTGATCTCCGCGCCGCTGGAGATCATGTACACGACCAAGGCGGTCATCATCGGCATCATCGCCGTCGTGCTGCCCTACATGATCCTGACGCTGTCCGCGGTCATCGAGAGCATCCCCCGCGACCTCGAATATGCCGCCGCCAATCTCGGCGCCTCAGGCGCGCGCGTGTTCTGGCGGGTGATCCTGCCGCTGTCGGGTCCCGGCGTCGCCGCCGGCTCGATCCTGGTGTTCGTTTTGTGCATGAACACCTATGCAACGGCGGTGCTTCTCGGCGGCCCGCGATTCAAGATGATGGCGCCTGCCGTGTACGACCAGTTCGTGCGCGGCAACAACTGGCCGATGGGCGCCGCCCTCGCCTTCATGCTGCTGGCGGTGACCATGGCCTTCACGGTGTTCGGCAGCGTGGCGTTCGCGCGGAAGTACAGGGCGGGGTGACGGTAGACGCCGTCATTGCGAGAAGCGCAGCGACGAAGCAATCCAGACTTGCTTCCTGGCCCTGGATTGCTTTGCTCCGCTCGCAATGACGGGAAGACGATGCGTAGGGTGGGCAAAGGCGCGCAGCGCTGTGCCCACCATCTTGGAAGAAAGCAGACGCATGGTGGGCACGCTGCGCTTTGCCCACCCTACGGTCTCAAATGGAGGACACGCCGTCGTGACGGAACAGATGCTCCCTGGCGATGAGCTCGCCTTCATCCGGAACAAGGGCGCGGCGCCGATCGTGCCGAAGGCGACGACGCGGGATCGCGGGATCGGGCCGTTCAAGCGGCTGGCGCTGCGCAGCGCCACTGTCATCGACGGCACCGGGGCGCCGCCGATCGGGCCGGTCGACATCATCGTCGAGAACGGCCGCATCGTCAGCATCAAGAAGATCGTCGGCTATGGCTATGCCGGCACCCCCGGCGAGCCGGCCGATCACGAGATCGACTGTCGCGGAAAATGGGTGACGCCGGGCTTCGTCGACTGCCACGCCCATGCCGGCGTTGCCTATCACTCCGCCAATGGCTGGGTGCCGCCGGTCGACTACGTCTACAAGCTCTGGCTGGCGCATGGCGTCACCACGGTGCGCGAGATGGGCTCGATGAACGGGCTGTCCTGGATGCTCGACCAGAAAGAGCGCGCCGAGAACAACACGATCGCCGCGCCGCGGCTGCTCGCCTATGCCTATTTCCCGGCCGTCAACGACATGGTCAAGACGATCTACACGCCGGAGCAGGGGCGCACCTGGCTGCGTCAGGTCAAGGAGCGCGGCGCCGACGGCATCAAGTTCTTCGGCGCGCCGCCCGCGATCATGGAAGCCGCGCTCGACGAGTGCAAACAGATCGGCCTGCGCACCGGCTGCCATCACGCCCAGATGGCGGTGTCGCGCATGAACGCGCTGACCACGGCGCGCTGGGGCCTGACCAGCGCTGAACATTACTACGGCCTGCCGGAGGCGCTGTTCGAGGATCGCGTGATCCAGAACTTCCCGCTCGACTACAACTACACCGATGAATATTTCCGCTTCTCGGTCTCGGGGCAGATGTTCAAGCAGGGCGCCGAGCCCGGCTCGGCCAAGTGGAACGAGGTGCTGGAGCAGTTCCTGGAGATCGGTTTCACCTTCGTGCCGACCTTTACGATCTACGACGCCAACCGCGACCTGATGCGGGCGCGCCAGGCCTATTGGCACAAGGAGTACACTTGGAAGTCGATGTGGGACTACTTCACGCCGCAGCGCGGCGGCCACGGCTCGTACTGGTATCGCTGGTCGACCCAGAACGAGATCGAGTGGAAGGAGAACTACCGGCTCTGGATGGCGTTCATCAACGAGTACAAGAACCGCGGCGGCCGTGTCTGCACCGGATCGGATTCCGGCTTCATCTACCAGATCTTCGGCTTCGGCTATGTCCGCGAGCTCGAGTTGCTGCAGGAGGCCGGCTTCCATCCGCTGGAGGTGATCCGCTCGGCGACATCGCAGGGCGCAGCACTCTGCGGCCTGCAGGACGAGATCGGCACCATCGACATCGGCATGCGCGCCGACATGCTGGTCCACGACCACAATCCGCTGACCGATTTCAAGCTGCTCTACGGCACCGGCGCGATGCGCTTCAACGATGCGACCAATGCAGTCGAGTGGCATCGCGGCCTGAAATTCACGATCAAGGACGGCATCATCTACGACACCGAGGAGCTGCTCGCCGACGTCCGTGAGCTGGTCAAGGCGAGCTGGGAGAGCGACGTGCCGGAGAAATACGCCGCCAAGGATAAAGACAAGGACGCCGCGGCGCCATGAGCGTCGGCATCATCGACTTCTTCGTCCTGACCGGCTTCCTCGGATCGGGCAAGACGACGCTGCTCCGCGATGTGCTGAGCGCGGAGACGGCGTCCGACACGGCCGTGATCGTCAACGAGGCCGGCGAGGTCGGGCTCGATGGCGTGCTGCTGCGCGAGAGCGGCGATGACGTGCCGCTGGCGATGCTGTCGAACGGCTGCGTCTGCTGCCAGGTCGGCAGCGATCTCGCCTTCACCATCGACCGCCTGATCATGGCGCCGCGGCCCGCCGGCCTGCCGCCGTTGCGCCGGATCATCCTGGAGACCTCGGGCCTGTCGATGCCAGGACCGGTGCTGCGCCAGCTCGCGACCTTGGCCGAGCACCGCATGCGCGTCGTCGTCGTCGCGACCTACGATCTCACGCGCGGCCTGGACGTCGCGACGTTCGAGGAGGCCGCGGCCCAATGGGCCGCGGCACATCGGATCATTGCAACCAAGGCGGATCTTGCGCCGGAGGGGCTGACCGATGCGCCGGTGGTGATCGCGCAGCTCAATCCAGTCGCGAAGGCCGTCGCCAACGCGGATCGCGCCGCTGTGGTGTCGGCGGCCTTTGCGCCGCTTACGGCGTCCCCGCCGCTGCGCGACGTCGCGCCTGATCTCGCCGCCGCGCATCCGCGCCTCGCGCTCTGCCTGGTCCGGCCGCGCCATGAGATCGGCTATGCCGATCTCGCCAGTTGGCTGGACAACGTCGCGGGTCGGCTCGGCGAGCGCCTTCTGCGCATCAAGGGGCTCGTCAAGGTGCAGGAAGCACCGCGCCCATTGCTGGTCGAAAGCGTCGGCACGGTGTTCTCGCCGCCACGCCAACTGACCGTCGACAAGCCCCCAGCGCCCTTCATCGTCGTGATCGCGCGCGACATTGCCCGCGATGAGCTCGAACAGGTCGAGCCGATGGGGTTGTTCACGTTCTCCTGGCGGGAGCCCGAGCGCGGAGCAGCGAGGGGCGGCATCCGCGCGGAGTGGGTGACCTAGGCGGTTGTCTCGGTTGGACAGCACGAGAGGACTTGGCGTCATTCCGGGGCAATCGTGCACACGTGACGGCGTGTGCGCGATTGAACTCGGAATCTCGAGATTGTTGGAAACGAACGCAAGGCAACGTCGGGATTCCGGGTTCAAGGCCTGCGGCCTTGCCCCGGAATGACGGTGGTCGTGATGGAGAAGGACTAATTCCCCCCGATCGTGCTCAAGCTCCGTGATGGATAGCGCAAAGCCACGTCGAACGGGTTGAGCTTGCCGGCCAGCACCTGCGCCTCGCCCTGCAGGATCTTGACCACATGCGGCAGCCGGTCCGCGTTCAGCCGCTCCGCCAGCGTGCCCACGCTGAGCGCCGCCACCGCGTTGCCCCGCGCGTCGAGCACGGGCACGCCGACGCCGGCCATGCCGGGAATGAGGCCGGTGCTGGTGTTGACCCAGCCTTGCGCGCGCGCCTGCGCCAGCGCACTGCGCAGCGAGGCCTCGTCGAGGAAGCCGCGATCGAGCAGGCGCGGGATGTTGAAGCGGATCACGGCCTCCTGCTCGTCCTCGGGCAGGTTGGCGAGAATCGCGAGGCTGCCCTGGCCAAGCCCGAGCGGCACCTTGCCGCCGATGTCGCCGGTGAAGGAGCGGATCGGAAACGGTCCTTCGACGCGGTCGAGGCAGACCGCATCGAAGCCGTTGCGCACCAGCAGGAAGATCGTGTCGCTCAAGGTCGCCGACAGCCGCAGCAGCGCCGGCCGCGCCGCCTCGCGCAGGCCGCTGGCTTGGCCGGCGCGTGCGGCGAGCACGTAGAAGTCGAGCGCCAGGCGATAGCGCTTGCCGGCCGCCTGTTCGGCGAAACCCTCCGCGGCGAGATCCTGCAGCATGCGGTGCGCGGTCGGCTGGCTGCAGCCCGCGGTCTCCGCGATGTCCTTCAGCCGCAGCCCGTCGGGGTCGCCCTCGGCGAGGATGCGGAGCAGCTTCAGGGCCCGGCGAAGGCTGGAGGACGAATCGGTGTCGGCTGTCGTCATCTGATCGGTGAATGTTGGCGTCGAATTCGTCACATGGATTTCATATAGCAGAATATCAGATAGATAAATTCAGGATATCGGAATTCATGATTGACCGTCTGCGTGGCCCGCCGGCATGAAAGAGCCCCAGGGCGGCAATCCCGGGCGATGACAGGAAGCCTCCCGCGCGAGGACGCATGGGTTTCCTGACGCTGGACGGTTTGACGAAGCTCTACGGCGATGTCGCTGCGGTCAGCGACGTCAATCTCAGCGTCGCCAAGGGCGAGTTCATCTCGCTGCTCGGCCCCTCCGGCTGCGGCAAGACCACGACGCTGCAGATGATCGCCGGCCTGGTCGAGCCGACGTCGGGGCGCATCACGCTCGACGGTCGCGACATCACCCACGAGAAGCCCGATCGCCGCGGCCTCGGCATCGTCTTCCAGAGCTATGCGCTGTTTCCGCACATGACGGTGGCGCAGAACGTCGCCTTCGGACTCGAAATGCGCAAGGTGATCAGGGCCGAGCGCGAGGCGCGCGTCAAACAGGCGCTGGCGCTGGTGCAACTCGCCGCGCTCGCCGACCGCTATCCACGCCAGCTCTCCGGCGGGCAGCGTCAGCGCGTCGCGGTGGCGCGCGCGCTCGTGATCGATCCGCCGGTGCTGCTGCTCGACGAGCCGCTGTCCAATCTCGACGCCAAGCTGCGCGAGGAGATGCAGTTCGAGCTGCGCGGCATCCAGCAGCGCGTCGGCACCACCACGATCATGGTGACGCACGACCAGAGCGAGGCGCTGTCGATGAGCGATCGCGTGGTGGTGATGGAGCAGGGCCGCATCATGCAGGTCGACGCGCCCTATCGGCTCTACGAAAATCCGGCGACGCCGTTCATCTCCTCCTTCGTCGGCAAGATGAACCGGCTGTCCGGCGTGTGGCGCAACGGGGGCGTCGAGATCGGCCGGCGCCTGCTGCCGTGCGAGGGGGCTGACCTCACTGACGGCACGGCCGCCGTGCTCGCGATCCGGCCGGAGAAGATCGGCCTGACCGCTCCCGGCGCCGGCGTGCTCGACGGCCGCATCAGAGCGCGCTTTTTCCTCGGCAGCACCTGGTTCTTCACCGTGGAGACGCCCGCCGGATTGATCGGCGTCGCCCTGCCCAATGCGGGCGAGGAGCCGGCGTGCGAGGGCGATCAGGTCGGTCTCGCCTGGAGCAGCGCCAGCGCACGCGCGTCGAAGCCCGACGGAGCGCAGTCGGCATGAGCGGCACGCGCGCGACGACACCATGGCTGCTGGCGGCGCCGGGCGCGCTGCTGTTCACCGCATTGGTGGTCGTGCCGCTCGGGCTCACCCTGGCGCTGTCGTTCCACGTCTATGACGCCGCGACCGGCGTCAAGGACGAGACCACGCTGGCGCACTACATCGGCATCCTCTCCGACGGCTACTTTCTCAATATCTTCTGGCGCACGCTGCGGCTCGCCGCGCTGACCACGCTGATCTGCGCCGTGATCGGCGCGCCCGAGGCCTACATCCTGGCGCGCATGCGCGAGCCCTGGCGCTCGGCGTTCCTGCTCGCGATCATCGGCCCGCTGCTGGTTTCGGTCGTGGTGCGCGCCTTTGGCTGGAGCATGCTGCTCGGCCCCACGGGCCTCGTCAACGAGGCCTTCCGTGCGCTCGGGCTCGGCACGGTCAGGATCCTCTACACCGAGACGGCCATCGTCATCGCGCTCGTCCATGTGATGCTGCCGTTCATGGTCATCCCGGTCTGGACCTCGCTGCAGAAGCTCGATCCGATGGTCGAGGCCGCCGCCTGGACGCTCGGCGCCTCGCGCTTCACGGCGCTGCGCCGCGTGGTGCTGCCGCAGGTGACGATGGGGCTGCTGTCGGGCAGCCTGGTGGTGTTCGGACTGTCGGCCTCGGCCTTTGCGATCCCAGCGCTGCTCGGCGGCCGGCGGCTGAAGATGGCGGCGACGCTGGTCTATGACGAATACATGCACGAGCTGAACTGGCCGCTGGGGGCCGCCATCGCGATCCTGGTGTTGGTCACGAACCTCGTGCTCATGCTCGCCTATCAGCGCGTCGTCGAGGCGCGCGCCAGGCGGATGTTGGGGTGAGCGGCATGCGCCACAACGGTCCGATCGCCCTGGTCTTTCATGCGCTCGTCACTGGCTTCGTGCTGGCGCCGCTCATCGTGATCTGCCTCGTCGCGTTCACGCCGGCCAACACGTTGACATTGCCGACCACGCAGGTCTCGCTGCGCTGGTTCACAGCCGTGTTCGCGCATCCGGATTTCGTCGCCTCCTTCCTCAACAGCCTGTGGGTTGCGGCAACAGCCGCGACGATCGCGGTCGTGCTCGCGGTCGCCGCCGGCCTCGCGCTCGACCGCTACGACTTCCGCGGCCGCGCGGCGCTGAACGCGCTGTTCCTGTCGCCCCTGATGATCCCGCATCTCGTGCTCGGCGTTGCGCTGCTGCGGCTGTTCGCGCTGCTCGGCGCCACCGGCAGCCTGCTGTGGCTGACCGCAGGTCACGTTGTCGTCGTCACGCCTTATGTGCTCCGCTTGGTTCTGGCCGCCCTGTCCGGCCTCGACCGCAGCGCCGAGCAGGCGGCGGTGACCCTGGGCGCTTCCAGCTGGATCGTGTTCCGCCGCATCACCGTGCCGATGATCCTGCCCGGCATCACCGGCGGCTGGCTGCTCGCCTTCATCAACTCCTTCGACGAGCTCACGATGTCGATCTTCATCACCTCGCCCGCCACGATCACCCTGCCGGTGCGCATGTACATGTACGCGACCGAATCGATCGATCCGATGATGGCCGCCGTATCGGCGCTGATGATCGCGGTGACGGCGGCGGCGATGCTGCTGCTCGACCGCATCTTCGGCCTCGACAAGATCCTCGTGGGCCAAGGCTGATACCATGCCGTTGCTGCATCGCCTCGTCCGCAACGACAGCGCCGTCATCTCCTTCACGATCGATGGCGTGCCCTGCGACGGCCGCGCCGGCGACACCGTGCTGACGGCCATGCTCTGCCAGGTCGACCGGCTTCGCTACAGCGAGTTTTCCGCCGCGCCACGGGCCGGCTTCTGCCAGATGGGCGCGTGCCAGGACTGCTGGGTGCAGCTCGCGAGCGGTGAGCAGCTGCGCGCCTGCACGACGCCGCTTACCGAAGGCATGGACATCATCACACGACGAGGGCGCGGCCATGGCTGAGCGCGCATCGCCCCTGATCGTCGGCGCCGGCCCGGCCGGCATCCGCGCCGCGATGACATTGGTCGCGGCCGGCCTGCGGCCGATCGTGGTCGATGAAGGCCACGCCTGCGGCGGCCAGATCTATCGCCAGCCGCTGAGTCCCGACGGCCGCGATGCCACGGCGCGCTACGGCTCGGAGGCTTCGAAGGCCGCGCGGCTGCATCACGACTTTGCGGCGCTCGGCACCGCAATCGACTATCAGTCGAACACGCTGCTGTGGAATCTGCGCGACGGCGCGGCCGCCATTCTCCGCGACGGCATCAGCCATCGCATCAATTATGATGGACTCATCCTCGCGACCGGGGCGACCGATCGCGTGCTGCCGATCCCCGGCTGGACCCTGCCGGGCGTGTTTACGCTCGGCGGCGCGCAGATCGCGCTGAAGGCGCAGGGCTGTGCGATCGGCCGGCGCGTGGTGTTCGCTGGCTCCGGCCCGCTGCTCTATCTGGTCGCCTGGCAATACATGAAGGCCGGCGTCGACGTTGCCGCCGTGCTCGACGCGGCGCCCTTGTCTGCGAAGCTCAATCTGCTGCGCGCGTTGCCGCTCGCGCCGGGCATCGTGCTGCGTGGGTTGCGCATGGCGGTGGAGTTGACGCTGCGCGGCACGCGCGTGCGGTTCGGCGTCTCCCGGCTCCGGATCGAGGGCAAGGGCAGGGTGGCGCGCATCGTCTATCGGGCTGGCGGGCGCGAACACGCGATCGCCTGCGACGGCGTCGGCTACGGCCTCGGTCTGCGCTCGGAGACTCAGGCTGCTGATCTCGCCGGCTGCGCCTTTGGCTTCGATGCGCGCGACCGCGCGCATCGTCCGGTTCGCGACTCCGGTGGCCGCAGCAGCATCGCGGGCGTGTACCTCGCCGGCGACGGCGCCCGCATCGCCGGCGCCGATGCCGCGGAAGCCGCCGGCGAGCGGGCCGCGCTGGCATTGTTGGAGGATCGTGGCCTGCCGCATGATTCGATGCGCGCTACCGCCCTCGAACATGCGCTGGCGCGGATCGACCGGCTGCGCGATGGGCTCGAAGCCGCCTTTCCCTATCCATCGCATTGGGCGGGCGACATCGCCGATGACACGCTGCTGTGCCGCTGCGAGGAGATCGATGCCGGCGAGGCGCGGCGCGCGATCAGGGATTTCTCGCTCACCGAGATCAATCGTCTGAAGGCGGTGACGCGCATCGGCATGGGCCGCTGCCAGGGCCGCATGTGCGGCGCGGCCGCCGCGGAGCTCTTGGCTGCGCAGACGCGCCGCGACATAGGCGCCGTCGGCCGGCTGCGCGCGCAGGCGCCGATCAAGCCGATCCCGGTGGCCGTGAGTCTGTCCCTCGACGAGAGGCAGCATGACCCGGCGCATTGACTGCGATGTCGCGATCGTCGGCGGCGGGCTGGTCGGCAGCTCCGCCGCGCTGGCGCTGCGCGGCATGGGCTTCTCCGTCACGCTGCTCGACAAGGGCTTCTGCGGCGCTCAGGCGAGCGGCGTGAACTATGGCGGCGTGCGCCGCCAGGGCCGCCCGCCCGAGCAACTGCCGCTGTCGCAGCGCGCGCATGCAATCTGGCCGCGGCTCGCGCAGCTCATCGGCATCGACGGCGAGTTCCTGCGCTCCGGCCATCTCAAGCTGGCGCGCTCGCCTGCGGACATGGCGAGCCTGGAGCGCTACGCCGTCGAGGTCGCGCCGTTCGGGCTCGCTCTCGAGCTGATTGGCCACAATCAACTGCACGAGCGCTTCGGCATCGCGGGCGGCGTCGTGGGCGGCTCATTCTGTCCCGGCGACGGCCACGCCAATCCCCGGCTGGTCGCCGTCGCCTTCGCCGCAGCGGCGCGTCGCGCCGGCGCCGAGGTGCTGGAGAACACGGAGGTCACGGGCGCCACCAGGACATTCGAGGGCTTCGTGATCGAGGCCGGCGACGTTGCCATCAGAACGCGTACCGTGATCAACAGCGCCGGCGCCTGGGCCGACGGCTTGGCGCGCGCGTTCGACGAGCCCGTGCCGCTGGAGCGCACCTATCCGTCGATGATCGTAACCGAGCCGCTCGATTTATTTCTCGGCGTCAACATCGGCATCGAGGGCGGCGGCATCTACGCGCGACAGGTCACGCGCGGCAACGTCGTGGTCGGCGGCGAGCGCGCCGCGCCGCTCGCCGATCCCGACTATTCGCGCCCGCGCAGCGACGGCGTGCTCGCCATCATGCAGCGCGCGAGCGAGCTGTTCGGCCCGCTGCGCCATGCCCAGGCGATCCGGTTCTGGAGCGGCACCGAGGCGACGATGCCCGACCGCAATCCGGTGATCGGGCCGAGCGCGACGACGCCGGGACTGATTCACGCCTTCGGCTTCTCCGGCGCCGGCTTCCAGATCGCGCCAGGGGTCGGCGAGGTGCTGGCCGAGCTGGTGCGCGACGGCGAGACCTCGACGCCGATCGCGGCCTTCGCCATCAGCCGTTTCTCACCCGCATCGCAGCCGGGCGATGCCTCTCAAGCAGCAATGACGACAGGATCGAAGGAGACCTCGCCATGATCGATGCTCGCGCCGCGCTCGGCTCAGCCTTTGCACTCATCCTCGCTGTATCGGCCGCGCATGCGGAAACCAAGACGCTTTATGTCGGCATGAACGGCGGCAATTTCGAGCGCACCTATACGCAGGCGGTGTTTCCGGACTTCGAGAAGGCCAACGACGTCAAGATCGTCGTCGTGCCCGGCACCTCGTCGGAGATCCTCGCCAAGGCGATCGCGGCGAAGGACAAGCCGCAGATGCACGTGATGTTTCTCGACGACGGCGTGATGATCCGCGCCGCCGGCCTTGGTCTGTGCGAGAAGCTGAAGCCGAGCGAGGCGCTCGGCCAGCTCGAGCCGTTCGCGCGACTCAAGGACGACATCGCCGCTGGCATCGACATCGGCATGACCGGCCTTGCCTACAACAAAAAGCTGTTCGACGAGAAAGGCTGGGCGGCGCCGACCTCCTGGCTCGATCTCGCCGATCCCAAGTTCAAGGACAAGGTCGTTTTCCAGTCGGCCTCGGTCTCGACCTTCGGCCTGCACGCCTTCCTGATGGTCAACCGCATCAACGGCGGCAGCGAGGCCAATGTCGAGCCGGGCTTCAAGGCGTTTCCCGACACGATCGGCAAGAACGTGCTCGAATACATTCCGAACTCGGCCAAGATCTCCGAGATGGTGCAGACCGGCGAGGCAGCGATCTTCCCGCTGACGCCGACCGCCGTGTCGACCTTGAAGGAGAAGGGCATCGCTGTCGAATACGCGCAGCCGAAGGAAGGCTCGGTCGTGCTGATGGTCGCCGAATGCGTCATCGCCAACAACTCCGAATCCGAGCTGGCGCAGAAGCTCGCCGCCTATCTGCTGTCGCCGGAAGCGCAGGCCAAGGCGCTGGCCGCCGGCAACATCGTGCCGTCCAACACCACCGCGAAAGCCACAACGCCGGCGGCCGAGCAGAAGCTCGCGACCTTCCACGGCTACATGAAGAGCGCGATCACGCTCGACTGGGACGTCATCAACGCCAGGCGCCCGGAATGGAATACGCGCTGGAACAGGATGATCGAGCGGTAGGCAGGCTTCGTTCCGTCGTCATTGCGAGCGAAGCGATCAGACCTTTCATGCGGCCCTGGATCGCTTCGCTGGCGCTCGCGATGACGGCCGGGGAGCCAGCGCGTTTGCAGTTCCATCGTCATACCCCGCCAAAGCGGGGTATCCAGTCCGCCGCTGCTCTCGATGCCATCACAGCCGTCTCGGCGTACCGGATCGCCCGGTCGAGCCGGGCGATGACGGAAAGTGGCGCTACGCCTGCTCCGATTGTCATTGCGAGGAGCGTAGCGACGAGGCGATCCAGGGTTGCGCAAGGCACCCTCGGATCGCGTGGTAGCTACGCGCATTACCCCGCCGGATAGCTCGTCGCATACGCCTCCGTCAGCGCCTCATCGAGCCGCCGTCCAGCGCTGAAACCTGACAGCGTCGCGGGACGGGTGATGCCCGGCAGCAACCGGCCATCGGGCTCCGGCGGCCCGATCAGGGTGTGCACAGGAATGCGCTCGGCATAGATCGGCAGCGCGTAGTCCTCCTCATCGTCGATGACGCCCGCGGCGCGGATCTTCGCCGATGCCTTTTCGATCTCCATGGTCACGACCGACGTGGCCTTGAGCTCCTGCTCCGTGGTCGGGCGCAGGCTCGCCGTGCGGCCGGGAAACAGCCGATCGACCATCATCACCAGCGCTCGCTCCTTCTCCGCCGGATCCTCGATCAGCCGGGCATGGCCAAACGCCATCACCGAGCGATAGTCGGCCGAGTGATGGAAGGCGCTGCGCGCCAGCACCAGGCCGTCGAGATGGGTCACGGTGAGACAGGCCGGCTGTCCCTCGGACAGGCTGCGCAACATGCGGCTGGCGCTCGACCCATGCCAATACAGCGTCGTTGCCTCGCGCCAATACAGCGTCGGCGTGCAATAGGGCTGGCCGTCGATGACATAGGAGACGTGGCACAGCGTTGCGGAGTCGAGCAGGGCATGGACGGTCGCATGATCGTAGTGGGCGCGCTGATGCCGCCGCTTGACCCGGTTGGTGTCGTCGACGGGATAGCTCGGCATCTGTTGTTCGGACATCGTCAGTCTCCTGTTTCCGTCGACGTCATGCCATGGCAAAGTGGTTGCCGGGAGTTCCACTTCGATGCGAAAGCAGCCAACCACTTCGCGGCGCCGCGACGACGTGCTGGCGCTGCCGATCCACCTCGACCGCACCATCCGCAGCCAGTCGCAGCAGGTGCACGGCGCGCTGCGCACCGGCATCGTCGATGGCCTGCTCGCGCCCGGCCTTCGTCTGCCTTCGACGCGCGGGCTCGCCGAGCAGCTCGGCGTCCGCCGCAATGCGATCGTCACAGCCTATGAGGCGCTGCTGTCGGACGGCCTGGTCGAGGCGCGCCACGGCGCCGGCACCTATGTCGCGGCACGGCTGCCCGCACCGCAGGTCGCCGCACCAGTTGCTGAGCTGGACATCCGCATTCCGCCGCGCCGGCCGTTCGCGCTCGGCTGCACGCTGGTCGATCCCGTGCTCTTGCGGCGACTCGCCGCGGCCAGCCGGCGCCGCATCGCCCACGCCGCGCCGGATGAGCTCGGCTATGGCGATCCGCGCGGCAGCCTGCATCTGCGCAGCCAGGTCGCGCGCTACCTTGCCGCCAATCGCGGCGTACGCTGCGACCCAAGCTGCATTCTCATCGTGAGCGGCACCCAGCATGGCCTGCGGCTATGCATCGACGCGTTGCTTGCGCCGGGCGATCCCGTCTGGTTCGAGGATCCGGGCTATGTCGCCTCGCGCCATACGTTGAGCACGACCGGCGCGAAGCTGGTCCCGGTGCCCGTCGATGATGAAGGAATCATAGTGAGCTCGGGCGAGGCGGCGTACATGGCGGCCAAGGCCGCCTACGTGACGCCATCGCATCAGTTTCCGACCGGCGTTGCGATGAGCATGGCGCGGCGCATCGCGCTGCTCGACTGGGCGCGCAGGGCGGACGCCTACATCTTCGAGGACGACTACGACAGCGAGTACCGCTTTGCCGGCCCTCCGCTGACGGCGCTGGCCGGAATCGGCGGCGAGCGCGTGATCTATCTCGGCACCTTCGGCAAGACGCTGTTCGCGGGACTGCGGCTTGGCTACCTCGTGGTGCCGCCGGCGCTGGTCGCGCGGGTGGTCGCGGCGCGCGCGGCGCAGGACCGGTTTCCGCCGGCCTTCATGCAGGACGCGCTGGCCGACCTGATGGCCGACGGCGTGCTCGCAGCCCACATGCGGCGGCTGCGCCCGCGCTATCGCCAGGCGCGCGATGTCGTCGCCGAGGCGCTCGCCAAGCACGGCAAAGGCAGCCTGCAACTGGCCGCGCCGTCGCAAGGACTGCATCTGCTGGCGACCTTGCCGCCGGCAGCGCCGAAGGGCACGGCGAAACTGATCCGCGACCGGGCCGGCATCGAATGCCGGCTGCTGTCGGATGCGCGGATCGTGCAGCGCGGGCCCGACGGTTTCATCCTGGGCTATTCGGGCTTTGCAGCGAAGGATCTCGCCGATGCCGCCAGGCGGCTCGGGCGCGCCACCCAGGACATCCTGGGCGCGGCGGCGCGCCGCCGCTGAGCATCATCGATGCCGCGAGTGTGGCCGAGCCGGCACGTCGGGCAAATCAGCAGGGCTATGAGCTTCCGGGAATCTACACAGAGGCTCCGCTTGCGTGTCGCGCGCAACGCGCCGGTCTGGATTTTGTTCAGTTCGTTCAACGCGCTCTTGACGACCGATCGCGCGCCTGCATTTTTCTCTTTCGTTTTTTCGAAAATCGTGCTTTGGTAGCGCATCCCGCCTCACCGCAGAGGGGCGTAGCGCGCGATCGTCACGACACGCGAGGTGGGGATGCGATGGCCGCGCTGTTGCCGCAGCATGCTTGTCCAGCGTGCGGACGAACGGCGATGCGCGGACGTGAAGTCGCAGCGTCCTGATACCCCGATGCTGGTATCACGCGCAGTGCGCGCAAGCGCATTGTCGCAAT